>JACCQN010000096.1 GCA_015709215.1 Bacteroidales bacterium
TTCTCGCAGATAAACGCAGATAAAATCCCCGCAAATCAGCGCAGAAAATCAGCGTGAAAAACCATCAGCGTAAATCAGCGAGAAACAAATCAGCGTAAATCAGCGAGAAATAAAGCATCAGCGTAAATCAGCGAGAAACAAAAACGTGTAAATCCGCCCAATCCGCGTCATTCACGTTCCATTCCCCCGAAGCTATGGAAGAAGCATCTGTCATAATGGTGGGATTAAACCCCGAAAGAATTATACAGGGCTTAGCCTTACTGGAAGATCAGAAAAGAGCACCTGAACGTACACTGCGACCGGTTGATGATTATTCAATGCCGAATGTTAGCGAAAAAGTCGTGCACATTATTCTCGGTTATACTGATTATGTCAAACGAACTGTCTGGAGTGAGTAAAAAGTTCTCGCAGATAAACGCAGATAAAATCCCCGCAAATTAGCGCAGAAAATCAGCGTGAAAAACCATCAGCGTAAATCAGCGAGAACCAAATCAGCGTAAATCAGCGAGAAATAAAGCATCAGCGTAAATCAGCGAGAAATAAAACAGTGCAAATTCGTCCAATCAGTGCCTGCCACGTAGCGAAGTTTACCCGGTAGTGAGGAACGACCGTACTGTGGCGTACCGTGGTCATCTGCGTTCCATTCCCCCGAAGCAATGGAAGAAACCTCCGGCATAATGGTGGGATTAAACCCCGAAAGAATTATACAGGGCTTAGCCTTACTGGAAGATCAGAAAAGAGCACCTGAACGTACACTGCGACCGGTTGATGATTATTCAATGCCGAATGTTAGCGAAAAAGTCGTGCACATTATTCTCGGTTATACTGATTATATTAAACGAACTGTCTGGAGTGAATAAAAGGTTCTCGCAGATAAACACAGATAAAAATCGCAGATCTGCGCAAATCAGCGACAAATAATCAGCGGTAATCAGCGAGAAACATAAACCCTGAAGCCATGGAAGAAGCATCTGTGATGATGGTCGGCCTCAACCCGGAAAGAATATTACAAGGACTCGTCCAACTACAATACCAACAAACCGGTGAACGCCCCACGAATCACGGATCACCAATCACGAATCACGAATCACCGATTACCGATCACGCTTCACCCATCACCCATCACCCATCACCCATCACGCAACTCAGGCCAGTAGCAGACTATTCCATGCCAAACGTAAGCGATAAGGTAGTAAGAATCATCTTGGGATATACCGACTATATTAAAAGAACCGTCTGGAGTGAAGAGTCCAACATGGGCTAATGAGTAACTATGTAATCTCAATGCTAACTGATAACTTGGCTCTTTTTACCCTTCGGCAGGCTCAGTGCATCGCTTTTTCCTTGGCTCTTTTACAAATGGAGTTAAGAATAGTGATCAGTAATCAGTGATCGGTAATCAGTAATAAGTCACACATTACATATCACGCATTACTAATAAAAACAGTGTAAATCCGCCTAATCCGCGTCATCCGTGTTCTATCTAACACACAAATCAATAAATAACAAATCAACAGAATAAATGAAAACAGCCCTAATAACCGGCGTTACCGGACAGGATGGTGCTTACCTCAGCGAGTTTTTACTTAAAAAAGGTTACATCGTACACGGAATAAAGAGAAGGTCTTCTCTTTTTAATACCGACCGTATTGACCACCTGTATCAAGACCCTCATGTCGTAAACGCCAATTTCAAGTTACATTATGGCGACATGACGGATAGTACAAATCTGATACGCATTATCCAGGAAGTACAACCTGATGAGATCTACAACCTGGCCGCTATGAGCCATGTGCAAGTGAGTTTTGAAACGCCTGAATACACGGCAAACGCAGATGGATTGGGTACACTGAGAATACTTGAAGCCATACGCATTTTAGGCTTGGAAAAGAAAACCCGCATCTATCAGGCTTCCACTTCAGAGTTATATGGCTTGGTGCAGCAAGTACCTCAAACCGAAAAAACCCCTTTTTACCCACGCAGCCCTTATGCCGTTGCCAAGATGTATGCCTACTGGATCACAGTAAACTACCGTGAGGCATATGACATTTTTGCCTGCAATGGCATTTTATTCAACCACGAATCACCGATCCGAGGCGAAACTTTCGTAACGCGTAAGATTACGCGTGCAGCTTCACGCATTGCATTGGGCATGCAAGAAAAGCTTTACCTGGGCAACCTTGATTCCCAACGCGATTGGGGCCATGCCAAAGACTATGTGCGCATGATGTGGATGATCCTGCAAGCAGAAAAAGCTGAAGACTGGGTAATTGCAACAGGAGTAACCACCCCGGTAAGGGATTTTGTCCGTATGGCTTTTGCTGAAGCCGGAATCTCTATTGATTTTAAAGGTGAGGGCACAGCAGAAAAGGGATATGTTTCCGCCTGTGCAAACCCTGAGTTCCAACTACCAATCGGCAAAGAAATAGTGGCTGTTGATCCAAGATATTTCAGACCAACAGAAGTAGATTTACTCATCGGTGATGCCTCAAAAGCTAAAGAAAAACTGGGTTGGGTGCCAAAGTATGATTTAGGTTATCTTGTGAAAGATATGATGGAATCTGATCTGAAACTGATGAAAAAGGAAAGCTATCTAAAAGAAGGTGGTTATAGAATCAATAATTATTTTGAGTGAAAACAATGGAATTAAATGCTAAAATATACATTGCCGGACATAATGGTATGGTTGGTTCTGCTATCCATAGGAATCTTATTGCCAAAGGATATTCTAATTTTGTTTTACGATCATTCAGCGAACTTGACCTAACCAGGCAAGCTGACGTAGAAGCATTTTTTGAACAGGAAAAACCTGATTACGTTTTCGTTGCTGCTGCAAAGGTTGGTGGAATTGTGGCCAATAACACATACCGTGCGCAATTCATTTACGAGAACCTGATGATACAGAACAATATCATTCATGCTGCATATCTGCACAAAGTTAAGAAATTACTCTTCCTTGGTAGTTCCTGCATCTATCCTAAAAACGCACCCCAGCCACTTAAAGAAGAATATTTATTGACAGGTCTTTTAGAGGAAACCAACGAACCCTACGCTATTGCCAAGATTGCAGGCATTAAAATGTGCGAAAACTATTACCGCCAGTATGGATGCGATTTCATCTCCGTAATGCCAACAAACCTCTATGGGCCTAATGATAACTACGACCTTGAAAAATCCCATGTCCTCCCCGCACTCATCCGCAAAATGCATCTTGGCAAATGCCTGGAACAGAATGATTGGGACGCAATTCGAACTGACTTGAATAAAAGACCTATTGAAGGAGTAACTGGTGAACATGATAGAAGTGAAATACAACAAGTTTTAGAAAAATATGGTGTAAGATTAGACCAGCCAATAGCCAATAGCCAAAAGCCAATAGCTAGCGTAGCGCTCTGGGGCACCGGCCAAGTTTACCGCGAATTCCTACACGTTAATGATATGGCAGGTGCGTGTGTGCATATAATGCAAACTGTGAGCAGTAAGCAGCTTTATACTGAGTTGCATCAAACCCACCTCAATATTGGAACCGGTATTGACCTTACCATACGCGAACTGGCTGAAACTGTAAAGCAAGTGGTTGGTTTTGAAGGAAGACTGGATTGGGATGATAGTAAACCTAATGGTACTTATAAGAAACAGTTGGATATAAAAATACTAGAAAAATTGGGTTGGAGATATAAATTAAAGATTAGCAGTGGAATTAAATCATTGTATATCTATTACATATCACAGGAGGATTATTTAAATGAAAATATTAACAACCCGCTTGACCAATGAAATTAACAGTTTAAAGTTTAGCACTGGTTAAATGTGCATACCTAGATAAGATTAAATGTTTCGAGAGCCTAACTGTATAATATTTGTGATAATCAGACACTAGTGTCCACTAAAACTTTGACATATAAATATTTCTTAAAATTAAAATTTGGTTTAAATTCATTTTTAGATAGTTAAGATATTGAAGCTTTGAAATGTATCAATGAAATTGAGTTATTTCAAATCAAAACTTAAATTTTCACATCGCAACTTTTATTAAAACAACGATTTACAGTGGTTTATTGAATTTTTTAATGAACAACACTGATAATCAATCTTAAAACTTCAAAAGCTTTAATTACAAATCAAACCACATGTTGAAGTAAACATGGCTTCTTTTTACTTATAAACGAAAAATCAGAAGTACAAACTTTCTTTATTGAATAAGACTGAAAAAAAATGTTAAAATTTATGAGCTCAAGGATGGATTTAAATTTTAGGAGTCATGTGATGAATAATATTATGCTAATATCAATATTTGATATTGTTAAATTTTTTTAATATCTATTGAAAGTTGAGCAAATGAGAATTGTAAAATATAGTAGCAAAAATATTGAATTCATATTACTAACTATTGCATTCATCAGTCTATTAAATGAAACTTTAGGATTTCATTTAAAAGGGCTTCAGGGATTTATTTTTTTCTATTTTCTTGCAATGTTTTTTAAACTATCTTCCAAAGACCAATTGAAAAAAAACCTGAATTTGAATAACAAATACATAAAATTCTTTTATATTCTAATAATAATATATTCAATATCTCTGTTTGCTAATGCATTCCTATTCGGAAGAGGAATGGGTGACTGGAGGTTTTTGTCTACACCAATAAT
>JACCQN010000018.1 GCA_015709215.1 Bacteroidales bacterium
CCAAAGGATGAAACTAAAAAACTGGCGCAATGGAATCCTTACGACCAAAACAAAGTTGCCGAATTCTTTGACCCGATGTGGATGTTCGAAATTGACAAGGGATTTGATATAGTACTTGGTAACCCGCCTTACGTATTGCTTCAAAACAAAGTAAGAGATAATACCGCCCTGGCATATTTTAAAAGAGTTTACAAAGTAGCTGTGTATAAAGTAGACCTCTATCATTTATTTATTGAAAAGGGGTTAAAGCTATTGAAAAATGGAGGCAATTTGACGTATATAAATCCAGCAAACTTCTTGACAAATAACTACACCGTCACTTTGCGTAATATGTTACTTAAAGAAACACAGCTTCTTCAAATAGTAAATTTAACCGAGAGTGTGTTCGCTGCAAGCGTTAACACTTGTATAATCCACACTCGCAAGACAACACTAAATGAAACGCACCTTAAATACTATCAAGCTAACATAATTGATGACCAATTAAGTCTTGAACTTCTTAATTCACAAAACCAACAAGAATATATTACAGAGCAATCCATTATTGTTCCCCCTGGAACCGCAAAGGAAGTTAATCTATTGACAATTATTGACAAGAGAAGTAAACAGCTTAAAGAATTTGCAAAGGTTAATTTCGGCATGCAATTGCGTGATAGAAAAGAATATACAACAGATGTTCTGCAAAATCCTAAAAAGTCAGAACTATCGAAGTATCATAAAAAATGTTTTACTGGCAAAGATATTCAAAGATATTTAGTTCAATATAATGACCGCTATTGTTATTTCAATGAAGTAGCAAAGAGAGGAGGTTGCTGGGATGAAAATATTCATTCCCTGAAAAACAAAATCCTTATACGACAAATTGGGGCTTATCCAATTGCTGGAATTGATAGATTAGGCTATGCGGTTCTCAATAGTGCTTTTATGGTTTCTTCAAAAGGAATAAATCCTGACTTTTTATTAGCACAGATAAACTCAAAGTTAACTCAATTCTACTGGCTTAATAAATTCGCAGACAAACGGAAGGACTTTCCAAAAATTAAGGGTGGCTATTTGGAATTACTACCGATCATTACAAGTAATTCTGAAAACACATTTTCACTTTTAATAAATTTTCTGATTTTCAATCTAAATAATGGAGAAATGGAAAATCAGTTTACGGCAAATTCTTTTGAAAATGTTTTAAACGGCTGCATTTATGAACTCTACTTTGGTGAAGAAATGAAAAAAGCCGGGGTAGATATTTTGGCATTGGTGGAGAATGATTTGGAAGCCGTAAAAAAACTGCCCACCGAAAAAGCCATCGTAACGCTCTACTCAAAATGGCAGGAGCCCAAAAATGAAGTCCGCAACCGCTTGCTATTAATGGCCACCCGTTGCCCCGATACCATTGGAGTAATTGAAGCAAACATCAAATGAAAGGGATTGAAAAAATAACCATACAGAATTTTAAGGCTTTCAGAGAAGCGGAAACTTTTAACCTGAAGGGAAAAAATCTATTAGTGTATGGCCCAAACGGTAGCGGGAAAAGCTCATTGTATTTTTCTCTTTACACTTTGCTCCAGGCCGACACTTTTTAAAAATAAAAAACGCTGACACACGAGCCGACAGAAAAGACAGAAAGTAAAATGATAAAGACAAGGAAACTCAATAATGACAATGGTTTACAGGACTGGAAGGCAGAACACCGGGCGGTAATAATTAGGAGTTCATGTGGCACAAATTGCCCGGCATGAACTACTTTGTTAAAGCAATTTTGGCGTGTACAAAAAAACAGCTTATAATTTTTCTTGAAAAATCTGTTTTTTTTAAAACGTAAGTATTTGTTAATTTAGCAAAGTGAAATTTAATTGAAAAAATAATTGAAGGAGATTTTTAGACGAAATGCCATTGTACATTATAAAAAAGAGCATATGAAAACCTTAATGACTTTAATATGCTGTGTTTTGCTAACAAATGGATTTGGTCAGGTTTGGATTGATAGTCATGCGAAATGGACATTTGACTATTTTAATGTTGCCGAAACTGGTACATGGAGATGGGAATATACACATGACACCATTATACAAAGTCACCTGTCTCAAGTGATAAATGCTACTAAATACAGATATGGCGGCTCAGGGACATCATCAATTAATTATGGTAATACTTATACGTATCATTCAAACGATTCGGTTTTTTACCTGAAAGACAATAAATTCTTCCTGCTTTATGATTTTGGGGCAAATATTGGCGATACTTGGATAATTGCAATTGATACAATATTTAATGCTTGCCAGGATACTGCAATTGTGCAAGTTGTTGATACGGGAAACTTAATCATTAACGGAAATTTTTACAGAACAATTAGGCTGGAAACAATTTCAGAATCAATATATGCACTGAATGGATTATGTGTAGAGAAATTTGGCATCGTTCCAACAACTTATGAAAACAGCAATTTTGGTTTTTTACCTGGGTATCAGTATTGCGAGGAAGGACCAATTATAGATTATGACCTTTTGACTTTCAGGTGTTATGAGGATTCAAGTTTCCCAACCTTCAACCCAACAAATATGGATTGTGACACGCTGACATCGACAAGTGAATTAGTAATTGAAAAATTTAATGTTTATCCAAATCCTGCAAAAAGTAAATTATATATTAAATCACCTAAAAATAGTGTCTCCAATGTTGAAATAATTGATATGAATGGCAGACTAATTGTTAGTCAACAATGCAAAAACAATGTGGATATTTCTAAACTAAAAAACGGAATCTATATTGTAAGAATTATAACTGATGACAAGATTGAGGCTTTGACTATGAAAAGATTTATAAAACAATAATCAAGGTGTACAACAAAAATACGATTACATGAAGCATTTAATGCTATTAAGAAAATGAATAATAAATTTGAAATCATGAAAATAAAGAAATTTATTGAATAATATAAGGCATACACCCTATTAAACTTAAAATCGTGGAAAATAACATTAAAAGACAAACTAGCAGCAAGAAAATGATTACAATTGATAATTATTTAGATAATCACTATATACACCGAAGTAATTGGTTAAGAGCTGCAGTTTTAGGAGCAAATGATGGAATAATTTCTATTTCAAGTCTTGCAATTGGTGTGGCAGCTGCAAGCACTACAAGAGAACCTATTGTTTTGGCAACAGTTGCCGGTCTTGTTGCTGGTGCTTTATCTATGGCAGCAGGTGAGTATGTTTCGGTAAGTTCGCAAACGGATATTGAAAAAGCAGACATTGAAAGAGAGATGATGGAACTTAAAGAAAACCCGAATGAAGAACAAGACATATTAGGACAAATTTATGAGAAACGAGGATTGAAAAAAGAAACTGCAATGCAAGTAGCCAAAGAGCTAACCGAAAAAAATGCTTTGGCAGCTCATATCAGAGACGAATTAGGCATCAATGAAATAAGCCAGGCAAATCCTATCCAAGCCGCAATAGCTTCTGGTGCAGCATTTACAGCTGGTGGTGTTTTGCCACTTTTGGTCATTCTTTTTGCACCTGTAAAGGGAATGGAATATTGGCTTTATGGATTTACACTTATTTTCCTAATAATTTTGGGAGCAACTGCTGCTAAGACAGGCGGTTCAAGTATTATAAAAGCTATTTTCCGAATTGCCATCTGGGGCACAATAGCAATGGTACTATCTGCAATAGTTGGTTATTTATTTGGAGTAAACATTTAATTTTAAAATCAATATTAATGAAGGTCAACATCCTTTAATGGTAAATCTTTTAGGAATTATTTTCCCCCATAGTGGGTAAAATAGTTTAGATTAGAGGAACCATAAATTATGGTATTAAGGATAAAAGTGGCTCTGGCCCGAAATTTTAACCTGATTGGAGACAAACTTCTGGCAGAAGACGATACCAGACAAAGAGTCTAGAAGTCAGGGAAAAAACTTACAATAAAAAGAAGATTCATTGCCAATCTGAGCAATATCGAAAAAATTCGAACAGCAAACAGCAGATAATGTTGGAGATAAGCAATTGATACATCATTTATTAGCCGCAAAACTGCATCGCAGGGAATACTATGAGCGGCTTCAAAATCAACTGATTGAAAATGGTTAGATGCAAGAACTATCTCTGATCCTGAGAACAGGAAAATGATCACAATTAATAAAAATAACGTCAGCATTTGTTAAATTTGCAGTATAAAAAATTGAAAGAAATGAAGATTGACAGAGTTTTTTAGGCGGAAAGCTTTGGCACAAATACTAAAAATGCCTAAGTCACGTTTTCAAAATTAAATTTATTAGTATGTCAAAATTGAAGATAACACTAAGTATATTTATTATACTTTTTCAAATGTCAGCAATTTTTGCTCAAGAATGGCAGTTAGACTTAAATGAAGCTCAGGAAAAAGCTCAAAATGAGAATAAAATAATAGTCCTTGTATTTTCAGGCTCTGATTGGTGTGCCCCTTGTATTAAACTTGAAAAAGAAATTTGGAATTCAGAAGAATTCAGAGCTTACGCCAAAAACAATTTTGTAATGGTAAGAGCTGATTTTCCAAGAAAAAAAGAGCATAAACTAACGCCGGAACAACAGCAAAAAAACAATCAATTGGCAGAAAAATACAACCTGCAGGGGTATTTTCCTTTGGTGATTGTAATGGATAAGAACCTTACAATTTTGGGTAAAACCGGATACAAGAAGTTAACGCCAACTGGGTATATTGAACATTTAAACAGTTTTATCAACTAGTTTTATGCGCATCCTGCAACTATTTTTATTAATGGTTTTTGCTGCTAATGGCTTTGCGCAAAACGCTTATACCAGAACAACCCTCTTAATGGGGAGCAGATTTGATATTACTGTTGTTGCCGAAAATGAAGAAGTTGCCAATGCTCATATCGATACAGCAATCGCTGAAATTACTCGAATTGAAAGATTAATTTCCTCCTGGGATATAAATTCTCAAACCTCAAAAATTAATCAAAATGCTGGTATTCAACCAGTAAAAGTGAATGAAGAATTATTTGATCTCATTCAGCGATCTATTGCTATTTCTGAACTTACGGATGGTGCATTCGACATCAGTTATGCTTCAATGGATAAAATTTGGAAATTTGACGGGAGTATGACCCAAATACCATCAAAAGATGAAATAATAAAATCTGTCGAAAAAATTGGCTACAAAAAAATTATTTTAGACACGACTAATCAAACAGTCTTTTTGCCCTATAAAGGAATGAAAATTGGCTTTGGTGGCATAGGTAAAGGATATGCAGCAGACAAAACAAAACAATTATTGATCAGTAAGGGTGTGGTAGCCGGTATTATCAATGCCTCGGGCGATATGAACACTTGGGGTAAACAACCCGATGGCACGGATTGGATGGTAGCCATTACTAATCCAATGAATAAAAACAATGCTTTTGCATTACTCCCTCTAAAACAAGGGGCAGTTGTGACCAGCGGCGATTACGAAAAATTTGTAGAATTTAATGGTGTTCGATATGCTCACATCATCAATCCAAAAACAGGCTATCCGGCAACAGGCATCATCAGCGTTACTGTTTTTGCACCCAGTGCTGAACTTGCTGATGCTTTAGCTACAACTATTTTTGTAATGGGAAAAGAGGTGGGATTAGACCGAATCAATCAATTGCCCAATATCGAGTGTATTCTTATTGATGATAAGGGTAATATTCATAAATCTAAAAACATTAAAATTAATGAAGAGTAAGTCAATTTTGATTATAGCACTTTTGATGCTAATCTTAAGTTCCTGCGTAACGGTAAAACCCTATGAACAAGTTAATATCAATGATCCGGATATGCTATTAGCCGACAGAAAAGCAAAAAAATTTGAAACTACTTTCCAGGTATATCGTGAAGGAGCTTCAGGAGCCAACGGTGGAAAGTCTGGTGGTGGTTGTGGGTGTAATTAAAATTAACAGTAGAACCAATTAAGTAAATGAAAAATATAATATTCCTAACAATCATTGTACTTCCGCTTATCGCCTTCTCGCAAAATAAAAGTGACAGTACTGCTGTGTTCAAAAAGAGAGTATTAGAAAATACCGAATTAAGTATTTTAACCAGTTATTACAGTCAAGATGGTCAAAATGCCGCTGTAACGGGAGGTATTGGCACCGAGAAACTAACAGATTTTGCTACCGATATCAATGTTTCTATTCCGTTAAATGATGATGATGTATTAAGTATTTCAGGAACAGTGTCTGCCTACACTTCTGCATCTTCAAGTAATTTGGATGCCTTTGACGGCGATAGAAATGCTGATGGCTCTATAAAAGGAACGCCTTGGGCAGCATCGTCGGGTGCTTCGTATCAGGATGCCTGGGCAAATATTAATGCAGGTTATAATCATTCATCTGACGACAGAAACACTGTTGTTTCCGGAAATTTAAGTTTTGCCAACGAGTTTGACTATTCTTCTATTGGCGCAGGTGCCGGGGTAGTAAAACTATTCAATGAAAAAAATACTGAAATAGGCATAAATGCCTCTGTTTACCTCGATTTTTGGAGACCGGAATACCCTAGTGAAATAAAAACTTATATGGATAACAATGGGAATTTAAATGCCGGTTTTTTTAGTGGAACGGATATTTTAGACCAAAGTGGAACGGTTATCAATAAATTTGACCCGGATGCCTGGAAACCATTTAAAAATGAATTGATTGACAAAAAAGCCCGAAATACTTATGCTTTCTCATTGAGCTTTTCTCAAATATTAACCAAAACTACCCAAATTTCTATTTTTTCAGACATAACCTATCAAAGCGGATGGTTGGCAAATCCTATGCAGCGTGTCTATTTTGCCGACAAAGATAATTTTTACATTGGAAACGCAGTCGATATACCGAATTACACAAATTCTAACAACCAGGGAGTGTTTCAATTGGCTGATGATATTGAACGCCTGCCCGATAGCAGGTTTAAAATTCCGATAGGTATTCGATTAAACCAGTATATAAATGAATGGTTGGTATTGCGTACTTTCTATAGGTATTACTTTGATGATTGGGACCTCAAATCGAATACATTTAATATAGAACTGGCAATTAAAATTACACAGAAATTCACATTATATCCTAATTACAGATTTTATAATCAAAATGCCATTGATTATTTCGCTCCATATAACCAACATTTGTCTTCAAGCCAATACTACACCTCAGATTTTGACTTATCAAAATACAATGCCAATCAATTTGGTTTAGGTGTAAAATACACCGACATTTTTACCCATACACACATAGGGAAATTTGCTTTAAAAGAATTAACACTTGATTATAATCATTATGAACGAAATACCGGCTTAAGTGCTGATATTATTTCTCTTGGTGCCAGTTTTATATTAGATAAATGATAATAAATTGTTGTCCTGGAGTATTGGACTACCTCGCTGCTAAGGCCTTCGAAAGTGCAAGCAAACTTACAAGAGGATAGGACTAAAAATTACACAGGCAAAAACACCCCATTTGTTAATCAACTATAGCTTTGATCAGGAACACAAAACATTTATCGAGTGGGGGTTAAGACCATTTTAATTGTCATTAAGAAAATGTAGGTTCTTTTATAAGTCGGGTTGACTGCGTCGAATTTAAAACTTCAGCGCCATGGATAATGGAGATCTATTATAACGCTAAAAACCAATTATCATGAAGACAATAGTCAAATATTACATTATGAGCCTAGGCCTTTTCGTAATGTCTTTTGCCCTTTTTGCACAACAAAATACTTTTGATTCCCGAAATGGCATGATTGAAAATGAAAACAATCAGATTGAGTATAGCTATTGCTATACAACGGGTTCAAATGAAATAATTACATTAATTTGGGATGTGAAGCCTCTGCAAGAAAATGGTGATATTGTTGGCTGTAATGTGTTTAAACGAATTAATTTGAATGATGAACCGATTCAGATTAATGAAAGCTTAATCACTTCATTAAATGAACATTACAGCTTTTCTGACCATACTATCTCCGATCCGTTTTCTGCACCCTATTACGACATACAAGTAATTTCTGATTCTGATACGCTTATACTTACGCAGATTCAGGCAAATTGGCTGCTGGATTTCAAAGTTGCCAATGCCGAATCGTTGGAAATGCTTGTGCGACCATGGCTAATGCCGTCATTAAAAGAATTATTGCACATCAAAGTATTTGCCGATGGGATATTCGTAACTGATATAAATTGGGAATTTGATGAGCCCATTCTTTTACCTTTAGCGGTTTATTATCCTGGTATTTGCTATGAATTCATTCCAGTTTATTCCGAATGTTCAGGCCCTTCATTTGAAGTATGTGATTCTTTTATCCAGTATCAGTTCTCTCTTTTAAAGCCATTTCCTGTGGCTGGTGCCAGCTGGTATTACGACTATTTGAATTTTTATGTCAGCGGCTATATCCATATCTGGCATACCAGCGACACCATTATTCAGGGAATGCCGGCAGGTATAGTGAAGAAGAAAGGGTATTATTATAACCAGGATATCCAAAGCTATTACCAGCAGGATTTAGGTAAAGAGTACTTCTCCACCGATGGAGATCGGGTGTATGTTTACCGCCACGAGCAGTTTTATACACTCTGGGATTTTTCTGCTGAGGTGGGCGATAGCTGGGTAATCCCGGGTTCGAATGATATGTTTTGCGACAGCACGGCTTTGGTCACAGTCGAAGAAACTGGCGATACTTTGATCAATGGTCAGTTGCTGCGCTGGTTCGCACTGGATTATTTTGGTGATGAAAACGGCCAATGGAATTACTACGGCAAGATAATTGAACGTTTTGGAGCTGAGAACGACTATCTGCTGCCATCTCCAACATGCATGGCAGACGCGTTTGAAGGCGGCCCCTTGCGCTGCTATGAGGATGCAGATTTCGGGCTTTTTGAGACGGGAATTGCCCAAAGTTGTGATTACCTGGTAAATACCAATGAACTGGAGGCCAACATGGGATTTACCATGCATCCAAATCCGGCAACTGATGAGGTTTTAATACACTTACAAACCAGTGCCGGCGATATGGAATATTTCGTGTATGGTATGGACGGACGCTTATGGCTCACAGGTAGTGAGCAATCAATCAAAAGCGACAAGCAAATTTTCACATTAAACACAAGCAGATTGCCAGCTGGTAGTTACATCCTTACCTTGAAAACAATGAGAGCTGTATTCAGCAAACCTTTGATGATCATGAGGTGAGGTTGTTGATGGGAATAAGGGAAGTATCTTTTAATTTCAAACCAGACGCAACTATAGAAAACGTTGGCGTTCATTGTAGGACACCCAGAAACATTGTCAGAATATGAAGAATTTTGTTACTTTTAAAATCCTTAAAATGGTCTAAAATGAGTAAAACAAAATTGAATGTAAATGAGTTGAAATTGTTCTTTACAAACAAAATGAAGAAGAATATATCTCATTAACAGACATGGCAAAATTCAGAGATTCTGAAAGGACAAATTACATCATCCAAAACTGGATGCGAACAAGAAACACAATTGAATTTTTAGGGCTTTGGGAACAACTGAAAAATCTAAATTTTAATAGCATCGAATTCGATGCCTTTAGAAATGAATCTGGGTCAAATAGCTTTACTCTAACTCCGAAAAAATGGATTGAAGCAACAAATTCTATCGGAATAATTTCAAAATCCGGCAGATGCAGATATGGAGGCACTTATGCTCATAAAGACATTGCCTTTGAATTTGCATCATGGATAAGCCCGACATTCAAACTTTACTTGATTACTGAATACCAAAGGTTAAAGGAAATTGAAACAAATCAATATAATCTTGAATGGAATGTTAAAAGGATTTTGAGCAAAACAAATTACTATATTCATACAGATGCAGTTAAAAACTTCATTCTTCCAAATAAGAACTATGAAAAAGACAGGGAATGGATAGCATACGCAGAAGAAGCTGATTTGTTAAATGTTGCTCTTTTTAACTGTACTGCAAAAGATTGGAGAGAAGTAAATCCGGATTTAGCAAAGAAATCAATGAATATAAGAGATATTGCCAGCATAAACGAACTTGCCATTTTGTCGAATCTTGAGACTTTAAATGCTCAAATGATTAAAGAAAAGGTGAGTAAAACTGACAGGTTCATAAAATTGAGGGAAATAGCAAAATATCAATTATCAGTGTTGAACGAGAAAGACTTTATGAAAGCATTGAAGAAACGGAATGACAATGTTTATGTCGAGAAAAAGAAAAGACTGGAAGAATAAACAACGAAACGCCAACATGCGGTCATAGCCAATAAGGGTTTCAGTGGTATGCGAAGGTTTGTAGCCCGCTTCAACTTTTCGTGTATCTTGATAGGTAATTCGCCCGCAATCCCTTACTGGCCATACCGCCAAACGTTATACATTAACTCAATTTGTTTTGAACGAAACACCATCACTCAAATACGTACAGAAAACCTCAAGCTAAAACCTTCACGCTAAGCGAGGAAAGTATGCTTAGCAAAGTAAAATTAATTTCGGCAGAGCTCATGGGCATTCCTTTCCGCAAAGACTTTCGCCCTTTGGTCTTTCAAAGGGCAAAAATTGTTTCAAATATTAATGCTGTGGAAATGTTTTAAATGGAATATTTAAGCATTAATGGTTTTCTTGCAGCAAATTACCAGTGCTGCCGCCCCCTCTTTTATGCGGGGCTGCACCTTCATCCTTTTCTTTTACCATATTTTTATAATTTGTAAAGTGATCTGAATATATAATCCATGAATAAACTCACAAATAATTATAACCAAATGAGATTATATTCATAAAAAGTTATACTTTTGAAATACAAAATGTACCTGAGAAATGTAAAATAGACATCCTGAAATGGATTAATTCAGAAAACGTGATTGTTTACTTCAAACCCCTGGATTAGTTGGTTTTAAAAGGCATAAACTCAATCATTCAAAACCAGCCTAACCGCAACAAATTAAACTTACCTTTGCAGCCGCCTAAGCATCAAATAAAAAATATTCATGATTACCGTTACCGACCTCAGTATTCAATTTGGGAAAAACATTCTTTTTCAGGATGTAAATTTAAAATTCACAGCCGGAAACTGCTACGGTATTATCGGTGCTAACGGAGCCGGAAAATCAACCTTGCTGAAGATTTTGAGCGGGGAAATGGACAGCACCAAAGGTAATGTTCTGATAGGAACAGGTGAACGTCTATCGGTTTTGAAGCAGAATCACTCCGAATTTAACGACCATACGGTATTGAACACTGTGCTGATGGGGCATAGCAAATTAATGGAGGTGATGAGCGAAAAAGCTTCCATTTACGCTAAACCCGACTTTAGCGAGGCTGACGGCATGCGGGCTTCCGAACTGGAAGGGATGTTTGCCGATATGGATGGCTGGAATGCCGAGAGTAACGCTGCGAGTTTGCTGAGTGGCTTAGGAATTCAGGAGGAGATGCATCATAAGCTCGTGCGTGAATTGAGCGGCCAGCAAAAGGTGAAAGTATTACTTGCACAGGCGCTATTTGGTAAACCGGACAACCTCCTGCTAGATGAACCTACCAACGACCTTGATCTGGAAACTGTGAACTGGCTCGAAAACTATCTGGCTAATTTCCCGAATACGGTGCTGGTGGTTTCACACGACAGGCATTTTTTGGATTCAATCTGCACGCATATTGTCGATATTGATTTTGGTCGCGTACAGCAGTTTTCCGGAAATTATACATTTTGGTACGAATCGAGCCAGCTGGCTTTGCAACAGCTTCAAAACCAAAACAAAAAAGCGGAGGAACGCAAGAAGGAGCTGATGGAATTTATTCAGCGCTTTAGTGCCAATGCCTCCAAATCGAAGCAAACAACAAGCCGCAAGAAAATGATAGAAAAGCTTAATATAGAAGAAATTAAGCCATCGACACGAAAATATCCAGCCATCATTTTTACCCCTGAGCGCGAACCCGGCAACCATATCCTTGAGGTGAACGATTTGAGCAAAAGCAGCGGCGATAAAATGCTTTTTAGCAAGCTCAGCTTCAGTGTTCAAAAAAATGACAAAATCATCTTTCTGTCGCGCGACACCCGTGCCATGACTATGCTCTTTAAAATCCTGAAAGGACATGAACCGGCCGACAGCGGAAGTTTTGTCTGGGGGCAAACGATCCTCAAAGCCTATCTGCCATTGGAATATGATCATCTCTTTCAAAAAGACATCAGTCTCATAGACTGGTTGGCACAGTTTTCTGAAGATACAACAGAGGTTTACCTACGTGGATTTTTGGGCAAAATGCTATTCTCCGGTGAGGAAGTTTATAAAAAAGCCAATGTGCTTTCGGGAGGAGAAAAAGTGCGCTGCATGATTGCTCGCATGATGACACGTAATGCCAATGTGATGCTGCTCGACACACCAACCAACCATCTTGATCTGGAGTCGATCCAGGCTTTTAACAATACCCTCATCAAATTTAAAGGCAATGTCCTGATGTCGTCGCATGACCACGAATTTATTCGAACCGTTTGTAATCGCATCATCGAAGTAGGCCCTAACGGAATGATCGACAAGCTGATGGATTATGATGATTACATCACCGACGAAAAGCTGAAACAGCAGCGTAGCGCCTTGTATGATTGATTTTTTTGGCAGAGAGCGTTGGGCAATCCTTCCTGCTGACGCAGTCAGGCAAGTCCGTAAAGTTTACCTCCCGACTAGAAGGAGGCAGGACTTTCGCCCTGTGGTCTTTCAAAGGGCAAGAAAATGGATGAATTCTCAAAACATATAAACGTTGCTATAAGGTGTTTTTTAATACGTTAATTGAATTCGTCCCAACATATATGCCGTTGCTGCGTGCCCCATCATTTATGCGCGCTGCACCTTGATCCTATTAATTACCTTTTCAATAAATATTATCCCGGCTCTGTCGCTATGTATTACCTTTAATAGGGCGATTCTGAAATTAATATTGAGAAGCTAAATAGCACTAACTACTATTGCAGGCAGTTTTAATCCAAACATCAAATCGTCTTGAGATCGTGGAGTTTTGTAATCCGTATCCTTGAAAACAGATAACTTGCAGCAACCACATGCTAAGTTTTGTGGGTAATAAATTACCTTCAATTACATAAAAACCTATAAATTTGGCAAGAGGAATTTGTGATGCTATAAAATCACTTTCTTTGACTTGTGTAATGTTTTTTGTGTTGTATGTGTTGTATTAGTAATGTTTTACCTTAAAGTAAAAAACAAAAAGCTACCCTGATGTTAAAAATAGCCTTACTTCTCTCAATGCTTTTTCAGCTTGTTGCTACAATTCTTGCTATCAGCTTAATACGGCGTACAAAATTTAACATTTCATGGATATTAATTTCCTGTGCCTTTATTTTAATGGCTCTACGAAGATTATTTGAGTTTTCTGACTTTTTCTGGGAATCGAAATTATTTCTAAAGGAAGAAATAAATGGTTGGATTGGAGTTCTGATTTCGTTGTTTGTTTTTGTGGGGGTAATTTTCATTAAAAAGATTTTTAATCTTCAGGACGAGATTGAAGTATTACGAGAGGAGAATGAGAAAAAAATCTTGTCTGCCGTTATTAACACGGAGGAAAAGGCAAGGCAAAGATTTGCCCGGGAATTACACGATGGAATGGGGCCGGTGCTATCCTCTATTAAAATGACACTGAGCGCTGTGAACAAAGAGAACCTGACGCCGATGAACCTTAAAATTATTGAAACCGCGCACAACGCAGCAAGTAATTCTATTGTTACGCTAAAAGAAATTGCCAATAATATGAGCCCGCACCTGTTAACAAATTATAGTTTGAAACATGCCCTGGATACCTTGGCATCTCAGCTTTTTACGCAAAAAAACATTGGGCATGAATTTGATTTTCAAATAGATGAAAAACACCTGTCGGATGAAATGAATATCAATTTCTACCGGATTATTTCGGAATTAATGAACAACAGCTTCGTTCATGCCAATCCACAAAAAGTATATTTAGAGGTTAAAGAGGAAGATTCCTACATCCATATCCGTTATTTGGATGACGGTAAAGGTTTTGAATACGATTCGAGGAACAAAAAGTTCAGCGATACAGGTATGGGAATGAACAATATTTTCTCGCGAACTAAATCACTAAACGGTCATTATTCAATTGTAACAGCGCCAGGGCATGGGTTTTTAATCGAATTTTATTTCCCATTAAACAAAACAAACAATGAATAAAGTTGATATTTATATTGTTGACGATCATGGCCTGTTTAGGCAAGGATTGAAATTGTTGCTCTCAAACCTTAGTTTTATTGATAAAATATTTGAAGCTAACAATGGAGAGGAGTTTATCACAGGTTTAAAAAACAATCCGGTTGATGTGGCTTTAGTTGACATTGAAATGCCGGTTATGAATGGAATTGAAGCGACTAAACGGGCACGAGAAATTCAACCGGGCATTAAAATCCTTGCGTTGTCGATGTATTCCGACAAAAATTATTACCTGAGTATGATTGATGCAGGAGCCTGTGGCTTTCTGCTGAAGAATTCCAATTTTGAGGAAGTTGAAAAAGCAATTACAGATGTGTGTAACGACAAAAGCTACATCTCCATCGAAATCCTGAACGATATTATGAAATATCCGGACAAAGCTAATTTAAACGTTTTTGAAAGTGAATTAACCGAGCGGGAAACGGAAGTTTTGTTGCTTATATGTAAAGGTCAAACAAACAACGAAATTGCTGACAAGCTGGTTCTAAGCAAACGTACAGTGGATAAACACCGGGAAAATCTTCTGCTCAAAACACAATCGAAAAATACGGCCAATCTGGTTATTTATGCTATAAAGAACGGGTTGCTGCAAATTTGAATAATAGTTTAATACGTTTAAAGACGTAGTAGGAAATTTACGTTTTTATACTGTTCCCTGTCTGATTTAAGCAAAATACTTTTGTAAAAATAATTTTTGATTGCAAAAGTAATGGTTGAAAACAGTAGGCGTTTAAAAACAATCTCGCTTCCGGAGAGGTTAAATTTCACCCCAAAATCAAGTGTTTTTTATATTTTTTTTGTAATCTGTTTAGTAGCCAAAGACGGATTTGCACAATTTTCGGTTGATGCCCAATACCGAAATCGTTTTGAATTACGCAATGGGTATAAGCAGCTTGCGGCAGAAGGAACAACCCCGGCAATATTTATCTCGCAGCGTACAAGATTATCTTTTGATTTCGATAGCGATAAATTAAAACTCAAGTTTACTCCGCAGGACGTGAGAGTTTGGGGCGACGAACAACTGAGTAGTTCTACCGGTGTTTTTGGCAATAATGCCTCGCTTGATTTGTTTGAAGCCTTTGTGCAGATTAAAACAAGCCAAAAAGGCTGGTTGTCGGTAGGCCGGCAGCAACTGGTTTACGACAATCAACGTATTTTTGCTACCCGCAACTGGAATCAAAATGGAATAGCCTACGATGCTATTGTTTACAAGTGGAATGCTGAGAATTGGGAAGTCCATATAGGTAGCAGTTGGAACTCAACCGGACAAAATACCACAGATAACTTCTACGACCCTAATCGCATTAAATCGTTGAATTTTATATGGGCAAAGCATCGTATTTCAGAAGCCTGGGAATTTTCTGTTTCACACGTGGCTTCCGGTGTCACAAAGTCACCAACAGAAAATAAACTTTATTTCAGGCAAACAAGCGGTGTTTATTCAAACTACAAAAAAAATGGGTTTACCATTTTGGGTAATTTTTATTACCAGTTCGGAAAAAACAACACAGGAAAAAAAGTGAGCGCCTGGCTGGCTGATGCAGATGTTTCGTATAAAACCGGAAAAGTTACTCCGGGAATTGGCGTAAGCTACTTGTCGGGAAATAACCATGTAAATGGTCAAACAGACAATTTGTTCGATGTATTGTATGGTGCACGCCATCGTTTTTTCGGAGGGATTGATTATTTCAACAATTTTGCTTCTCACACAAAACAGGGCGGACTGGTTGATTACTATTTTTATGTGAATTTGAAACTAAGCTCCAAAACGAGCCTGAAAAATACCGGTCATTATTTTGCCTTGACACAAACCAATGAGAATACACCTTCTGCTAAAAATTTAGGATACGAAAACGATATCGTGTTAAAAAACAGTTTTTCGAACTGGGGATCATTAGAATTCGGTTATTCATTTTTTCTGCCAACCAACTCGCTGAAAACTATTCAGGATGTTCCCGATAGTAAGTTTTCGCAATTTTTGTATGTACAACTAACTGTAACGCCGGTTTTATTCAGAAATTAAAGTGTAATAACCAATAAAATTTTTGGGATATGAGAACAACAAAAAGTGTCATGATTTTAGCCGTCATCATTCTGCTGGCAGCTTGCACTTCTTCAAAAAAGAAAGAACAAACCATCAGTCTTTCAGGAGCTTTCGCACTGTATCCCCTTGTTGTTAAATGGAGTGAAGAATACCAAAAAGAGAATCCTGAGGTACGATTTAATATTTCTGCCGGTGGCGCCGGAAAAGGAATGGCCGACGCACTTTCGGGCACGGTTGACCTGGGCATGTTTTCTCGCGAAATTGCACAGGCCGAAATCGATAAAGGCGTTTGGTGGGTTGGCGTTACAAAGGATGCCGTTATTCCAACGATAAACGCTGCCAGTCCGGTTGTTGAGATTCTAAAAAAAAGGGGTGTAACACAGGCAGAATTTCATGGGCTATATATTGAAGGAAAGTATTCGAACTGGAATCAGCTTCCGGGAATAACAACAGACCAAACGATTAATGTTTTTACCCGTTCTGATGCCTGTGGCGCAGCCGGAACATGGGCAGCTTACCTTGGAGGGGCACAGGAAGATTTGAAAGGAGTTGGCGTGTTTGGCGACCCCGGATTAGCAGATGCTGTGGTAAAAGATGTGAAAGGAATAGGGTTTAATAATACCATTTACCTGTACGATTTAAAAACCGGAAGAAAGAATCAGGGGATTGAAGTAATCCCGATTGACGTAAACGAAAATGGTAAACTAGATGAGGAAGAAAATTTTTACGACAAGTTTGATCAGGTGCTGGCTGCCATCGCCGAAGGAAAATATCCATCGCCACCTGCGCGCGAACTTTATTTGGTTGCCAAAGGAAAACCAACAAAAAAAGCCACGCTCGATTTCCTGAGATGGGTAATAACTAAAGGGCAAAAGTTTGTGCCGGAAGCCGGATACGTTCCATTGTCTCGTTCGAGGTTAGATGAACAACTCAAAAAGCTCGACAATTAGCTTTTGAAAATGTTCTCTTTAAAAGCGTTGAATGATAACCAAAAAAAGTAAAATATGAACAAAAAAAGGAGGTTAACTGATTCATTGGTTAACATCTGGATGCGGGGGGGCTTGTATATTTTACTGTCTATCCCTGTTTTCATAGGAATTGGATTGTACTGGAAAGCTGCCCCGCTTTTAAATGAACATTCGCTGACGGAGCTGATTTTTTCTTCGAAATGGTTTCCCATGAGAGGTGAATTCGGTTTTTTGCCTTTTATTTTCAGTTCGGTTTATGTAACCCTCCTGGCTTTTATCCTGTCGGCTCCCTTGTGTTTGTTTGCTGCTATTTATCTTACCCAGTTTGGCAAGATGCGATTGCTTAATTTTATGCTCCCGGTTATTGATATCCTTGCCGGAATTCCATCGGTGGTTTATGGTGTATGGGGAATACTGGTAATCGTTCCGTTGGTTTCCGATAAAATTGCTCCATTTTTTGGCACTATCAGTTCGGGTTACAGCTTACTGGCCGGTGGGATTGTTTTAGCCGTGATGTGTATTCCTTATATGTTGAATATGCTTATCGAAGTTTTCAATACTATTCCTGTGGGGATGAAAGAAGCCTCCCTGTCGTTGGGCGCTACACATTGGGAAATGGTAAAACATGTTATCATCCGAAAAGGCTTCCCCGGAATTATTTCAGCCTTTGGGTTGGGCATTGCTAAAGCTTTTGGCGAAACTATTGCCGTTTTAATGGTGGTTGGCAATACGCTCAATATAACACTATCGCCTTTTAAGGCTGGTTATCCGCTACCTGCTTTGATTGCCAATAATTATGGTGAAATGATGTCGATACCCGATTACGACTCTGCGCTTATGTTTGCTGCTTTGCTCTTATTTGTTGTGATTTTGATTATCAACCTGTTTTTTAGGTATTTTATTCATAAAACCGAAAAGATATGAACCGTAGGAAAATAATAGAAGAATGGATATTTAAAACCATCTCTTTCCTGGCTGCCTACTCTGTTGTGCTGATACTATTGTACTTACTGATTGTTGTTTTCAATAAAGGAATTGGCGCCTTATCATGGGAAATTGTTTTTTCTTTGCCTAAGGGCGGGTATTATTTCGGAGGCGGAGGCGGAATTTTAAACGCTATTGTGGGTTCTTTTTACCTTTCATTAGGGGCAACTGTTCTGGCTGTATTTATTGGCCTCCCTGCAGCATTATTTATTAATGTTCAATTAATCAGGTTGAAGCGGACTCAGAACACAATTCGTTTTTTTCTGGATGCCCTTTGGGGAATCCCTTCAATTGTGTATGGGGCATTTGGTTTTGCTGTAATGCTTTTTTTTGGATTAAATGCTTCACTTTTAGCCGGAATAATAACCGTTGCATTATTGATTACACCAATTTTAGTTCGTGCTTTCGATGAAGTTTTAAAAACTATTCCGGTGGAACTTCAGGAAGCTTCTTATTCGCTGGGGTCAACACGCACAGAGACTGCATTGAAAGTGTTGTTCAAACAGGGTTTTGCAGGATTTATTACTGCCCTTTTGCTGGCATTCGGAAGAGGCATTGGCGATGCAGCTTCGGTGCTTTTTACAGCTGGGTTTACCGATAATATCCCGGTTACTTTAGATGAACCCGTGGCCACCCTGCCTCTCTCGATATTTTTTCAGCTCAGTTCTCCTATCGAAGCGGTGCGGCAACGTGCTTATGCGGCCGCAGTTGTACTAACAGTAATTATTTTAATCATCAGCGTTTCGGCACGCTTACTTTCAAAACGGTATTCAAAAAATATAATAAAATGAAACAAATGACTTTTACATATCAACCAACTCTTTCAGCAGAAAGTGTTACTATGCAAAATGAAATAGCAATGGCCGAAGAAATTAAAGATACGTCCATCATCAGCATAAAAAATTTAAACGTTAAAACCAGAGATGGCGCCATCCTGAAAAATATTAATCTTGAAATTCCCAAAAATAAAATTGTTGTATTGCTTGGCCCTTCGGGATGCGGAAAAACCACCCTGCTAAAAAGCTTAAACCGATTAACTGACCTGCATAAAGAACTGAAAGTTTCGGGGCAGATTATCATCGACGGGCAGGATATTATGAAAGCAGGTCAAAACCTGTCAGCAATGAGGCAAAGAATGGGTTTGCTTTCGCAAAGGCCATTTCCATTGCCTGCTTCTATTTATAAAAATGTGGCGTACGGCTTAAAATTAAAAGGCATACGCTCCAAAAAATTAATTGCCCACAGTGTGGAAACAAACCTGAAAAGAGTGGGATTATGGAATGAGGTAAAAGACCGCCTGAAAAGCCCCGCTACAAGCCTTTCTATTGGGCAGCAGCAACGGCTTTGCCTGGCCCGCGGTCTGGCGGTGAAACCAACCATTATTTTAGCCGATGAACCAACTTCGGCACTTGACCCAATTTCGACCAAAATAATTGAAAACCTTTTTAAAGAGTTGAAACAACATTATACGATTATCATGGTAACACATGTATTACGACAAGCTTTACGGCTGGCCGATCATGTTGTATTTATGTATTATGGTGAGATTATTGAACAGGGTCATCCCGATGAAATCTTAAAGAACCCTAAAACCACAATTCTTAAAAAATATCTGATTGATGGAAATTGAAATTAGTTTATCTAAAATTTGTTCATTAGTTTCGATATCAGGCATATTTGATCATGAATTTATCCTAAACACGGCAGAAAATGCCATCTTTTTACCAAAATTATTACGAAATAATAAATCATTAAAATGAAAGCATTGCAAGAATTAATAGAAGATATTTCAACGCTGCGCGAAGACGAAATTGACTGTAAAAGGCTTCAGCATATGGTAGCTAAGCATCAGATTGACATTAATCAAATTTCGGGTATCGAAATTGATGATAATAGTGATTACTTCAGAAAACCTATCTTGCAGGATTTGGTGAACATCTACCTGATGTATTGGCCGGCAGGTATCGTGAGTTCAATCCACCAGCATTGTAATTTTGGAGGTATCATTAAGGTTTGTAAAGGAAAGCTGTATGAGCGTTCGTTTAAGTATTTGCATGAACAACTTGCTTTAAAGGAATTAGCAGCACAAAACTATAAGGAAGGTGATATTTTAATTGAAGAACCCAATGCTATTCATGAAGTATCTAATCCTTCACGGACTGAAATGGCAGTATCGTTGCATGTTTATTTTCCGGGCGTTCAGAATTTGAGTGGTAGTCGATTGTTTGACGTGAAGGAAAATAAAATTGCCATACTCAGCGATAAGGCATCTTCTTTTGGATGGAATCAACCAGAAGAAGCATTTTCTGAAGTTTCTTCTACTCCTATACATATTATTTAGCTGTATTCATACTGAATGTTTATTGTGTCATTTAAAACCTGATGTTGATTTTGCATAATGGTATTAGCTAATGTATTATTCAAATATAAAGCAGTATAAACAGATTATCAGGTTTTATGAATAAAATTCTTGACAGTAATGTGCTCCATTAAATACTAGCTTGTTAAAAAGCAAATCAGCCAATTATCACTTGTTTACTTTATAGCAAGATTTGCACGGATAGTCTGACAATTCTTTATCGATGTCCTACTAAAGTATTACAAAATATTCCTTTTGAAAGTGTTTCCTGCTTGACTGTAGTAAGGCAGATATATTTGCGTAAGACTGGCAGATTCGTAAGACTAATTCAATGCGATTATCTAATCCTGCAATAGCATTGCAACGCAATTTCCATCATCAGTAATGATCAAAATGCCAATCTTTACAAATGAAACAAAGGCGATCGCTGCCCGCGTGGCAGCACTGTCAACCGCTTGCTGGCATCAGGTATGCAGCCGTTCAGCGCTTTTAAGGCACTTTCCCTTGCCAGATCGGGGTGGTTGTTGTGCAGACTGAGGTGGCACAGAAATATTTGTTGAATGCCCTGATGATAGTGTTGCTGCAGAAACCCTGCAGCATCGGCATTGCTTAGATGTCCCTGATGGCTGCGGATACGTTGCTGAAGGTAGGGTGGATACGAACCTTTTTGCAAAAGTTCTTCATCATAATTTGATTCCAGCACGATGGCTGTTGCTGCTTTCAAAAAATGAATAGCTTCATCCGTCAGCGTTCCCAGGTCGGTTGCCAGCGTTAAGGAGGCGTGACTATTGCGCACATGATAACCCACATTGCCCTTGCCATCATGGGGCACACTAAAGGCAGTGACTTCCAAACCTGAAAGCCGGAACGATTTACGGGCTTTGATGGCGTGCATCAGGCTTTTGTCAAGTTCGGAAGCTAGCGGATGTTGGCTGATTCCCTTCAGGCAATCGGGCGTAGCCATCACTGACAGCCTGTATTTATTGGCAAGGGTGGCCAAACCTTTGATATGATCGCTGTGGTCATGTGTAATCAGTATGGCTTTGATTTGCTCCATGCCAATCCCGTTCTCGGCCAGTGACGTAACGATACGACGGCTGCTAATGCCGGCATCAATCAGCAGGCCTTAATCGCCATTACCAATATAATAGCTGTTGCCACTGCTACCACTGGCCAGACTGCAAAATACGAAAGGATATAAAGCTGAAAAAAGATCCAAAAGTGATTTTTTGCAAAAATAGGCTTTATTGTTTGAAGGCAGCCTTTCATTGTTTCGGGATAAAAGCCTAATTTTGTTCAAAAGTGATTGTTATGAAGATTGTCTGGCAAAAGCTCGAATTGCTCCAATGGATTGTAAAGGCAGAGAATGAAGTATTGCTTCGCTACCTTTTCAAACTAAGAATGATGCACGAACAGGCAACCGACTGGGCAAGTTTGTTAAAAGCCGGCGAACTGGAAACGGTTTACAACAAGTTGATAGCTGTGGAGCATGACAGCAAGAAGTGAATAAACATTGCCAATAAACTTTACGAAGCTTATCTTTAAAACCTTTTCCTGTTTATGAATATTCCTGAAAATTTCAATCCCAATGCGGCAGCCTCTGCTGATGCTGGTATTTTTGGTTTACCCTTTACATTTGAAGACGCTCAGATCATCATCATCCCTGTTGAATGGGAGCTCACTACAAGCTATGGCAGGGGTACAGCCAAGGGGCCGGCAGCAGTGTTCGAGGCTTCCAAACAGGTCGATTTGCACCACCACGATTATCCCGACCTCTGGAAAAGAGGCATATGGATGGATCAGTTCCCTGAGGAATTACGTCAACTTCATGATACACTTATCCCGGAAGCAGAAACCATCATTCTAGCAGCTGAAACAGGTGAGCTGAATAAGTTTCCCAAAAAGTTTGAGCCCATTTACCAACGCATCACTGAAGCAACAATTAAAAAGAATAGCTGGCTAAAAAATCGCATTGCTTACTGGAAAGCAAAAGGTAAATCTGTTGGCTTGCTGGGCGGCGATCACAGTATTCCACTAGCTTATCATCAATGGCTGCATGATCAGCAAGAGGATTACGGTGTTTTACAGATCGATGCTCACCTGGATTTGCGCAAAGCCTACGAAGGATTTGAATATTCTCATGCTTCCATTTTCTATAATGTGATTACGCAATTTCCGCAGCTTAAAAAACTGGTTCAGGTGGGCATCAGGGATTATTGTCACGAGGAGGCTGATTTTGCAGAACTTAAGCAGGAAAAAATCAGTGTTTATTACGACAGGGAACTTCGTAAACAACAGTTTGAAGGAAGGCTGTATGCTGAACAGGTTCAACAGATAGTTTCTGAACTACCCGGCAAAATCTATATTTCTGTGGATATTGACGGCCTCGATCCGGTGCTTTGCCCTAATACCGGAACGCCTGTACCCGGCGGCTTACAATTTGAGGAACTGATTTATCTGCTCAACCAAATCAAAGAATCAGGTAAGCAGGTGATTGGCTTCGACCTGTGTGAGGTGGCTCCCGGCGAAACTGACTGGGATGGCAATGTAGGTGCCAGGGTGCTCTTTCAGCTTTGCGGTATAAGCCGTTGATTCAATAGTTTACACAAAAGCACTTATCCCTGTCAGGTCGTTTCCGGTAATCAGCAAATGGATATCATGCGTGCCTTCATAAGTGATCACCGATTCCAGATTCATCATATGGCGCATCATAGGGAAATCGCCTGTGATGCCCATTGCACCCAGTATCTGTCGTGTTTCGTGGGCAACATTTAAGGCCATGGCCACGTTGTTGCGTTTGGCCATGGATATTTGCCCAGGCGTCGCTTTATCATCATTGCGTAGCATGCCCAATCGCCAGGCCATCAGCTGTGCTTTGGTGATTTCTGTAGCCGCTTCGGCTAGCTTTTTTTGCTGAAGCTGAAAAGCCGCCAAAGGTTTGTTAAACTGTTTGCGCTCCAAACTATAACGCAGAGCGGCATCATAGCAATCGAGGGCAGCACCCACAGCACCCCAGGCAATGCCATAACGTGCGCTGTTGAGGCACATCATGGGGCCTTTGAGGCCTTTGATATTGGGGAGCAGGTTAGCTTTTGGAACTTTCACTTCGTCGAACACCAGCTCACCGGTTATAGAAGCCCTGAGCGACCATTTGCCGTGCGTTTCGGGTGCTGTAAAGCCTTTCATCCCTTTTTCGACGATCAGCCCCCGGATAATCCCTTGTTCGTCTTTTGCCCAAACTACTGCGATATCTGCAATGGCAGAATTAGTAATCCACATCTTGGCACCATTGAGGATCACATGATCGCCAGCATCGCGTAGGCGTGTCTCCATTCCGCCGGGATTAGAACCGTGGTTGGGTTCCGTAAGGCCAAAGCAGCCAATCAGCTCTCCTTTGGCAAGACGTGGAAGATAGTGTTGACGTTGCTCTTCGCTTCCAAAGGTATAAATGGGATACATCACCAGTGACGACTGCACCGATGCCGCTGATCGAATGCCGGAATCGCCGCGCTCAAGCTCTTGCATAATCAAGCCGTAAGCCATCTGGTCGAGGCCTGCACAGCCATATTGTTCAGGCAGATATGGGCCAAATGCTCCAAGCTCGCCCATCTCCTTAAAAAGATGAAGTGGGAATTTAGCGCGCTGGGCATAGTCTTCGATGATGGGTTTTACGGATTTGTTAACCCATTCGCGGATAGAGGATCGGATGATTTTATGTTCTTCCGAAAGGAGCTCGTCAAGCTCAAAATAGTCGAGGGCTGTGTAATTGCTACTGCTCATAGGTTTTGATGTTTATTTGCAAAGATAGTGAAAGTGGTGGGCTGACGAAGAGGGGAGGCGTTTTGGTTGTCGTCTCCATGCCTGAGACAGCCGATAAATTGTTTTTATTGTTGATTTAGTTATCTTTGTTAACCTTCAAAAATAAAATTCTATAGCTTAGCAAAAACATTTATCAGCTGTATGAAAAACACCTATACTATCATTGGCTCAACGGGTCTGATCGGGAGCGAACTGCTCAAACTGATGTTAACAGATGAATCTGTATCGACAATCCGGCTGATTAACCGCAGATATTTGGATTTTGAAAATAATAAGATTCAACAAAAAATTATTGATTTTCAGGATGAAAGAGCTTTCAGAGATGCTATTGCTGGAAGTGATGCCGTGTTTGTTTGCGTTGGAACCACTATTAAAAAAGTGAAAGGCGACAAAACCGCCTACCGAAAGGTAGATCATGATATTCCTGTAAACGCCGCTCGTTTTTGCGCCGAAACCGAAGTAGGAAAATTACTGATTGTTTCCTCAATAGGTGCCAACAGCAAGAGTCGGAATTTCTATACCAAACTCAAAGGCGAAATGGAAGCTGCTGTTGCTGGTTTCGATTTGCCTAACACTTGGTTTTTCAGGCCTTCCATGCTTTTGGGTGCAAGGAAGGAATTTCGTTTGGGCGAAAGAATCGGAAAAGCGCTGATGAAACCTTTAAGCTTTTTGATGCCAGTAAACTATAAACCTGTTCAGGCTGCTTTGTTGGCAAAGGCTATGCTGCTCGAAGCCAAAGGTAGTGTGTATGGCCAAAAAGTGGTACACCTCAAGGAAATGAAGCAACTTGTAAAAGCATAATAATTACGCTTATGAAAAATTTTATGTTTCTTTTTATTTTATTTGTTATGTTAAGTGCTTCACTTTCAGCACAACAGAATGAAAATATTTATGATTCCCTTTTAGCAAAGCAATTGGGTGCTGATGAATATGGCAACAGCGCTTATACCTTTGTAATGCTGCGAACGGGAGACGTAGTGGAAGAAAATAAACAAACCAGAGATAGTCTGTTTGCTGGCCATATGGCGAATATGGGCGTAATGGCAAAGGCTGGTAAACTGGTCTTAGCCGGACCATTTTATACAAAAAACAAAGACTTATTCAGGGGTATTTTTATCATCAACAGCACTGATACCACTGAAGTAAGAGAACTTTTAAAAACAGATCCGGCTATAAATTACGGGCTGTTACAGGCTGATATATATCCCTGGTATGGTTCGGCAGCTCTTAAATTACTTAATGAAAATCATCGCCGCATTCAAAAAGAGAATTTTTAGTTAGAAGATATTATTTGAAAAGAGTTGTAGATCCAGATAGTTAATGTTTTAGAGTTTCTTGTCGAAAACGCTGATTTACACTGAATGTTTAGGTTGTCACCTATAATAACAATAACGTAAATCTGCAAAAATCTACACCATCAGCAGGAAATATCCCCAGGCTTGCATCAAACTATAATCTAAATATTTTTGCGGATGTCATAGCTGTAAAAATCTGTTTTTAAACTGGTTTATAAATAAAACACCATCTTTTTTCTAGGATAAACAAACGGGTGATTTTATGACTATTTTGGTTGGAATAATAGTCTGGATCAGAACTAATTCTGTTGCTGATGAACCCTTTTAATTCAAAAGACAGACTTTAATTGTTTTTATAACAACTGTTTATGCCATCATGCTTTTTGTGATGTTTTTAACAATGCTGCAACCCGGGGAGTACAGGGATTTTTTAAAAGTATTTGGATTGAATTTCTAAAAAGAATCATAAATAGTTTGTATGATCATTGATTAGGCCTGATTGCCATACTGCAAATGGGTGTATTTTATTGCGGTTTACAATTTAAATCCATTCTAAATTTTTGTTTTGTGTTGAAGGGCTGATAAAAGGTTATATTTTTGTTGTGAATAGAATAACAACAGGAGTTAAATCATAAAAATATAATCCTAACCACAAATAATCTCTTCATGGAAAACACCATTAAACAAATTGTTGAAAAGTACAACAGCAATCGTATGAGATTGATGGACATACTGATCGACATCCAGGAAAGCGAAGGCTACATCAGCAGAGATGCTATCACCACTATGGCGGCAATGCTTGATATGTCACAGGCCGATGTGGAACAAACTATCAGCTTTTATCATTTCTTCAGTACCAAACCACGAGGTAAATATACCGTTTACCTGAATAATAGTCCGGTGGCCTATATGTTTGGGCGTGAGGCTATTAAAGAAGCTTTTGAAAAGTCGGCCGGAATCCCTTTTGGACAGGTTACTGACGATGGCCTTATTGGTTTGTTTGATACAGCCTGTATCGGGATGAATGACCAGGAGCCTGCGGCAATAATCAACAATGTAGTTTTCACACGTCTAACACCTTATCGTGTGCGCGAAATCGTGAAAATGATGAAAGAAGGAAAACCCATGGAAGAACTTCGCAAAGAGAGCTTCGGCGATGGGAAAAATAACCTGCCCAGCCTGCGCTCTATGGTTTCGAGCAACATCCGTCGTAAGGGTATGATTTTGTCGGACGACTATAAATACGGAACGGTGATCAAAGAAAAACTGCCCACTATGTCGCCCGAAAATGTGATTGCCGAAATGAAACATTCTTCAATCAGAGGCAGAGGAGGTGCTGGTTTTCCGACAGGTTTGAAATGGGAATTCTGCCGTCGTGCCAAAGGCGAAAAACATTATGTAATATGTAATGCTGACGAAGGTGAGCCGGGCACATTCAAAGATCGTGTGATCCTTACCGAAAAACCTGAGTTGGTTTTTGAAGGAATGGCGCTTGCTGGTTATGCGATTGGTGGCGATGAGGGTGTTTTATACATTCGCTACGAATACCGCTACATGAAAAACTATCTGGAGGAGGTGCTTGAAAAAATGCGTAACGAAGGTCTTCTGGGAGAAAATATCAGCGGTATAGAAGGTTTTAATTTTGATATTCGGATTCAGTTTGGTGCAGGAGCTTATGTGTGTGGTGAAGAATCGGCCCTGCTCGAATCACTAGAAGGAAAACGCGGCGAACCTCGCGATAAACCTCCTTTCCCTGTTGAAAAAGGCTATCTGGGTAATCCTACCATTATTAATAATGTAGAAACCTTTGCTACTGCTGTTCGCATTGTGCAAAATGGCGGCGAATGGTTTACACAGTTTGGAACCGATGACTCCACCGGAACAAAGATTCTGAGTATTTCTGGTGATTGTATGTTTCCCGGCGTTTACGAGGTAAACTGGGGCTTCAATGTGGAAGATATGCTCGATATGGTTGGAGCCTACGATGTTCAGGCTGTTCAGGTTGGAGGCCCTTCGGGGACTTTGATCGGGCCGGATGAGTTTCATCGTACCTTGGGCTATTCCGACCTTTCAACTGGGGGTTCGATGATGATCTTTGGAAAACAGCGCAACCTGCTAAAAGATGTGGTCGTAAACTTTATGGAATTCTTTATCGACGAATCCTGTGGCTCCTGCAGCACTTGCCGCAATATGACACAGGTAATGAATAACAAATTGAAAAAGATTTTGGCGGGTAAAGGCGTTGCCAAAGACCTTAAAGATTTGAAAGAATGGAGCAAGGTGCTTAATCCAAGTCGTTGCGGCCTTGGTCAAACAGCCGCCAATCCTATTGTGAGCAGCCTGAAAAACTTCCGTCATTTGTATGAAGAATTGTTACAAAAAGACAAAGACTTCGATGAAGGATTCGATCTGGAATCCTCCGTTCAGGCTTCGTGTAATTATGTGGGACGCGTACCGGTTTTCAACCATCATTAATAATTAAACTGAAATAAAAAGTATTATGAGTGATCTGATAAAATTTAAAATAGATGGCAAAGATTGCATGGCCGAAGCAGGCAAATACATCGTGGATGCCGCTGCTGATAACGGAATTTATATTCCTACGCTTTGCAATATGAAAGGGGTTCAACCCAAAGGAGCTTGTCGGATATGCTCCGTCAGAATCAATGGACGTTTGATGACTTCCTGCACTACACCGGTGACTGATGGCATGGAGATAGAATCTGATTCCGCAGAAATTCAGGATTTGCGCAAATCCATTATCGAATTGCTTTTTGTAAGTGGAAATCATTTTTGCCCGGCCTGCGAAAAGAGTGGCAGTTGCGAACTTCAAGCCCTGGCTTATCGCTACCAGATGATGGTGCCTCGATTTCCATATGAGTTTCCGTTGAAGCGGGTAGATGCCAGCTCACCAAGAATCATCAAGGATCAAAATCGCTGTATCTTCTGTAAGAGATGCATCAAGACCATTAAAGACGAAAAAGGAAGGTCGTATTTTGTATTCAGGAACAGAGGCCACAAACTGGAAGTAGTGCTGGATGAAACTATGGGCAAAACAATGGACGAAGCAACCGCAAAACTCGCCATGGAAAATTGTCCGGTAGGATCTATCCTCGTAAAAGAAAGGGGATTTGAAATCCCGATCGGCAAGCGAAAATTTGATAAAGAACCCATTGGAAGTGATATTAAACTCTAAATAAAGGGAGGAAAAACTATGAGTAAACCTGTAATAGCAACAACATCGCTGGCCGGCTGTTTTGGCTGCCATATGTCATTACTGGATATAGATGAACGTATATTAACCTTGATAGAACTGGTCGAGTTTAACAAATCTCCCATTGATGATATCAAAACTTTTACTAAACCCGTTGACATTGGCCTTATCGAAGGCGGATGCTGCAACAGCGAAAATGTCGAAGTGCTGAAATCGTTTCGTAAAAACTGTAAAATTCTCGTTTCTCTGGGCGAATGTGCCATCATGGGTGGTCTGCCTGCCCTGCGCAATGGCATTCCAATTGAGGAATGTTTGCACGAAGCCTATATCGGCGGACCAACGGTTCAGCTCAACAAAGATGGCATCATGCCTAATGATGATGAGCTTCCAATGCTTTTGGATAAGGTTTATCCTTGTCACGAAATAGTGAAAATAGACTATTTCCTGCCGGGTTGTCCGCCTCGCGCCGACCTGATCTGGGATGCTTTGGTAGCACTGGTAACAGGCGATCCAATGAAATTGCCCTACGAAGTCGTAAAATTTGATTAAGCCAAAAAATGAGATTATGTCAAAGAAAATAACAATAGAACCTGTAACCCGTGTAGAAGGTCACGGAAAAGTTACTATCCATATGGATGCACAGGGTAATATTCAGCAAAGTCGTTTACATATCGTCGAATTTCGTGGATTCGAACGTTTCGTTCAGGGACGGCCCTATTGGGAGGCTCCCGTATTGGTGCAGCGCTTATGCGGTATTTGCCCTGTAAGTCATCACCTTGCTGCTGCAAAAGCCCTCGATGTGATCGTTGGTGCCGGCACTGGAGATGGCCTTACGCCAACTGGCGAAAAGATGCGCCGGCTGATGCATTACGGACAGTTTTTCCAGTCGCATGCCTTGCACTTCTTTCACTTAAGTGCACCTGATTTCCTCTTCGGAGTTGATGGCGATCCGGCAAAACGCAATATTATTGGTATTGCACTCACTAATCCTGATCTCGCAGTTCAAGGCGTGATGATGCGCAAATTTGGTCAGGAAATTATTCGGGCCACAGCCGGTAAAAAGATTCACGGTACAGGCGCTATCCCGGGTGGGATCAACAAAAACCTAAGCATCGAAGAACGCGATGAGTTTCTTAAAGGTGCCGATCCGCTCAATGCCGACAAAATGGTAAGTTGGGCAGAAGAAGCTTTGGATTTCTTTAAGAAATACTACTTTGCCAACAAAGATTTTGTAGATAACTTTTCCTATTTCCCAAGCAATCACCTGAGTTTGGTGCGCAAAGACGGCGCCCTGGATATTTATCATGGCGTGCTGCGCGCAGTTGATGCTGATGGAAAAAAAATACTGAATGATATTGATTATCAGGAATATGATAAGTATATTGAAGAGGAAGTGCGCAGCTGGAGTTATATGAAATTTCCTTACCTGAAAGAATATGGCAAGGACAAAGGCTGGTATCGCGTTGGACCGCTGGCACGTTTGAATACTGCTGATTTTATCCCAACACCTTTGGCACAAAAAGAATTTGAAGCCTATAAAGCGCTTACCAATGGTAAACCTAACAATCATTGCCTGCATATGCACTATGCACGATTGATCGAAACCCTGCATGCAGCCGAGATGATTCGTGAATTGCTCCACGATCCCGATCTGCTTGGTGATGATTTGGTAATTAAAGGCGAAAAACAAAAAGAAGGTGTAGGCCTGATCGAGGCGCCTCGCGGTACGCTTTTCCACCATTACCGTATCAACGACAATGATCAAATTGAAATGGCAAACCTCATTGTTTCTACAACAAATAACAATGAGCCGATGAATAAAGCAGTAAACAATGTAGCCAAATCAGTAATGACTGGAAAAGAGGTGATTACGGAAGGTATGATGAATGCTGTGGAAGTAGCTATCAGGGCTTACGATCCCTGTCTGAGCTGCGCTACACATGCATTGGGGAAAATGCCGCTGGAGCTTACGCTTGTAGGACCAAATGATGAAATACTGGATCGTAAGCGCTCACATTGATGAACCAAAAACCATCTATATTAATTTTTGGATACGGCAATCCGGGTCGTCAGGACGACGGCCTGGGAGCTGCATTCATCGAAAGGATGGAACGATGGATTGGCGAAAATGAGTGGAGCAATATTGCACTCGACACCAATTACCAGCTTAATATAGAGGATGCTGAACAAATTGCTGCCTACGATTTGGTTTATTTTGTGGACGCTACAATTGAACCTGTTGAGCAGTTTAGTTTAACTAAAGTTGAGCCATCGGATGCCAAAGTGGAATTTACTATGCATGCTGTTTCTCCGGCATTTGTATTAAATTTGTGTCAGAAACTTTTTTCGAAAACACCCGAGACCTGGCTATTACATTTGAAAGGCTATCAATGGGAGTTTGAAGAAAAACTTAGCGAAGAGGCAAAGAATAATCTTGAAGCTGCATTGGATTTCTTTCAGCAACATATGATAAAAAAATTGAATAACTCTAATTAATACCAATTCTTATGGATTTAAGTACGAAATATCTTGGATTAAGGTTAAAAAATCCAATTGTGGTAAGTAGTTCCAAATTAACCGGTACTTTACCTAACATTAAGGCCTGTGCTGAGGCAGGCGCTGGTGCGGTGGTACTCAAATCACTTTTCGAAGAGCAAATCATAGCAAAAACTGAGGCTGGCCTCAAACGGAATGAAATGTATTTTTGGTATCCTGAAGCTTTGGACTATGTTGTTAAAATATCAAAAGGTAGTGGAGTGAATGATTACCTGAATCTGATTCGAGATGCCAAAGCTGCTGTTGATATTCCGATTATTGCCAGTATAAATTGCGTTAGCCCTGTGGAATGGCCTGTCTTTGCCAAAAAGATTGAAGAAGCTGGTGCTGATGCTATTGAGCTTAATATCGCTATTTTTCCTTTCGACAAAAAAATCAACAGTCAGCAGATCGAGGATATGTATGTAGAAATTCTGAAGGCTGTGAAGGCTCAGGTGAGTATTCCTGTTTCTGTAAAAATGGGTCGTTATTTCACCAATATCTTTGCAATGGCCAATCGCCTGGCAGACGAAGGTGCTGATGGTTTGGTGCTTTTCAATCGTTTTTACAATCCCGATGTGGATATCGCTAATATGAAAGTGGTGACGGATAATGTCTTTTCGAGCCCGGATGAAAAATCTATTCCAATGCGCTGGATCGCGCTGCTGAGTGCCGATGGCATCAATTGCGATCTGGCTGCCTCAACGGGGATTCACTATTCTATTGGTGTGGTGAAGCAATTGCTGGCTGGTGCAACTGTAACTCAGCTGTGCACAACACTTTATCAAAACGGAATTCCTTATATTAGCGAAATCTTAAATGGCATTCAGGAGTGGATGAAAAAGAATCACTTCAAAAAAATCGATGATTTCCGTGGCTTGGTCAACAAAAAAACTGAGAATACAGCAGCCTTCGAAAGGATGCAATATATGCGTAAGAACTTTGACTAAAGCTAATAACTGTTGTAAGGACCACTCCAATTTTTGAGAGAAAATGATCAGCCTCGTTGCTGGTCATTTTTTGTTAAATTTGATGGCAATAATTTCATAAAATCAAATTCAATGACTAAAAGCGTACTTTTAAGAATATTGTTTGTGATGGCATTCTCTTTTTTATGTAGTAAAATCTCTACTGCTCAAAAGGGGTTCGCATTCTCAGGAGGAGTGCAACACTCCAGGATTATTACTTACCCAATTCAAACAATAGGTTCACAGAGTGTTGTAGCCCTTGATCCAGCTTTTGGTTTTGCATTAGGATTTGATTATAGGTTTGGTTTGAATAAAAATTTGGATTTAAAACTAGGACTTCGATATAGCAATAGAAATTCCTCAAGTTCCGATTTTGAATTTAGGTATTATTATTTAGAATACGCAATGAGCCCAATTGTGAGAGTTTACAAAGATTTGTGGATAAATATTGGATTACAGCTGGATAATCTGAACGAAAGCCGTATCATTGAAGAAAGGTCGGATGGAGGTACTTCTAATCAGGATGGAAATATGAAAAGCAATACTATAAGTGTCTTTTCAGGCATAAACTATGATATTTCAAATAGACTTACTTTTGAAATCAAGTATAGTTTACCATTCGAAAACATGGATTACACAAACATCTATGCTGGATTTACCATAGGTTTAATGAATCCCAAAAAAAGTCCTGTTGGTAAGTATACTTCGCTTGATGAAGCTGGAGAGAATCCTCAAGAGGTGACTGATCTTATTTTACAGCGTGAGGGCTTGTCCGTTTTTCCACTCGAAATACTTGAAATGCCTAATCTTAGTTACCTTTATTTAAATGGAAACCAGCTGAGCACATTGCCTGATGAATTAGGTAGGCTTACTAAGCTGGAACATCTTTTTGCTGCCAACAATAAAATTGCTTACCTGCCACCACAAATAGCAAATTTAAAAGCGCTTGAAGAACTTGATCTTAGTTACAATCAACTCAGCGACTTGCCGGAAGAAATAGGAGAGCTCGTGAGCCTTAAGTTTCTTAAAGTTAATGATAACAACTTATCAGCTTTACCACAATCAATTATGAAGCTTCAAAATTTGGTTGAATTGGATGTGAGCGGTAATGCTGGTTTGCTCAGGCTTCCACAAGCAATAAATCTATTGCGTAGTCTGGAGACTTTGATTGTGGATGAGGCTACTGAATTCCCTATCCCGTTTAGTCCTGCTAATCCAAGGCTTGAAGTGATTTACAAATAAAAAATCCCTTCCAGTTTTCACCGAAAGGGATCTTATTTTTAACCCGTTTTTATCTGTCTAAGGTTTTGTGTAGATGTTAGCTTCATTTCTGTAGCCTGGTTCATCCAGATACCAATCTTGAAAGACTTCCCCGCCCGAGCTGGCCCATTCACCAAACTTAAGATGCGTTTGCAGAATGTCAATTTTTTCAAATGGATAATCAAAAATCACAGGGATTTCAATTGCCCAAGGCAGGTTATTTTCGGTTTTGTAATAACTGCCACTTCCTGGATCTGATACATCCTCCCACATTCCAAAATATTCGTCAGAAGCCAATTCCGTAGGTGGATTGTCGAGCAGATGAATTTCTTTTGCACGTTCCTGATCCACAAAAATAAAAGGATTGAAAGGTGCAGTTCCAAAACTGGCCTGGGGAGAGCTCATAGTCATGTTGATTTGTATGGTATCTGTTTCAACATAAGGCACATCAGGCATGGTGTTCAGAAATCCATTGTTTAGATAAATCTGATTGATAGCGTCCATAACAATCCAAACTGTTTGATTGGTATGACCAGCTTCAAAGCCTTTGGCGTCGAGACTAACAACAGAGCCAGAAACAATTCCGCCGCTCACGCTCTCCACATTGGTAGGATTGATGGGTATGGCTACGCCAAAGCCATTATCCAGACTGGCACCTGCTGCCATCAAGCGGAATTTGGCATTCAGATCTTTTAACTCGTTTTGAGCATTGGTAATGATTTCGTACTGCATAATAACCACTACATCATTAAAGTCGAAGTCGCCAAGGCCTGGCCAGAGATCTTCAAAAGCAATAGAGGTAAAGTCTTCACTATTTGGATAAAACGATTGGAAAGCTCTTTCGGAATCATTGGGATATTCATCCAGATCATCCGGCACGCCATCACCATCGTTGTCATTCACAACTACACTTCCAACGCCTTCGGGATTGCAATTGGTTACAGCCAAAAAGTTTTGTTCTTCACCCAAACCAACTAGGGTGGCTCCATTCACAAATAATTGATTTAAAGGCGCATTGGATAAATTATTCAAATTGTCGGTTGAAGATTCAATAGCACCACTCACATTAACATAGGACAATTTATATTCTGTTTCTGCTTTAATCGAATTCAGGCTGCCTTGTCCGGTGATATTGGCATACAAAACGAATTCGGGTGTCGAAAGCATGCTGCTATTGTTAAGCACAGTGTTGGATCCGCCATTAACTTGAATTTTGGTGTCACTTCTTAAATAACCATTTTCGAAATTGATGTTTCCTGAATTGAATTCAGACAGGTCAGTACAGGTCATTTTGCAGTTGTTGAAAACGTTTCCGCCACTGTTGAACTTAATTTTTCCATCCACTGTCACAGCGCCGTTATTGGTTAAAGTTCCTCCCGAATTCATGTTGAAATCACCACTTTCAAGGGTTATATCGCCATTGTTAGTAAGGTTACTGTTACTGTTTACATTGAAGTAACTATTTGTCACACTAATATTACCATCATTGGTCAAATTGCTGCCATTGAGTTCAATATGGTTTCCCGAAAAGATTGTTCCGGTATTGGACAAGCTGCTGTTTGTGTTGAGATGAATATTCCCGCCTGATGTAATAACACCACTATTGGTAGCAGTTTCGTTGTTAATTTCGATATTTCCGTTTGCACTAAAGTTTCCGGTGTTGATGAATGGCTCCAACAGGTTTTGGATCACAGCATTACCTCCTACAATAAAATCTCCATGATTTTCAACATGCCCTGACGACATAAACCCATTATTTATACTAAAACTCGAGTTTGCATAAACTAATACATTGCTGTTAGCTCCCCAAATATTAATGGAATTTATAGTTAGACTACCACCTTGTGTTACTATGATGTGACAATTAGTACCCAAATCAATTGAGTTAATTGTTGCAGTACCACAAATTTTGAGTGTTCCACCTCCATTCCATGATTGAAAATTCACGTTTCCTGTAAACTCATCCTGCACACAAATTGTTTTACCTTGCTTCACATTGGCCGTTTGATTACCCGAAACAACGTCATCACAATCATCACATTCCGGCCCGTCTTCCTGAACGGCAGAAACGACTTTAAAACTACCTTGTTTATTTTCCGGGTTTGGGAATGTATAAACCAATTGATTCCCTAATAATTCCACCTCGGTGAGATGTGTGGAACCTGTGCTGGTTTCCAGATAAAGAAAAAGACTTTCCTGATATGCGGGAACACGTAGCTGCTGTGTGAAATTTTGTTCACGCGAAAGGGATCCTTCCGTTAGTTTTGTTCCGTTTTGATATGGATTTCCCTGATAAACAGATATTTTTGAGTGCAATGGATAAAACCCGTCTGCTGGAAGTGATATTTCCAGTCTTACATCTTTAGTTGTCTTCCAGTCAAATCCCGCAGGAACCTGCAAATCGGCAGTATTTTCAGTGGGCTTTAATGGATTGTCCTGGTAGTCTTTTTTACAGGCACTCAAAACAGATAGCACGAGTATTAGTTGAAGAAAATGGCGATAGCGTTTCATTTTGTCCTTATTTTAAGTTTCTTGTTATTATCGTAACAATTATAGTGCCTGTCTTCTAATTTTATTATAAATCAGGTTGTTATACAAAAATTAACAGATATTAAAATTCCACAATATGTAAAAAACTCCAAAAACAGGAAAATGCCTAAAATTTGTAATCATAAGCAATTAAAAGTTGCAAATAACACTGATACTCCAAACTATGTTTGAAAGGTTATTATTCAAATCTTTCTAATTTATGCAAAGATATTGATAAGATCAGCATTTAGAGTATTGATGGCAAAACTTTTATAAATGATACCACTTTCAAATTAATAAAACTTTCCTGTTATAGGCAGCCATGGTATTTATGATCCAACCATATTTATTAAGGTGTGCAAACAGTTTTACGTAATTTCGCAAAATTAAACCTGTTTTCTAATGTCAAATTATATTTCAGTTGAGGGTCTTTCTAAATCTTTTGGTGATAAGCCACTTTTTAAAAACCTGACTTTTGGGTTGCAGAAAGGGGATAAATCTGCACTTGTAGCAGCCAACGGAACAGGTAAAACAACTCTCATGCGCTTGCTTACTGGTAAGGAAGAGCCTGATACAGGTAGTGTAACTTTTGCTGATGGAATTCGGGTGGGCTATTTGGAACAGCAACCCGATTTTGATCCTTCATTAACCATAGAAGCCTTGATAAATAGTGGCCATACGGAAGTGCTTCAGGCTATTCGCAATTATGAAAAAGCCATGAAATTGCAAAATAATTCCAATCAGGAAAATTTTGATGTTTTAGAACATGCCTCAGCAGAAATGGATCGACTCAACGCCTGGGCATACGAACAACGTCTGAAGCAACTCCTGGATCGTTTTGGGATTTTTCAAATGAAGCAGTCAATCGGACAACTCTCTGGTGGTCAACGTAAAAGGCTTGCATTGGCACTTGTGTTGTTAGACGATCCTGATTTGTTGTTGCTCGATGAACCCACCAATCATTTGGATATTGCCTTAATCGAATGGCTCGAAGCTTACTTAAGTCAATCAAATATCACCTTATTAATGGTGACGCATGACCGATATTTTTTAGACAGAATTTGCACAAAAATCATTGAATTATACGAAGGTGAACTGTATGTCCATCAAGGAAATTATAGCTATTATCTCCGTAAAAGTGCTGAAAGGGAGCAGGCATTAAAAGTGGCCACAGCCAAAGCAGGCCAACAGCTCAAGCAGGAGCAGGAATGGATGAGGAGAATGCCGCAAGCCCGCACAACAAAATCAAAAAGCCGTATTGATGCCTTTTATGAGCTGAAGGAAAAAGCCGGACAAAAACGTGGCCAACAGCAACTACAAATTGGCGTTCAAATGCAACGTATGGGGGGTAAGGTTTTGGAAATGAAAGATGTTTCAAAATCTTACGGGGAAAATATTTTAATTAAAGATTTTGAATACTTATTCACAAAAGGCGAACGCATTGGTGTAATCGGCGATAATGGCATTGGCAAATCAACTTTTTTGAATCTTATTGCAGGGAAGATATCACCTGACAGTGGTGAGATCATCAGTGGTGATACGATTGTTTTTGGGTATTATACCCAGGAAGGCTTTAGATTTGATGAAGATAAAAAAGTAATCGAGCTGATCAAAGAAATTGCTGAAATTGTCCCAGCTTCGGATGGCAGACAAGTCACAGCTTCACAGTTGCTTACATGGTTTAGGTTTCCTCCTAAGATGCAGCAACAGCTGATTTCTTCCTTAAGTGGAGGAGAACAACGGCGCCTTTATTTGCTTACTGTTTTATTGCGCAACCCAAACTTTCTCATCCTCGATGAACCAACAAACGATTTGGATTTGATGACTTTACAGGCGCTCGAACTCTTTCTGGATCAATACAAAGGTTGTTTGATAGTGGTATCGCACGATCGGTTTTTTATGGATCAGGTGGTTGATCAGCTTTTTGTTTTTGAAGGTAATGGCAAAGTGAAAGGCTTCGTTGGTACTTACAGTGAATACAAAGTACTTGCTGAAATGCGTGAAAAAGAGGAACGCTCAAAAATTCAAACCCGAAAGCAAGCGCAAAAGGATTTGGAAAAGCCTGCCGTAAAGCCTAAAACTAAACGTAGCTATAAAGAACAAAAGGAATACGAAGCACTTGCCATAGAAATACAAAAACTGGAGAAAGCAAAGCAGGATTTGGAGCTTAGCTTGCAACATCTTACCGATTATGATCAAATCAGGGAAGCGAGTGAGCAACTTCAAAAAACCAATACATTGCTCGACGAGAATGAAATGCGCTGGCTCGAGTTGGATGAATTTGGAGATTAATTTCAATACAGGAAACTTAATCGAAACAATAGTTTTACATTTACCTCAAATTGAAAATCATGACCGACGAAAAACGATTTAATGAATTCATTCTCGCCACAAAAGATGCACATAAGGTATGGCTATTGCAGGCCAGCGACGGTCTTTTTGCTATGCTTGAAGACGAACAGGGAAAAACATTTTTACCAGTGTGGTCTAATGAAAAAGCTTGCAGGGAAGCTGCCATAGATGATTGGTCGGGATATGATGCTGCATCTATGTCGCTGACTGAAATGCTTGTATGGTGCGAAGAATTACAAAATGATGAAATTTTATTGGGAGTAGAACCACTCCCTGATGGGAATATTCTTCCACTTACACCAGAGGTATTTAAGAATATTTTTGCAAGGGTTTAGTTATTGCGTTTTGAAATTAACAGATATTCAAAGGAATGAATTAGTGTAATTCAATGAATAAAATCAGGGTAAATGAGATACTTTGACCTGATTTTTCTAAACTGCTCCAGTCCGGATTCCCAGCCGGCTCTGATAGTTTCTTCCGATTCTCCTTCTATAATTTGCTGTCGTAAAGTACTGCTACCGGCAAGCTTTTCAAAATAGGCATTAAAAAAATCAACCTCATTTAAATTTTGATAGGCTTCAAGGATCCATTTAAGATTGAGCTTTGCCAATTTTTTATCAGGCTTGTTTGCAAGAGTTCGCAGGTCGAATCCATTACAGGTTTTTCCAAGGTGCTTCGGATTTGTTGCTCCGTGTTGCCTCTCCGGAACAAAACTAAAACCACTTTCCGGAAATTCGGGATGACCATAAACCTGAAAAGGAAAATCAGTTCCTCTGCCAATGCTCACAGCTGTTCCTTCAAACAGACAAAGAGAAGGATACAAAAAAATGGATTGATAATTAGGGAGGTTAGGGGAGGGCTTAATGGCCAGTTTGTCAATTGAATTCCTATCGTAATTTCTTAGTGGGATAACTGTTAAATCGCACTTCAACTGATTTTGCATCCATTTCTCGCCATTTACCATCAACGCATATTCGCCAATCGTCATGCCATAAACAATTGGAACCGGATGTAAGCCAACAAAAGAGCTGTGTTGTTTGTCGAGTATCGGCCCGTCAATATAAAAGCCATTGGGATTTGGCCGGTCAAGCACAATCACAGGAATCTCATATGCTGCACATGCTTCCATTACATAGGTAAGCGTTGAAATGTAAGTGTAAAATCTAACTCCAACATCCTGAAGGTCGAAAAGTACAATGTCGATTTGATTTAAGTCTTTTTCGGTCGGTTTTTTGTGATTACCGTAAAGGGAAACAAGCTCAAGGCCTGTCCGGCTGTCTTGTTCGCTCTCAATATGAGCGCCCGCATCGGCATCGGCTCTAAATCCATGTTCCGGTGTAAAAACTTTTATTATGTTGACATTTAGCGATATAAGACTATCTACAAGATGTTTTGAACCAATCTGGCTTGACTGATTGGCAACCACACCAACTTTTTTATTTTTTAACAGCGGAATGTAAGCATCGATATCACTTGCACCGGGCAATGTTTCTCCAACCGGCTTGATTGCAATTGGCTGTGCCTGCACAAAAATAGCTGTTGCAAAAAAAATATTTATAAGGATTATTTTGTACAATGCTATCTTCATGTTCGGGTTCAATGTTTACTTTTGTCAAAATTACAGCTTTTGTTTGGGATGCCGGATTTTTATTAAAGGCAATCTCATCTAAAATTCAAAAGCGCAATTTTTTTTAAGCTAATCATGAGACTGGAAGCTTTTATTGCAAGTCGGATTTTTTCTTTATCTCCTGATAAAGTGTCCACCCTGGTGATGCGGATTACTTTGGTAAGTGTGACGCTTGCCGTGGCTGTGATGCTTGTTTCGATGGCAGTTGTGATTGGTTTTAAACAACAAATAAGGGATAAGGTGCTGGGATTTGTGGCCCCTTTGCAAATTACAACACTCGATCGCAATGAGTCGCTGCAACAAACACCATTTGTGATAGACGATCAACTGCTGAAACAAATTCATGCTTTAGACGGAGTTGTTCATACACAGGCTGTTGCGGAAAAAGCTGGAATAATCAAAACAGATGATCAAATACAAGGCATTGTACTCAAAGGTGTTGATAATAATTACAATTGGGATTATTTTAAGGCAGCATTAAAACAGGGAGTTCTTCCTGATATTCAACATAGTATTACCTCAAATGATGTTTTATTATCAGCAAACCTGGCTCGAAAGCTAAGTTTGGAAGTTGGAGACGATTTGCGCGTTTGGTTTGTGGATGACAAGGAACGTCCCAGGGGTAGAAAATTTTCGGTTTCAGGTATTTACGAAACAGGTTTAGTTGAGTTTGATGAGCGTTTTGTTTTGGCCGACCTCAGGCATATCATCAAACTCAATGGCTGGGAGGATAATCAGGCAGGAGTATTGGAGGTTTTATTGGATTCTAAGACAGATCCCGAGGAGGTTTATGATCAAATTTACTTCAGTTTGCCTGTTCACCTCACTGCAACCACAGCAATGGCTTCTTATCCACATATTTTTGACTGGCTTAACCTTCAGGACATGAATGTGGTAATCATTATTTTATTAATGACTTTGGTTTCTGGTATCACGATTATTAGTATGCTGCTGATAATGGTGATTGAAAGAACTGCAATGATTGGGATGCTTAAAGCAATGGGGGCGGGGGCAGGCCAAATAAGGCGTCTGTTTTTGGTGTATTCCGCACGTTTGTTAACTTACGGCTTGATTGCCGGAAACCTGCTTGGGCTAGGATTTATTTACTTTCAGGGGAAAACCGGATTTTTGACACTACCGGTCGAGTCCTATTATATTGATAAAGTGCCTGTTGAATTAGGTTGGTGGCATATTTTAATTATAAATCTTGGGTCTGCTGTCGTGTGGTTTTTCATGCTGTTGATCCCGTCTTTGGTGATCGATAGGATAAAGCCTGCCAGAGCCATTCGTTTTTCCTGATCGAAAACTTGCATTTTACTTCATAAAAGATTAATTTCAAAGCCTAAATTATTATGGTATGATGCCGAAACCAAAGGATATTTTACCTTTAAAAGGTTATAGCCAACTGCTTTTTGGAGAAGATGTTGACCAAATTGTCCAAAAAATTGGAGAAGCAGATCAAATAGATCAAATCGAAGGTGCTGAGCCAGGCTCAATGGTGCTTCATTATAACAATCCCGAAATGGCTTTGTTTTTTGAAGGTTATGGTTCTTCAATTTTGGCTTTCATCGAAACCACTGACAATGAAGCTACGCTGTTTGGAAAACAGGTTTTTAAGCTTCGAAAAGATGAAATAATAGCGCTAATGGCTGCTAACGGTTATGACGAGGTTGATAGTTCAAAAGAGAACGGAGGCGAATTACTCAGCTTTGATTTGGCAATGATTGATTTCTATTTCATTAAAAATGAGTTAAATGCTGTAAGTTGGGGTGTGATTTTGAATGATAATGGAGCTATCTTACACCTTTAGTTTTAGGTTTTTGATCGTGGATGATAACTCAAAATAGTTTCACGTAAATATTCGCGATCGATATGGGTATAAATTTCTGTTGTGCTGATACTGGAATGCCCCAGCATTTGTTGCACAGCCCTTAGGTCGGCACCACCTTCGAGTAAATGAGTAGCAAAAGAATGCCGAAAAGTATGCGGGCTGATGTTCTTACGAATGCCAGCAGTTTCAGCAAATTCTTTAACTAGTTTATGTACACTTTGGCGGCTGAGCTGCCCTCCAAAACGATTTACAAATAAGAAATCGCTTTTGCTATTATAAGTGCCCCTTACTTCAGCAAGATAGGTTTTTAGGTTTTTTAATGTTGTTTTTCCAACGGGAATCAATCGTTCCTTTTTCCCTTTTCCTATAACTCTCACAAAGCCATCATTTTCATAAACCTGGGTGATGCGCATGCTTATTAATTCCGAAACCCTCAAGCCACATGCGTACAGCAACTCTATCATACATTTGTTGCGGTGACCATTAACATTGCTCAGATCGGCAATATTCATCATTTTTGTAATTTCATCGTAGCTAAGTACATCAGGCAATTTTCTGCCTGTTTGTGGCATCTCGATCAAACGTGTCGGATTGCTATGAATAAGATCTTCCTCTTCCAGAAAACGATAAAACGATCGGATGCCCGAAAGGATTCTTGCTTGCGAAGCAGCTGTGAATCCAAGTTCAGTTAATTCTTTCAGAAACTGTGTAATCAAATTTTGATCAATGAGGTCAAGGCTCATATCAGGCTGGTTTAGGGTTTTAAAGTCCATAAATAGCTTGATATCATGCAAGTATGCCTTAATACTGTTTTCTGATAAGGCCAGCTCAAGGCGAATATGTTCTTCGTAGGCACGAAGTAGTGCTTTGTCGGTAGTTAACATAAATTTTATAAGAGCTGAGGTGTACTGTTAGTACACCTCAGCAATTTTAGAAGATTATTTTGGAGCATAATAACAGCGCTTCGGTGAATGAATGAGATCTTCATCCTTTAGCGTTTTTATTGTTTTGTCAACCAATTTTTTATCTAAGTGTGCTATCTCTGCAATTTCACCTGATTTGAGTGGTTTGCCTGCTGTTTTCAGCGTTTCGAGAATGGTATTCTTGATTTCCATAATAGTTGATTTATTAATCTTCAAGTGAATGGACAATAAGTCCTGAACGTAATTTTGGTTCAAACCATGTAGTTTTGGGCGGCATGATGTTCCCTGAATCTGCAATGTCGATGAGCTGTTTCATGCTTACCGGAAAAAGTGCAAAAGCAACAGCCATTTCGCCCGAGTCAACTCTTTTGCTTAATTCGTCTAAGCCACGAATGCCACCAACAAAATCAATCCTTTTCGAGCGTCTGAGATCCTGGATGTTAAGAATAGGTTCCAAAACTTCCTTGGTGAGAATCGTTACATCAAGCACTCCAATTGGATCATTGTCATCGTAAGTGTCTGGCTTTGCTGTAAGGATGTACCATTCACCATCAAGATACATCGAAAATTCGTGTAAATGTGAGGGTTTAACGCTGTCTTTGCCTTTCTTATCGAGTGTGAATCTTTTTTCAAGTTTTGCCAAAAATTCTTCCTTGCTCAGCCCGTTCAGATCTTTAACAACACGATTGTAATCAATGATAGTGAGTTGATCATCAGGAAAATGAGCGGCAAGAAAATAATTGTATTCTTCTTTTCCGGTATGATTGGGGTTTTTTTCTTTCTTTTCATTTCCAACCAAAGCAGCAGCTGCGGTGCGATGATGGCCATCAGCAACATAGGTAGCCGGAAGTTGTTCAAAAAGTTGAATCAATCTGTCAATCAGTTTTTGCTGATCAATCACCCAAAAATGATGTCCAATCCCGTCATCGGCTATAAAATCATACACCGCTTTATTTTCATTTACAAAAGCTTCAACGATTTCGTCGATTTCTTTTTTGGCTGGATAGGAGAAGAAAACAGGCTCCATATTGGCATTAGTTACCCGAACGTGTTTCATTCGATCTTCCTCTTTGTCAGGCCGTGTAAGTTCGTGTTTTTTGATTACATTGTTCATATAATCTTCAACACCGGCACAGCCTACAATACCATATTGTGTTTTGCCCTTCATGGTTTGGGCATAGATATATAAGCAGGGTTTTTCATCCTGAACGAGCCACTTTTTATCGCGGAAAAGCTTAAAGTTTTCTGCTGCCTTATTATAAACCGCTTCGCTGTATAGGTCGATATCTTCCGGCAGGTCGATTTCGGGTTTGATGATATGAAGCAGGCTATATGGGTTGCCAGCAGCTTCCTGACGTGCCTCTGTCGAATTTAATACATCATAAGGACGTGATGCCAGTTCTTTTACAATATTTGCCGGTGGTCGCCAGCCTTTGAAAGCTTTAAGAATTGCCATAGTTGTTATTATGTTTATAGGTTACCAATTTTTTTGTGGATAAGAATCATCTTCAATCTCATCGCTTTGAGCCTGATTTTTTTGCAGCGAAGTGATCAGAGCACCCAGCATCTTGGTCATTTCCATCAGTTGATTTCTTGATTCAAATTCTGCCTCATCATCTATCATATTTTCTCTAAGAGCAAGTGTACCATATACTACACAAGTACGGATGGCACTTTTTGAAATTTTGAGATGGTAAATAAATTGGGACTTATTGCGTGCCGATCCTTCTGCAATATTTAATGCAATCTGGCGGGCAGCTTCGCTGAATGCGTTTGCAATTCCGAAGGTATCAAAAGCTTCCTGACTGGCCAGATGATCTTTTACCCACAGGATATAGTCCATTGCTTTATGGTAAATACGGAGATCTTCAAACCGGAAAAATGCTGGGGTAGTCTGATTTTGGTGATTCATAATCCGAATAACTCACTTTTATTGATAAAAACCGGACAATGGATTGCCCGGCTTCTTATCCTGATTTAATTAACTTTGAAAGTTGTATCGCCTTCTTCAAAAAATGCAATGATCTGTTTTGCAGCAGCTATGCCTGCATTGATATTGGCTTCGGCAGTTTGTGCTCCCATCTTTTTAGGTGTAAAAAAACACTGTGAAGCAAAATTCTCTTTGAGTTCGGCAGCATTGTCGGGAGCAATATCCGAAACATAATTAAAGCCTTTGCGCTCAGCAAGAATCTTTTTAAGATCATCTTCATTGATCACTTCTTTTCGTGCTGTATTTACGAGAGTAGCATTAGCAGGCATTTTTGAAAGTAAATCGTAGTTAATTAATTTTCTGGTTTTGTCGTTGGCAGGAATATGTAACGAAATATAATCACTACCGCTGTAAAGTGTTTCAATACTTTCAACCACTTCCACCCCATCTTTTTGGATGTCCTCTGCCTTAACAAAAGGATCAAAAGCTTTCAGGTTCATACCAAAACCTTTGGCAATACGTGCAACGTTCTTACCAACATTACCATAAGCATGAATCCCTAAGGTTTTTCCTTTTAATTCAGTTCCGGAGCTGCCATTAAATTGATTGCGAGCCTGATACACCATCATGCCAAAAGCCAGTTCGGCTACCGCATTACTGTTCTGGCCGGGGGTGTTCATCACTACAATATTTTTGGCGCTTGCTGCTGCCAGATCTACATTATCATAACCAGCACCGGCCCGAACGATAATTTGAAGCTGTTCGGCATTTTCGATTACTGCCTGATTGGCTTTATCACTTCTGATAATCACAGCATCAACATCTTGTGCTGCGTCAACAAATTGCTGATGATCAGTGTATTTTTCCAGAAAAATACAAGAATATCCGGCTTTATCGAAAATAGCTTTGATATTGTCAGCGGCTATTTTTGCAAACGGTTTTTCTGTTGCTACCAATACTTTTTTCATATCTCAAAATTTTCAATGATTTTAAAAAAATAAGATTAAAGACCAGTCAGAAAACCTTTTTGGTTACGACCGGTATTGTTGTTTTAAGCTTTTGCTAAATAGTATGTTCAAATTCTTGCATTACTTTTACCAATGCTTCGACACTTTCGAGCGGAAGTGCATTGTATAATGATGCCCTGAAACCACCTACATCGCGATGTCCTTTGATACCAATCATGCCACGTTCTGTAGCAAATTCGTTAAAGGCTTTTTCGTGTGCTTCATAGCCTTCGTTCATCACAAAGCAAACGTTCATACGCGAGCGATCAGCCGGATCAGGAACTGTTGCTTTGAAAAGTTTATTGCGATCAATTTCATCGTAAAGCATTTCGGATTTTTTGATGTTGATTTTTTCCATTTCAGCCACTCCACCTTTTTCCTTAAGCCATTTAAGTGTCTGCAAAGCAGCAAAAATAGGCACTACAGGAGGAGTGTTAAACATTGAACCCTTATCAATATGAGTTTGATAATTCAACATGGTGGGGATGTCTCGGTCAACTTTGCCAAGCACATCGTGTTTTACAACTACAAAAGTAACGCCGGCAGGGGCAAGGTTCTTCTGCGCTCCACCATAAATAATTGCATATTTTGAAACATCAATCGGACGGCTGAAAATATCCGACGACATATCAGCAACCACGGGCACAGGCGAATCAATGTCGTGCAAAATTTCTGTGCCGAAGATGGTGTTGTTTGTAGTGATGTGGAAATAATCTGCATTAGCTGGAATGGTGAAATCTTTTGGAATGTAGTTGAAATTCTTGTCTTCAGAAGTGGCAACGATTTCTACTTCACCAAAGATTTTGGCTTCTTTGATTGCCTTTTTCGACCAGGCACCTGTGTTTAAATAGGCAGCTTTCTTTTTAAAAAGATTGTAAGGCACCATGCAGAATTGCGTGCTTGCGCCACCTCCAAGGAAAATTACTGAGTAACCTTCAGGGATGTTTAGCAACTCTTTGAAAAGTGCCTGAGCCTCTTCAACAACTGCGATAAATTGTTTGCTTCGATGCGAAATTTCCATCAGCGAAAGTCCCATTCCTGCAAAATCGTGCAAGGCTTTGGCTGTGTTTTCGATGGTGTACTGTGGCAGGATAGATGGTCCTGCGTAAAAGTTATGCTTTTTCATAATTAAATGAGTTTAAAAAATTATGTTTGATAGAGGTATTCCAGTATAAAAAATATATTTTTCAAAATTCTCCTTTGCGTATTGCTCTGACAAATCCATGGTATTTAGCAAAAAGCATTGTTTATCATCTTACAATTGTGATGTACTTAAAAATTTAATTAAATCTTACATCACTTCGCGAGCAAAGATAGTAGTTTTAGATGTATTGTGAAATAATTAACCAAACTATTTCTGTATTTTTGCAAACGTTTTAAATCATATCATTCATATGCTTTTTATACATCAAAGGATAGCTGCTTTTTCACAACTTGGAGTGCATCTTAAGAGCCTGTTAAACGATTTTAAAACAGGTAAAATTAACACAGTTTTTGCTGATGATGTGATGCAGGCTGCTTTGAGTAGTAATCCCTGGTTTACTAAAGATAACATTCATTTAATGTTGGAAAGTATAGCCGAAATGCTGGATAATAGCAATCTGGAAAAGATTTTAAGCACTTATCCGCTACTCGGGAAAAATCAGCAAGCAAAAACTGTTGCCGTAATAATGGCAGGGAATATCCCGCTTGTTGGATTTCAGGATTTTTTGCATGTTTTGTTGAGTGGGCACAAATTTCTCGGAAAACTTTCTCATCAGGACTGTTTTTTATTACCTGCCCTGGCTGAAATGCTGATCACAATTGAACCTGAATTTGAAACCCGTATTAGTTTCACGGAACAAAAAATAAGCAATTTTGACGCTGTAATTGCAACAGGCAGTGATAATAGTGGTCGTTATTTTGATTATTATTTCCGGCAGTTTCCTAATCTGATCAGACGCAATCGGCATGGCGTTGGTATTCTCGCAGGAGAAGAATCAATGGCTTCCTTGCAAAATCTGGGAAGGGATGTTTTTTCCTTTTTCGGGCTGGGCTGCCGCAATGTATCAACTCTTTTTGTGCCGCTTCACTTTGATTTTGAACTTTTATTCAGGGCTTTTGAAAGCTTTTCAACTGTTGCTGAACACAGTAAATATTTTAATAATTATGAATATAACAAGGCAATTTTCCTTGTCAATGGAGTGCAACACCTCGATAACGGATTTGTTTTAATCCGGCGAGCAGAAGATTTTGGAAGTCCTGTTGCGGTGCTGCATTATCAAGTGTACAGCGAGGTGGAAAATCTGAAAGAGGTGCTCGATTTAAATCAAAATAAAATTCAGTGCATTGTTTCTGATAACGGATGGTATGCAGGGTCTTATTCATTTGGCAAGGCACAGTTTCCAGGTTTAACGGATTATGCAGATCGACAGGATACGATTCAGTTTTTGCTGGGCTTGTCTTCCATAGTTTAGTGGTTTTGGGAGGTTGAAAAGAAAAAAAAGAAAAAACCCTAAAAATGTTTGGGATATTTCAATGAAAGACTGTATTTTTGCAGCCCTTAAATTTATAAGCCAAATTGTAGCGATGAAAAAAGACATTCACCCAAAGAATTACCGATTAGTTGTTTTTAAAGACATGTCGAACGATTATAGTTTTATTTCACGTTCGACGATCAGCACCAAAGATACCATTGTGTGGGACGACGGTAATGAATATCCGCTTGTTAAACTTGAGATTTCACATATGTCCCACCCATTTTACACCGGTAAAATGAAGCTTGTTGACTCGGCCGGACGTGTTGATAAATTTAAAAACCGGTATAAAAAGCATTACGATCAGAAAGCCAAATAGGCTCAGGTAAAACATTTGAAGCCCTTTCCTGATTAGGTGAGGGCTTTTTTTTATAGTTGGTAAAATTTTCAATTTTTTGATATAAATACATTAAAATTCAGTATATTTGTTCAGTAACTATAAACAAGCTTACCGTCCATGAATTACATCCTTTTCGACAGTACTTTCAGAAATAATTTGCTGCCGCTAACTTTTACCCGTCCTGTTGCCGATTTACGAATTGGAATACTCACTATTCGTGAAAAATGGGAACTTTTGCTTCAGGAGAAAACATCTACTCTCACTGAACCTTACCTTGCTGTAAAATACCCGCTGGTAAAAGCTGAAACGAACGTACTCATTAATGGCTCAATTTGCCCAAATGCCAAATTGCTTGCAGAAGTTAAGAAACTTAAATCAGGTGAAACATTGGTTCAAGACGATAGTATAATCGCTATGTGTCTCAAAGCTGATTCGTTGGATAGCTTTGGTGGCGAAGCTGCTGATGATATTTCTACGATCAGTACAGATATTGATTTTATAAAAATTGAAAACACCTGGGAGTTGTTTCAATTCAACGACCGCGCTATTCGCGAAGATTTTGAGTTGCTCACGAAAGGAAGAAAATCGCAAGCTCTTAGTAAAACAAATCGTGTCGTTAACCCGGAGAATATCTTCGTGGAAGAGGGTGCAGTTGTAGAATTTTCTATTTTAAATGCTTCAACCGGACCAATTTACATTGGAAAAGATGCTGAAGTAATGGAGGGCAGTAAAGTTCGCGGGCCGCTGGCGCTTTGTGATCATGCTGTTTTAAAAATGGATGCTAAAATTTATGGAGCCACTACGATAGGGCCTTATTCTAAAGTGGGCGGCGAAGTAAATAATTCTATTATTTTAGGCTATTCCAACAAAGCCCACGACGGTTTTCTTGGGCATTCTGTTTTGGGCGAATGGTGCAATCTTGGTGCTGATACCAACACTTCAAACCTTAAAAATACTTACGAAGAGGTTAAATTGTGGTCATATGCCGAGGATGCTTTCGTAGCTACCGGTTTGCAATTTTGTGGCCTGATCATGGGCGACCATTCTAAATCTGGCATCAATACCATGTTTAACACTGGTACTGTGGTTGGAGTTAATTCCAACATCTATGGTGCAGGTTTTCAGCGCAATTTTGTCCCCTCTTTCTCATGGGGTGGCACGCATGGTTTTGTAGATTTTGATTTAAACAAAGCCCTTAAGATTGCTAATGCTGTTTACAAGCGTCGAGGTGTAGCGCTTGATAAGGTAGAAATGTCTATTTTAAAAGAAATCTACAACCTGACCCATAAAAATCGCAGAGCCTAATACTAATCACTGGCACATTTCTTGACTTTTACAGTGGTATAATACAGCTAGATAAAAATAATGGCCTCTGTAACAGTTGGATATAATTTTAAAATTAGTCTTTTCAGTAATGATTTTATTACTGAGTCATCCTTTATACTGTTCAATGTGCCAAAATGTCCGAATAAAATAATATGAAAAACATATTTAATTCAAATTTTCAGTTAACCGATTTACTTGAGTCTGATGCGGAATTTATTCCTTTGCTTTCTCCAGAGGATGAGGAACAGATGAATGCAGAAGAACTACCGGAAGAGTTGGCTATACTGCCCTTGCGCAATGCTGTGCTGTTTCCGGGTGTTGTGATTCCTATTACCGTTGGAAGGGATAAGTCGATAAGATTGGTAAAAGAGGCCTACCGCAAAGAACGGATCATTGGTGTAGTTTCTCAAAAAGATCCTTCTGTCGAAGATCCTTCGTTTAACGACCTTAATACCGTAGGAACTGTAGCTCGGATACTCAAAACTTTACAGATGCCGGATGGTAATACAACGGTAATCATTCAGGGGATGAAGCGTTTTCGCTTATTGGAAATGGTTCAGGAAACACCTTATTTCAGGGCACGCACAGGGGCTTTTGACGCTGAAATTGAACTACCAAAAGATCGTCAGTTTCAGGCACTTATGCAGTCGCTGAAAGATTTGTCGCTTCAGATTATTCAAAAATCACCACACATCCCTACTGAAGCATCATTTGCAATAAAAAATATCGAGTCTCCTGTTTTTTTAATCAATTTTGTTTCGAGCAACCTAAATATTGATGTGGTTGAAAAACAAAAATTGCTCGAAATCAAAAATATGGTGCAACGAGCAAATGTGGTTTTGGCAGCGCTAACAAAGGAGTTGCAGTTGCTTGACTTAAAAAATCAAATTCAAAACAAAGTTAAAACTGATTTGGATAAGCAACAACGTGATTACTTTTTAAACCAACAACTTAAGACCATTCAGGAGGAACTGGGAGGATCTCCCAACGACTTGGATATAAGAGATTTGCGTGCGAAAGCCGAAAACAAAAAGTGGTCTAAGCAGGTTAAAGATGTTTTTGAACGTGAGCTGACAAAATTGCAGCGTATGAATCCGCAGGCTGCAGAATACGGTATCCAACATAATTATCTCGAATTTTTAGTGGAATTGCCCTGGAATGAGTTTACTGAGGATAACCTGGATTTAAAAAATGCTCAAAAAGTTCTTGATAATGACCATTTTGGGTTGGATAAGGTGAAAGAACGAATCATTGAATACCTGGCAATTCTTAAAATAAAAAAGGATATGAAATCGCCAATTTTGTGCCTGGTTGGACCTCCCGGAGTTGGAAAAACATCCTTAGGAAAATCAATCGCTTCGGCACTTAACCGCAAATATATCCGAATGTCATTGGGTGGTTTGCGCGATGAGGCTGAATTGCGTGGTCACCGTAAAACATATATTGGTGCTATGCCTGGTCGTATTATTCAGAACCTCAGGAAGGTAAAATCGTCCAATCCGGTATTTGTATTAGATGAAATTGATAAAGTTAGTGGTAACACTATTAGTGGAGATCCACAGTCAGCCTTGCTGGAAGTGCTTGATCCGGAACAAAATACTAACTTTTACGATAACTTTCTCGAAATGGAGTACGATCTTTCGAGGGTGATGTTCATCGCAACGGCAAATACTCTTAGCAGTGTTCATCCTGCATTGCGCGATAGAATGGAAGTAATTGATCTGAATGGTTATCTGATTGAGGAAAAACTGGAGATTGCCCGAAGACATCTGATACCCAAACAGATGAAAGAACATGGCTTAAATGTCAAACAGATTATTTTTCCAAAGAAAGTGATTGAGGATATTATTGAGCATTATACGCGCGAAGCTGGTGTGAGAACTTTGGAAAGGCAATTGTCACGAATTATACGCAACAAGGCCAGATTTATCGCAATGGAAGAAGATTACGAGCCTAAAGTTGGTAAGGAGGATGTTGAAAAGGTACTCGGAATAAGACGTTTCCAGCGCGAGAAAGCGATGCAGCATGATGTGCCGGGTGTTGCAACAGGCTTGGCCTGGACTCCGGTTGGTGGCGAAATACTATTTATTGAAGTTAGCCTTAGCCGTGGAAAAGGCGATTTGAAGCTTACTGGTAATTTGGGCGATGTGATGAAAGAATCAGCAATAATTGCCTATGAATTTTTGAAAGCACATGCCTCAAATTTTGCACTTGAACCTGATATTTTTGATAAATGGAATGTGCATATTCATGTGCCTGAAGGCGCAACTCCTAAAGATGGCCCTTCGGCAGGAATCACTATGCTTACAGCACTTACATCGGCTTTTACACAGCGCAAAGTGAAGTCAAGACTGGCAATGACAGGCGAAATAACCTTACGTGGAAAAGTATTGCCTGTGGGAGGAATAAAAGAAAAAATATTAGCCGCTAAGCGCAGTAGCATCAACGATATTATCCTTTCTGAAGACAACAGGAAAGATTTTAATGAAATTCCAGAAGACTATATCAAAGGAATAAATTTCCATTTTGTTTCGCAGATGACTGAGGTTTTGGAATTGGCTTTACTTAAGGAGAAAATCAAAAACCCACTTGCGCTTTAAATTGAACATTTTGCAAACTCAATTGTCTTTTTTTCTATTGTAAATAATTTGTTTCTACTTATTGGAAAGAAGAACTCATTTTTTATGTCTAAAAATATATTGATTATTCATGGGCATCCCGTGAATGATTCCTTTATGGATCAGCTTCAGCAAACTTATATCGATGCGGCTAGAGCAAATGGAGCAAATATCAGGCAATTGGTTTTACGCGAATTGCAATACGAAATAAATTTCAGGGAAGGTTACAGAGGAAATCAAACCCTTGAGCCTGATTTACTGGCAGCTCAGGAAGCAATTAGCTGGGCCGATCACTTGGTTTTTTTCTACCCAAATTGGTGGGGTACTTATCCGGCACTCCTTAAAGGGTTTATCGACAGAACATTCCTGCCGGGTTTTGCATTTCGTTATAAAACCGGACGAACAGACCCCGATAGGTTATTGAAAGGTAAAACTGCCCGTTTGGTTGTTACCATGGATTCTCCCAAATGGTATTACTATCTGGTTCAGTTTGCGCCCGGACATCATGCCATGCGAAAGGGTTTATTGCATTTTGTAGGTATTAAACCAGTAAAAATAACTACTCTTGGTTTACTACGCAAAGCAGACGAGAAACAAAGGGCTTCATGGCTTAAATTGATGACGAAAATGGGAAGCCAGCTTTGCTAAATTTTTTTTAATTAAATGCTTACAGCTATCTTTGTGCTGTTTATAGCTGAGTATGAGAAAAAAAAAGATAGGGAGTTTGCTTTTTATTATTTTGGTCTTCGCTAGCTTGTCGGCCTGCAAGCATAATAGGATTAATAAGGATGGGCTTAAAATTTTTAGATACAACGAATCGGCAGGTATCACTACGCTCGATCCTGCATTTGCGCGAGATCTGCCGCATATATGGATTTGTAATCAGTTGTATGACGGACTGGTTACCCTGGACAAAAATCTTGGAATAAAGCCTGCAATTGCAAAAGATTGGTCAATTTCTGATGATGGCCTTACTTACACTTTTTACTTAAGAACGGATATTTTATTTCATAATCTTTCTGATTCTGGTGGAAAGCCGAGAAAACTAAATGCAGACGATGTTGTTTTTAGTTTTAACAGACTCACAAATTCTGCCTTAGCTTCTCCGGGTAGTTGGATTTTTAATAGTGTAGCTCGTGAATCAGAGCGCTTGGCCATCAAAGCAATTAATGATAGCGTAGTTCAAATCAAATTGGCTCATGCTTTTCCTCCATTTCTTGGAATTCTCAGTATGTCTTATGCCTCTATTGTGCCACCGGAAGCGTTTGATTCAAAAGCAATTAACTTTGTTAATTTTCCAATCGGAACAGGTCCTTTTTATTTTCAGCTCTGGACCGAAGGGGTGAAGCTTGTTTTGCGCCGAAATCCCAATTATTTTATGGTCGAGAATGACCGACAGCTGCCATTGATTGATGCTGTTGCTGTAAGTTTTTTGGCTGACAAGCAAATTGCCTTTATGCAATTTATCAAAGGAAAGCTGGATTTTATGTCTGGCATCGATGCCCGTTACAAAGACGAATTGTTGAGCCGAGATGGTAAACTGCGAAATAAGTATAGTGATCAGCTTTATTTATTGCGCCAACCCTATCTTAATACAGAATATCTTGGTTTTTACCTCAATAAAAACTGGAATGATGAAGAAGCTGAGCGGCAACTGGCACTTCGCAAAGCGATAAATTTTGCCATAGATCGGGAGAAGATGTTGCGTTTTCTGAGGAATGGAACAGGCAAACCCGGACATTCCGGAATGATACCTTATGGTCTTCCAGGGCATGATGAATCCGGAACAATTGGATATAGTTTTCAGCCTGATAGTGTGAGGGCATTAATGATGAAATATAACCTTAATGAATTAGCTGTAACATTAAGTACAACAGCTGATTATGTGGATATTTCAAAATTTGTACAAGGCTCCCTTAAAGATTATGGTTTAGATGCCAGTTTAGAAGTACTTCCGGCAGCAAATATGCGCCAGTTTCGTGCTAATGGCAGTTTACCTTTCTTTAGGGCATCGTGGGTTGGAGATTATCCTGATGCAGAAAATTATTTATCACTTTTCTATAGCCCAAATGCATCTCCCAAAGGGCCAAACTATACGCATTTTGATTCCCCTGAATTTGATAATCTTTATGAGCATAGCCTGACTATTAACGCTGATACCCTTCGGTTTAAAATCTACCGGCAAATGGACAGTCTGATAATGCAGCAGGCTCCAGTGGCTATTCTTTTTTATGATGAGGTTTTACGATTTGTTCAAAAAGGAGTGAAAGGATTAGGTAGTAATCCGGTTAACTTATTGGATTTAAGACGTGTAGAAATTTTAAATTAAAAGCTTTTTGATAGAAAAAAAAACATAACTGCACTTGTAGTTTCATTACTTTTTAGGGGAATTAAAAAACAGTTAAAATTCAGAAATAGGGCAGATTAGGGCTAAGTGGCAAAGTGTTTTTTTGTATCTTTGCACCCAATTTTTTAGCGTAAAAGACCTATGATCAATATAACACTTCCCGACAATTCGGTTCACCAGTATGAACCTGGTGTAACTGCACTCGAAATAGCCAGAAATATAAGCGATGGTTTAGCACGAAATGTGCTATCTGCAAAGGTAAATGGTGAGATTTGGGATGCTACCCGTGCCATTCATAATGATGCTAAGGTTCAGTTACTTACATGGAACGATCCCGGCGGAAAGGCGACAATGTGGCATTCATCTGCTCACCTAATGGCCGAAGCTATCGAACAGCTTTACCCGGGAGTTAAGTTTGGCATTGGACCCGATATTGAAAATGGCTTTTATTACGATATCGACACAGGTGACATTACCTTGACGGATGCCGATTTAGTTGCAATTGAAAAGCGGATGCTCGAATTAGCCCGTGAAAAACAACACTTTAAGCGTGTTGAAGTATCCAAACAAGAAGCCCTTGATTATTTTAAAGAAAAAGGAGACGAATATAAGCTGGAATTGATCAACGAACTTAAGGATGGTGAGATCACATTCTATAAGAGTGGTACTTTTACTGACCTTTGTCGCGGGCCGCATTTGCCCGACACAGGTTTTATTAAATCTGTAAAGCTTACAAGCATTGCTGGTGCTTATTGGCGTGGCGATGAAAAGCGGAAGCAATTAACCCGTATTTATGGCATTACCTTTCCCAAAAAGAAGGAACTCGATGAATACCTGGAGATGCTGGAAGAAGCCAAAAAGCGCGATCATCGTAAGCTTGGAAAAGAAATGGAGTTGTTTACTTTTTCTCAGAAAGTGGGTGCTGGTCTTCCATTATGGCTGCCAAAAGGTGCCCAATTGCGCGAAAGATTGGAGCAATACCTCAAAAAGGTACAAAAAGAAGCTGGATACCTGCCTGTTATTACTCCTCATATTGGTAATGTAAATTTGTATAAAACTTCAGGACATTATGATAAATATGGCGAAGATTCCTTCCGTCCAATAACAACACCTGTTGAAGGCGAGGAGTTTTTTCTCAAACCAATGAATTGCCCTCATCATTGTGAAATATATAATGCAAAGCCTCATTCTTACAAAGATTTGCCAATTCGTTATGCTGAGTTTGGGACAGTATATCGTTACGAGCAAAGTGGCGAGCTTCATGGATTGACGAGAGTGCGAGGATTTACTCAGGATGATGCACACATTTTCTGCACACCTGATCAGATTAAATCAGAATTTAAAGATGTAATTAAAATTATCATGCGTATTTTTAAATCGCTTGATTTTAAGGATTTTATTACACAAATTTCATTACGGGATCCTGATAACCCAGATAAGTATATTGGTTCGGATGAGAACTGGGAAAAGGCAGAGCGTGCCATCCTTGAAGTGGCTGATGAAGAGGGTCTTGAGGCCATTACAGTATATGGTGAAGCTGCATTCTATGGACCTAAAATGGATTTTATGGTAAAGGATGCTTTGGGACGCAAATGGCAACTCGGAACCATACAAGTTGATTATAACCTGCCTGAACGTTTTGATCTGACTTATGTAGGCGCTGATAATGAAAAACATAGGCCGGTAATGATTCATCGGGCACCTTTTGGTTCGCTCGAACGTTTTGTTGCCGTTCTGGTTGAGCATTGTGCCGGAAACTTCCCGCTATGGCTTAGTCCTGATCAGGCTATCATATTGCCAATCAGCGAAAAGTATCAAAATTATGCTGAAAAAGTTTTACAGTTTCTAAATAATTGCGATATTCGCGGCCTCATAGACGACAGAAGTGAGAAGGTAAGCCGCAAAATCAGAGATGCTGAAATAAAGAAAATACCTTATATGTTGATTGTAGGTGAGAAAGAAGCGGCTGATGGTCAGCTATCTGTGCGTAAACACGGGGAAGGTGATCTTGGAGTTTTTAGTCTTGATCAGTTTGCTCAGATGATTGAAAAAGAAGTGACACGACTTCAGGGATTTGAAGTATAAACAGAATTAAATAAAAGTTTAACAAATATAGGAGACATACATTATAGCACAGTTTAGAGGAAGAAAACCACGTACCTTTCAAAAAAAAGAAGATCCGCACAAAATCAATGACCGTATCACTGCTCCGATGGTTAGAGTAGTAGGTGAAAACGTTGAAAATGGCATCTATCCCTTGCGCGAAGCAATCGCCATTGCCGACGGGCTTCAATTGGATTTGGTTGAAATTTCACCAACAGCAAACCCACCGGTTTGTAAGGTAATTGATTACAAAAAGTTTCTTTTTGAACAAAAAAAGAAGCAAAAAGAAATAAAAGCTAAATCGGCGAAAATTACGGTAAAAGAAATCAGGCTCGGACCAAACACCGATGAACACGATTTCCAGTTTAAACTTAAACATGCGGTTAAGTTTTTAGAAGAAGGTGCTAAAGTAAAAGTGGACGTGTTTTTCAGAGGTCGTTCTATTGTTTACAAAGATCAGGGCGAGCTTGTTTTGCTTCGCTTTGCTCAGGAACTTGAAGAGTATGGAAAGGTAGAACAATTACCAAAACTGGAAGGTAAGCGAATGATCATGATGATCGCTCCTAAAAAATAAGGATATAAATCTCATCACTATAAATACATTTTAAAGCAATGCCTAAAATGAAAACCAAATCCGGTGCAAAAAAACGGTTTAAATTAACCGGCTCCGGTAAAATCAAACGGAAGCATGCTTACAAAAGTCACATTCTTACCAAGAAATCGACCAAACGTAAGCGTAACCTCACTTATTCCGGACTCGTGCACAAAGCCGACGAAAAGAATATCAGAGAAATGCTTCACTAACAGTAAATCAAATGTTTAACTTTGTCATAGCATCAAAGTTTCCAAATTACGGAGCGCTATGGTGAAAAATTTAGAAAAATGCCTAGATCAGTAAACGCGGTTGCCGCAAGAGCAAAACGCAAAAAAATTCTCAAGAAAACAAAAGGGCAGTTCGGACGCAGGAAAAACGTTTGGACAGTTGCCAAAAACTCTTACGAAAAAGGACAACAGTATGCATACAGGGACAGACGTAATAAAAAGCGTAATTTCCGTGTGCTGTGGATACAACGTATCAATGCCGCTGTGCGCGAGTATGGTATGTCGTATAGTGTTTTTATGGGTAAACTCCACGAAAATAATATCGAATTGAGCCGCAAAGTGCTGGCCGATCTTGCTCTTAACAATCCTGAGGCCTTTAAAGCTATCGTAGAGAAAGTGAAATAAAGTTGAAAATTCCAGCTACTTGAGGTCGATACATCTGTGTCGGCCTTTTTTATTATAGACCGTATTTAGTTGCTTTTCTATCAAGAGATTGCCAGGAAATGTTGAGCATTTTTGCTGCGTGAGATTTATTGCCTTTGCATTTTTCCAGTGCTTTTTTGATAAGCGTTATTTCACACTCTTCGAGATCATAACTTTTCAAAAGAATCTCATCGTTCGGATTGCCAAAATGATTGTTTAACGGAATTTCTCTGCTCGTTATCATTCCGTCTTCGCTTAAAATTACAGCTCTTTCAAGAAGGTTTCGTAATTCTCTGATATTTCCGGGGAAAGCATAATGAGTTATTTTGTGTAAAGCTTCCTGCGAAAGCTTGGGCGTTTTGATCTTCATTCTGCTGGCAAAATGACCAAGGAAATGTTCAACTAACAAAGGAATATCTTCTTTACGCTCGCGCAAAGGGGGCAATTCAATAATAAATGTGCTAAGCCGATGATAAAGATCGCTTCTAAACTTTTTGTTTGCCGACATGCCTTCCAAATCCTGATTAGACGCAGCAATTACCCTGACATCGAAAGGGATTTTTTGATGAGAACCCACCCGGCTAACCATTCTTTCTTCGAGAGCTCTTAACAGTTTGGCTTGCTGTCCGACAGGCATATCTCCTATTTCATCTAAAAACAAGGTTCCGCTGTTAGCGATCTCAAACCATCCAGCGCGATCATCAATAGCTCCCGTAAAGCTGCCTTTTTTGTGGCCAAAAAATTCACTTTCAAAAAGCGAATCCGTTATAGCAGAACAGTTTACGGCATGAAAAAGCTTTGTTTTGCGGTCGGAAAGCAGGTGAATCCCGTGGGCTACCAACTCCTTACCAGTTCCGCTTTCTCCCATCACAAGCACCGATGTGTTATCAGCCCGTGCTACTTTTTCCATCAGCGACATTACCTCCCGGATAGCTTTACTTTGGCCTATCATTGGTGCGCCGGCTGTTTCGTAGAGGCGTTGTGTAAGTAATGATATACTTTTGTCGTAGCGTTGAAGTTGCTTTGATAGTGTAACGAATCGCTGTGTGCGATGTATAGCATGCTCAATATCAGCCAGTCTGAAAGGTTTTTGGAAATAATCTGTAGCCCCTAAACGCATGGCTTCTATTACACTCTGCATATCTCCGTGCCCTGAAATCATAATCACTTCTATGCCGGGAAAATCGTTTTTAACTTTTTTAAGAACCTCCAAACCGTTCATTTCCGGTAGTTTAATATCTAGGATCATGATGTCAATGCTTTCCTCTTCTAATTTTGCAAAAGCTTCTGAAGGCCGGGCAGCTCCGAGAATCAGAAAATTTTTACGTCTAAGAAATTCCTCCAGTTCATCACGCAAACGCTTTTCATCGTCGAGAATTAAGATTGCTAATTGCTCCATACGCTTAATTTGAGTGTTCCGGTAATAATATTTTTATTGTAGTATATTTATTTTCAATGCTTTCGGCTAAGATGTCGCCTTTCATTCCACGAATGATACCATAGGAAATTGATAAGCCAAGACCGGTGCCTTCATCAGCTTTTTTTGTTGTAAAAAATGGGTTGAAAATATTGATCAGGTTAGCTTGCGGAATGCCAATTCCATTGTCGGAAACCTCAATTGCTATTCGTGTATCTTCTAAAAAAGTACGAACGGTAATTTTTTTCTGAAAGTGCTCAGTCATTTGCTCGGCTTTTTTATCCACGGCATATTTTGCATTGCTTAGCAAATTTAATAACACCTGTTCAAGTTGAAAAGCATCTCCCCAGGCATACACATGTTGTGTGTCGATAGCAAGCTGAAGATCAATACTATGGTCGATATACAGCCTATTAACGAATGACAAAGTGTTATTAATAACTTCGCTTAAATTAATCTTCTGAAAAACCGTGGGTTTGTCGCGTGAAAAATCCCTTACGTGATCAATTATTTTTCGGATACGTTCAATATCCTGAAACATCAAATTGATTTTTTGTTGCAGATAACTTTCAGATAATGAATTATTTGCTTTTTCATAAAGTAAATTGTCGAGGCTTAATGAAATGCCTCCCAGTGGTTGATTTATTTCGTGTGCGATACCTGCTGACAGCTCGCCAAGCGATTCGAGACGAGATTTTTGAAGTATGAGTTCCTGTTGTTTTTCTCTGCGTTTGAGCTCTTCTTTTACACGTTCTTCAAGATGTTGATTGAGTTGTTTAAGCTCTGATTCAACGATTTTTCGGGTTTGTAGATCAGTCATAAATGTTAGCACAGCAGGAGAGTCGTCCCAGCTAATGAGGTTCGACTTGATCTCAACCCATTTGTGCTTCCCGTTGATGTCAGTAATTTGAATATCGTACGATTCAGAAACTTGCTCCCCATTTAGGCGCTTGAAGTGGTTATCAAGAACCATTTCACGATAATCAGGATGGATAAAATCAGTAAAGAATTTACCAATTACATGTTTGGGATAATATCCAGTAAGGTCATAAGTTTTAGGATTCATAAATTGAATGCGGCCATGAGCTGTCAATAAAATGGCGTCGTTAGCATTCTCAAAAATAAGGCGGTATTTTTCTTCACTATCACGAAGCATCTCTTCTGCATACCTTCGCTCTGTTATTTCAGATTCTAAATCTCTCGTGCGATCCATCACGCGCATTTCGAGTTGTGCATTTAAGTCGAGTAATTCAAGTTCGATTTTAGAACGGTATATCGCAGCGCCCAATATATTTGCAGCCGCCAACAAACTGTTTGATTCAACTTCCGACCAATTGCGCTGATTTTCGCAATCGTCAAAACCAAGAAAACCAAACCACTTTTCTTTTACAAAAACAGGGACGGCCATAATAGAGATAATATCCTGAGGTTTTAAAACCTGCTGTTCTGCCAGAGGAAAATCCTCAATATTGCCATAAATAAGAGAACCCTTCGAAAGTATTTCTGCCCAGCGAATAAAACCCGAACTGTTCATCGGAACATGCTGCAATTCTTCATTATCTATTTGTGATGAAGTCTTTTCGTCAACCCATTCATATTTTTGTTGTGTATAAAGTATGTTATCTGATTCATAATTTTCGAAAAAATATACCCGGTTTACCTGTGTTGCATTTCCAAGTTTGGCGAGAACTTTTTGAACCGAAAAGTCGTTATGACCTTCGCTGAGTAAAATCTCAGCAGCATCACTAACGGCCTGAAGAATAGCTTCATTACGTCGTAATGCATCTTCTGCAAGTTTGCGTTTACGCTCTTCTTCCAAAATACTTTTTCGAAGTAAAATTTCCTGTGCCTGTTCTTTGGTAACCTGAAGTAATTTAGTATGATCAACAGGTTTGAGCAGAAAGCCCTTCACACCATTTTCAATCGCTCTTAAAAAATAATGTGATTCTCCGTATGCAGACATGATGATGATGCGGGCTTCAGGATTTATCCGCCTGATTTTGCGCACCATATCAAGTCCGTTCATCAAGGGCATTCGGATGTCAGTAATTACAAGATCGGGTTGTAGTGTCTGGTATTTTTCAAATCCTTCAAGACCGTTTTCGGCAAAGTCGAGCTGTTTGAATTTGTCTTTAAGGAGTTTTTGATAGATCGTTCGCAGAATCTTTTCATCTTCGACAACCAGAACTGAAATATCCCATGATTCCATAACCTTTATAACTTGAGCAGACGAATTTAGTGAAAATTTTTTTCTCCGGCCCGAATGTAAGTTTGCAAGTGATTTTCGTCGGGAGGTATGGGGCATGACCATCTTCCGTCGTAAGCGCAGTAGATCG
>JACCQN010000019.1 GCA_015709215.1 Bacteroidales bacterium
AACTGCTAAGAGATTCAACTGTAATTGAAGATTGGGGCGAGTCATATTTCTACAAAGTAGATAGTAGTCAGCAAATTAACCGCTTTGCGCATCAGATCGAACAGCAATCTTATTATGGGCAACTGAATTTTGGCCTTAATGAAAACTTCAGTTTAACGACAGCTTTGCATGTGATAAGCTGGGAGCAAACACAAACGCAGGCCGAAGTGGTTGAGGGTTTTGCTTCTGACACTGCCTATTATTTCTATGACGGCTCCGAAACATCTTTTTTCAAAATACCATTGTCCAACCTCGAATTTAATACTATCGACTTTAATAGCACAGATTGGGCTTTTTATCTGGGAAGCCAGTTTCAGAGCATATTAGGCGAAACCGGAATTTCGGCATCCATTGCCAGAATTAGCGCACAGGAATACCTGCAATTCAATCTAGGACAAACTTATTATCCTTTTGGAAATTTGAAGCTCTATGGCAGCTCAACAGTTTCGTTCCTTACCGGAAATAAACGCAACGATTGGCTGTTTTCTCAAAGTTTATACATTAAACTGTACAAACAAAATTGGATTGAAGCATCCTGGAGCCACGGAAATCATTCAGGTTTCAACTCCGGAAATGCTTTTCTGGTTTACAACACCCCTTATGAAACACTAAACAGGATCAATACAGTACTTTACGCTCAGCTCTCCAATCATTTAAAACTAAGATTGAGTTATTCGTGGCTCGATGGTCAACATTCTTTAGCAACTATCAGTCAGAACAACGAAAACTTAAATACAGAATATTTATCATTTCAATCAAACTTAATCACAGGAGGAATCCAATGGAATTTTTAAAATCACAAATACTGCTGATTGCCATCGTATTATCGGCAGTTTTTACACAAGCACAAACATTTGAAAAACAAGCATCTGCCTTCGAAAATTCTTACCGATTCGAAGAAAACGGGAAATACAACGAAGCCATCCAGGAGATTTTAAACATCTATAATGAAGCAAATTATGAGCATAATCTGCGACTTGGCTGGCTAAATTATGTTTCGGGGCGATTTACAGAATCATTACCTTACTATCAAAGGTGTTTCACGCTAAAACCCCTCTCTATTGAAGCTCGCTTTGGCTTTGTGAATCCGGCCGCTGCACTAGGAAACTGGACACAAGTAGAGAATCAATATCAGGAAATTCTGCGTATTGATCCTCAAAACACCCTTGCCAATTACCGTATGGCCGTTATTGCTTATGGCCGCGAAGATTTTATGACCTCTTTGCGCTACCTAAACAAGGTAATCAATTTGTATCCATTTGATTACGATACTGTTATTTTACTTGCCTGGACAGAATTAAAACTTGGTAAGCTTCGTGAAGCAAAAATCATGTTTCAAAAAGCATTGCTCATCAGGCCAGGAGATGTAAGCGCCAGCGAAGGTTTAAATTTGGTGCAATAAATTACATCGCCACTGCCCGTTTGGCAGAAGCATCTTCCATCAGAAATTCGTAAAAATATCCTGAGCCCAAATCTTTATTTAAGACGATACGTCCTTCAAAAACAACAACATCTCCAACAGGGATAACATCCTGTGTGGTTACCGTAAGGTCGAAAAATTTATCATGAGAAGTACCATCTTGAATATGTGCCCAGTTTTTGCCCATAATTCCGGTATTGAATTTTGTAACCTCACCGGTAACTTTAATTACTTGATCGCTATATTTTCCAGGGTTTGAAAACAATTCAGAAAGTGGCACTACACCTTCTCCGTGTTTGATTATTTGAACCGCCTTTTTATCTGTTGCCGGACGTCCTTCGTGCTGCTGTGCCGGTGCCGAAAGATTAGCTGTTTTTGCAGGAATGGGCAGGGTGCTGATATTATCTACAAATAATACTATATCAAAAGTGCGATCAAGATCACGGCTATAAAAATCTTTCATTTCCATAGCTTGCGTAAAATGCAGTTCGTCGCCCTTGCGCGCATCCATTGTGCTTACGGCAATCCAAAACTTTTGACTGCCTTCTTCTACATTTAAGTAGGTATAGGCATTTGCTTGCACTACATCCACAACTTCAACCGAACGGTTATCAGGGTCGATGGCATATCCAACATCTACTTTGCCTTGATTACAGGCTGTGAGAAAAACTATGCTGATTAAAATACTGAGATAAAGCTTCATGTAATATGGAATTTTAATTTGTTAAATAATTGCTTTGATTGAGTTACAAATGTGAAAAGCTACGCAAAAATAAGTTTTTTCGTTCGAAACAGTTGATTCTTAATTTATGTTCATTGGGATTGTTAAAACTACATGTTTTTTAGTGTTACAAAAAATGCTGCAAACAGGTATGGGTTTGCAGCATCTTGCCTTTTATTCAATGCTCAAAATTAATGCGGCTCATGAAATCCATTAACCATGCTCTTGAAATTACTGGTGGGAGTGCTTCCCATTGTGGAAAAATAAACATGAATCACTAAAAACATGGAAAGCATAAATCCAACAACAGTATGCAAAAGTGCTGTTAAAAATATTCCTGAGCTTTGGAAAACCTTATCAATAATCATTTCCGGGAACAATAATGCCAGGCCGGTGATAATAATTACCGGCATCATGCCATACATCGTTACGACGTAAGTAAACTTTTGCAGTGGATTGAATTTCCTTGACTGATTGATCGGGAAAGGTGTAGGTTGCTTCTTAAAGACCCCAAACAGATAATAGTTTAGCTGCTTCAACAGATCATCAAAGAGCGTCTTCCAGTTCATTTTGTAATAGGCTCCATTAGCCGTTGCCAGATTCCCCATTAGAAAAATCAGGTAGTTAAAGCTAACAATGATTCCGGCAATATTGTGAAACTGAACAGCCAGATCAAAACGAATCAATGGCCAGTCAGGATTTGAATATTGCATGCTCAGACCGGTGGCCAACAACACTAAAAACATAAACGCATTAATGGCATGCCACAAACGCAGCCAAATTGGATATAAATAAAATCGTTCGCTCATGGATCAACGGTTTTTAATGCGGAAGAATACGTGAATAAGAATTCCAACTATTGCCAGCCCGAAAAGTATGATACTAATAATATTGAAATAATAATTGCGATTAGCTCCAATAACATACGATTCATTCAGGATTACTGCATTTAGGAACCCATTTTGCCTAGCTTCGATGTTTTGATACTTATACAAAGAAGCCATTAACATGGTATTGGATGAATGACATTCAACGCATTTTTTCACGGCAAGCTCCTTCTCAAGAATATTGTGAGCAACCCAAAGTGTATCTTGCTGAGAGGTATGACATTCGATACACCTCACTGATTTCAGATGCAAATCATAGTTGGGAATAAAATCATGAACCAGAGCCAGATCAGGCTGAATACTATCTGTAATTCGCAAAAACTGCACAGGATCGTTATGGCAATCAACACAGGTTTGATTGTGTGCCTTAACAATTTCGCCAATACTAAAATCGCCACGTGTCATCGCTTTGTATGCATGCGGATCGTGACACATCCAGCAATTGAAAGTTTCATCATGCCGGCTTGAGTGAACACTTTGATAAAATTCTTCTTCGATAAGATCAAAATTGTACTGTGCGTATGTTTCGTCTCCACCATGACAGTCGATGCACGAATACATCATATCCAATCTCAATTCAGATTGATGCGGAAAGTTTTCATAATCAGGCGAATGACAATCAATACAGGCAAAATGACGGTGCACCCCTTGATAGAATGCTCCTGTATCGAGCACATAATTAGGGTTCATTACCTTGCGCTCAATCATACCTGAAAAATCATTCTCAAAACTATATACTTGTTGTCCGTGGCAATCAAAGCAATGCTGATTCATCTCAGCATTGGTTGGTGGAGCTTCCATGTCGACCATTAATTGTGCAACTGAAAAATCACTCCAAAAAAACGCCAGCACAAAAAGCGGTAAAATAAATAAGGTTCGCATTCAGTTAATAATTAGTGTCAGTTTATCTCTTAGCAAAAGATGTTTAAAGCTTTGAAATTCAAGTATGTTTCTGACAAACCCTTTCAAATAAATAAAACTCAACGCATAAATGATAAAATATTCATCAAAAAGGCTTACATGATGGTGCTTTAATTGTGAAGCAACTCATGTAAACCTTATTGATACATTTGCGTGCTTTTAATTATTTTTTCAAAGTTCTCAAGTAGTTAATCACTGCCCAACGCTCTTCTTCATCAACGATCTTACTTTCGTAATTAGGCATTTCATCACGGCCGATAATAGACATATAGTAGAGTTCTCCATCTGATACGCCATCTTGCCACGCGGCATCAGCCAGGTTGCCCGGATCATATTCCAGGTTACGTGCTTTTAATTATTTTTTCAAAGTTCTCAAGTAGTTAATCACTGCCCAACGCTCTTCTTCATCAACGATCTTACTTTCGTAATTAGGCATTTCATCACGGCCGATAATAGACATATAGTAGAGTTCTCCATCTGATACGCCATCTTGCCACGCGGCATCAGCCAGGTTGCCCGGATCATATTCCAGGTTACGTGCTTTAGGTCCGTCACCTTCTCCAGTATTTCCATGGCAGGAACGGCAATGTTTCATATAGAGCTGCTTACCATATTTTTCTAAAGATGCATCATCTTTGTAGGTATTCTCCATTGTAACATACTCCTGAGGAATTTCCCAGGGTCCGCCCTTTTTCTTTTCTTGTGGCACCATAAATGCCATTAACATCAAAGTACCAATTAATAAAGCTGCGACAGAAAAAAATCGATTATTCATAATAATATAATTTAAATAGTTAGTATTCTTAGAAACTCCATAAACGTGTTATAGAAAATCCAAACATCAAATCTCCTTTGGTCCAGTCGTTTTGGTTGAACATAGCATTATGCTGCGGTACAATTCCATCGGCTGTTGACACATAGATATGAAAGGCGTGCGTGCTTGTACGAATTTCCCATCCCACACCAAGATTAGGTTTTGACGGATTCGTAAACTCCCGGTGCTCAGCAATTCCTTGTATTTTGAGTGGAATATCATACTGAAACAAGATAGATGACTGAGGTGAAAACCTAGCTCTTCCATTAAAACCAACTGAGATTTTGTCGTGATCGATCAGCGAATCTGTTTTATTATAATGTGTAAAGCTGGCATTAACCTGAAGCGAAAGCCAGTCGTTTACTCTGCGGCCAACAATTAATTGTGTGAAGTATGAAAAACGATCCGAACCTTTGTAATCAAGTCCATATACTTCCTTATTTCTTCCATCAACACCCATATTGGCATAAACTGCAACAGCAACCGGAATGGTATTCCGACGGGTTTGCTCAAAAATGGTGTACTTCACCGAAAAGTCGTTATACATATTCAGGCGTGTGATTCCATATCCAATCTGTAAATTTTTAAGGATTGAATAATTGAGTCCCATCCGAATGTTTGCACCAGGGGCATACAAACCGAATAAATCACTGAAACCATTATCCATTGTACCAAATTTATGCTGGATAATGTATTCAAGTGTTTTCGGGGATTGAATAACGGTAGTTTGGTTATCAATCAAATAACCACTTTCGAAAGGAGCCCAAACTGGTTTGTCTTTTGGCTTTGCTTCTTCATTCTGTCCGATTGCAAGCGTAAACGAACTTACAATCAGTGCTATACTTAATAAATATCTTTTCATAATTCTAGCCTTTCTATGGTTAATTATTTTGAGCACCCTGTTGTATCCAACCCAAAATGATAGCAGCTTCACTCAAACTCAGCTTTTTCCATCCATGTGTGTTCGACGAGGGGTGAGCATACCAGTAAATCGAACTTGACTCAGGGTCATCAAGATTAACATATGCCGGCACAATTGCATCAAAAGCCTTACTCGCTGTGAGATCTGGTGCTGTGGCGCCTGTTGTATGACAAGCAGTACAATTGTTTCCATCAGAAAAGATAGGCACTACTGCCGACTGAAAAGATATCGTATCAGTAGGATCTACAGGATCTGGCTTCGGAAGCTCAATAAAATCATACGTACAGGCTGAAGCCAGCAATAGCAAAACAATGACTGCCAGGCTCTGCTTTAGAATTCTTATTTGATACATAGTTTAACGTATTAACTTTTAAAAGAAAGCTTCCAGGACCCACTTTTATGTGTTGCCTGGAAGCCTTTATTGGGTTAACTATTATTGTTGAATGGCTTCCATAGTGTTTTGAAGCACTCTTTTAACATACGATGGATTATGAACACCTAAGCTACGGTCTTCTGATAAAGCTTTGTAGTTCAAAACAGCACCTGCAACTTCTGGAGTATAAGTGCCAGCAACTGAATTATCGCTACCTTCATTCATAGCTCCCATTGCATCAAGCATTGCTTTTAATTCTAATAGCATTGCTTCAACCTCAGCTTGTAATTCTTCAGTTTTTACAACATACTCATCAACATTAGGATGACAGCTCACACAACCAGCTGTATTTAAAACTGTTGAGCCGTGATAATCATATCCTAAATACATGGTATGACCACCAGCTTGTGTACCATAGGCTTCAGCCATATGACAAGTTACACAGGTATTTTCAATATTTGCGTGAGGATGGTTATTATAACCTGTACCTGGCTCGAACAAACCTGTACCTTTTACAACGTTAGCCTGTGGTCCGTGGTGAACTCCGTATCTTGTGTTTGTAATGGTAATATCTTCTCCGCCAACAGTTGGGAATGGATTAACCGGACGACCCTGGTGACAGCTGGCGCATTGGCTTCCTGTTCCATAATCAGGTGTTTGCGTAGAGTTGTTAAGTGCAACTGCGCCTGTTACTGTGAGTTCCCAATCGGCAGGAGTATAAGTATCATGCACTTTGTGGCAAGTGTAACAGTTAGGTGGATTAGGGTTGCTGATAGCAGCACCATCGGCTGTTGGATCATAAGTACCTGCGTGATACCCCAGAAAACCCTGGCTGGTATGACAAGTTGCACAGTCGCCCGTGTTACGTTCAAAATTACCACCCATTGCATGGGTCGAGTTTTCCCATTGGATAGTTTTGGCAAATAATGCCTGAGAATTGTTATGACATTCAATACAGCCGGCAGTTCCATCCTGGCCGTTGATGCCATCTTCGCCATCCTTTCCGGGTATTCCGGCAGGACCTTCCTTGGTACAGGACATGATTGTAAGAGATGCCATAAAAATACCTGTTATGGCCATAGTCAATTTTTGCATTCTTTTCATTTTTTCTGGTTTTTGGTTCATCTGTTCCTAAAGTTTTTCTTTAAATTCATGCTTGAATTATTTTCTATTGCAAGATTAGCAGTAATTACCATGATCACCAAGATTATAAAAATGACATTATAAATCTTGTAATAAGATTTAGCATAATACATTTATTGATGTGGATCAACTTTTCAACTTTCGAATTCTATATTCAATTGAATATATGCAACTTATTGTTTTGTTGAGTTTTTAAACAGCAAGGATTAAACAATGATGTTTTGTTAAAAAATGTGAAAAACAGTTAAGGATTTATAAATTAGAAAACTGTTATTGCTCGTTGTAAATCACATGAGAAACCAAGGTTCCTACAATGCGTAAAGTTTCCTTATCAATGGCATCCAGGTTATCGTTGACAGTATGCCAATGCTCAAAAAATGTACCATTGCTACTCGAAGGATCCAGATGGATGATATTTATAGTTGGGATACCGGCAATTTCATTCATTGGCACATGATCATCATTGATCGGAGAACCGGGCTTATTGATAAAAAGATTACCAAATCCCAAATCGTAAGCCTTCAGCCATACCTTATCGAGCACCCATGATGCATACTGCTGCGAAAAATACTCTCTGGGAAAAGTTGGGTTAGCAGCTCCCACCATATCCAATAAAATCCCAAAATTAGCCCTGTAAGCAGGAATATGCGGTTTTTTACTCCAGTATTGAGAACCCAGCGCCCACGTATCTTCTGAATACCTGTTTCTGGTATCAGTAGGGGGTCCATAATCTTCTAAATCAAAAAGAATAATATCAATTCCCAGTTGCTCTGAAATTGGTGAGTTATTAAGCAAACGAGCCAATTCTAAAAGCACAGCTGTTCCGCTAGCACCATCATTTGCCCCGTCAATAGGAACCCTGTGATTGGCAGGGTCGGGATCATAATCCGCATAAGGACGGCTATCCCAATGTGCGGCTAAAGCAATTCGCTTCTTAGCTTCAGGATTAAAAACACCAATTATATTCATACCATCAAAAACCCGCTTATCATAGATACGCGTTCTAAATTCCTGTAAATAAACGGTATCTGCATAAGCTTTCATTTTTTCTGCCAGCCAAACACCACAAGCCTCATGTGCTACAGTTTGTGACACACGAGGACCAAATTCGAGCTGTTTTACTACAAAATGGTAGGCAGAATCATCATTAAATTCCGGTACATTAACTGTTATCTTTGTTGATTTGGACAAAGCTTTTGATTGATTACCTGATTGTTGTCCTGAGCCACAGGCCTCACATAGAGCCAAAGAAATAATAATAGTGTAAAATATAATTGCTCTCACTTTTTGTTGAATAAGTTAAAATTACCCGGCTAATTTACTCGGAAATAAGAACACAAGATGTTAAATTAACGAAAAGCTTTGCCCGAACCTGCCTACAAATACATTTTCAATCCAGGGACGTCGTTCTCTGTCGGCTAGTTCCAGCTCTTTCAGGTTGGGATGAAGCACTTTAGGATCGCCAATATATCCTATTGCAACAGCTGAAATAACTTTAAAACGATCTGGCACTTCAAAAGCAAGCTCAGCCTTTTGAATATCAAAGCCCGACATCTGATGAACGTACAGGCCATCAGCATGTGCCTGAAATGAAAGATGCGCAACGGCCTGTCCAAGGTCATAGGCATAGGTTGGATTTGGTTTGCCTGGATTTTTTGTACTCATTGTATCAGCTATACACAGCACTAAAACTGGGGCTGTTGTAGTCCAAAGCTGGTTAAACTCAATAAAAGTGTCAAAAAGTTTCTGGTAAGTCACGTCGCCTTTAAATCCTATTATAAAACGCCAGGGTTGCTCATTTGAAGCAGAAGGAGACCATCTGGCAGCCTCTAAAAGACGATAAATCTTTTCAGCTTCAACGGCATGGCCATTAAAAGCTCTTGGGCTCCACCTTTGCGCCAACACAGGATGAAGACCAAATTTTGTTTCTGCAGTTTTATTTTTGTGTTCCATTTTGTTTATTTGGTTTTGCATACGATAACAGTTTAATCGTGGGATTGGTACAATTTATTTGTCCTTATCCAAAAAACAAAAACCCGCAACAGTAGTGAAGCGGGTTTAAAGATTTTTGGAGTTATACTTAATACTCCCAGAGGTTTTGTTCAAAGTTCAGAATTTCTTTCTTCACTCTTTCAGATTCAAGCAATGCATCAATCCCGAGAGCATAAGATCCGATGGTACGATCGTAAACATTTTCCTCCTTATATACATAACTATCAAACATTCGCTTCCAGAATACTTCGTCGAAAGTTCTGCGTTCAGCTGAATTTTGACGGTTAAATATCTGTGAACGAGCAAATACCTTACGTGCCTGATCATAAGAAATCCAGAACAAAGGCTGGGTAAATTCCTGCCCGTCGCGCTCGACCATCAAAACAGGACAGAGAGCAACAATTCTCACCATCAATTGCGATCTTTGCTTATCAAAGTACCAATCCTCTTTTACGCGTAAACGCATCACGCGGGTAGGATCAAACCTCGAAATAATAACAGTATCATACTCATCATAGGGCGGATAACTACGACGGAGTGTTTGTCTTACACTATCCGTTTCACGATCAATTAATTGATTATAGGTCATCGGAACCAAAAATTCATCTGTTGGATTATTCTGCGCATCGTAGGCTATGAACTTGTTTTCGCGCAATCCGTCAAGAACTACCGTAATAAAATTACGCCAATTATTATGGGGTACCACAGGATAATAAAAAGCATGATTCATTTTCTGACGAAAATCAATCTCACGCCAAACCCGTTTCTTCCACATTACGTCGGCCTTACGAATTGAAGGGAAAGGCATAGGGTCCTTATCGATTGTGCCGTCGTCTGCAAACAGGCCATCCACAGGTCTTTCATCCAGTATCTGTGCTTTCAACCCGTTAGTTGAAAAACTGATTCCTATTAAAATGGCAATTAAAAACAATACTTTTCTCATGATATCTCCGTAAATTTATTGTATTTCAAGATTGATAGGGTTTAGTGTTACCAACCGGCCTGTAGGACTTTTAGCTTGAATATTCATAAAGAAAAGCTTTTGTCCGCGTCGCGCATTGCGTATGGTATTCATTACCGCATCATTAAATCTGTTGCCGCGAATTGTACCGGTTGATTGTAGGTCGCCGCCCAAAATGGTCTCCAATTCGTAGGAAACAATTTCATAATAGTAGTCTTCAAAGTCGAAATCGACAAGTTCGGGGATGACAGCATTTGCCGCAATAAGCCGGTCACGATCTATTTTACCATCCGATAATCCTGCTATAGTGGCGTTAGGCTTAGGTACCCGCTTTATCCTAAAATCATAAGATCCCAACATAATCGATTTACCATCTACATTAGCAGATGCAGTAATGGTAGTCAACTTCTCATCAAGTGGCACTTCTGCATCCCAGGTTCCATCAGGTCTTTTGGTCAGTTTACCTTTTGAGATACTCGGTGTCAAAAGATCACTTGCGATTCCGGGCGATGAAATAGCTATCGGGTTTTTGAGCTCTGCATAAAGCACATTCATCTTCAATGGAGAAACCGTTAAGGCTGGAGGCGCTACAATGTACTCTCCGGTAAAATCGTAATGAGCGATTTCCTGTGTGCGTGGATCCAGCATTTCGATCACACCGGCATAACTCTGTGGGCCTACTGCGTTTCCTGGAAACTCAAGTTTTACCGTCCCATTAACACTATTAAAGGTTTGTGCTCTTCCAATATTAGCTTCCGTAATCTTATCCGCACCACGAAGAACTTTCACCTGAGATTGCGTCTTTGAATCATAGGCTGCCACCAGAATTTCTGCTTCATAAGGTTGTCCCTGAAGAATATAAGTAGATTTGGGAATCACTTTTGCCGAAACATTATCAAATTTAAAGTCTTTCTCGGTAATATTGGCATAAAGTGTATTTATCGCATCAAATTCAGCAGTTTGAATTTCTGCGATGATTTTATTAAGCAAGGTAATATCAGCTGCCAGAATGGTACGATAAAAATTGTAGTACTCCCAGTCTTGCGGTGTTCCGCTGGCATCCTTGAATTTTCCGGTAGTAACCAATCCAATTCGGTCTTCAAATTGTTGACCAATGATTTCCAGAATATAATCTCGGAATTCATTCATTTTAATTGCAAGTTCGTAGGCTTTACCGTTTTTGTTCTGTCCAATCAAATAGTTAGTTGACTCATCATAGCTATCACGTGAAGGAAGAATATTGAGATTTAACATATATTGATCACGCATCTCTCCAGGATTAAACTGATCAGGCACAGATTGCTTTTCAAAGTAAGTGGCGAGTGCCTCCTCTCTGGTAATTCTCTCCGACCGTGCCACCAAATCAATTTTCATGTCTTCGATATATTCAATCAATTCATATGATTTTTGGCGCACATCCTTGGCTTTCACCCAGTATGATTCAACTTTGGCCGGCTCAAGATTATATTGGGTTTCAAACTTGGCATACTGACTGGTAACTTTAGTTGCAAAACTCTGGTTGGTGATTTCCATGCTATCATTTACAACTAAAAATGCATCCAGAATATCTTTCGATACATTAAGAGCCAGCATAGCAGTAAGCACCAGGTACATCATCCCAATCATCTTCTGCCTCGGCGTTTCTTTATATCCAGCCATTTTCTAATTTCTTAGTTTGATCGATATTTTTGATCTATTTCTCAATTTCAGCTTAAGCTTTCACATTCATGGCCGTAAGCACATTGCCATACACTTTGTTGAGCGCACTCATACGGTTCGAAAGCTCAGTAAGCTGCTGATTAAACTGAACTGTATTTTCGGCAGATTGATGAACTTTATCAAGATACTGACCCATAGTTTGATACAGCTTATCACTGGCCTCAGCAGCCTTGCTGGAACCTTGTAACTGCAGTTCATAAACAGAATTAAGCGCTGCGAGATTTTTGGAAATCTGCTGAAGCTGTTTGTTATAGCCTTCACCATCGATAGTTCCAAAATCAAGTGCTTCAACAGATTTTTGAATCAAAGATGCAGATTTAGAATAAGATTCTGCCAATTGCTTTGCTGATGATGAAGCTTCTTTAACAGTTCCGGCAAATTCCTCTGTGCTTCTCATTTCCGACTTGATAATATCAGCTGCCTGAACATAAGCTGTACTTAATTTGCCAGCATTTTCAGAGGCTGACTTCATATTTTCAATGTAATCAACTGTTGCTTTTGCATCCTGACTGAGTACATCAGACGCCTTTTTGTAATTACCTGACAATTCAGAAGCTGACTTCGTAGCGAGCTTAATATTGTCAACATATTCATTTGTAGCTACAGCAGCATTTGAAATATCCGACATTTTTGAAGCGTTTTCGCTTAGTTTTTCGAATCCTTTGCTCAGCCTTTCAAGCGTGGTAGTTTCAATATTCGCCTCCTTAAACATATCATCAAGCTTTTGTGTGGCCGTTTTTTTGGACTGCAGCTCGTTTTCGACTGGCGTTTCATGATACATTCCGGCTAATTGCGGATAAACCAAACTCCAATCTGGTTCTACGTGTGGCGGCTCAAAGGCAGAAAAGAAAAAGATAATGGCCTCTGTGGTCATACCTATAATCAACATCTCATTAGCACCGGTATAGTGATTAATTTTAAAAAGCGCGCCCAAAATTACCAATGCGGCACCGATGCCATAAAGTTTGGCCATAAAGTTCTTATAACCTTTACTACTTAAGAATTTGCTAAATCCCATAATTGATATTGATTAAATTATTGTACTCTGTTAAATTATTGTCCTTGATTAATTATATACCCTTGAAGCTTTGTTTGGGTTATCTCCTTTATTACGTCCCAAGAAAGGCTGAATTGTGCGGAAGCCAATGTAGCTTTTTGCTGTATCCTGATATTCATAAGCCCTGGTTGTAACCTGAAGATAATATGCGATATCTTTCCATGAACCACCTCTGATCACCTTACGTTTCATTACTGGTGGATCATTCTCTTTTGCGTTATAAGTATAGTTCGGATTCATATCCCAGGTAAAATTGTAAGAAGAAGGATCAAAAGCACTATTAGTCCATTCTGCTACGTTTCCGGCCATATCATACAATCCCCAGTCGTTGGGAGGGAAATGTCCTACGATAACTGTACGCAATCCACCATCTGAGATGTAATTTCCGCGCAGCGGCTTGAAGTTGGCCAGGAAGCATCCTTTATCGTTACGTGTATAAGGGCCTCCCCAAGGATAAGGATTCAAGTGGTTGCCACCTCGTGCTGCCCATTCCCATTCAGCTTCTGTTGGCAAACGAAATTCGGCCAGAGACACCTCTCCTTTTTTTGCACGTAAAAAACTGTTTAGCTTTTCTGTACGCCAAACACAAAAAGCTTTGGCCTGACTCCAGTTCACTCCAACTACAGGATAATGATCATAGGCCGGATGCCAGAAGTATTTTTCGGTAAGTGGGTCATTAAACGAATAAGTATAATCGTGTATCCAGGCCAAGGTGTCGGGATAAACATTAATCATTTCTTTTCGAACATAGATTGACCGGTTTTCCAGACCTTTTGGCCTGTTTGCCAAACCAGCATTTCTAAAATCAGCACCTTCAACAAACTCTTTTTTTGCTGCAGCCTGCAAATCAACCCAATAGTATTCGTAAAACAATTTTCGCGTATCGATCTCTTTTCTTCTGAAATAGCGCTCAAAATCGGGAAGATACATTTCTTCCAAAACATCTCTCACGTCCTGATCCTCACTATTCCACTCAATTTCTTCTTTCCAGTTGAGGAAAGGTGGGTCATAGATTTCACCTGTTTTCTCGTTTTCCATAATCAAAAACTCATCAGGTCTAACCTCACCCAACAATGTGCGGGCAATGGAATCGCGCACCCAATAAACAAACTCGCGGTACTCGTTATTTGTGATTTCGGTTTCATCCATAAAAAAGGCTGAAACAGAAATTGTCTTGGGTTGATGCAATTGCCCGGAGGTAATATCTTCGCCACCAACTCCCATGGTATAACTTCCCTGAGGAATAAAAACCATCCCATAAGGATCAGGTTGATAAAATGGCTTTGATTTTGTACGGGCACCAACAAGTTCGCCCTGATTTGAATTGCTACAGCTGGCAAGCAGCAGCAAGGCAGAGGCAAAAATCAGTAAATTCTTCATCTTTAAGCGCTGAGTTATTCTAAAATTCCTACAAGTCATATTGTAGTTCGTTTTTATAATCAAAATGTGAGTCCTTTTTCTATCATTAAAGCGGCCAAAATTAACAAATAAGATTTAAGCCACTCATTTTTTTTCAAATCATCCTTACAAATACCTTGTATTTCTATAAATTCTTGCCGACCGATCAGGCTGTAACTTGAAGCAATAGCCGATACTGATCTCATGCGTTCCAGGCACAACCGACAATCCTAAAGTGTTGATATCATAGGCATAACCTATTCGGATATCCTTGATATAAACACCTGCCATAATGCCGATCGATTCCTGAAGCCTATAGTTAACGCCGCCCCAGAACTTATTATTGTATAGCATCTTGGCTGTAACATCAATTTGGGTTTTAACGCCATTGTTTTGCACACTAATTGCCGGATGAAGTTCATAGGCCGGTTTACCAGGAATCGGGAATTCATATCCCGCAACAAGATAAAAAGTCCGGTCGCCGATAAAGCTGGCGCTGCTTTCTGCAGTACTTCCGAGCGCCTTTCCTTTGGTTTCGAACAAGCTGGTTGCAGAAAACCCAATGTAATAAAGATTATCAACCTGCCAGAAAAGCCCAAAATTCATATCGAAAAGCATATCAGTTTGCTCTCCGCTTACCAAAATTGGGTCGCCTTCATTTTGAGGAATAAACTTCCCAAAATCCATCGATCGGTTCAGCAAATTCACAGCAGTTCCAATACCCAAACGGCCTCCGCCAAGATCAGCATGGTAACTATAACCCAAATTAACCCCGATGTTATTTTCAAATCCAAGCTTGTCCTGAATAATTGACAAACCAACACCGCCACGTAACCAACGCACAGGCATATCAGCTGTTACCAGAAAATTTTCAGGGGCAACATTTTCACCTTCTCCATCTTCAAAGCCAGACCATTGTTGTCTTACAATGCCATTCAAACAAATCCCTTCACCCATTCCTGCATATCCGGGGTTGCTAAATGTGTAGGTGTTGGTGTAATAGGTAAAAACCGGAGCTTGCTGCGCAAAACTGGCAGAAATGCTTAGAAAAAAGGCAAGAAAAAATACTAAGTTCCTGTTTGTCAACTGCATTAGTTAAATTCGGCAATTTTTTTTGTGCGGGCTAAAGTAGTAATTTTCTATCAAATCGTTATGCACAGCTGTTCATAATCGTTTTAGTTTGGTGAAAAAACAGGATTTCTCAAGCTTTATTGTGCAAAAATGAAAAACACCAAGAATTAATTTGTTTTGCATTGCGAAGCCGTTTTTAGGTATTAATTTTGCCGGCTAATAATATCCAAAATCTATTGTAATGGCCTTTATCCAGAAAGACGAATTATTTTCAAAACGGTGGATTATCAATTACTTATTAATTATCATCGGTTCATTTATCCTGGCGTCAGGATTCGTACTGTTTATCACACCTTATAAAATAGTGCCCGGTGGTGTTTATGGTATTGCCATTGTGATTCATTATATATTAGGCACACCTGTTGGGCTCACAGCACTCACGATGGATATTCCACTCACCCTGATAGGAATCCGTATCCTGGGGCCACGATTTGGTTACAAGACCGTTATCGGGTTTTTATTAACAGCTTTTTTTGTTGACGGGCTTACCTATTTATATGGCGAAGATCCACTTGTAGCCAACGAGCCGTTGCTAAGTGCAATTTTTGGTGGAGTTTTCCTCGGAACCGGCCTGGGTATGATTTTTAAATCAAAAGCCACATCAGGAGGCACAGATATCGTTGCTATGATTATTAGTAAATACACCAGTCTGCCCGTTGGACAGCTGCTCATTTGGGTGGATTCTGTGATTGTGTTGCTGGGCCTTCTTGTTTTCCAGGATTGGAAAATCCCCCTTTATTCTCTGATTGTAATTTACATCACCGGAAAAGTTATTGATGCCATCTTGCAGGGGGTTGATTACGACAAAACCCTGTTTATCATCAGTGATAAATACGAAGAAATTCGACATAAAATCATCAACGATCTCAACCGCGGCGGCACTTATCTAAAAGGAAAAGGTATGTACAACGGCGACGAAAAAACGATCATCTTTACTGTCGTAAATCGCCGCGAAATGGCTATGCTTCAGGAATTTATCCATCAGATTGATCCACATGCCTTTTTAACTGTTATCAATGCAAATGAGATACTGGGAGAAGGGTTTAAGTCGTTGCGCGATAAGCTGGAATCCTAACCAATGGCTTTCCTGATTCGCCATCGTCCTTTCAGCCATTCGTGGATAAAGGCATATACCATGATTCTTTTGGGAGCGATTTTAATTGCTTCCGGCTATGTTTTTTTCATTACTCCACATAAAATTGTTCCCGGAGGAATTTACGGCATTTCCATAGTTTTGCATCACAGCCTTGGCACACCTGTTGGGCTAATGGCTCTGGCTTTTAATATTCCACTAACGCTTATCGGTATCAAAGTTCTGGGGCCTCGTTTCGGGGCAAAAACTGTTACAGGATTTTTTCTTACAAGCGGTTTCATGGATGGCATCACCTATTTTTATGGCGATTATCCACTCCTGAATGACGATCCGCTTACTTCGGCACTTTTTGGAGGTGCAATTATCGGCTTAGGTGTTGGTTTGTTTTTCAAAGCCAAGGCCACATGCGGTGGCACAGATGTGATGGCCATGATGGCCGGTAAATGGACACACCAACCATTGGGCAAACTGATGATGACTATCGACACGATAATCGTGCTATTAGGAACAATAGTTTTTGCTGACTGGAAAATTCCGCTTTACTCCCTGATTGCTATTTTTGTTATGGGAAAAGTTATAGATGCGGTGCTCGAAGGTGCCCAAACAGACAAAGTTGTTCTCATCATTTCGGATCAGTTTGAAAATATTGCACACAAAATAACGAATGATTTCAAAAGAGGTGCAACCCTGATCGCAGGCGAAGGAATGTTTGCCCGAAATCCCAGGAAAATGCTTTTTGTTGTGCTTCGACGACGCGAAATCGTTTTGCTCAAAGAATTTATCAGCAGTGTTGACCCAAAAGCTTTTATGGTAAGCCTGAATGCATCAGAAATACTGGGAAATGGATTTCGGTCGCTGCGCGAGAAACTGGAAAACTAAGCTACCTGAAAAGCTTTACAACATCATTGCCATTGGCAAAAATCAGCAGGCCAAAAAGCAACACCATTCCAACAATCTGAGCAACTTCCATAAATTTATCACTGGGTTTTCGTCCGGCAATGATCTCATAAAAAAGAAACATCACATGTCCGCCATCCAGCGCAGGAATAGGCAAAAGATTCAATACAGCCAGCATGATTGATAAAAAAGCAGTGAGTCGCCAGAAACTTTCCCAATGAAATTCGGGTGGGAAAATTGAACCGATCGAAATAAATCCTCCAACACTTTCATAAGCTTTCACCTCGGGCGAAAACAAAAGCTTGAGCTGTTTGAGGTAACCACCAATTCCATCCACAGTCTTTACCATCCCGGCAGGAATTGCCTGGGCAATATTATAATGCTTTTCGCTGAACCGGAAAAAGTCGGTTAGTTGCTGGCTGGGATATACACCTATCAAACCCTGCTCTGGAACTTGCATAGCCAAATTTACCGTATCGGCACCACGCTTTACATTTATTATTACATCTCTATTTTTATACTGCTGAATGCCTTCCCTGAAATCCTGAAAATAGCGCATCGTTTGTCCGTTGATGCCAAGAATGGTATCGCCAACCTGCATTCCTGCTGCTTCAGCTACCGATCCTTCCGAAAATGCAGCTGCAATAAATGGAATTCTGACCGACAGAAATAGCGGATTATCATGTTTCACGAGCTGAGCAATAGCATTTTCGGGCAGATTAAGCAATTGCTTTTCCCCATTGCGTTCAATCTCAATTTGTTTAGCGTTTTCGAGAATCATCGTAACAGGAATCTTATTAAAATCTTCCACAAATTCTCCATTTACTGTCAGAATTTTATCCCCGTTTTGAAATCCAAAAGAGCGCGCCAGACTATCCGTGGCAATTCCATAGCGATTTGCTTCGGAGGTTGGCAAAAACTGCTCACCATAAATGCTCAGCATACCAATATAAATCACAAAAGCCAGCACCACATTCATCGTTACACCGCCCAGCATGATGATTAGTCGCTGCCATGCCGGTTTTGAGCGAAATTCATAATCCTTTGGCGGAAGTTTCATGGCTTCCTTGTCCATCGACTCATCAATCATACCCGAGATCTTCACATAGCCGCCAAGCGGAAGCCAGCCCATACCATATTCAGTACCCTTGTATTTAAACTTAAATATTGAAAACCAGGGATCAAAAAACAGGTAAAACTTCTCTACGCGAGTTTTAAAGATTTTAGCCGCAGCAAAATGGCCAAATTCGTGCACTACGACCAATATAGACAAGCTCAAGAGGAGCTGAACAATTTTTACTACTATTTCCATGCGTTATTGATAAATTTTTCTGCAGAAAAGGTTTTTGTAAGGGACTTAAACATATTACAGCGAAGGATGTTCAAGCCTTTAAAAGGCTGCAAGATTACTAAAAAAACTCCGATGCTCCGTTAGCAAAGTCTTCAATTTGACTGATTAGCCCTATGTTTTAAAGATTTTTATGAAGATGTATGAACAAATAAAGCCCTGCAAATCAGTTGAACGTAATATAATCCTCCGGATTGATCGGGATACCATTAAACCAAAGTTCAAAATGCAAATGCGGCCCCGTGCTTAGCTCACCAGAATCGCCAACAATAGCAACCACTTCGCCAGCTTTGACCAAATCGCCTTCATTCTTCAACAAAACTGAGTTGTGCTTGTAAACCGACAAAAAGTTACCGGCATGTTGAAGTCCGATTACATAGCCTTTATCTGGCGTCCAGTTGGCAAAAACTACCGTACCTTCCAAGACGGCTTTGATAGCTTCATTGGCATTGGCAACAATATCAACCCCAAAATGCTTATTTCGTGGATCAAAAGCGTTTGTTATCAAGCCTTTTAAGGGAACAAAAAAATTGGCTGTTTGCATCGCTCTTCTTTTGCTTTCCGACAGCAGATTTCCCTGGTTATAAAGATTGTAGCGCTCGGCTGATTCAAATTCGAGGCGCAGCAAACTGTCTTGCTGACTTCGTGTCATTCGGATTGTGTCAATGGCAGAAGCGCGCATTAGGTTGGCATTTGCAAAGGCTTCCAAGCTGTCATTTTCTGCATCATATCCTTCAATAATCCTTCGTATATTACTGATATACACGTCTTTTTGCTGAAATACCCGTTCCAGCGAATCAGCCCTTCTGGCCATCTCATAAATTCGAGAATTAAGCGTGATATCGGTATAGCCTGGAATATATTCCCTGAGCGAAGTAAAAGCTATAATATAGGTGGTGATCACAATCAAAAACACGCTCAAACTCACGAGCAAGACAAAAACATTCAAGCGGCTTAGCCTGAAACTCAGCTTTTCTTCAAAAGTTTCATCATGAAAAATTACCAACCTGTACTTATGCCGGAGCTTGCGATACCATTTTTCTTTCTTCTGACCTGTTTGCATAATGCCATATTTCAGATGCAAAAGTAAGTGAAAAACTTTTGCTTGTTATTGATTCAATAGTTGATAGGAAGCTTATCTGGCTGACAATCTTTGTTTTCGTATGACAATTTTTACAATGTGATATTATAAAGAGCACCATAAATGATACTCCTATAACTTGATTTACTTACTTTTGCAGTCTCATATTTCTTGAAAAAAGATCCGCTTTGGCCACCTTGATTTATAATATTTAGCGGCAAGTTAAGTTATGGTAGATAAAAAATATCCTGTGCTGAAAAACCGAAACACTTTTTTTAAACTGACGCTGATTTTGTTTGTTTTGTTAGGTTTAGGGGCTTGTTCAACTAAAAAAAACACCTGGACCCGCCGAACCTTTCACAATATCACCAGTAAATATAATGTGTACTGGAATGGCAACGAAAGCCTGAAGGAAGGCGTTAAAACACTGAATCAGAACGTTGAAGATGATTACCTGCAAGTTTTAAGGGTTTTCAATTATGGCAAAAAAAGCGATGCGCAGCGCATTTATCAGCCAATGGACAGGGCCATTCAAAAAGGCTCAATCGGAGTTCAGCGTCATTCCATGAAATTCGGCAGCAAAGAGTATGTCCGTTGGATCGACGATAGCTACCTTATGATGGGTAAAGCTCATTTTTACAAACAAGACTATATCAGTGCCCGTCGGACTTTTGATTTTGTTTCGAGCCAATACAACTACAACGACATCAAATATACTGCTGATCTTTGGTTGGCCAAAACATACATTCAGCTAGAACAATACGAAAAAGCAGAACCCATGCTGCGGGCACTGGATGCTGCCTCCCGCGATAATGAAATGCCAGCCGAAGTGCAACGCAATCTGGAACTTGTGTGGGCCGATTATTATATCCTCCGCGAAAATTATGATGCTGCCGTAGTTCATCTGAAACGAGGTATTTACAGAAGCAACGACAAACAGCTCAAAACCAGAGCAATGTTTATTCTGGGGCAGATTTACGAAAGACAAGGCGACCTGACAGCAGCCACCGAGCAGTTTAAAACCGTGATTAAGCGTAACCCTGATTTTACACTTGCCTTCGAAGCACGAATCAATCTTGCCAAAGCCTATGATACCAATCTGGGCGATAGCAAACAAATCATCAAAATCCTGAACAGGATGTTGCGTGATGACAAAAATGAAGAGTATCAAGATCGTATTTACTATGCCCTTGCCGAAATAGCCCTCAAGGAAAACAGACAGGATGATGCCATCGAACTGCTGCAAAAATCTGTTTCTGTAAGCACTACCAACAAAAGCCAGCAGGCTACCTCTGCCCTGCTTGTTGCAGGACTGCTTTTCGACAGACTTAACTATGTGCCGGCTCAGGCTTATTACGACACGGCAGTAAGTGCGCTTCCATTGGATTATCCCGGCTACGACAGCATCAACAACAGGGCAGGTGTTTTACAGGAATTAGTTGAAAATCTTGTTATCGTGCAGCATCAGGACAGTTTGCTGCGTATGGCAACTATGGATTCGTTGGCACGCAATAAAGTTATCGACGGCTTAATAGCTGAGTTTATCGAAGAAGAAAAAAGGCTGCAGCAGGAAGAACGCATGGAAGAACAAATGGCTATGATGCCGGGTAATCGCGAACCCCAAAATACCATGGAACAATCCACTGAATGGTACTTTTACAATCCTAATACACTGAGTTTTGGTTATACAGAATTTCTTAGAAAATGGGGACGTCGCAGCCTGGAAGATAACTGGCGTATCAGCGATAAACAAAGCATCAGTTTTGATGAGGGTGGCATGGAGCTGTTAGCAAATGATGAAGCAACCACAGCCGATTCTGCATCAGCAAACCTTACACCCCGCGATCGCGCTTATTATCTGCAGGAATTACCACTTACCGAAGAGCAACAAGCCAGTGCTAACAATGATATTGCTGAAGCATTGAATAATCTGGGATTCATCTATATGGAAAAGCTCAACGATATCCCCGAAGCTATAGATGCTTACATCTCTTTGAACACAAGATATCCCGAAAACGAACACAGACTGCCATCACTTTATGCGCTCTATAAATTACACAGAGAAAATCAGGAAGCAGAAGCTGCCGAAAACTATAAGATGACCATAATTCAGGATTATCCCGATTCAGATTATGCCCAAGTATTACTCGATCCGGAGTATTTCGTGAAAAAAGCTGCTGCGCAAAGCGAATCGGCTGCCTTTTATGAAAGAACCTACGATGCCTATAAAAGTGGTCAGTATTTCAGGGTAGTAATGAATGCAGACCGTGCCGCAGAGCTCTATCCCAACGACACAGCACTTTTGCCGCGTTTTGCATTCCTCAAAGCTATTGCCTCCGGAAGACTCGAAGTGGTTGATACTATGGCGGTGGCCCTCGACAGACTCATCAAAGCCTATCCCAAAAGTAGTGTTACACCGCTAGCACAGGATATTCTGAGAAATATTGGTAAGACTTACACCCTTGAGGTAGCAGTTGAAATTCCGGAAGACGAAACAGAAGCTATTGCTGCCCCAAAATGGCCTTACATTGATAATCCTGATGCACAATATATGGTAATGCTGGTTTGCAAAACAGCCAAAATACGCATCGATCCGCTTAAAGTCCGGCTGTCTGATTTTAACCAACGCGAATTTAGCATACAAAGCCTGATGATTAAAAACCTGGTACTCGACAAGGATAACTCTCTGATCACAGTAGGAAATTTTGCCAATCGCAGCGCTGCAATCGATTATTTTGAAGTGCTTAGCCAGTCAGATTATGTTTTGGGTGGCATGAACAAGGCAGATTATAAAGTTTATCCCGTTTCCCTTTCGAATTACCCGATTTTTTACCGAAACAAGGATATTGATGAATACGGAAGTTTTTGGGATTCAGTTACTCAAAAATAGTACACCGGTTTAAGTCCGAAAAAAACTACATTTACCTTCATATAAAACACCTTTAAAACACCTTTGTTGATGAAAAATACTAAAACAGGAGCTGAATCAATTACCAGGAATTTAATTGGTTATGAAACAACAATAAAAGGCGAAATTCAGTCGGCCGGCGACATCAGAATTGATGGCACTGTTATTGGAACTTTGCGTTCAAATGGTAAGATTGTAATTGGCCAAAGCGGTTATGTTGAAGGCGAACTGCAATGTCAGCAAGCTGATATTTCGGGAAAGATAAAAGCAAATTTAAACGTGGAAGAACTTACCGTTCTTAAAGCCACTGCTGCTTTTGAAGGTGAATTAATTACTCAAAAATTATCTATTGAGGTGGGAGCGCAGTTTAGCGGTAAATGCGAGATGAAAAAAACCCCGGCCGATGACAAAAAACAAAAATAAACCCGGCAATTATCTCAATTCCTATGCGCGTTATTCCTCGCTGGCTTTTCAAATGCTGTTCATTATCCTGGCAGGCGTTTTCGGCGGAATAAAACTCGATGAATGGTTACAATGGAAATTTCCGGTTTTTACTGTGATACTCTCTTTACTGGCGGTTGTGTTGTCAATTTATTATGCTGTTAAAGACTTTATGAAAAAATAATTTTTATGAATACAGACCTTCGTCAATTTTTGATCAAAACACTAATTGTTACTTTTTTCGCCGCCTTGCTGACTTTTCTGATTTATAATAAACTTGAAGATAAGTGGACCAGTGATGCTTGGCCTTTTTTGTTGTTGTTTTTTGCAGCAGGTAACATCGGCCTTTTTGTCCTTTACCAGCGCGCCAAAGCAAAAAAACTCAGCAGCTTTACCAATTTTTTCATGATGGCAACCTTCCTCAAGCTTCTGGTTTATCTTGTTATCATTATTGTATATCTGCTCTATAATCGCGATGAAACGATTCCGTTTCTGCTTACTTTTTTTGTCTATTATATCCTCTTTACAGCTTTGGAAGTGAGTGCAGTGACAAAAAAATCAAGCTAATGCCACGATCAATAAGTCTTTCTCACAGCTGCTACTGACTGTTTTGTTCTATATATACACTTGTTGTTGAGTAATTTAGCATAAAAATAGATACATTGAAAAACCCGAAAAAATAATCCATCCCAAAAATAACTTTCAGCAGCTTATAGCGGCATAGTTCCGATAAAAAAATACCATTTCCACATAAAACCGTACTTTTGTACCCTCAAAAACGATCTTAATAAATTCCTATGATCTTCATAACGCGAAGAGAACGATTCAATGCTGCGCACCGCCTTTTCAGAGCTGATTTCAGCGACGAAAAAAATTTGGAGGTTTTCGGAAAATGCTCCAATCCAAACTGGCACGGACATAATTACGAGCTTTTTATAACAGTGAAAGGAAAAGTAAATCCCGAAACGGGTTTTTTAATCAACTTAAAACAGCTGAGCAAACTTATTCGCGAAAAAGTAACAGACCAACTTGATCACAAAAATATTAACCTAGAAGTACCCTTTATGAAAGGAAAGTTTGCTTCAACAGAAGTGCTGGCCATGGCTATTTGGGAGCAAATTGAAGCCGATATAAAAGCGCTGGGAGCAGACCTCCATTGCGTGAAATTGCATGAATCTGAAAATAATTTTGTGGAGTATTACGGACAATAAACATCCCCATATTAACGGGTAATCATCATGAAAGAAGCACCAAAAGCCTTGCTTGGCTACGAAAAAATTGAAAAGTTTGCACCCGAAAAACTGGATCAGCTTGAAAAACATTACAGGGCTATCCTTGAGCTGATAGGCGAAAACCAAGAACGCGAAGGACTGGTAGATACGCCGCGCAGGGTTGCTAAATCGATACAATTTCTTACGCAAGGCTACGATCACGATCCGCGTGAAATACTCCTCTCGGCAAAATTTAAAGAGGATTACCGCGAAATGGTCATTGTGAAAGATATTGAAATTTTCTCGCTCTGCGAACACCATATGATTCCCTTTATCGGGAAGGCTCATGTGGGTTATATCCCCAACGGATACATCACCGGATTGAGCAAATTAGCCCGTGTGGTTGAAGCTTATTCACGCCGGTTGCAGGTGCAGGAACGTTTAACCACTCAAATCAAGGAAGCCATTCAGGATGCTTTGAATCCGCTTGGCGTTGCAGTGGTAATAGAGGCACGTCATTTATGTATGGCTATGCGAGGTGTCCAAAAACAAAGCTCCGTAACAACAACTTCCGATTTTACAGGGGCTTTCCGAAAAGCTGAAACACGCTCTGAATTTATCAGCCTGATTGGCTCAAATCTTCATTAAATTATTGTTTTTCTGTAATTTAAATCAGTCACTATGAATCAACTCAATCCTTCATTCACAACAGAAGCAAGGTTTAAAGCTCAAACATTAGCTAAAACTTTTTTAGCCAATGTTTTCAGCTGGATGTTTCTGGCTTTGGCCATTACAGCACTTGTTGCATACCTTTTTGCCGCTAATGAGGCTTTTATGCAGTTTATGTTTAATGCAGAAACCGGCGGCATGTCCTTTGGCGGTTGGATTGTGATGTTAGCACCTCTGGGCCTGGTATTATGGATGTCGATGGGATTTTCAAAAATGAGTGTGCAATCGCTTACCTTGATCTTTTTGCTTTACTCCATCTTGATGGGGCTCAGTTTGAGTTTTATCTTTTTGGCTTATACAAGCGCTTCCATTGCTAAAACCTTTCTCATCACCAGTGGTATGTTTGGCGTGATGGCTTTTGTTGGTTACACTACAAAAACAGATTTAAGCCGGTTTGGCTCCCTGATGATGATGGGATTGGTAGGAATTATTATTGCCTCAGTGGTGAACTTTTTCCTTAAAAGCCCCATGATGGATTATATTGTCAGTTTTATCGGAGTGCTTGTTTTTACAGGCCTCACTGCTTATGACGTTCAAAAATTAAAACGGCTGGGAGCCTCAGCACTCCAGCAGGGTGATACGCTTCGCAAGGTAACTATTTTGGGTGCCCTGACGCTTTATCTCGATTTTATCAATTTATTCTTATTTTTGCTGCGCTTTTTCGGCAATCGCAAATAAGACAAAAACTCACCAGAAAAATCACAAGAATCTCTTAAATAAAATAAAATCAAGCCTTTCTAATTGAATATCAGCACTCAACAATTGAATTAAAAAAGTTTGAATTCATACAGCCGCTAAGAGACAAATCAAACGAAAAACATGAAAGCTTACGTATTTCCCGGTCAGGGAGCACAATTTGTGGGTATGGGAAAAGATTTGTTTGACAAATCTGCCCGGGCTAAGGAGCTCTTTCAGAAAGCTAACAGTATTTTAAAGTTTAAAATTACTGATCTGATGTTTGAGGGAACAGATGAAGACCTCAGACAAACCAAAGTTACCCAGCCAGCTATCTTTTTACATTCTGTAATTCTGGCACTTACAATGGAAGAATTTAAACCGGATATGGTAGCGGGTCATTCGCTGGGAGAATTTTCGGCACTGGTTGCAAACAAAACTCTACTTTTTGAAGATGGACTGAAGTTGGTTTACAAACGAGCTTTGGCCATGCAAAAAGCCTGCGAAACAGAACCAGGCACAATGGCTGCTATCCTGGGATTGGAAGACAAAGCCGTTGAAAACATTTGCTCAGGCATCAAAAATGAAATTGTTGTTCCGGCAAACTACAACAGTCCTGGTCAGCTGGTAATTTCAGGATCGCAAAAAGGTATCGAAATTGCCTGTGAAAAATTACTCGAAGCTGGTGCCAAAAGAGCTCTGCCATTAAAAGTTGGTGGCGCATTCCACAGTCCTTTAATGGAGCCGGCACGCCTTGAACTGGCCGAAGCCATTGCTGCAACAAGATTCAGCAGAGGCATTTGTCCAATCTACCAAAATGTTACCGGTCAGTCTGTTAACGATCCTGAAATCATAAAAACAAACCTTATTGCACAGCTTACCGCTCCTGTTAGGTGGACGCATATCATGAACAATATGATAGCCAATGGAGCAAAAACTATTATTGAGGTTGGCCCCGGAACAGTTTTGCAAGGCCTCTTTAAAAAAGTTGACCGCAACATTGTAACAATGAGCGCAACCATTTAAAAGATTGATTCAATAAATGTTTATTTAAGCCATCCTCCATTCTTTGAAGGTTGGCTTGTTTTTTTTCTATAATGGACAAAAATCACTATTATTTCAACAAAAGAATATTCAGAACCGAAACAGGGGAAGAAATTTCTGACCTTCGAATCGCATATCAAACCTGGGGAAAATTAAATGCTGAAAAAGATAATGTGATTTGGGTATGCCATGCCTATACCGCCAATGCCGATGCTCAGGATTGGTGGCCCGGCATGATTGGCCCGGGATTATTGATGGACACTGATCGCTATTTTGTGATTTGTGCCAATGTTATCGGTTCGTGCTATGGTACTACCGGTCCGCTCGACCTCAACCCAAAAACAGGACGACCCTGGATGCGTGAGTTCCCAAAAATTACGGTTCGAGATCTGATTAAGGCTCACGAAATCCTAAGAAAATCTATTGGGATAGCAAAAATTCACCTGATTATTGGTGGTTCTATCGGAGCCTTTCAGGCACTGGAATGGTCTGTTATGTTTCCGGAAGTGATTGAAAATATGGTTTTTATCGCAAGCAGTGCTTTTGCCTCACCCTGGAATATTGCCTTCAACGAGGCACAACGAATGGCCATTAGGGCCGATCCAAGCTTTTATGATGATACTCCCGAAGGGGGCAAAAAAGGTCTGAAAGCAGCCCGCGCCATAGCACTGATCAGTTACCGAAATTCGAAAGCCTACAATTCAACACAAAAAGATGAAAGCCCTACTCTTTCAGGTAATTTCAAAGCTGTCAGTTACCAGAATTATCAAGGCGATAAACTTGTAAAACGCTATAATGCTTATAGTTACGTAATCATGTCGCATCTTTTTGATGGCCATCATATTGGCAGAGATCGCGGAACTGTTGAGGAAGTTTTATCACATATCAAAGCCAAAACACTCCTCATTGCCCTGGATACTGATCAGCTTTTTCCTCCTGAAGAACAGGCTTTTATGGCTAATCATATTCCTTTCAGCAAGTTGGTCACTGTAAAAACAAATTTTGGTCATGACGGATTTTTAATCGAAACGGAGCAGATTACTAAAATGGTTAGCACATTTCTTACCAAGGAATAACCAAAGGCAATATCTTTCGTTCAAAAAAATATACTTTTGTAGTTTAAGAAAAGCATGATAAAATCAAGAGAAAAGCGCATTATCAGGGCATCCTGGATAGCCATACTGGCAAACGCCTTTCTGTCAGTCCTCAAAATCGTTGCGGGCTTTTTATCTGGTAGTATGAGCCTTGTCGCTGATGGAATTGATTCGGCGAGTGATATTTTAGGGTCAGTTATCACCCTTCTTACGGCACGTATTATTTCGCGTCCGCCAAATATCAAACATCCTTACGGTTACGACAAAGCCGATACGATTGCTTCCACACTTCTGGCTTTCCTGATTTTCTTTGCCGGCGCACAACTGGCAATCGCCACCTTTGGACGGTTGATAAGTGGAGAAGAAGGGGTTATTCCCGCCCCAATGGCAGCCATTGTGGTCATCATTTCCATAGCCGGGAAACAGCTGTTGGCTCATTACCTCCGCAAAACCGGCAAAAAAATCGACAGCCCTATGTTGCAAGCCAACGCCAAAAACATGCAAAACGACGTTATCATTTCACTGGCTGTTTTGCTTGGGCTTGTCTTCACCCATGTTTTTAATTACCCTTTACTTGATCTTATAACAGCTCTTGCGGTTAGCGTCTGGATCATGATTGTTGCCATAAAAATTGTCATCCGTTCAAGCCGTGAACTTATGGACGGTCTGGATGATCCGGGCATTTACAGCACTATTACCAGAGCTGTGGGCACTATCGAAGGAGCCCATAACCCACACCGCATCAGGGCACGTAAAATGGCCCAGTATTATATGATCGTACTCGATATAGAAATTGATGGCAAAAAAAGTTTGAATGAAGCGCATGAAATTACTCATAAGGTTGAAGATGAAATTAAAAGACGGATTAAAAATGTTTATGATATCCTCATTCATGTTGAACCACTTGGTGCCGACCGCTCACAAGAAACCTTTGGTGTGTCGCCCGGCGATCTGTTAAACAACCAATATGACTAATTGCCTGCTGTCAATTAATTATATTGTTTATCTGTCTGTTTTCGTTAGCAAATTGTTGTCATTTTATATCTTTGCAGCAGTTTTTTCTTTGCTCATTTCCTGCAAAACGCAAAACCCATGATACTGTTTTTTCAGCCCTCAGCCAACCGCATTATTGCACTGGAATCCAATTCGAAACCTGATCAGGACACCCTGCAAAAGCTCACCTGGCTTTTTGCTGGAGCCAGACAAATTCAGGAAAAAACAATTAAAGGTTATTATATTGGTCCGCGAAAAGAAATGATAACTCCCTGGAGCACCAATGCCGTTGAAATAACGCAAAATATGGGTGTTCAGGGCATTAGTCGTATAGAATCGTTTTATAAAACCGATAAAACATCTACTGAATACGACCCAATGCTTCAGGCTCGCTATCATAACCTCGATCAGCTTTTGTTCCACATTGAGCATAAGCCCGATGCCGTTCGGTATATCGACAATCTTGATGCCTATAACATTGAGGAAGGCCTGGCTCTAAGCAATGATGAAATAAAATACCTGGAAGATGTTAGCATAAAAATCAACCGCAAACTTACTGACAGTGAAGTATATGGTTTTGCACAAGTGAATTCTGAACATTGTCGTCATAAAATTTTTAATGGCATCTTTGTTATTGATGGCAAAACAATGCCGGAAACTTTATTTGCCTTAATCAAAAAGACTTCGAAGGAACATCCTAACAGACTCGTTTCGGCTTATAAAGACAATGTAGCCTTCATTCTCGGGCCGCAAATCGAGCAATTTGCTCCTGCCACGCAGCATCAGGCCGACTTTTTTGAAATAAAAAACATCCAAGCTGTCATTTCAATAAAAGCTGAAACTCATAATTTCCCTACAACAGTAGAACCTTTTAACGGTGCTTCAACCGGAAGTGGAGGAGAGATCCGCGATCGGCTGGCTGGTGGTAAAGGATCAGTACCCCTCACTGGATCTGCAGTTTATATGACAGCCTACCCTCGAACCGAGGAAAATCGTAGCTGGGAAAACTCATGCGAATCGCGCAATTGGCTCTATCACAACCCTGCTGATATCCTGATCAAGGCATCGAATGGAGCCTCTGATTTTGGAAATAAATTTGGCCAGCCACTTATTAATGGCAGCTTACTCACCTTTGAGCATAAGGAACAGGAATATTTTGGATATGATAAAGTGATTATGCTGGCTGGTGGCGTTGGTTTTGCAAAAGCCGACGATAGCCAGAAAGAGAAACCCGAGCCAGGCGATTTGATCGTGGTGCTGGGTGGCGACAACTACCGTATCGGTATGGGCGGCGGTGCAGTCTCGAGCGTGGATACCGGCGAATTTAGCAATGCAATTGAACTGAACGCCGTGCAACGCGCCAACCCCGAAATGCAAAAGCGTGTTGCAAACGTTATCAGAGCAATGACCGAAAGCACAGTAAATCCAGTGCGTTCTATCCATGATCATGGCGCTGGAGGACATTTGAACAGCCTTTCGGAACTCGTTGAAGATAGCGGTGGCATTATCGAAATAGGAAAATTACCTGTGGGCGATCCAACACTTTCTGATAAAGAAATAATCGGGAACGAATCACAGGAAAGAATGGGTTTGGTAATCCATCCCGATTTTATGGAAATTCTGCAAAAAACCTCAGAAAGAGAACGCGCACCTATGTATATCGTAGGAAAGGCAACTTCGGATCAGCGACTTGTTTTTCAAAGAGATGAAACGGTTTACCCAATAGACTTACGCCTGGAATATCTTTTTGGCAAGCCACCAAAAACAGTACTCGAAGACCACTATAAATCCTACAAATTCGATGCATTACAATACAATCTTGATGATATTTATTACTACATCAATGAAGTACTGCAACTAGAAGCTGTAGCATGCAAGGATTGGCTAACCAATAAAGTTGATCGATCCGTTACAGGTCGCGTAGCCTTGCAACAATGTGCCGGTGCGGTTCAATTACCGCTAAACAATCTTGGTATCACTGCATTGGATTACAAAGGAATCAAGGGAATTGCCTCAGCGCTGGGACACGCTCCCGTTGCCGGTTTGATCGACTCGCGCATAGGCTCAAGGCTTTCGGTGGCTGAGGCTTTAACAAATATCCTTTGGGCTCCTTTGGAAGGTGGCCTCCAAGGCGTATCGCTGAGTGCCAACTGGATGTGGCCTGCTAAAAATCCGGGGGAAAATAGCCGGCTCTATATGGCTGTAAAATCCTTAAGCGATTTCTGTATCGAGTTGGGTATCAATGTACCTACGGGAAAAGACAGCCTCTCGATGACGCAAAAATATCCTGACGGCACCAAAGTATTGGCTCCAGGAACGGTTATTGTTACGGCTGCTGCTGAAGTAAAAGATATAAAAAAAGCAGTGAAACCTGTCATGAAAACTGATCCGGATACTGCTATCGTTTACATAGATTTTTCATCAGACGACTTTGAACTTGGCGGCAGTAGTTTTGCTCAGCTTTTGAACGGTATTGGAACCAAAGCACCTGACGTGAAAGATGCTGCTTACTTTAAACACGTTTTTAATACGCTGCAGGAATTAATTGATCAGGAGCTTATTTTGGCTGGTCACGACGTTTCGGCTGGCGGCTTGGTTACTACCTTGCTCGAAATGAACTTTGCAAACACTGATTTTGGCCTGGAAATCAGCCTTGATAGCTTTCAAAAACTAGACATCATTCAGCTGCTCTTCAGTGAAAAACCAGCAGTTGTTTTACAGCTGAAAAAAAATTCTCCCGCCTTTGAGATTCTTTCAAAAGCACAAATCACCTATCATTCCATCGGAAAACCAATTGCCGACCGGTTGCTTATTTTGCATCATTTTAAAGCATCTTACAATCTGGATATAGATGCCCTGCGCGACAGTTGGTTCAAATCGTCCTACTTGCTTGATAAAATGCAAAGCGGCGAAAAACATGCCCTGCGCCGTTTTAAAAATTACAAAAAACAAGACCTTGATTTTAGCTTTGGGAAAGGTTTTATCGGCACACTTAACAGCTTTGGACTTGAGTCTTCAAGAAGAAAACCAACTGGCTACAAAGCAGCGATAATTCGCGAAAAAGGTGTTAACGGTGACCGTGAAATGGCTTACGCCCTATATCTGGCTGGCTTTGACGTTAAAGATATACACATGACTGATCTCATTAGCGGTCGCGAAAATTTGTCGGATGTGCAAATGATCACTTTTGTGGGCGGATTTTCCAATTCCGACGTCTTGGGATCAGCCAAAGGCTGGGCCGGCGCATTTTTGTACAATGCCAAGGCAAAAGAGGCGCTTGAAAACTTTTACGCACGTCCTGATACCTTGAGCCTGGGTGTTTGCAATGGCTGCCAGCTCATGATGGAGCTAAACCTAGTTTATCCCGAGCATCCCGAAAAAGCCCTGATGCTGCACAATGAATCGGGTAAATTTGAGTCGGGATTCATTAATGTAGATATTCCAGCCAACAACAGCGTGATGCTAAGCAGCCTTTTGGGCAAAAGACTTGGAGTGTGGATTGCACACGGAGAAGGCAAATTCAGTTTCCCCTGCTATCAGGATAATTATAACATCGTGATGCAATACGGACAGGAAGCCTACCCAGGAAATCCCAACGGAAGCGATTTTGCCGCAGCAGCCGTATGCTCCAACGATGGCCGGCATCTGGCTATGATGCCTCATATCGAAAGAGCTTTTCTCCCCTGGCAATGGGCGCATTACCCTGAAAACCGTAAAACTGATGAGGTAAGCCCCTGGATGGAAGCATTTGTGAATGCCCGCAGATGGATCGAACAAACTAAACAAACCAAATAAAATTATGAGTTCTAAAACAGCAATTATAACAGGCGCAACGAGCGGAATTGGAAAAGCCACAGCTCTGCGCTTCGCATCCAATGGCTGGCAATTAGTAGTAACCGGCAGACGAACTGAAAAACTCGAAGCCCTCCAAAAGGAAATCTCTGAGAAATATGCAACTCAGGTGGTGATTCTAACCCAGGATGTTCGCCAACCAGAAAGTGGTAATGAGTTGCAAAAACTGCTCAACAAGCTGAAAATTAAACCTGATCTGTTGGTCAACAACGCTGGCTTAGCAGCTGGATTAGCCCCTGTACACGAAAGTGAAACCAACGATTGGGAACGCATGATCGACACCAACATCAAGGGCTTGCTTTATATTTCAAAAGCAATTGCTGCCATGATGGTCCAGCAAGGATTCGGCCATATCATCAATATTGGTTCTATTGCAGGCAAAGAAGCCTATCCGGGAGGCAATGTTTACTGCGCTACAAAACATGCCGTTGATGGACTCACAAAAGCCATGCGCATGGATTTATTACCTCACGGAATAAGAGTAAGCCAGGTTGCTCCCGGAGCAGTGGAAACAGAATTTTCGCTTGTTCGTTTTAAAGGTGATGAGCAAAAAGCTAAAAATGTTTATAAAGGTTTTAAACCTCTTACAGCCGAAGATATCGCCGATGCAATTTGGTATGTAGCCAGCGTACCACCTCATGTTAACATAAATGATTTATTGATTATGCCAACTGCCCAGGCCAGTGCAATGCAGTTCAACAAGCAAATCAACGACTAATCAGAATCTTAATTTATTGTAATTTTTTTCTTAATATTGCTGCCACATTTTATTGCTTGTGTTGGTTTTAATTGCTTTTCAATAGCTTACTAAGTTTACGTTTATGGATAAAAAGATTACACGCATCTTTGATTTACTGCCTTATTACGAGCAAAAATTCCAGCCTAAAGATGATGTCCTGGCCGGAAAAGAAAACGGTGAATGGATAAAATACGACATAACAAAATTTCGGGAGATTGTTGACAACATTAGCTATGCTCTAATGCATCTTGGCGTTGAAAAAGGTGATAAAATCGCTACCATATCCAATAACTGCCCCGAGTGGAATTTCATTGATTTTGGTTTGCTGCAAACAGGAGTCATCCACGTTCCCATTTATCCAACCATAAGCGAAACGGATTATAAATACATCCTGAAACACTCAGAAGTTAAATATGTTTTTGTGGCCGGCAAAGAACTCTATCGAAAAATAGACCACATCCTTCCTGAAGCCGACAACGTGCTTGATGTTTATACCTTTAAAACAACCGAAGGCCTTAAACACCTAAGCGAGCTTATCACCCTGGGAGCCGAAAACCAGCAACCGGAAAAGCTCGAAGCTATCAAATCCAACATCAGTCCTGATGAAGTTGCCACCCTGATTTACACATCGGGAACAATGGGAAATCCCAAGGGTGTTATGCTATCCCACAGCAATCTGCTGAGTAATGTTGACGCTGTAAATCATATCTTTCCGGTTGACGAACATTGCAGGGCTGTGAGTTATTTACCACTCTGCCACGTGTATGAAAGGACAAATATTTATACTTATTTTTACCTGGGTGTAAGTATCTATTATGCCGAAAATATGGGAACAATAGTAGATAATATCTGCGAGGTGCAACCCGAAATTTTAACCACAGTACCCAGACTACTCGAAAAAGTTTACGATAAAATAATTGCCAAAGGTCTTAAACTCAAAGGAATAAAGAAACAGCTGTTCTTCTGGGCAGTCAATTTAGGACTCCGTTTTAAAGCCGAAAACAATGGATTTTTTTACAAGCTGCAACTTGCAATTGCCAACAAACTAATTTTCTCCAAATGGCGCGAAGCACTTGGCGGAAAAATGAGGGTCATCGTTTCGGGCGGAGCGGCACTTCAACCCCGTTTGAGCAAAGTATTTACTGCCGCACAAATACCCGTACTTGAAGGATACGGATTAACCGAAACTTCACCCGTAATTGCTGTAAACACACTTGAACCTGGCGGATTAAAGTTTGGAACCGTTGGTAAAGTGATCAAAAATGTTGAGGTAAAAATTGCTGAAGGTGACGAAATCCTGGTAAAAGGACCAAATGTGATGAAAGGCTATTTTAAAAATGAAGCCCTGACAGCTGAAGCCATTGACAAGGAGGGATGGTTCCATACCGGCGATGTAGGTGTAATTGACGAATCAGGTCACCTAAAGATTACAGGACGCATTAAAGAAATTTTTAAAACCTCAATGGGCAAATACATCAGCCCGGCATTGATTGAAAACCGCTTTAAAGAATCAGCTTTTATCGACGGTATCATGGTGATTGGAGAACATCAGAAATTTGCAGCAGCTCTGATCGTACCCAATTTTGAACACCTGCGTTCGTGGTGTAAGATAAAAGGAATTAAATACACTTCTGATAGTGAAATGATTACACATAAAGACATAAAACTGCGTTTCAAAAAAGAAGTGGATCGTTACAATGAATTTTTTGGAGATTATGAGAAAGTGAAGAAATTCGAACTAACCGATCATGAATGGACTGTTCAATCAGGAGAATTAACCGCAAATCTGAAACTAAAAAGAAGTTTTATTGCCAAAAAATACAAGGAAAAGATTGACAAAATTTACAGCGCTTAAATCTAAGTAATTATCAACTAAACCTGTTAACTGCATGAAAAACGCCCGTATTTTTGACATTCTGGATGAATTCAGAAAACCTGAAACAGCTGATAAAGAAGTTTTTGCTGCCCGCAAAAATGGAAAATGGAATAGCGTAACAGCCGCACAATATGTTGAAACCGTTGATCAGCTTAGCCTTGGCTTCTTAGAATCAGGTATTAAAAAAGGCGACCGTGTAGCTACCATCGTAAAAAATTGTCCCGAATGGAACTACATCGATATGGCACTCTTGCAGATCGGAGCCATTCAGGTTCCTATTTATCCTACCATCAGCGATAATAACTACCAGTTTATTTTTACTGATGCCAGCGTAACCTATATCATTGTTTCTGATGAAGCTTTTTATCTCAGGATCAAAGATGTGGTGAACGAAGTTCCCAACCTTGACACTGTTTACAGCATCGAAAAAGTGGATGGATTGCGAAACTGGACCGAATTGCTCGATCGGGGCAAAAACTCCGGCAAAAAAGCTGAACTCGAAAAGCTGCGTAACAACATTGATGCGAACGAAATGGCAACGCTGATTTATACTTCCGGCACAACCGGAAACCCCAAAGGTGTAATGCTTTCGCACCGCAATATTATGAGCAATGCAGATGCCACTATCGAAATTTTGGCGCACAATCCGGTAAGCCGTACACTTAGTTTCCTTCCATTGTGTCATGTGCTCGAAAGAATCATGAATTACACTTATCAGCGCCACGGTGCCAGCATTTATTATTGCGATAATCTGGATCAGCTTAGTGAATATATTCGCGATTCCAAACCTGAGATGTTTACTGCAGTGCCACGTGTTTTAGAAAAAACCTATGAAAAAATCGTTCGGAAAGGCCGCGGGCTCAAAGGTATCAAAAAAGCTATCTTTTTCTGGGCTATCAGCGTGGGTGAAAAATATGAGCCCTGGCAAAAAGGAGGTCTTTGGTATCAGCTCAAGCTTAGCCTGGCCCGCAATCTGGTGTTTAGCAAGTGGCATGCTGCTTTCGGAGGCCGGCTAAATGCTATCGTGATTGGCGGTGCCAGTCTGCAGGAACGCATCGCAAGGGTTTTTTGGGCTGCCGGTTTCAAAATCATGGAAGGTTACGGCCTCACCGAAACTTCGCCTGTGATTGCAGTGGGTAATTTCCTCCCGGGAGGTGTAAAAATTGGAACTGTTGGTCATGCCTTGCCGGGGGTAGAAATAAAAATTGCAGAAGATGGCGAAATCCTTACCAGAGGGCCTAATGTAATGCTCGGCTATTACAAACGTGAGGATCTTACCAATGAAATTATCGACAAGGAAGGCTGGCTGCACACTGGCGATATCGGGCGGTTCGAAGGAAATTTCCTCCGGATTACAGATCGTAAAAAAGAAATCTTCAAAACCTCGGGCGGAAAATATATCGCACCACAACAAGTTGAAAACAAACTTAAAGAAAGTGCTTTTATTGAGCACGTCATGGTAGTGGGCGAAGGTAAAAATTATGCCGCTGCCATTATCATCCCCGATTTTGCTCACCTGGAATCCTGGTGCAACGTAAAAGGAAAAAAATTTGAAAGCAAAGAAAAAATCATTAAGGATCAGGTGATTATCAGCCGTATAGAGCGCGAAATTAATGAGAAAAACAAACAGCTGGATCACACCGAAAGGGTTAAAAAGTTTGTGCTGCTTGCTGATTCCTGGAATATAGAAACGGGTGAACTCTCAGCCACCATGAAGCTCAAAAGAAAATTCCTGATGCGGAAATATGCCGTATTGATCGAATCACTTTATGTGAATGCCGGATTTAGTGCAAAAGTTTAAAAAGCATTTCGCGGTATAACTCATCCACTCCTACGTCCTGACTCTTGTACCCTTTCGATTTTAAATCGTATTCGCGCAAAATGCCAATGCACCGCACAGCATCGGCAATATTGTAATTGCGGGCAGCTTCTTGCATATCCTGAACAAAAAAAGGATTAAGCCCCAGCAAACTGGCCAGGTTATTTCGGCTTTTATCATGGGCATAATGAACCTTCAAAATACGGGTAAAAAAACCATACAGATTAATAGCTGTAAGAAGCAACGGATAATCCTTTGGATTAGAACCAAAAAAACGAATAATCTGGTTGGCCCGAAACACGTCTTTTTTACCCAGAGCTTTCTGTAATTCAAAAATATTGTAGTCTTTGGAAATGCCGATGTTACGCTCCACATCTTCATCGTTAATTTTTTTGCCTGCTGGAAGTGCTATCATCAACTTTTCAAGTTCATTACGAACCTTATGAAGATCATTCCCCAAAAAATCTGCGATCATCTGACAGGCTTTCGGCGTGATGGCATAATTTTTTTGTGCCAGGTATTGTTCTATCCATTTTGGGACATGATCCTCGTAAATCTTTTTAGCTTCAAATAACACGCCCCGGGCTGCTACTTTTTTGGCAAGAGCCCGCCGTTTATCCAGTTTCTTATATTTATAATTGATTACCAGAATAGTAGTTTCAGGCAGTTTTTCGATATACTCTTCCAGCTTGTCAATTTGCTTGATATCTTGTGCCTCTTTCACGATAAGCACCTGATAATCGCCTGTCATGGGATAATTTCTGGCCTGATTTACAATGGTTTCTACATCTACATCGCGTCCGTAAACCACCATCTGATTAAAAGCCTGATCAGCAGGATCGAGCACCTGCTCTTCGAGCATATCCGAAATAGTATCAATAAAATAAGGCTCCTCTCCCATCAGGAAATATATAGGATGGTAAACCTTATTACGAATTTCACTAATAATCTGTTCAAAAGTAAATGCCATAATTAAAAACGCAGGTGTTTCACAGTGATTCCATTATTAATAAGCTGCTGCAGTGCATCAATACCGATTTTCAGGTGATCAGCCACAAACCGGTCATTTACCTTACGATCGCTAGCCGATGTTTTCACACCTTCGGGGATCATCGGTTGATCAGAAACCAACAATAAAGCACCAGTGGGGATTTCATTCGCAAAACCAACTACAAATATTGTTGCGGTTTCCATATCCACCGCCATCGAACGGGTTTCAACCAGATACTTTTTAAATTCATTGTCGTGTTCCCACACCCTCCGGTTGGTGGTATAAACCGTGCCAGTCCAGTAATCGCGCCCATGATCCCTGATTGTGGTTGAAATGGCTTTTTGCAAACTAAATGCAGGTAAAGCAGGAACTTCTTCGGGCAAATAATCAGTTGATGTTCCTTCTCCGCGAATGGCTGCTATGGGCAGTATCAAATCACCAACCTTGTTTTTCTTTTTTATGCCACCACATTTACCCAAAAATAAAACCGCTTTGGGATGTATTGCACTTAAAAGATCCATAATGGTAGCAGCATTGGCACTTCCCATGCTGAAATTAATGATGGTGATTTCTCCTGAAGTGGCGCAAGGCATGGGGTGATCTTCGCCAACGATAGGAACATTATGCCATTGTGCAAACAACTCAAGGTATTGATTAAAATTCGTGAGCAATATATATTCTCCAAACTGATCGATTGGCAAGCCTGTGTAGCGGGGAAGCCAATTTTCAACAATCTCCTTTTTGGTTTTCATACGTTTGCTTTTAACTTACAAAATTAATGGTTTTATAGATGTGCCCCACACCTTTGGCTTCCTTTTGGTCATTAGTTTAGTCTTCTTTTATACCTTATTGCACCAAAACTCAAAAGCATTTATCTCCTCTCTTATAGTTGTTTATACTTCGATAACAGATGTCCTTATTTTGTATCTTTGCTACAAAAAGGATTTTTCGGCGTTTGTTTATATGGAATGGTTTAAAACAAAGGAATCAGAGAGTCAATTGAAGGTTTTTGATCCTATCAGAAGACGATACGTAGCCCTTACACCTGAGGAAAAAGTGCGGCAACAAGTATTGCATCTGCTGGTAAACAACCTTCATGTGCCAGTGGGTCTGATTGCTGTGGAATATACCATCAAAGTGGGTAAGCTCACAAAACGTTGCGATATTGTTGTGTTTTCTGAAAACCATAAACCGATGATGATTGTTGAATGCAAAGCCGCTCACATTGAACCGGGGCGAGCAACATTGGAACAAGCTGCACGTTACAACCACGGACTACAAGTGAATTATCTGATGATAACAAATGCAAAAAAATATTTTTTGTATCGAATCAATCCTCATAGCGGAAGCTTAATTCCATGTGAAAAATTGCACGATTTTGCTCAAATGAACCATGAAAATCAAAACCCTCAATGAATAAGCATACTATCGTTTTAAATTTCCTTTATTTTAGCTTTATCGCACAGTTCGTACCAGCACAACCACTTGAAAACAAAAATACAGATCAGCTTGCAGAAGCTAAAGACTACCTTTCGATAGCAAAAAGCTTTTACGGAAAATCTACCGAAAAAGCATTAACATACAGCCAAATGGCGCTGGAAAAAGCCAAATATTCCAGTCATGATTCTCTTCTTGCCCAAGCCTACAAATCTGTTGGAGTTGCACTTTATTACGCCGGTAATCCAAACAAAAGTATTCCACATTTCGATTCTGCTCTTGCCGTTTTTAAGCAGTTGGGCGACACTCTGGAAATTGGAAATATTTATAACAATTTGGGCATTATGCGTGCAGAGATCGGTGATTATAACACCTCTGTTGAGATGTATCTCAAATCCTTACAAATCTGTCTTGATCGACAAGACACTATTTCCTTAGGACATCTTTACAATAATCTTGGGTCATTGTATTATCAGCTGGAAGCTTATGAAGAAAGCCTAAAATATTTTAAAGAGGCATACGAATTAGCAAAATTACAAAGTGATTCAACGGGAATGATGAGCTCGAAAAACAATATTGGCCTCGTACTTATCAATCTGAAAGAATACGATACCGCACTGGTCACATTTAAAGAATCGGTAAAAATTGGCAGGCGCAACAACGACCTAATGGGAGTCGCCAACAGCTACCATAATTTGGGGATGATTTATTACCTGAAGAAACAAATCGACAGCGCACTTTATTTTTACAATGCTGCCGATGCAATTTATAACCGTGTTGGCTATCTTGCCGGCAATAATTATCTGGGCAGGGGCAACTGTTATTTTGAATTAAAACAATATCAGGCAGCCTTGTCTGATTTTAACAAAGCTTTAGATATCAGCTATATACATAACGATCGCGATTTACGCCTCGATGCCTTTCGCAATATCTACGAAACGCACAAAACCACTAATAATAATACAGCAGCTCTTGAAGCTATTTCAAACTACCACAGCCTTTTCGATTCCGTAAAAACCTTGTTCGATTCAACTGCCGTTAAAAATCTCCAGGCACGTTTCGAAATCGACAATCATTTGCGCGAAGTGGAAGCCCTTAAAAAAGAACAAGCCATCCAACAGGCTTTAGTAAAAGAACAAAAGCAAAAACTTCAATTTCAAAAAATATTAAGTTATATCAGTCTCGTTTTTATGGCCGTTGGTCTCGTTTTTCTGTATTTTCTATTCAAGCTTTACAAACATAACAAAAAGGCCAACAAAGTGTTGACTCAACAGAATATCGAACTGGAGGAAGCCCGAAAATCAATTAAACTCTCTCACGCTTCACTAAAGGAGCAGGAAGAGCTGCTACGAACACTCATCAATGCCACACCGGATATTATTTGCTTTAAGGATGCACAAGGACGATGGATCGAAGCTAACCAGGCTGATATTGAGCTTTTTAAGCTAACAGGAGTGGATTATTTTATGAAAACTGATGCCGAGCTGGCAGCATACAGCCCAACACATAAGGAAGCCCTCGAAAATTGTATGGCCTCAGACAAAATAACCTGGCAAAAAAGAAAAATTACCAGAAGTGACGAAGAAATTCCCGGCCCAGATGGGAGCATGAGAACTTATGATGTGTTTAAGATTCCACTTTTCAATCCTGATGAAACACCCAAAGGAATCATTGTTTGGGGAAGAGATGTTACTGATCGTAAAAAAGAAGAGCAGAAGCTCGCTAAAGCTCTTGCAAAAGCAGAAGAATCTGACCGTCTCAAAACAGCTTTTCTGTCGAATATGTCTCATGAAATACGCACACCCTTGAATGCAATTGTTGGTTTTAGCGAATTGCTCGACGACGATAGCCTTACCAAATCTGAAAAAACACAATTTATCAAACTGATCCAACAAAACAGTGATTCCCTGCTCACCCTGATAAACGATATTATCAGCCTGGCAAAAATTGAAGCCGGCGAAACCTACATCAAACCAGAACCTGTTCCGCTTAAAAAACTTTTCGAGGATTTGGATGCTACCTACCAAACCTTATTAGCTCAAAGAAAAAAAGCAAATTTAAACTGGGAAATTTCGGTTCCGGAACAGGAAGTAATTCTCAATACAGATTATAGCAAGTTGAGACAAATCCTTGTCAATCTGCTCGATAATGCGATTAAATTTACAGAAAAAGGAGGTATTGTCTTTGGATTTGTGGCAAACCGAAATAGTAATCAAGAAATTGAAGAAGTTGAAATTTTTGTACAGGACACCGGTATCGGTATTGCAACTGATCAACAGCGAAAAATCTTTAAACGATTCACCAAACTTAACGATGATGGAAAAAAAATCTATCCCGGAACAGGTTTAGGACTAAGCATTGTGCAGCAGTATGTACAGTTAATGGGTGGTAGTATTAAGCTGGAATCAAGTCCTGGAAAAGGTACGCGCTTCGTAGTAGTTTTACCACTTTTTAAGCAGGCTCGCGAAACAGCCCTCAAACAAAGCAAATTATTGAGCCATCAATATAATTTTGAAAACAAAACCATTTTAATCGTTGAAGATGTCGATTCAAACTTTGAATTGTTAAATATCATCCTTCAGCCAACCCGGGCCAAGGTTTTGAGAGCTGTTTCGGGAACTGAAGCGGTTGAATTATGTAGTACAAATCCTGCTATTGATCTTGTGTTGATGGATATTCAGCTGCCCGGGCTTAACGGACTTGAAGCAACAAACCGAATCAAAGCTATTCGCCCCGAATTACCCATAATAGCTCAAACTGCTTTTGCCATGAGCGAAGAAAAAGAAGCTTGTTTTGCTGCTGGTTGCGATGCCTATCTGGCCAAACCCATCAAAACTGAACTGATGCTTCCGGTTCTTCAGGAAATTATCGGTAAATAATACTTTTCGTTTAGCGTTGCCTTAGGCTATTAATATTTTATCAAGTAGAACAGATTTCAACTAGTAAATTAGAAAAAAACTTTACATTTGCATTGAAAAATCATGTCTTATGAAGAGCCTTATCCTTAAAATTGTTTTGTTTGCCGTGATTATCTTTCTTGGATACATGGTATATGACAGCATTAATCAACCGCTGGAGTTCAAAAAAGAAAGAGCTCGTCGCGAAGTTGAAGTCGTTCAACGACTCAAAGATATTCGGAATGCACAATTCCTTTACAAGCTGGCTTATAATTCTTACACACCCAGCTTCGACAGCCTGATAGCGTTTTTGAAAAGTGGAGAAATTCCGGTTGTTAAACTCATACCCGACCCGGAAGATACTACCTTTACCAAAACTATTGCCGACACACTGGGATATGTTAAGGTAATAGATTCACTTTTTGGAAAAAGGCCGGGTTTTAATGTAAACAACCTGCGCTATATTCCATTTAGCGATAGCATTGAATTTGAAATGGATGCCGGAAACATCGACCGCGGCGGTGTTAATGTAAGCGTTTTTGAAGCTAAAGCACCGTTTATGGCTTATTTAAAAGGGCTGGAAGAACAAAGAATTTACAACATTATCGCTGCTGAAGAAGATATTGATAAATTCCCGGGGCTCAAAGTTGGTTCCATGACAGAGCCGTCAACAGACGGAAATTGGGAGTGACGTTTTCTTACCATGATTGCCCCGTCGAAACCAACACTTAGTCTGATTGACAAGTCCTTTAAACAGGACTTTTCAAAAAATTTTCAAATGACCATTCGGATTGCTCCGGATGGTTTTTCATTTGTTATTTTTTCGCCGGAAAAACAACGTTTTATAGGACTGGAATCTTATAGTTTTACTGCCCAAAACGAAGCGATCCGCCTGGCTGGAATGCTGGATGAAATTATGATGAAACAAGCCTGGATTGCTTATCCATATCAACAGGTTAAAGTACTCATTGACAATATGTATTTGGCTTTGGTGCCTAATCCTTTGTTCGAAGAAAAAGAAAAAGGTACATACCTGGCTTTTGCTCAGCCTTTTCAGGAAAATAGCAGAATAGCCAGCGACTCGCTCAAAACAGCTGATGCTACTATCGTTTATTATCTTTCGAATATTCTTACTGCCAAAATCAAAGAATTTTGGGCTAATGCCAAAATTCACCACCTTAGCAGCGCTTTAATTGAATCTGTTTTGATTGCTAACAAAAATATCCAGGCCGAGCCCGCCATTTTTGTTCACGTCAGAAACCGCAGTTTTGATATGCTTGTCCTCGAAGGGCAAAAACTGAAATTCTACAACCTCTTCCGATTCCATACCAAAGAAGACTTTATCTATTTTCTGCTTTTTGCAATGGAACAACAACGGCTTAATCCTGAAAAAACTCCCGTAATCTTCTCAGGAGCCATTGATCAAAGCTCGGCCATTTATGAGATTTCCGAGAGATATATCAGAGATGTCAGCTTCGAAACCCGCAACAAAAACTTTGATTATAGTTATGTTTTTGAAACGCTGATCTGGCATCAAAACAGTTTACTTTTCAATACGCTACAATGCGAATTATAAGGGGAAAATACCAACGCCGGCAAATCGTTGCGCCAGTAAGCCTTCCTGTGCGGCCAACCACCGATATGGCTAAAGAAAGCTTATTTAATATCCTCGAAAATCAATTGGAGCTGGAGCAATTATATGTATTGGATCTTTTTTCGGGCACCGGAAATATTGCCTACGAATTGGCTTCGCGTGGCTGTAAAAATGTTTTGGCCATCGATCAGCATCCTGCCTGCGCGCGCTTTATCAAATCGATAAAAGGCAAATTGGAAATTGACAATCTTCAGGTTCTGCAAATGGATGTGTTTAAATTCATACCTACAACACCTCAGAAATTTGACTTAATCTTTGCCGACCCACCTTACGACAGCAATCATTATCAACTGCTTATCGAATTAATTTTTAAGCACCAATTATTAAACGAACAGGGAATATTTGTGATTGAGCATTCAGGAAGCCACGACTTCTCGTCACATCAGGCTTTTGTTGAGCTACGCCGATACGGTAGGGTTCATTTTAGCTTTTTTGAACAGGCATAAAAAAAACCGGCTAATAGCCGGTTCAAGGTTTTAATATTCATCTTCATGAAAAAAGAAATCTTCCTTAGTGGGATAATCAGGCCAGATATCTTCAATACGTTCGTAAATCTCGCCTTCATCTTCCATTTCCTGAAGGTTTTCGATTACTTCCTGAGGAGCACCTGAGCGAATAGCCCATTCCAGTAATTCATCCTTTGTTGCAGGCCAGGGAGCATCTTCCAGTTTTGAAGCTAATTCAAGTGTCCAATACATAATTCCTAAACTTAAGTTGAAATTTTTTGCAAAAGTAATTTTTTTTTAAAGGAAGTCAAGAAAAAACGATAATTTCCTGAAAAGACCTAATATCGTGCATTCCAGACTGTTTCCGTTGCGCCATTAAGGTGACCCAAGTATCTGGCAAGTACAAAAAAGTAGTCGGAAAGTCGATTGAGATACTGCAAATCCAGGGAGTCAACCGGATAATGCCCGCTCAGGCGTACTGCCAAACGTTCGGCTCTGCGACATATTGTGCGGGCTACATGGCAATAAGAAACTATCATATGACCTCCCGGTAAAATAAAATTTGTTAGTTCGGGCAAATCCTTGCTCATCCTGTCAATTTCCTTTTCCAAAAGTTCAACGTCTGCCTCAAACAGCGGGGGCATTGGTTTTGGGATAAATGCTTCCTTATCCTCGGCCAAATGCGATTCCAGCGTAAAAAGTCTGTCCTGTATTTCCAACAAAGTTTTTCGGCTTTGCTCGTCCGCACCCTCATGATCCCTGATAAGTCCTACAAAGGAATTTAACTCATCTACCGTTCCATAGGCTTCAATCCTGTCATCATATTTAGGAACCCTGGTTCCTCCTATCAAGGCTGTTTGACCTTTATCGCCGGTTCGTGTATAAATTTTAAACTCATCTGTCATAATAGAATATTTAGGCTTTTAACAAGCCGAAAGGTGGTTTGTTTAATAAGGAGCGATTAATTGAAACTACTGCCGTTGCGCCACCATGATGATGTTCTTGTTCAAATCATCTGATTCTGTTTTTCCATCGCGCAATCTCACCACCCGATGGGCATGCATGGCAATATCTTCTTCGTGCGTAACCACGATTATGGTGTTTCCGGCTTTATGAATAGTTTCGAGAAGCCCCATAATTTCAACTGAGGTTTTAGAATCAAGGTTCCCGGTTGGTTCATCAGCTAAAATAATTGATGGACTATTCACCAGGGCTCTGGCAATGGCTACACGCTGGCGTTGGCCACCTGACAGTTCATTTGGGCGGTGCTTAATTCGATCAGTTAGTTGCACATCTGCCAGCACTTTTTCTGCGATTTCCATTCGCTGTTGCTTGCCAATACCGGAATAAACCAGAGGCAACATCACATTTTCGAGAGCCGTAGAACGTGGAAGCAAATTAAAGGTTTGAAAAATAAATCCGATTTCCCTGTTTCTGATATCAGCCAGTTCGTTGTCGTTCATTCGGCTCACATCCTTACCATTTAAAAAATAAGACCCGGCAGTAGGCGTGTCTAAACAGCCCAAAAGGTTCATCAGCGTTGATTTACCTGATCCGGAAGGCCCCATTAAAGCAACATATTCATTCCGTTTAATATCGAGCGTGATTTCATCAAGCGCCTTAACGATTTCTGTTCCAACTTTATAATGCCTTGAAATGGCATTGAGACGAATCACATAATTATCCATGAGCATGCTTTTTGGGAGAAACAAAGTTACTAAACATATTTACATCCGTAGTGTAAAATGTTGCTTCGCAATTCCCTTTCTGAAAAATACCAACCCAAACTGAAAAAGATCGATTGTCAGGCTCACCTGTTCATGGCCTTGTATCTGTTGCCAGGCTTCGTCCATTTCTGATGACCAGTGTATATCGTCGAAAATAAAGATGCTGTTTTCGTGCGCTTTAGTGAGGCAATGATGAAAATAATCCAGCGTAGGAACTTTTTGGTGATTGCCATCAAAAAAAACAAGATCAAGTTTAGGTAAGCTATTCAATACTTCCGAAAGCGTTTGATTAAAGTTGCCAATTACGATATTGATATTTGTTATTTTGAGGCGCTCAAAACTACCATCCGCCACAGAAGCCATCGACGCACAACCTTCGAGCGTTGTAACCTTCGCCTCAGGGTTGCCCATAGCCAAAGAGGCAGTGCTTAATCCGGCAGCTGTGCCAAACTCGAGTACATATTCAGGTTTAAAATGACGGGCCAGCCTGAAAAGAAGACGATTATACCGTTCGGCATGCGAACGTCTTTTCACAAGCTTTTGAACCCTTGCCCTGTAGGTTATGAAATCTTTTGATCCTGCAGAAGCGCCAAAATCAACAGTTTCAATTACATTACGATTACTTAACAGCCGTTTACGCTGCCGATGTAGCTTTTCATATTCCGGATAGGTTTGGTTATCCCGCAAAACATCGGTTGTAAGTTGAAAAACAAATGGCGAGTGTAATTTATGAGGCCCCTGTGCTTTAAAAAAATACGACAAAAAATGCGTTGTAATATTTACAAAGCTCATCTCCTAAAGTGGATTGGTTTAATAGGCTAAAATAAAGAAAATATCTTGTCGGAAGCATATTTTATGCTAATAAAATCAGGAAACTATTTCACCACCTATTCAAAAGCAATTTTTTGTAGAAAGAAAACACTTCTTGGGTTATCGCCCACAAGCCTGCTATTGCTGATTTTTTGATTGGCTGTGACGATAAAATAATTACCATACCAGTATATCAGTCTGCCAAAATTTTCTTCGAGCAAACGATCATTTGAAAAACGCATATCCAGATTTGTCCTGGCCGGCTCACCAATCAGTTCTCCATCGAGGCTTATGAGTTTGCTATGCAGTACACCTTCGTGATAGGCTGCTGCCAATACGTCATTTTCGAGCAACGAAACAAAAACATGACGATCAAGTTCATACGTTATTAAATCACGCAGTTGGAAAGTGTTGAGCCAATTTACCTCTCCACTCCTGTCGAACGAAACCAATAGCGTGTTAAAAAACTGATAGCCCTCAAAAATGGTATAAGTATAAGGGATTGGCCTTCCATAAAAATCGTAATCGATACGCGACTCCACCCGATAGCGGGGACGGAAAGCCTCAGCCGAAAAAATAAACAAACTATCCTTACTAATCAGCTGGGGTTTATAAAACTGAAAAGCAATATCTGTTTCCTCAAGCTTGGCTTTTCCGCGCGATTGCTGTTGCCTGAGCCTCATCAGGTCTTCACTTGCCAGTGCAATGTCAATGTTGGGTAAGCTTGCAAAAGGATGGTACTTAATATTGCTTTGCCCGTTAGGCTCCAGCTGCAGAAAAAACATGCCGGCAGCCTCCCGACCAATTGTTTCCTGTGCATTTTTTATTGCTGTGGGCTTATTTTTTTCCCTCTCGTAAGTCCCAATTGCACCAAGCTCTCCCTGCTGACTAAAAAACCCAACAGAAGCCAGATACCGATGTTGTTCATCGACAACTTCAAACCGGTTGATCAAACCGCCATTCAGGTCAAAAAACAAAAAAACATCTGCTTCAACGCGCTTATTTTCTAACCGTTTCACAAACACACCAAATCGCTCATCAGATTGCATTACTGCAATTTCCTGAATTATATATTGGCCTTCAGCCAGAACATCCAACGTTTTTAAGCTTCCCTTGGAGAGGTCGAAAAGTAATAGGTCAGCAAGATTATCTGCCAGATTGATCCCTACCAAAAGTTTATCTTTTTGAGCAGCCAGCGCATTGATTTCTGACTGAGCAGGAAAATCTCCTCCCATCAAACTAAACTTCTCAGTTAGCATATGAAAGCTTACAATTTCGTATGCAATAGGCTCCTGTTTCTTCCCTGAATTTTTGATGAATAAAACGATCAATCGCTCCTTTGTCGAAAGAATTTTATGGATAAGCATACCCTCCGAAAGCGCAACCAACTTAACCCATTGCTCTGTAAGATTGGTGTCAAGTTTAGAGAAAAACCACTTCCGTTTATTATTTTCATCCAGCTCATTACTTTCATAAAAAAGCATCAACCCATTTTCACCTAAAAGCTCATAACCATAGGATTTGACGTCTAAACGAGTTGGCAATTCCAGCCTTACCGGCTCATACTCCTGAGCTTGCACATAATGGCCAACAAATAGAACCAACAAAATAATACAGGAGAAGCGTTTCATCTGAATGAATTCATTTAGCAACAAAACGAAAGTACGGATTATTTATGATTCCCCCTTCCTATAAAAAACAAAAACTGCATAAGAAAACTTTTCTTGTGCAGTTTTTGAACAGAAAATGAAACAATTATTTTACAAATCGTGTATGTGTAGTTGTCCCGTTTTCAAAAACAAAGCTGATCACATAAACACCCTGTTTAAGATTTGTTGCTTCCAGACGATTTTCGCCGGCCATCAAATTATTATTGAAAACAACTTTACCACTTATATCCATAATTTTTACATTCGCCTCTGAATCAAGGTTGAAGCAAATTTGATCTACGATAGGATTGGGATACAATTTAACAGCATCAGCAATCAATTCACTAAGACCAACTGTTCCTTCGCCAATTACGCGCACCCAGTCAACTTCCCAGGTTGAAGCAGCAGCAGTGGTAGAAGTGTATTTAAATGCAACATACAATTTAGGGTTAGCATAAGCAAGCACATCCAGTATGCCGGATTCAGCCCATTCATATCCACCTGGCGACCAGTCGAATTGATCGGTTAAATCAGTCCAGGAGAAATCATTTGGATTGCCTTGTCCGTCATAATCACTCGACACCATCAAGCGAAGCGGATCGCCATCAAAATTGTAAGCCGTACGAAAGCTAAGGTTTGCAGACTGCATATTGGTAAGATCCATTTGGGGACTAATCAACCAGTCTTCATTAAGCAAAGCACCACCAGAATAGCCTGACATACGTGCAAATTGATCATTGCCAAAAGTGCTGTGCGACCATTCCTGATCTCCTACAACATTATAAGTGCTCATTACACCTAAGTCCTGATCAAAAGGCTCGTTGAGCAATGCAACCATATTTGATGTAGTTATTGAAGTCTCAGGATAAGCTCCATCAGTTTTATAATCAATGTTTTCGCCAAGATTTGTATAAGGGAAAATAGCAAAATGATAAGTTGTGTTGGCCTCTAAAGAACTGAAAACATGCGTTTCCTGACCAAAAGGCACATTCCAGGCGATGTATCCTAATGAAATATCCAGGTTATTGGCAACAGGAGTGCCATCAACAGGAAGATCAAAATTCAATCCTTTAGTTACCAATGCTTCACCAAGAATAAGATAGGCATCCGGTAGCTGTTCTCCTGTGGCATCTGTCCAACTCAGGCTCACTCCAATATCCTGAGGTTCAGCAGCAAAATTTGAGGGATAATTTGTAGGCTCTGGTTTGATGATTAAATCACCACTGATGGAGAAATCATCATAAAAAACTGAACCACCCAAATTACCGTCTTGCTTGTAAACACGCACCTCGAAACGAAATTTTGTAGCAGAAGCGGGAGCTGTCAGCACCTGTGAATAATGCATCCAATCAGCATTATCTTCACTGTAAGTGCCAGGCCTTAAAACCTCTGCATCATCATCCAGATAGGTGTTACTTTCGTCCATCCAATAAGACCAGATGCGCGTGCGAGCAGCCGGATCATTATCCAAATAGTAATAATCAATGGTGTAAGTAGTTCCGGGAACAATTCCTTCAATATCCTGCTGAAAGTCGAGTGTTCCATCACCTGAAGTGTGACGGGCAGCAAAACTTCCGCCATGAACATTGGTTGATTCTTTGGTAATACTTTCAGCTTTGTCCCAGCCTACAGGTTCGGTATCGGAATTCCAGACTTCCAGATCGCCATTTACAACAAGGTTTTGGGCTTGCAGTGGTATAATAAAAGCCACAAAAGCCATACTTAAAATAGTAAAAATAATTTTTTTCATAGGTTAAAAATTTGAGAATATTTTCTTTAGTCAGTTGGCAAAGTTAAGGATAAAATACTTGGCTCACAGATTAAAAAAGTATTAAAAAAGGGCTGATCGTTACCCGATAAGCCCTTTAATATATGTTGAGATTAAGATAATTTTCTATTATTTCTTGTCATCAACCTCTTCAAAATCCACATCAGTCACTTCGTCGTCGCCTCCCTGTCCGGCTGATGAGCTAGCGTTGGCATCAGCACCAGGCTGAGCACCATCCTGAGTCTGTTGTGTATTTTTATACATCTCTTCACTAGCCGACTGCCAGATGCTGTTCAACTTTCCCATAGCAGCATCTATTGCAGGAATATCCTGGCTTTGATGTGCTTTTTTCAGCTCTTCGAGAGTACTTTCTATTTCTGACTTTTTATCAGCTGGAAGTTTGTCGCCGTATTCTTTCAACTGTTTTTCAGTTTGGAATATCAGAGCATCAGCCGAATTTAGCTTATCAATTTTCTCACGTTCTTTTTTATCAGCTTCAGCGTTGGCAATTGCTTCGTCTTTCATCTTCTGGATTTCGGCATCAGTCAGTCCCGAAGAGGCTTCGATACGAATGCTCTGCGATTTTCCTGTTGCTTTATCTTTGGCAGACACATGCAGAATACCATTGGAGTCAATATCAAAAGTTACTTCAATCTGCGGAACGCCACGTGGTGCCGGTGGAATATCGTTAAGGTGGAATCGTCCGATACTTTTATTCTGGTTGGCCATCGGTCGTTCGCCCTGCAGCACGTGAATTTCAACAGAAGGTTGATTATCAGCTGCAGTTGAGAAAATTTCCGACTTTTTAGTTGGGATAGTTGTGTTCGACTCGATAAGTTTTGTCATAACACCCCCAAGGGTTTCAATACCAAGGCTAAGCGGAGTAACATCAAGTAAAAGTACATCTTTCACCTCTCCGGTAAGCACACCACCCTGTATAGCCGCACCAACAGCCACCACTTCATCAGGATTAACACCTTTTGAAGGTTCTTTTCCGAAAAATTCTTTCACAATATTTTGGATCGCCGGAATACGTGTTGAACCACCAACCAAAATCACTTCGTCAACATCGCTTGCAGTCATTCCGGCATCTTTCAATGCCTGACGGCAAGGTTCAATCGTTGCACGAATCAGAGAATCGGTAAGCTGTTCAAATTTCGAACGGGTAAGCTTACGAACAAGGTGCTTTGGTACACCATCAACCGGCATGATATAAGGCAGATTGATTTCTGTTTCAGTAGAGCTGGAAAGTTCAATTTTTGCTTTTTCAGCTGCTTCCTTCAAGCGTTGAAGTGCCATAGGATCTTTACGAAGATCGAGGCCTTCGTCTTTTTTAAATTCGTCAGCAAGCCACTGAATCACAGTTTCATCAAAATCGTCACCACCAAGATGCGTATTACCATTGGTTGATTTTACTTCGAAAACTCCTTCACCCAATTCAAGGATTGAAATATCAAAAGTACCACCACCAAGGTCGAAAACTGCAACTTTTATATCATTTCTCTTTTTATCAAGGCCATAAGCCAAAGCGGCAGCAGTAGGCTCGTTGATGATACGTTTTACTTTGAGACCTGCAATTTCACCGGCTTCTTTCGTTGCCTGACGCTGCGAATCGCTAAAATAAGCAGGAACAGTAATTACTGCTTCCGTTACCGTTTGACCAAGGTAATCTTCAGCAGTTTTCTTCATTTTCTGAAGCACCATTGCCGAGATTTCCTGCGGGGTGTACAAACGATCATCTATCTGAACGCGCGGTGTATTATTCTGTCCTTTGATAACTTTATATGGAACGCGGCCAACTTCTTTAGAAACCTGATCAAATGTCTCTCCCATGAAACGCTTGATCGAAGATATGGTTTTCGCAGGGTTTGTGATGGCCTGACGCTTGGCAGGATCACCTACTTTACGTTCGCCATTTTCGGTAAAAGCAACAATTGAAGGAGTCGTACGACGGCCTTCGCTGTTCGGGATTACAACCGGCTCGTTACCTTCCATTACTGCAACGCATGAGTTGGTTGTTCCAAGGTCAATTCCAATTATTTTTCCCATTTAGTTTTCCTCCTTTTTATCAAATTTATTTTCAATTCTTAAGCTTTGACTAGTGTTTTGTCAAGGATTGTGCCAAAACTAAAAGTGTAATAAAAGTACTTTACCAAGAATTAAATAGCTATGTGCCTGGGAAAAATTTCAAGGCTAATCTAATTGATTATGAAAATGTTAACAGATTATTAATGTTTTTCCACCAAGAGCAGACAACTTAAGTGACAAAAAGACAGTCAAAAATAAAAAAGTGTGTCAGCGGTAATTAACGATTAAGCACAAAACCCCAATTGTAATCCTCAACCAGTTTGGTTTCGCTCAGTACACTCAAAGTGTATGTTTGCTGTGCCTGACGTCTGGCAGAAAAAATACCATAGCCGTTTTCAATATTGGTGTACTGTGGAATTTCCTGAACAATACTATTTGAAGGAGCATTCACATCAATAAAAGTGCTCAGCTCTTCACCGCCAGCCGATATAGTTAATACAACTTCACCAGCCCAACGCTTTACGTTTAGAACATTATCAAGCCCCTGACCTAATCGGGTATAAAACTCTGCTCCCATATAGCTTACGCTCATGCTTTCGCCTCCTTCAAGTGTTTGAGCCTTATGTGCTCCTAAATTCCAGTTCATAGTTTTATAAACCGTGTCGGGGCTATCAGGTCTTAATTCTTTGTAATAAAATTTTAGGTTAACCTCATAGCGTCTTCCGCCACGAGCCGAATTCCATTCAATTTGAGTAGCAGCTGTCGAAGCAAAATTGATCCGGTTAACAGGTCTGAGAATCCCAAACGATCCTATCATATCGGTTTCTGCTTCTATGGCTTTTGCTTCGGGTTCAATTTGAAGGGTATATTTAGCATCTACATCTAAAGCTGCAGTAGTATAATACAATAACTGATTTGGAAAATAGAAAATTGAATCTCCGGGCAATTTGTCATGAATAGTTATTGTATCCAAAATTATAGGATTAAGGTCGATACTATTTTTTCTGCCTTGCAGCATCACATTCAGTTTTCCAGCATAATTGCTCGAATCAGGATCTTTAGCAATCTCAAGCGCATTTCCGGGTCCCAAAAAAGCTTTGGTTATCTTCACAAAATTGGTATCCTGTCCGGCATCAAGTAATCCATATACTATGGTAATATCTTTATAATCAGCATATAAATCTACATCTGTGCTGCAAGAACTAAATCCGGCCAGCAAGGTAGTAACTACTATAAAAGACAAGAAGCAATTTTTAAATTTCATTAGTTTCGATAATTAAATTGTGCAAAACAAAAACCAGCACTTCTGGAATGCAGAGAACGGACAAAATTACGATATATTTTCTCCCGCACAACCACTGCCCAGTAAACGGTTGTAGATGACCTGATAAATGATTGCATTAAATAAAACTTTGACTAACTGCAGGATTTGACAACGCTTTAAACTAACACAAAATGTAAACCCTGTCAGCTAAAAAACCGTTACTTTTGCCTAATAAATACAAAGCATTATGTATTCTTCGAAAGATATCCCAAAGATTACCACTCATGTACTTCAGGAGATGAAGCTTAAAGGTGAAAAGATTGCCATGCTAACAGCCTATGATTATTCGATGGCTCAAATCCTTGATGAAGCAGGCATTGACGTGATTTTAGTTGGCGACAGTGCTTCCAACGTTATGGCTGGTCATAAAACAACTTTGCCAATCACACTAAACGAGATGATCTATCATGCCAGTTCGGTAGCGCGCGCTGTGCAACGATCTCTGGTTGTTGTGGATATGCCTTTCGGAACTTATCAGGGCAATTCCAAAGAGGCGCTTTCGTCGGCCATACGCATTATGAAAGAATCGGGCGCCAATGCCATCAAGCTGGAAGGCGGAGAAGAAGTTGTTGAATCAGTTGACCGCATTCTTAGCGCAGGTATTCCAATTCTGGGTCATCTTGGCCTAACTCCGCAAAGCATCAATAAATTTGGTACTTATGTGGTGAGAGCCACCGATGATAAAGAAGCTGAAAAATTAAGGCGTGACGCAAAAATTCTGGAACAGGCCGGTTGTTTTGGTATTGTTCTCGAAAAAATTCCTGCACATCTGGCAGCTGAAGTAACACAAAGTGTCAGAATACCTACTATTGGCATTGGTGCCGGAAATCAGGTTGACGGGCAGGTGCTGGTTTTGCATGATATGCTGGGTATTAATCAGAAATTTTCACCCAGATTCCTCAGGCGTTATCATAACCTGCATGATGAAATCAAAACGGCTGTATTCAGTTATATCAGCGATGTAAAAACTTCTGATTTCCCAAATGAAAGGGAACAATATTAGATTTTTTAATAAGTACTTTTAGCTTATGCCTCATCCGTTTGTATCACGAATTTTATTCGAAGACAATCATCTTTTAGTGATCAACAAACGACCATCCGAATTGGTGCAGGGCGATAAAACCGGCGATAAATGCTTGCTTGATGAAGCTGCTGAATACCTTAAATGGAAAGGAAACAAACCAGGAGCAGCTTTTGTTGGGCTGGTTCACCGCATCGACAGGCCTGTAAGTGGTGTGTTGCTGCTTGCAAAAACAAGTAAAGCATTGCGTAGATTGACCACCCAATTAAAAGATAAAAACTGGAAGAAAATATACCTGGCACTGGTAAAAAATATGCCGCCACAGCCAACCGACAGCCTCACCCATTACCTTAAAAAAAACGAAAAACAGAACAAATCCTATGTTGTTGCACCCGAAACTGAAGGCGCAAAAGAAGCCAAACTGAAATACAGATTAATCGGTTCGCTGAATTATTATTCAATGCTCGAAGTTGAATTACTTACCGGCAGGCATCATCAAATCAGGGTGCAACTGGCTGCCATTGGCTGCCCAATCAAAGGCGATCTTAAATATGGTGCCAAACGATCAAACACTGATGCCTCAATCTGTCTTCATGCCTGGAAACTAAGCTTTATGCATCCCGTAACGAAAGAAGTTATTACTATCGAAGCTCCACTTCCAAACGATGAACCATGGATAAGTTTTGGCAAGATGCTTTGAGCTCATTGTACTCTTTGTAATATAAAATCAGATTTACTGAAATAAACAGTTCTCCACCCCGCTTAATAACCAAATCTACGATAAATTACGGATACCAATCAGAGTTTTAACACCTTAATCTGATCCAAAGCCAACCCTACTTTTGTACCATATTCATTAATTATACAAAAGCCTCAAAAACTTTCGATTATGAGAACACTTCAATTAGACTTCATAATAATCAGTCAAATAGCACTGGCAGATACCAGTACGGCAGTCCTCAAAGGCAATGCACTATCCAAACTATCAAACAACAATTATGGGTTTATGTCGTCGCTTACTAAGCCAACCGATATCGGTTTGAGTGGATGTTGCAGGAAATGGAAATATACAAGCTTTTAGTCAATTGCGACCAATCCTCTCCCAATAGCTTGGGGTAATCGCTGCAGCACTGATGTGGATAGATACTTAACGAAGCTTCAGCAAACAAATCCAAATCGATTTATTTTCAGGCAGGTCGCTTACTGAAAGTGCTAGCCGGAAATGCCTTTTCTGTGAGTTCACATCCAGCGATCTGAGTAATTTAGGAACCGGACAATTCATTATTCAGGTTGTTTCTTATAAATTGGGCAGCGCCGAATACGACAGCAAAACCTTCTTTTTTGAAACTGAAAGCGCCAGCAGCCTGTCAGCAAATATCACCAGCAAATTTTATAATACGTTGTTTTTAAGTGTCTGCAAATTTCAATTCAAAGGTATTTTTTGCTTTTTCCTGTAAAAATTCTATTTATAAAAATCATGCCTGCTCCAAAACCTGTTTCTTTGCAAGATAATTAGCACAATAAGATACACTATGAATGCTTTCTTTTTTCGGATAGTTTTACCAGGAATATTTTTTTTATCAATTTTCTCTTTAAAAGCACAATACGTAACGAAAATTCAATTTGAACCTGATTCGGAACGTCATCAAAATCAACTAAAACCCTTCAAAGCAATTGCTTTCAGTTTGGATACTGCTGTAACACCCCAAACCTGGTTAAAAACAGCAAACAAGACTTTTGCAATTCTACCGGATGAGCATTCAAGGGTTGAAAATGGTGTACAGATGAGCAAACTGATCGTATTCGATCAAGCTGAAAATGAATTTATTATTTTAGGCAAATCAGTAAATCAGGTCCAAACAGCTTACCTGATTCATACCCCGGATTTGGAAGAAAGCTTTTCATTTTCCCTTCAAAACGTTGATAGTTGTGCGCACCCACCGATGGTCATGCAGGAAGTGTGGCGTGCAGGATTGCCTGATCCAGATTACGAGCGAATTCCAAATATTGTACGGCATCAAATCATTCATCACTCGGCAACGGATAATGAGCTTACAGATTATGTGAATCTAATTCGTAGCATCTATCTTTATCATACCGAAGTAAATGGCTGGTCTGATATAGGTTATAATTACCTGATCAGTCCAGATGGTATTTTGTTCGCGGGCAGAGATCCCGGCGAAACTCTGGATCAGGATGGTGTTTTGGGCGCTCACTTTTGTGCATCAAATAGCGGTACTATGGGGATATGCATGCTGGGAACTTTCATGAACCAGATGCCGACATCCGAAGCTCTTTCAACCTTAAACCAGCTAATCAGCTGGAAAGCAATCACATCAAATCTTGATCCGGAAGGCACATTTTCCCACCCCCTCAACCCAAGCTTAGGCACTATAGCAGGCCATCGCGATGGCTGTGCGACCAGCTGTCCGGGAGATTCTCTGGCATCCATATTACCACAAATACGTACTCATAGCCTCGAAACACTTTATGGTTGCGGCGTTTTTCCGGGTTTGAGTACGCTAAACAATTCTTCCGAATTGAAGATTTTTCCAAACCCCTCGAATAGCTCCACAATAAATTATTCCTCATCTCTCAATTTTCAAAAGGCCACTTTGTTTGATTTATTAGGAAATCAGCATGCAATTTGGCATAATATAGCTAAGGAAAACTCCCTTCAACTGCCATCAAATCTTAAAGAAGGGCTTTACATTATTCAATTTATTACGAAGTCAGGAATGGTAATACCTATGAAAATATTAGTGTCCGAGTAATTTTGAGTAGTTTTCGATTTATTCTGTAACCTTCTTATCTATTTATACGTAAGAAATAGTATTTTTGTTTATTATTACCTACTAAAATGACAGGTTATATTTAGATACTGATGGAGCAATCAGACAAATCAAAACAAGTACTTCTCGCAGAAATTTCTTTGCTGAGGCAGCAGGTTTCAAAACTTCAGGAACAACTTCATCGGCAAAATCAGCAGTCGGAAAAAGATATTGAGCATCGTTTGGCAGTTACGATAAACAACATCCCGCTTGCTATTTTAAACCTTGATCGTTTTGGCTATATCACAGCAGCCAATCCGGCTTTCCTTAAAACTTTTGATACCACAGCAGCCGACATCATCAATAAGATGAATGTGAAGCATTTTCCTCCTTTTCAAGGCACAGAACTTAGCCTGAAGATCAGTCAGATGATTGACCAAAAACTTGGTTTTGAAATTGAAGCTCCATTTCCACTCAACAAAGACAAAGACACCTTCTTTAAATGTCGTGGCACGGTTGTATCGAGTAAAATGAGCGATGCGCTTTCCTTTATTTTAATCATCGGTGATGTTTCGAAGCGAAAAATGACTGAATACGAACTCATCAAAGCACTCGAAAAAGCTGAAGAATCTGATAAACTCAAAACGGCTTTTCTTACCAGTATGTCGCACGAAATAAGGACACCCATGAATCATATCATTGGTTTTGTTGATTTTTTGCGCGACCCCGAATTGCCTCCTCATGAAAGAGAAGAATATTCGCAGATTGTTTTTGACAGCGGACAGGTTTTGCTCAGACTGATCGACGATATTATCGATATTGCAAAGATTGAAGCCGGTCAAATGCAACTGCACAAAACTAATTTTGTGTTAAACGAACTCATGCACAACCTCTACCGCACCTACGATCAGTTGCGAATAAAGAAAGGCAAACAAAATCTCCAATTTAAACTAATAATTCCTCCCAACATCAGTAATATAATCGTAAATACCGATGCTGTGAGGCTTCAGCAAATTTTAAGTAATTTACTTGATAACGCTTTCAAGTTTACTGAAAGTGGCTCTATTGAAATGGGTTATGAAATAGAGAACAATCAACTGCAATTTTTCGTGAAAGATACCGGTGTTGGTATAAGCCCCGACAAACATGAGTTGATTTTTAAGCGTTTCCGTCAGCTTGATTACAGCAGCACTAAAAAATACGGCGGCACCGGCTTAGGTCTTTCAATCATCAAGGGATTGATTGATTTATTGGAAGGAACGCTTTTTTTGGATTCTACGCTCAACGAAGGATCCTGCTTTCGTTTTTCACTTCCGTCTGCCATTGTAAATATTGAACACAAGTCAATACA
>JACCQN010000020.1 GCA_015709215.1 Bacteroidales bacterium
AAGTGATTAAACTTAGCTGTCAAACACTGTGTATATTATTTATACACAGTGTTTTTATTAAATTTGTTAATAAAAGGTTGCGGATTTAAGCATAACCATGCTAACACTGCAAAGGCTTTATGCCCAGTACACTGGCCCGCAAAACTTTAGCCTGGCTGAAGTTAATACCACACTAACCGATTGTTGGGCTATGGCCATCCTTGTCGGTTGTAATATGGAAGTTGATGTGGGAAAATCCTGTTTTTCTGTAAAACACCTGCACATTGCCATACCCGAGGATAAAGATCGTATGGGGAGAAGTTGTTGGTGCGGTAGATTTTTATTTCAAAGCATAAGAGTATTACTACCCAATGCTAATAGGGTATTTACTGTTTTCAAAAAGATTCGCTGTAAGGCACCAAAATTTGATAAGTTTTCCCCAATAAGTTGTAATCTATTCTGATGAAAATCATTGGAAGACAACTTAGGTGAATTGGATCTCCTACTTTTATATTGTTGTATTTTGCCGGAATAAAAATCATTAGATTTGCCAGTTGAATGCAACACAGCATAATTTAATGAATATTAAAATCATCCTGGATATTGGCAACACCTTAATCAAACTGGCTCATTCTGAATCGGGCCGTTTGCTTGACGTTCAAAGCTTTGAGAGCGAAGAAAATCTTTTAAATTGGATTTCACAGCACTCCTATTCAGGAGGAATTGTAGGTTCGGTTAAGGAATTGCCGGTACGATTGCTGGATTGGACAAGAGAGCAGAGCAATTTGCTCCTGTTAAATTCGAACACACCTTTACCTTTCAAGATTGCGTATAAAAGTCCACAAACCCTTGGTTCTGACCGTATTGCGCTGGCAGCTGCAGCATTTGAGCGTTTTCCTGATAAAAATGTTTTGGTGATTGATATGGGTAGCTGCATTACCTACGACTTGCTTACTGCTGAAGGTGTTTATCATGGGGGCGCAATCAGTCCCGGAATTCATATGCGATTCAAAGCCATGCACAGTTTTACCGCCAGCCTACCAATGGCCGAACCAACCTTAAATGCACCATTGATTGGATACGATACACAAAGTTCCCTGCAATCCGGTGTGATGAATGGCGTGCAGGCAGAAATTGAATGTATGATTGATCAATATGCCACAAATTACAAAGATTTAACAGTATTAATAGGTGGCGGAGACAATAAATATTTTGATAAAAGGTTTAAAGTTAACATCTTTGCAGCCTCAAACCTGGTGCTGGAAGGCCTGAGGTTTATTTTGGAATTTAATGAAAGTCAATAAGTTGAGAAAATTACTCGGGATTATTGTTATTTTAATGGCATTTCAGACCCTATGGGGACAAACAGGAACGGTATCGCCATATTCACGATTTGGTATCGGCCAGTTAAAAAGTAAAAGTGTTAATACACGCCTTCATGGAATGGGCGGAATAGCCAATGCAGTAGCCAGCAATAGGTTTATAAATCCTTCCAATCCTGCTACATACACTCGTTTCGACTCCCTTTCCTTTCTTTTTAATGCCGGATTACAGATGAGTTCATCTACTTATCGCACCTCCACGCTCACCGAAAAAGGAAGTAATGCTAGTTTGAGTTATTTTTCGATGGGTTTTCCTGTTACACGCCACTGGAGGGTTGGAATTGGCTTATTACCTTATGCAGATATCGGATATAATATTATTGTCAGCGCTTTTGATGAAGGAATCGGCAGGTATAATTATGCCTTCAATGGTGATGGTGGTTTGAATCAATTGTTTTTTGGCAATGGCTTCAAGATTAACGATCGGCTTTCGGTAGGCGTGAATTTAACATACGTTTTCGGAAGAAATACCACGAGTACACTGATTTATTTCCCGGATTCGATGCTTTATGCAAATACCAAAACAGAGCAACGGCTTTTGGCTAACGACTTTATGTTCGATTACGGAATTTATTACACTAAGCCTTTGGCTAATGATTACCAGCTTAATATAGGCCTTGTTTATGGTCAAAAAGTAAATCTGAACGTAAAACGTGAAAAATTGGTGCGGTCTCTTTTTGGAGGTGTTGATGGTGGCATTGAATATATTCTGGATACCATTGCTTATCAGCCCGAAAAAAAAGGTGAACTTGAGATGCCACATAATCTTGGACTTGGCCTGAGTTTCGAAAAGAAGAACCGCTGGATGATCGGAATGGATGCCAATTGGCATAATTGGAAGACTTTTGCCATAGATGGTCGGCCGGATTCCTTACAAAATGCATGGAATATTGCTGTTGGTGGAGAATTTACACCCAAGTACACTTCTATTTCAAAGTACTGGAGCAGGGTAACTTACAGGATGGGAGCCCGATATAATCAAACCTATCTCAATTTATATGGTCAGTCCATAAATGAGTTTGGCATAAGTTTTGGTTTAGGACTTCCGTTGCCTCGTTCTTTAACAACGATCGATTTAAGTCTCGAAGTTGGACGAGGAGGTACCACAGCAAAAAACCTGATACAGGAAACTTTTGTTAATTTTACAGTCGGCGTTTCCATTTATGAGCGCTGGTTTGTAAAACGAAGATACAATTAACACAAAACTAACACGCTACACAATGAAAACGAAAGTGATAAAACACATGCTGCTTTTGCTCATAATAATGGGCTTTGGCATTACTGAAGCAGCAGCTTTCAGTTTAGATAACAAACTGGAATTACCGCAGGAAAAACCAATGAAAAAGTATGGTGAAGATAGTGTAAACTGCGTGATCAATATTTCACTCTACAGAGAGTTTTATAAGCAATGGAAAGCCAGCGATTACACAAGTGCTTCCGTTAAAGACATCCTAAAATCATGGCGTTGGGTTTTTAATAACTGCCCGCTTGGAAGCGAAAACACCTATGTGGATGGAGCAAAGATAATGCAATATCGCATCGAAAATGAAAAGGATGAGGCGGTAAAGCAAAAGCTTATTGATACTTTAATGATGGTATATGATCAACGAATTGAATATTTTCCGAATCATTACAAAACAGGCCAGCCGCAGGAAGGCTCTATTTTGGGACGTAAGGGAATCGATCTTTATACTTATGCACCAGATCGTTACGAGGATACTTATAATACATTAAAACGCGCAGTAGAACTTGATGGAGATGCCACCGATGGTTCGGTTTTGATTTATTATTTCCGCTCTGTGATCAAAATGGCACGCAAATCGAAGGTTGATAGCACCGAAATCGTTGAAGCCTATGCCAAGGTAATGGATATCCTGGATAATAATATTAAAGGTTTGGAAGCACGTGGCGACAAACGATGGGTAGAAATTTACAAGAACTATAAAGGAAATATTGATGCTACCTTTGAGCCTTTTGCTACCTGCGAGGATTTGGTAAAGATTTTTAAGAAAAAATTTCAGGCTAATACTGAGGATATTGATTTGCTGACAAAAATCACCAATATGCTCGACAAACGAGACTGCACTGATGATCCCCTTTATCTCAATGCCAGCAGGAGACTTCACGAATTGCAGCCTAGTCCCGAATCGGCCTATCTTGTTGGTCGTTTATTACTTAAAGACCAAAAATACAGCGAGGCACTTACTTATTTGGAAGAAGCAACAAAGTCGGATAATGTGGGGCGTGCACACAACTCTTACAAATTACTTGCCGAAGTAAATCGCGCCCTTAAAAACTATCCCCGTGCACGTCAGATGGCCTACAAAGCCATTGAACTCGATCCCAATGACGGCGCACCTTATATCACTATAGGCGACCTTTATGCTTCAAGTGCCAAAGAATGTGGCGACAATGAATTTACCAGCAGGGTAGCTTATTGGGCCGCAATTGATAAGTATCAGCGTGCCAAACAGGTTGACCCCAGTATTACTGAAACTGCCAACAGACGTATTGCTGATTATTCAGTTTATTTTCCTTCGCTCGAAACCATCTTCTTCTACGATTATAAAGAAGGTGATACTTATACGATAGAGTGTTGGTTTACAGAAACCACCACAATACGTGCTTCGCGATAAAGAAAAACCGTGAAAACCAGAAATAACTTACGTTTTTTTATACAAATTAACATCATAGCGTCCATTGTCGTTATGATGTTTTTTTCATGTGAAAATTCGCTACAGGTTATTCAGGAAATCACTCAGCGCGACACCCTGGCTGATGTGAGCGCAGATACAATAACTTATTTCAGGAGCGATTCGGGAAGGGTCCAAATGCAGCTCAATGCGCCTGCCATGAACCGTTATGAAGGCTCAAATCCAAGCCTGGAATTTCCCGAAGGTTTCGAAGCAGTTTTTTTTGATGATGCAATGAATATAACTTCGCGCATCAAAGCCGATTATGGAATTAGCTATGAAAATACCAAAATGATGGAAGCCAGAAACGATGTGGAGGTTGAGAACTATGAAACACACGAACGTTTAAATACCGAGTCGCTTTACTGGGATCAGCGTAAACGCATCATTTTTACACGTGCTTTTGTTAAAATTACCTCTCCGGATAAAGTGATTTTTGGCGACAGCCTTGTGGCCACGGAAGGTTTTGATCAGCGTACTATTCATAATATGCGTGGAACACTCGAAATTGAAGAGGAGTAAAATTGAATAAGCCTTTGGTTTGTTGCTGGAATTTCATCAGAAGATTTTTGTTAATTTTGGCTAATAAATAATTTGTAGTGTCGGATTTGCAGCTCATTGTAGTTACACTTATTTTTTCGGGTTTTTTTTCCGGAATGGAAATTGCTTTTGTAAGTTCGAACCGGCTGAGGATTGAGCTGGATTTGAAGAAACATAAATTTGCTGCGCGTCTACTCAATCCTTTTTATAAAAATCCTTCACGTTTCATAGGTGCTTTATTGTTAGGCAACAATATTGCACTTGTAATTTATGGTATTGTTATGGCCGGCATTTTGGAGCCTTTCATCATCAGTGTATTGCCAGCAGCCTTACTGTCTGATTTTATGGTACTCCTGATTCAAACCCTGCTTTCAACACTCCTGATTTTAATAGTGGCGGAGTTTTTACCCAAAATTCTTTTTCGTATCAACCCCAACGGGATTCTGAATTTTTTGGCGCTGCCTGTGTGGATTTTTTACTACCTGCTTTATCCATTCATTATCCTTTATATCGGTTTGGCAGAGCTGATTCTAAAATATGGCTTTAGGATGAACCTTAGTCAGGATGATTACCGCTTTAGTACAGTAGATTTGAACGAATACGTTCGCGAATACATTTCGCCACAGCAAGATGAAACTCAAACTAACCATGACATTCAGCTTTTTCAGAATGCCCTCGAATTTAAGCATGTAAAGCTGCGCGAATGTATGGTTCCACGAACGGAAATAGAAGCGGTTAAAAGTGACGAAAGCATGGACGTTGTTGTAAAAAAGTTTGAAGAAACCAAACATTCAAAATTATTGGTTTATGAAAATTCAATAGACAATATTATCGGCTATGTGCATTCGTATGATGTGTATAAAAGGCCGAAAAACCTTCAGGAAGTACTTCGAACAATTGAAGTTTTTCCGGAAACTTATCCAGCCAATTTGCTTTTGCGGTATTTTATCCAGGCACGGCAAGGTATTGCAGTTGTGGTGGATGAGTTTGGTGGAACCGCCGGTATTGTTTCAATGGAAGATGTCATTGAGGAGATTTTTGGTGAGATAGAAGATGAATACGATGAAGTGGAAGATGTAGAAGTACAACTGGCGGAAAACGAATTTCATTTTTCAACACGATTAGAGATTGATTATCTGAACGAAATCTACAAACTCAACCTTCCTGAATCGGATGAGTATGAGACTTTAGCAGGCTTTATTCTTTATCATCACGAAAGCATCCCCAACCTTGGAGAAGAGATAACAATCGAAGACTACCGTATCAAAGTATTGAAGGCTAGTGATAATAAAATTGAGGAAGTAAAACTTAAAGTACTCCACTAGCGTGGGTAACTGCCAAGACGTTTTCTTTGCCTTTATTCGAGTTATCAACATATAGCTTACTGTTTATCTGCTTATTAACAGTTTTTAAACGGAATTATAATTGTTTTCAGTTTTATTTTTATACTTTGAGTTTCTGTTGTACATTTGCACCCTATTTTTAAAAAGATGAACAGATTATGGCTGTAATTGGAAAAATTAGAAAGCGTTCAGGGCTTTTGGTTGTAGTGATTGGCGTGGCCTTGGCAGCGTTTGTGTTGGGCGACTTTGCCACCGGAGGCGGTGGAAGGCCAGATATGAACGTAGGTTCAGTCAACGGAGAAGATATCAGCATTCAGGATTTTAACTTGCGTTATGAGCAGAATGCCAATGCACAACAGCAACAACAAGGCAACCGGCTGAGCCAGGATGAGATGTTTCGCGTGAGAGAAAACACATGGAACCAAATGATTGAAGAAATAATCATGGGAGAAGAGTACAAAGCTTTGGGATTAACAGTAACTCCCGAAGAACTGTTCGACCAGATTCAGGGTTCCAACCCTCATCCCGCAGTAATTCAAAACTTTACTAACCCCGAAACAGGTCAGTTTGATCGTAAGCTGGTTTTAAATTATCTGCAAAACCTCTCGCAAATGCCTCAGGCTTCAAAAGATCAATGGTTGATTTTTGAGCGTTATGTGAAAGAAGACCGCTTGCGTACTAAATATCAAAACCTGATCACAAAGGCACATTATTTACCAACTGCTTTAGCGAAAGCAAATCACGAAAATAAAAATAACAAGGCCGAAGTTGAGCTGCTTAGTGTGCGTTACAATGCCGTGGCTGATTCGCTGGCTGTTCCCACAGATGCTGACTACCAAAAGTTTTACGAAGAGAACAAAAAATCATACGACCGTCCTGCCATGCGCGACATCGAATATGTATCTTTCGAAGTAAAACCTTCCAAACAAGATAATGATGAGGCCCTTAACTTTGTAAGCAGCCTCAAAGCAGAATTTGAACTCACGGATAATATTGCAGGTTTTGTAAACGCAAATTCCGACACCCGCTACGACAGTAGCTGGAAAAAAAACACCGAAGTGCCGGTAGCACTTGAGCAGGTGATGTTCGAAAATGAACCCGGCTTTGTTTATGGCCCCTATTTCGATCAGAATGCATACAAACTGGCTCGTCTGGTCGATGTTAGCTTCCGGCCTGATTCGCTCAAGGCAACCCATATTTTGATTGCTTATCAGGGAGCAATGCGTAGTGAACAGGAACGCAGCAAACAAGCTGCTCAGCAATTGGCAGATAGCTTGCTGTCAGTAGTAAAAAGAACGCCCTCGAAAATGATGGAACTAGCTGTGCAATTTTCAGATGATGGCAGTGTGGCTCAAAATAGTGGCGATCTGGGATGGTTCCGCGATGGACAGATGGTTCCCGAGTTTAACCGGTTTGTGATTGAAAATGAAGTTGGAAGTATCGGCCTTGCAGAAACCGATTTTGGTTTTCATATTATTGAGGTGTCCGGCAAAAAAGAACCTGTCAAAAAAGTTCGCATTGCCGAAATTATTCATAATGTAACGCCCAGCACGCAAACTTATCAGGATGTTTTTGCTGAAGCCAGCCGCTTTGCTTCTGAAACAAAAACCCGTGAAGATTTCGATAACAATATAGCAGATAAAGGCCTCAACAAACGATTGGCTCCAAACCTTAGAACAAATTCGAATCGTATAACAGGTATTGAAAATCCGCGCCAGATTGTGCGTTGGGCTTTTGACGAAAATACCAGTGTAAATGATGTGTCTGATATCTTTGATCTGGATGATATGTATGTTATTGCAGTGCTAACAAAGGCCACTGAAGATGGAATACCTGCTCTGGATGATATCAAAGAGATGATCGAACCTCAGGTGAAAAACATCAAAAAAGGCGAATACCTTGTCGAAAAGATGAAAGCCCTCAATAACGATTGGGATAAAATCATTGCCGAACTCAAAGCTGAAAAACAGGTTGTAAGCGATTTGAGCTTCGATAGTCGCACCGTTACTGGTTTTGGTCAGGAAAGCAAATTAATCGGAACAATTTTTGCCATGAAAGAAGGTGAGATTTCTGAACCTCTTGCAGGAAATGCCGCAGCTTTTATTGTAAAGCTGAACAAGCTAACACCGGCCCCTGAAACTGACAATTACGACCGTATTCGAAGAGATTACAACGTCGCTTTCTCTAATAGCGTGCGCAATAATGCAGCTTTCAGAGCCCTTGAAAAAGAATCTGATATCGAAGATAATCGCTTGATGTTTTATTAAGCTATAAAGACTTCCCACAATAAAAAAGCCGGCAGAAATTCTACCGGCTTTTTTATTGCAATCAGTTTGCTTTCACAGTTTTAAAAAATGTTAAAGCAAGTCCGAATCACTTTTAAAACTGCTGATACTTTAGTTTTTTTGCAAAAAAATTCGTTCTATGGATATTGTAGTAGAAAACCTGACCAAAATCTATGGCTTACAAAAAGCCGTCGACGACATTTCTTTTCGTGTTGAAACTGGTGAAGTGCTTGGTTTTCTGGGACCTAATGGTGCCGGAAAATCTACTACCATGAAAGCCATAACCACCTACCTGAGCCCTTCTTCCGGAAATATCCGCCTGGGGAATTACAATATTTATGATCATCCCGAAGAGATTCGTCGAAGGATTGGCTACCTGCCCGAGAATAATCCTTTGTACCTCGATATGCCGGTGATTGATTACCTGGCTTTTGTGGCAAAGTTGCAGGGCATATCGCAAAATAAAATCAAGGAAAGCATACTCGAAATGGTAAAAGTATGCGGACTGGAAGGCGAAAAACATAAAAAGATTGCAGAACTCTCCAAAGGATACAGGCAACGCGTGGGTTTGGCCCAAGCCTTGATTCATGATCCGCAGGTGCTCATTCTCGACGAGCCAACCACCGGCCTCGACCCTAACCAGATTGTTGAAATCCGGGAGCTGATCAGAAAGATTGGCCGCGAAAAAACGGTTATCCTCAGTTCTCATATTTTGGCCGAGGTGGAAGCTACCTGCGATCGTATCATGATCATCAACAAAGGAAAAATTGTGGCCGATGGCACGGCAGACACACTTCGCAAACATGCCGGGGGCAAAGAAATTTTGCATGTTACCATCGAAGATGGCGGCCTCAATGAAATACATCAGGCACTTGCAGCACTCGAAACAGTTGAAATGGTTGATTTCATCAATAAAGAAAACGGAACTTTTGAAGTGCAAAGCAAAACCAATCAATCTTCGCGCAGGGCAATATTTCAGCTGTGTGTGCAAAACAACTGGATGCTAACGCGTCTTAGTCCGGTTGAAACCCGCCTCGAAGACGTGTTCCGTGAACTCACAATTCAATAACCGAAAAGCATTTTGAACAATGAATAAGATTATTACAATTGCAAAACGCGAATGGCAGGCTTTCTTCGATTCCCTGACAGCTTACATTATGCTGGTGCTCTTTTTGGGGTTCAGCGGTTTCTTTACCTGGATTTTTGGCTCTGATATTTTCTTTGTGAAGCAGGCCAGCTTGTCAGTTTTCTTTGGGGTTTCGTACTGGACACTTTTTTTCTTCATCCCGGCGCTTACCATGCGTCAGTTTGCTGAAGAAAACAAAACCGGTACCATCGAACTTTTGCTAACCCGCCCGGTGAGCGACTGGCAGGTAATCAGTGGGAAGTTTTTGGCTACCTTATTATTGATCGCCTTTGCCCTGGCGCTTACCCTGCCCTATTACATCACTGTGGCTAATCTGGGCAATATAGATCATGGTGCCACTATCACCGGTTATATAGGATTATTACTTATCAGTGCTGCTTATATCAGCATTGGACTGTTTGCCAGCAGTTTGACGAACAATCAAATTGTTGGTTTTCTTTTGGCATTAGCTATCGGCATCTTGTTTCATTTTATTTTTTCGCTGCTTTCGATGTCGTCAGGAGGTGCTTTGGCTACTGTTTTTGATTATCTGAGTATCAGCACCCGTTTCGATTCCCTTTCGCGTGGCGTGATAGACACAGGAGATCTGGTGTTCTTTTTCTCCCTGATCTTTTTAGCTTTAACGGCCACTGAAGCCATTTTGCAGCGCAACAGAATTTAATTGGTGTTTAAATTCAATAGAAACAACATTTAAAAAGAGGCTATTACCTATGAAAAAGATGAGCAAATTTACCGGCCAGCTGTTGATGCTGATTATAGTGCTGGTATTAGTGAACCTACTTTCGGAAAGATTTTCATGGCGGTTCGATTTCACCGAAGGGAAAATTTATACCCTTAGCGATGCTACCAAAGATATTTTGAAATCATTGGATGAGCCCGTTACCATTACCGCTTATTTTACCAAAGGCAGTCAGCCAGAGATAGAAAAAGTAAGGAAAGATTTTTTGGATATGCTCACCGAATATGCTAATCTATCTGACGGTTTGCTCAATTTCGAGTTTGTAAATCCCAATAAAGACGAACAAGGCGAGCAGGAAGCCATGCTAGCCGGCATACAACCGCTGATGCTCAATGTGCGCGAGAAAGATCAGGTAAAGCAACAACGCGTGTTTTTAGGTGCTAAACTCGCCATGGGCGACCGGCAGGAATTGATTCCCGTGATACAGCCCGGTGCAGCCATGGAATATGCGCTTTCTTCAGCAATCAAAAAATTGGCTGTGATTGATAAACCTAAGGTTGGCTTTGTGCAGGGGCATGGCGAACCAGGCCTCAATGCGATGGTTCAGGCCAATGAACAGTTAAGTGTGCTATATACCACTGAAGCCGTGAATCTTTCGCAAAGCGATAATCCGCTAAATTCCTATGAAACTTTGGTGATTGTTGCTCCAAGCGACAGTTTTCCGGATAATGAATTACAACAGCTGGATCAATACCTGCAGGATGGGGGAAATCTCCTGATTGCGCATAACCACGTGGAGGCCAATTTGCAAACCATGCAGGGCAGTTTGAATAAAAGTAATCTCTCAACTTGGCTGGCACAAAAAGGATTGACTCTTGGCAATAATTTTGTGGTGGACGCCAGCGCCGGCACAGTGGGTGTGCGACAACAAAGTGGCTTTATGACTTTTACACGTCAGATTCCATTTCACTATTGGCCGCAAATTACTAAGTTTGAGGATAGTCCGGCCACTAAAGGACTTAATCAGGTGGTTTTTCAGTTCGCCAGTACTATCCAGTTCAAGGGTGATACAAGTGCCACTTTTACGCCTTTGGTAAAAACATCTGAAAAGTCCGGAACAATTGCTGCTCCCACTTTTATCAATCTGAATAAAGAATGGACAAACAAGGATTTCCCGCTTGAAGGACAAACCATTGCTGCTATGCTCAGGGGGGTTAACGGTAACCAGCAGGCCAGCATCGTATTGTTTTCTGATGGCGATTTTGCTGTGAATGGCGAAGGCCAGCAGATGCAACAGCTTCCGGCTGATAATGTGAGCCTTTTTGTGAATGCGGTTGATTTTCTCTCGGATGATACCGGATTGATTGATCTGCGCACCAAAGAAATCACCTCTCGTCCGCTCCAAGCTTTGGAAGACGGTCAGCGCAACCTGCTGAAGTGGCTTAATTTCCTTTTACCTATTATCCTTGTGCTGATTTTTGGGTTGATAAGATTCCAGTATCGTCGTAACCAACGTATTAAAAGAATGGAGGTAGGTCATGTTTAAGAAATTGAATACCACGATTTTGATTGTGCTCATTTTGGTTTTGGGCGGCCTGCTGCTCATCAGCGAATTTACGGGCAAAAAAGAACGCTCCTTTGCCAGTGAGCTGGTCGCCGTTGATACTGCCCAGGTGACTGCGCTCCAAATTGATTTCCCAAAAGAATCAACAAGTGTTTGGCTTAGGCGGCAAGGTACGATATGGCAGGTTGAATCTAATGGAAAGCAATATCAGGCTGATCAGCAAATGATCAAGCGACTGCTTTCCACTTATGTTTTGATGAAGCCCGACAGGGTGGCAGCTACCAATTCAGAAAAATGGGATGCTTTTGAAGTGAGTGATTCATCCGCTGTTGCCGTTACGCTTAAAGCCGGTGAAAAAGTGCTTGGAAAGATTTTTTATGGTAAACTGGCTTTCAGTCAACCAGCCGGTAATCAGCAAATGATGCGTCAGCAACAACCTGATGTAAAGACTTTTGTACGGGTGGCCGGTGATGATCATGTGTATGCCGTTGAAGGTTTTTTAAAGTCGTCCTATCAGCCTGATATTAATTCGTACCGCAACAAGCAGTTGCTTCAGCTGAATCGGGCTGACATCAGCAATATTCGTTTTGAAGGAAGCCGTAATTTCGATCTGCAAAAGCAGGAGAATAACTGGATGCTTGGCGATCTGGAAGTTGATTCTGCCTTTATGGTGAATTACCTCCGAACCCTGAGCCGTCAAAACAGCAGTAATTTTGTTGAACAAGCTTTGGTAAGCGGCAAACCTTTTACGGATAAACTAACCATTAGCGGCAGCAATTTTAATCCTGTGGAAGTGATTGCCTGGGCTGTTTCTGACACATTGGTGAGCTATGTGATTCATTCCAGTCAAAACAACGATGGCTATTTCAATGGCGCAAAAAATGAGCTGTACAAAAAGCTTTTCCCATTACAGGAAGAGTTATTAGGATTAAAGGTGGATTGAGCAGGCGCAAAAAGCTTAATTTCGCGGTAAATTTCACCTCATGGACAACGGATTAAGCCGCTTTATCAGCAGGCTGCCTTTAAAACCCAGGCCTTTACTCAACAGACAGGAAATCAAGCCGGGAGTATATGTACTTCGCTTTGAGCGCAATCATGATTTTTTGCCCGGCCAGGTAGTCGGAATCACAACAGATCAAAGCATTGCACCACGTTTGTACAGCATTTGCTCAGGTACCAATGAAGCCTGGATCGAAATCCTTTTCAATGTAAAAAAAGACGGAATTTTAACCCCGCTTTTGGCACAGTTGGAAAAGGGTGATCTGGTGCAGGTTTCCCGACCTTTCGGGGCTTTTTTGGGAGATGAAAAACCAGCTTGGTGGATCGCTGCCGGAACAGGTGTTGCACCTTATCGTTCGATGTTGCGGTCGGGTTTGGGTAACAACAAAAAGCTTATCCATGGTGGCCGTACAGCCGACAGCTTTTATTTTGAAACAGAAATGAAGGAGGCTTTCGGAAAGGATTATATCCGTTGCTGCTCACAGGAATCCGGTGAAGGATTGTATCACGGTCGCCTCACCAATTGGTTGCGCGAACATAATGAATTACCTAAAAATCACATGTTTTACCTCTGCGGAAGCGCCGAAATGGTGGTCGAAGTACGCGATATTCTCATCAGCAAAGGGGTGGCAATAGAACAGGTGATGTCTGAAATATATTTTTAAGAAGTGCTCAAACTTATTACCTGATCAGAAGCAGGTAGGATTCAATGCAATATCCACCAGAAACAATAACTTTGTAAAGAAATAAACAGAAAGAATTGTTTTAATCAGATTGATTCTTTCGGCCAAAAAAGCATGGAAACTAATACAATACATCCCAAACAAGCACTTTTCGGTAAAACGCCCAACGAGCTTAAAGCAATTTGCTCCGATTTAGATTTGCCAGCCTTTACCGCACGTCAAATGAGCGAATGGCTTTACAAGCAACAGGTTGTTTCAATGGATGAAATGACCAATATTTCGAAGCAAAATCGTGAAAAACTGGCCGAAAATTATGAGGTAGGACGGGTGACGCATTCCAATGTGCAAACCTCTTTGGATGGCACAAAAAAATATCTCTTCCCAACCAGCAACAAACGTTTTATTGAAACAGCCTATATCCCCGATGCTGATCGCGCCACCCTCTGTGTTTCGTCGCAGGTAGGATGTAAAATGGGCTGTTTGTTTTGCATGACAGGCAAACAAGGTTTTCAGTCGCAACTTACGGCAGGCGAAATCGTGAATCAAATCAGCAGTCTGCCCGAGCGTGATAAGCTTACCAATATCGTGTATATGGGCATGGGAGAGCCTTTCGACAACCTGGAAGGGGTGATGAGAAGTCTCGAAATTTTGACCTCCGATTGGGGATTGGGGATGGGTGCGCGGCGTATCACTGTTTCTACCATCGGGATGATCCCGGCGATGAAGCACTTCATCGAAAACTCCGAATGTCATCTTGCAGTGAGCATGCATACGCCATTTCATGACGAGCGCAAAAACCTGATGCCAATCGAAAATGTGTATCCTATCGAACAGGTTGTTGCGATGTTGCGTGATTACGACTTTGGCAAGCAGCGCCGTATCTCGTTTGAATACATCATGTTTAAAGGCATCAACGATACACCGCGCCATGTGAAGGAAATCGCACGTCTGCTCAATGGCCTGCGCTGCCGGATAAATCTGATCCGTTTTCATCCAATACCGGATACGCCGCTGCAAAGCTCTGATGAAGCCACCATACAGAAATTTAAAGAAGCGCTCATTAAGAAAGGTATTCGTACCACTGTGCGTGCTTCGCGCGGACAAGATATTTTTGCAGCCTGTGGCTTATTGTCAACCAAAGAATTAGTGAAACAACAAGTCTCTGATTTTTAAAACTAAAACTATGAACTTGCAACTCTTACAAACCAAAGGTTTCGCCAGTGATAACTGGTCGGGCGTTTCCCCCGAAGTGATGGAAGCTTTGCAACTGGCCAATCAGCTGCATCATCCCTCTTATGGCGAAAACGATCCCATGATGCAACAAGCCGAAAAACGCTTTCAGGAAGTTTTTGAAGCAGACTGCAAAGTGTTTTTTGTGTATAACGGCACAGGCGCCAATGTGCTTGCCGTTCAGCATATGCTCAAATCGTGGCAGGCTGTAGTGGCGCCACATTCAGCTCATCTCAATGAAGATGAGGGAGGTGCTCCTGAGAAATTTACCGGAGGAAAAATCCTTACTGTGGATTGCCCCGACGGAAAGATTCGTCCGGACCAGGTTGTACCTTTTTTGAATAGCATTGGTTTCCAGCATCATGTGCAACCCAAATTGATTAGCATTTCACAAGTTACCGAAATGGGAACCTTATACAGTCTTCAAGAAATTAAAGCACTGACCGATTATGCCCATGAACATGGGATGTACCTGCATATGGATGGAGCCCGCATTGCCAATGCCGCTGTGGCTTTGGACGTTTCCTTCAGCGAAATGGTGTCCCAAACAGGTGTGGATGTACTTTCGTTTGGAGGTACGAAAAACGGCTTGATGTTTGGTGAAGCTGTTGTTTTTCTGAAACCGGAGCTGGCCGAAGGTTTTGAATACAACCGCAAACAAGGCATGCAGCTGGCCAGCAAATTACGTTTTATCACTGCACAGTTTCTGACTTACCTGGAAGATGACCTCTGGAAAAGGAATGCCACCCAGGCCAATGCCATGGCGCGTTTACTTGCGGATGAACTGCAGCAAATTGAAGGAATCAAACTCAGCAGGGCTGTGGAGGCCAATGGTGTTTTTGCTCTCATGCCCGAAAAGCTTATTCCACAATTGCAAAAGGAGTACTTTTTCCACATTTGGAATGAAAGCCAAAATGAGGTGCGCCTGATGTGCTCGTTTGATACCACTGCTGAAGATGTGCACGGTTTTGTAGCTGCAGCTAAAAGGCTTTTAAAGTAAAAACATTAGAATTCCGGATTATAATCGTGAAATTTTATAAGAATTCGCGATTATAATCCGGAATTTTACAAAAATTAAGTTTCAGAATTTTCGTTTGATCAAATTCGTCCTCAAATTATTCCCGAAAACTACTCCGATTTTTTATTGCCTGAAGCTACTTAACAGCGCCATTATTCATCAAGCAGCTTATCAATTAAAACGCTCGGCGTAGTCGCAGGCTACATCGACCAAACGATTACTTAGACTCTTTAATTTTCTATTTTTACTTTTCAGCAGTTTAGGTCTCCTTCATCTTTGCAGGAATTATGTATTTTTACATCCTATTTTAGGATAGCCTCATTATGCTTTTATTGGAGAGGTAAAAAGGTTAAAAGACTATATCCTTAACGATTTACATTTCTTCTAATTGAAGAATTTACAGCAATGGATATTAATAAAGATGGAAATAGATAAATTCAGGAACACAATAATTTGCGGAGATATTTTGGAAGTAATGCGTACATTTCCCAGTGATTCAATTGATTTGGTTGTAACATCACCACCCTACAACCTTAAAAATTCTACAGGGAATGGTATGAAGGATGGACGAGGAGGAAAATGGAAGAATGCTGAATTGATAAAAGGCTATTCTCATTATGACGATTGTATGCCACTGGAAGCATATGAGCAATGGCAGAGAGAGTGTCTTAGTGAGATGTATAGATTAATAAAGGAGGATGGTGCAATTTTTTATAACCATAAATGGAGAGTTCAGGCGGGACTACTTCAGGATCGTCATGAAATTGTTAAGGATTTTCCTGTTAGGCAAATAGTAATTTGGAAGCGAAAAGGAGGGATTAATTTTAATAGTGGTTATTTTTTACCAACTTTCGAGGTAATCTATATTATTGCTAAACCAAAATTTAGGCTGGCACCTAAAGCCAATAGATATGGTGATATTTGGGAATTTCCTCAAGATTTTAAGAACCCGCATCCTGCACCATTTCCTGTTGCTTTGATAGATAGAATAATCAGCTCAACAAACGCAAACCTTGTTTTGGATCCTTTTATGGGCTCAGGAACAACAGCTATTTCAGCAATCAATAACAAAAGAGAATACATAGGTATTGAATTATCTCCAGATTACTGTAAAATGGCGGAAGATAGAATAGAGATGCATTTATCACAACCTAAATTACAATTAAAATTTTGAAAACAAAAGAGGTAATTAATCAAATCCTTAATAGATGGGACAATGTCTATTGGTTTTTAAGAATGATAATTAGCAATGATAAGTATGTTGCAATTGGTAAGGAGTCGAAATTGTTAATTACTATCACAAGTAGTTTAAGACTAATAGCTAAAGATAATAGAAACCGACCGGAAAAGTCAATAATTGAGCTACAGTTTAAAATACTGCGGAACATATTAGAGGAACGTTATAAACGTGCAAAGTCTGTTCAAATTAGGCTTGAAAGGTTAATAACTGATTTAGAAAAAGAAATAGTCACACTTGACGAGATGGAAGTTTTTATTTTAACTTGTGAAAGTGCCATGATTCCATTAAATCAAGCAATTGAGAATATACCAAGCGATGATAAAAAATTTACAGAAGCTATTGCTAAAAGCTATCTTGATGTCGAGGGAGAAAAAGGCCTTGCCACGGTAATAAATCTTTGGGATGACCTCGGTGTTCGGGGATGTTTAACTGCAGAAAGAATTGAAATTGTTAAAGCATTTACAACACTTAGAGGTCTTCTTGAACGAGAATTTAAAATGTCGGCGGAAAATCAAAATGTTGTGCTGACAGCTTTTACACAAGAATTTGAGCGACGTGCAGGTCAAAAAAGGAAACAGCGCGCAGGCGGTAGTTTAGAGGATGTTACGTCTTTTCTATTGAAATATTATGGTTTGAAATCTGCAGCAGCTCCTGATCATTTCCAATCTGATATTGAAGTAGATAATTGGGTTAAGACTAAAGATGGTTGGTTAATTGGTATTTCTTGCAAACGCACTTTAAGAGAAAGGTGGAAACAAGTAAGTAGTGCTGAATCTACAATTCTAAGTAAATTTAAAATCAAACAAATCTATCATGTCATTACTTATGATGAAGACCTTTCAGATGATAAAATAACAACGCTTGGGGCACATAGGCATATTTTTTACCTGCCAGATAATAGTCGAAGACTAATTTATGCTCAGCAACACCTTGGTTTAATGGATTATGTCAGACCAATTTCCGAATTTATTAATGATTTAAAGAGGCAGGTTTAGAAGAATTAATTAAGTTGCTTTTTTCCAGTTATTATTCCACAAGCTTATCAATTTCCGCAGCCAGCTTCCGGTCTTTTTCTGTGACGATATCACCGGCATCATGCGTGCTGAGCGTGATTTCTACTTTATTATAAACATTTGTCCACAAAGGATGGTGACCCATCTTTTCTGCGATCAGCGCTACCTTGGTCATAAAGGCAAAGGCTTCGATAAAATCATTAAAAACGAATTGCCGTTTCAGGCTGTTATTGGTTTCTGTCCACATATGTTTTTTATTTATCAAACAGTTAAACAACTTCTCATGTTCAATAAAAAATGGCGTGCTATTGCGGGTTTAATAAAAATTGTCAGGCCAGCTTTTTCTTAATTTCCTGCAGCATCAGCTCCGTCATGCTGTCGAGATCAAAGGTGTCGTTCAATCCCCAGTCTTTGCGGGCTACGCTATCGTCAATGCTGGCGGGCCAGCTTTCGGCAATGGCTTGACGAAAATCGGGATTGTAAGAGATTTTAAAATCAGGGATGTGTTTTTTGATGGCAGCAGCAACTTCTTTGGGTGTAAAGCTCATTCCACCAACATTATAGCTTGACCGCAAGGATAGTTTGCCGCCATCGGTTTGCATCAGTTTAATCGTAGCATGGATGGCATCGTCCATAAACATCATCGGCAGGGCGGTGTCTTCGCTCAGGAAACACTCATACGATCTATTTCTGATAGCCTCATAATAGATTTCAACGGCATAATCTGTGGTGCCGCCTCCGGCTTCGGTTTTGTAGCTGATGAGCCCGGGGTAGCGCAGGCTTCTGAAGTCAACGCCATAACGTTTATGGTAATATTCTCCCCAGCGTTCGCCGGCCAATTTGCTGATGCCGTAAACTGTATTAGGTTCCATCACAGTCATTTGCGGGGTATTGTGGCGCGGTGTGGTAGGGCCAAAAACAGCAATGGAGCTGGGCCAGAACAATTTTTTGGCATCCGAATCGCGCCCCAGTTCCAGTGTATTCATCAGGGATTTCATATTGATTTCCCAGGCTTGCTGCGGTATTTTTTCGGCATTGCCGGATAGAACAGCAGCCAGGTTATACACCTGCGTGATGTTGTAGCGTACGGCAAAATGTAAGAGGTTATTGTAATCCAATACATCCAGAATATGAAAAGGACCCGATTCCAAAATATCGGCCGGAGCCTGTTTGATATCTGTGGCAAACACATTGTCGTTGCCATATAGTTTGCGCAATGCCAGCGTAAGTTCGGAACCAATTTGTCCGGAGCAACCAATAACCAGAATTTTTTCCATAGTTTTGTGTTATACTTTTAACAATAAGAGGCAAAAGTACAGGATTTCCCGATGATAGCAAATGCAATAAGGCCTTTAGCTCAAAATTTTGTTTCTTTGCATTGCAAAAAATACAGGACTGTCATGAATATTGACCCAGAAAGTAAACTGTTTGTTTACAATAGTTTAAGTCGGAATAAAGAATTATTCGAGCCGCTCAGTCCACCACACGTAGGCATGTATGTTTGCGGGCCAACCGTTTATGGTGATGCACACCTGGGGCATGCCCGCCCTGCCATCACGTTTGATCTGCTGTTTCGTTATCTGAAACACCTGGGTTACAAAGTGCGCTATGTGCGCAATATAACCGATGTGGGTCACCTGGAAAATGATGCCGATGAAGGCGAAGACAAGATCGCCAAAAAAGCCAGAGTCGAAGAACTGGAGCCTATGGAGATAGTGCAATACTATACCGTTCGTTACCACCACAATATGGATCAGCTCAATGTTTTGAGGCCATCAATTGAGCCACATGCTTCGGGGCATATCATCGAACAGATCGAGATGGTGAAAAGCATTTTGGAGAAAGGCTTTGCCTATGAATCGCAGGGTTCGGTATATTTTGATGTGGAGAAATACAGCAAAAACCATCATTATGGCGTGTTGTCGGGACGCAAACTTGATGAGCTAATCAGCAACACCCGCAAACTTGCCGGGCAGACAGAAAAGCGCAACAGTGCCGATTTTGCCATCTGGAAAAAAGCCGAGCCAGCCCATATCATGCGTTGGCCTTCGCCCTGGAGCGATGGTTTTCCGGGATGGCATATGGAATGCTCGGCCATGGGCTGCAAATACCTGGGCGATCAGTTCGATATTCACGGCGGTGGCATGGACCTGCTTTTCCCGCATCACGAATCGGAAATTGCACAGTCAACCATCGCCAACGGCAAAGCGCCCGTGCGTTACTGGATGCACAACAATATGATTACCATCAACGGGCAAAAGATGGGCAAGTCGCTGGGTAATGCGCTTTCGCTGAATGATTTCTTCAGCGGAAAACATGAACTACTCGCCCAGGCATACAGCCCGATGACGATTCGATTTTTCATGCTTCAGGCCCATTACCGCAGCACCCTCGACTTCTCGAACGAAGCGCTTCAGGCAGCCGATAAAGGCCTGAAACGCTTACTAACTGCTGCTCATGAAGTGAAACAGCTACAAGCTGATGACAAGGCACCCGCACAAAACATTGGAAAGCTCGGCGAAGAATGTTATGCCGCACTTAATGACGACCTTAACAGCCCGATCGCCATTGCCAGACTGTTTGATGCCGTGAGACTGGTTAATGCGGTAAAGGATGGCCACACACGCATCAACAAAAACGACCTGAGCCTGCTGCAGGAATTGTTTCAGGTGTTTGTTTTTGACATTTTGGGACTGGAGACTGAAACCGGTGGAAGTGATGACTACCTACTCGATGGCCTGATGGAAACCATTATCCAGCTGCGGCAGGATGCCCGCCAGCGCAAAGACTATGCCACCAGCGACTTGATTCGCGACAAATTGGCTGCCCTGCAAATTGTGATCAAAGACGGAAAAGAAGGTACGAGTTGGGAGCGAAAATGATGTTTTTGCCGAATATTTTGAAAACCTATACTTGCTGCAATTTCAGCGACGTAAGGTGAAAATATAATACGCAACCGCTGGTTTGTAAATCAAAAAAAAACTTTGTATCTTTGACCAGAGAAACAAACAATATGTCCCCGTAATGTATAGTAGTTTGATATTCAGTACTTTACCCCCCCATTAACCTTATTCCAGTGGTTTAGGGAGCTGGTTTCAATTCCTGTTTTTTCAATTTTCTACAATACTCAATTATTCATCACTTTATTTGCGCCGAAAAACAAGCTCGTTATAATCGGGAAAAACAATTTCATTGGGTTGAGTTGCTGCCGTTCTGTCAATTCTTTTAGGTCTGTTGGGCAGCAGCAATCACCAGCAAATAAATGTCAGGCCAATTACATTCATTCACAAAAACACAATAAAATGAAAAAAATATCTCGTTTATGGATAATAATTCCACTCCTTGCACTGTTTGTAATCAGTTGCAATAAAGAACAAGAACCCATGACCAATCCCGTGGATCAAGCCCAGCTCGAAAAAAGCCATCAAATTATCCAACGCATTGAGGCTTTTGATTATAAGCTAAACGGCAATTTCAAATCGGGCGAAAGCATTAGTGTTGATTCGCTGGTTTGGTACACCGAAGCGTTGGAAAACTACAGCCATGCCCGTCCTGATTTAGCGTATGAGAATTTTGTGGTAAACAAAACTACTTATACTGTCACGCTAGACAATGGCAGCCTCAGCATGCAGGACGCAGCTGCTTTTTTTAGCAGTATGCAGACTGATCTTGAAACAGAACTCGCCAATCTGGATCCTACAGACGACAAGCTAAAGCTTACCGATGTAGCCCTGGACAGCATTGAAGGCAATACCGCTTATTTAAGTGCTAGCAGGGTGTTCGGTATCAATATTGCTGTACTGTATGACGAATTTGAAGAAGATGACGACTGGATATGGGGGGCAATCAATCACCATTATCCGCCACCAGGAAGGTGTGATGGAACCATGGTTGGTGTTTCTGATGGTTCAGATGAGTTAGAACGCAGGCTTAATAATCCAAATTTTGCTTATGATCAGCCCTATATATTTGTTAATCTACAAACTGTTTGGGAGATAACAGGTATAACTTGGCAGGACGAGCTCGGCAATCCAATGTTATTTTTTAAAGGTTCATGGGAACCGGATTATTCCGAGGACTACTGTATGACAAATCAGGAATTGACTACAAACCTTGCAAACGCCCATACAATTTTGTATAGTTATGAGGGTCATGGTGGTGTGCGTCCGAGCGGCAAATATTTAAGCAATGTGGATATTGATGATGCTTTAATTCCATGGGGATATCAAAGCTCTATTCTTCACTTATATAATGCTACATACGGAAATATGGTTTTAAGGCCTATAGATGATTAATGAATTTGGGGTGATTCCGTGCAGGAATCACCCTGCTTTAAATCTCACGTATGAAAGTAGTTAGCAGCATTATTTTTGTTTATTTATTATCTATAAACCTTTTAGCTCAGCAGAATACCTGGCAATACATGCTTTCAACGGTTAATGAAGAACGAAGTATCGGTATAGCTGAAGGGGATGATGGCATGATAAATGTTGGCGGTTATACAGAACAAACTAGCCAGGCAAACGAATACCAAGCATTGGTGCTTAAGCTTGATCCAAATGGCTACTTTGTTGATTCAATTCATTACAATTTTGATAATAAGAGTACGCTATTTGCTGATTTTCTAGAATACGATAGTAAACAATTCATTTTATTATCAACTTTTAAAGAACCTTCTGCCAATGGAAACAACGGTGGCTTTTTAGTTTCACTTTTGGATACTGATTTAAATCTTACTGAAACTAAGGTATTTTATGCAGATACAAATTATCGGATTCTTGGGGTATATGGCGATAAATCAAGCGATGGTCATCTCTTTTTAAGCCTTGCAATGAACCTTACAGGCGTTCAATTTCATTCCTATCTGATTGAAATGGATGATAACTTTAATATACTAAAGCAACGATTATTAACTGACAATTCATCTGCCTATCAAAAACTGAGGAAAATAAGTGATTCTTCATATTGGAGTATCAATGTTTTAAACAATAAATATGAAATTTTTGATTCAGAACTAATCAAAGTAAATGACCAGAGAATACCAGAACATTTTACTTCAATTATTAGTGTGAAATGGGATTCGGATAGTAGTTTTTATGTTTTAGGTGATCATATAATAAGTGAGTCTGGTCATTCACATAATCTTGGCTTCCTTAAACAATTTCATCCGATAGACACAAGCGGTTACCTTTTCAATCACTGGCGTTTGACTGATACTGTTGATGTTCCCGCATTTTTTAATGGGATAGATTTTATAAGCAAAGATTCCATATTTATGGGTGGCACCCGTAATTTACCAATAGTGATTGATCCCTATCATTTTCCGCAAACATCCTGGTTTGTCATCCTGCAAACCGACAGCCTGCTCAATGTGCGCTGGGAAAGGTTTTATGGCGGCAATGCCAATTATTTGATGACCAACCTGATCGCCACCCGCGATGGCGGCTGCCTGATAGCAGGCACACGCTACGATTATATGAACGATCCTGTGCCTCAAACCGATATCATTGTACTCAAACTTAACAGCGAAGGCTTGCTGGTTGGTAACAACGAACAGCCCGAAACCCGCATGCACGAAGCCATCATATTTCCCAATCCCGGCACGGAGGCCTTACAGGTACGCCTGGCGGTGCAACACCCCACAGCTTTGCTGGAGCTGTTTGATACCAACGGCAGGCTCGTGTTCAGCCAACAACTGCACCAAAAGGAAAACCGTATAGCTGTGGGTCATTTGCCTGCTGGCACCTACATCTACAACCTAAGCGCTGACACGGGTTTGCGGGAAAGCGGGAAATGGGTGAAATTGTAAGTTGAGCTTTTAAGAAGTTTTTAGTTCAAAAAAAATAGCTGTTTTTTATTTAGCAAATAAAGTGTAAAATCTCAGGAAAATAATAGCTTTACCTACTGAAATCTTAGCAGAAATTCCAAGATGAATAAAGATATACGCTGGCAACAACGATTCATGAATTTTAAAAAAGCATTCAATCAACTACCAAAGTTTATAGCGCATAAAGAATGGAATGAAATGGGGCAGCAAGGTCTGATCAAATCTTTTGAATATACGTATGAATTAAGCTGGAAAACACTTCAGATTTATTACGAGACAAGGGATATAGCCAGATAGCAGGCCCTGAACCGGTTATTGAGCAAAGTTTTCAGAATGGTTATATCAGCAATGGCAAGGGCTGGATGAGCATGCATCAAAGCAGAAATCTTGCAACTCATACCTACGATGAAGAAACAACAGTAGCATTAATTGAAGGAATAAGACAAGAATGTTTTATCTTCTACAAAACATAGTCATTCGGTTAGAGGAAGAAAAAACTAATTCCAATAATTCATTATTTGATGCGTAACGATTTGAATATTGGATTGAGCATCAATGATTTAGAAAGCATTAGAAGGGTTATCAAAAGCTTTCCTAAAATTGACGATGCAGTATTGTTTGGATCACGAGCTAAAGGAACATATTCCAATGGTTCAGATATAGATATTGCATTAAAAGGAGGCAATATTCTGCTCAATGATAGGCTGGATCTGTCAAATACCTTAGAGGAATTGCTGCTACCTTTTAAATTTGATCTAATAATATATGACCGCATTACAGAAAGTGCCTTAATCGATCATATAAACAAAGTCGGAATCTCATTAATCCAGCCAACTTAGTAAAAGATTAGCTGCCTCTAGATATCTGCATCTGCCACATTGAGTACTCAAAGCGGTTTGCTTGGGAGCGGGAAGTAGGTGAATCCATAACAAAAAAACAGAAAACGGCCATGCTGTTTCCTGTTTTTATTTTTAATTTTTTAGTTATTTCCGCATTTCAATCAAAATATCAAGCAATTTTATGGCAGCTTCCGTAATTACGGTTCCGGGGCCGAAGATGGCCACGGCACCGGCATCATACAAGTACTGATAATCCTGATGTGGAATCACGCCACCCACGATCACCATAATGTCGTCGCGACCAAGCTTGGCGAGTTCTTCAATCACTTGCGGCACCAGTGTTTTATGTCCGGCAGCAAGGCTCGAAACGCCGAGCACATGCACATCGTTTTCGGCAGCCTGACGGGCAGCTTCGGCCGGTGTTTGGAACAGCGGTCCGATATCCACATCAAAGCCAATGTCGGCATAGCCTGTAGCTACCACTTTGGCACCGCGGTCGTGTCCGTCCTGTCCCATTTTGGCAATCATAATACGAGGCCGGCGTCCTTCGAGGCGAGCAAACTCATCAGCCAGGGCTGTGGCTTTGGCATATTTTTCGTCTCCGCGTGTTTCGGCAGAATACACACCTGAAATGGAACGAATAACAGCTTTGTAGCGGCCAAACACTTTTTCGCAGGCCATAGATATTTCGCCCAGTGAAGCCCTTTTAGCGGCAGCATCAACAGCAAGTTCGAGCAGGTTGCCTTCGCCGGTTTTGCACGAACGGGTTATGGCTTCGAGTGCCTGTTGTACCTCTGTTTCGTTGCGCTGGCTTCGCAAAAGTTCCAGCCTCTTAATCTGAGAAAGCCTCACAGCCGTATTGTCAATATCCAGCGTTTCAATTGGATCTTCTTTATCAAGTCTGTATTTGTTGATGCCCACAATCACATCTTTATGCGAATCGATACGGGCTTGTTTACGGGCAGCAGCCTCTTCAATACGCATCTTGGGCAGGCCGGTTTCAATAGCTTTGGCCATGCCTCCCATCTCCTCTACTTCTTCAATCAAAGCCCAAGCCTTGTGAGCTAATTCTTGTGTAAGCTTTTCAACATAATACGAACCTGCCCAGGGATCAACCACGCGACAGATTTGTGTTTCTTCCTGAAGATAGATTTGGGTATTTCGGGCAATGCGAGCCGAGAAATCAGTAGGCAGAGCAATGGCCTCGTCCAGTGCATTAGTGTGCAGCGATTGTGTATGTCCCAAAGCGGCGCCCATAGCTTCGATGCAGGTGCGGGCAACATTATTGAACGGATCCTGCTCTGTAAGGCTCCAGCCGGAGGTTTGAGTATGAGTACGCAAGGCCATGGATTTGGCATTTTTGGGATTGAATTTTTTCACGATTTTGGCCCATAGCATACGTCCGGCACGCATCTTGGCAATTTCCATAAAATGGTTCATACCCAATGCCCAAAAGAACGATAGCCGGGGAGCAAAAGCATCAATATCCAGTCCGGCTTTTAGTCCTGTGCGGATATAATCCAGCCCGTCAGCGAGCGTATAAGCCAGCTCGAGATCTGCTGTGGCACCGGCTTCCTGCATATGATAGCCCGAAATGGAGATGGAATTGAACTTGGGCATCTTTTGTGAGGTAAACTCGAAGATATCGGCTATGATACGCATCGAAGGCTCGGGTGGATAAATATAGGTGTTGCGCACCATAAATTCCTTTAAAATATCATTTTGTATGGTACCCGAAAGCTCTTCGAGTTTAGCTCCCTGCTCCAAAGCCGTTACGATATAAAAAGCCATCACGGGCAATACCGCTCCGTTCATCGTCATCGAAACAGACATTTTGTTGAGTGGAATCTCGTCAAACAGGATTTTCATGTCGAGCACCGAATCGATCGCCACACCTGCTTTTCCTACATCGCCCACCACACGTTCGTGATCAGAATCGTAGCCGCGGTGTGTGGCCAGGTCAAAAGCTACTGAAAGGCCTTTTTGCCCAGCTGCCAGATTACGGCGGTAAAAGGCATTGGATTCTTCTGCCGTGCTAAAGCCTGCATATTGCCGGATGGTCCATGGACGCATCACATACATACTGGCATAAGGGCCACGTAAAAAAGGTGCTATTCCGGCTGCAAATTCCAGGTGTTCCATATTTTCGAGCTCGGCAGCAGTGTAAACGGGTTTTACCATGATATGCTCGGGTGTTTCCCATTCTTCAACGATCTTGTGCGTGGCTTCCCACTTGCGCGGGTCGAGCTGTGCAGCGGGATTGGTATTGAGATTTATATTTTTGAAATTCGGTTTCATAAAAAGCTCCTTTCTGATTAGTGTTTTTCAATGCCCAACAACTGCTGGAATTGTTTTAAGGTTTCGAGCAGATTGCTTTTCACATGGATAAAATGTTCCATTCCGGCAGCTTTCAGCTCGTTGGCCAATGGCATAGGATTACCTGCCAGCACCACAATTTTATTTGGATGTAATGCTTCGAAGGCTTTGCGGGCAGTATCGGTATATTCTTCGTCGGAACTGCACAAAACGATAATTTCGGCTTTGGATGCTTGAGCTGCTTCAATACCTTGTTCTATTGTTGTAAATCCGGTATTGTCCTGTATTTCATAGCCAGCACAGCCAAAGAAATTGGCAACAAAACCTGCACGCGCTTTACGCATGGCAAGGTTGCCATAGGAGAGTATCCACACTTTAGGGCGTTTGTTTTCGCGGCTGTAATAATCAGTTTGATAGCGCAGCTTTTCGAAGGCTTGTGCACCGCGGTAGTTCACAATAGTTTCGACAATAGCGGATTCGCTGCGGCGGTCGTCGGCTTCAAAAACAGCAGAAGGAAAATCTTGTTTGAGTTGCTCGCCCAAATTAGGATACTGATTTGTTCCCAGAATGATTTCGTGGCGTGTGGCGATCTGCATATCCCTTTTTTGAGCCGTTTCTTTGATTTGTTGCTGGATAAATCCTGCTTTTACGGCAGCCAGATATCCTCCTTTTTCCTGTATTTCCAGGAAAAGTTCCCAGGCTGCTTTGATCAGCGAATCGGTTAGCGATTCCACATAATATGATCCGGCGGCAGGATCGGCTACTTTATCGAAATAGGATTCTTCTTTGATGATCAGCTGCTGGTTGCGGGCAATACGTTCGGCAAAGGCTGTGGGAGTTTCGAATGGCACATCAAAAGGCTGCACGGTAAGCGAATCGGCACCTCCCAAAATGGCCGACATGCTGCTGGTAGTAGTGCGCAGCATATTTACATAAGGATCGTAAACACTCAGGTTGTAGGTGGTATTGGTCAGGTGCATTTTCATCTTGCCGTTATTGGCATCATTCAGTCCATAAGCATTGGTGATATTGGCCCAAAGCAAGCGGTAAGCTCTTAGCTTGGCAATCTCCATAAAATAGTTGGACCCAACGGCCAGGTTAAATTTGATGCGCGGACTTATCTCCCCAATAAACAAGCCTTTGTCGGTAAGATGCGTAAGGTATTCAGCGGCAAGTGCCAGTGTAAAAGCCAGCTCCTGAACAATGGTAGCGCCGGCATTGGTAAAAATATGGCCGTTGACACCAATTACACGTAGCAGTGGCAAATTTTTGGCGGCTTTAATCAGTTGGAATGCGGTTTCAAAATCAGCTTCTTCATTATTGTACCAAATGCCTCTGCGCAATAGCCGTGCGAGTGGGTCGAAGTTAACAGATGCATTTACGGCTTCGAGCGGGCGATTGTATTTTTTTACCAGTGTTTCAAGAATCTTAACCAGTTCAAGGTGCATGGGCGTGCTGAAAAAATTGAGTTCTGCAATATCAGCCCTGATGTTTTTGAGCAGTAGCTCTATTTCTTCTGTTGTATAGCTTTTGTGGCATCCCAGTTCAAAACCCAGCGAATCAACGCCTTTCATCAGGATATCCAAGGCTTTTTCGTTGGTGGCTTTGATGTTGTCAACCTTCAAATCCTGACGCACCAGCCAGTTGTTGCCCTTTGTTTGGTTTCCTCTAACGAACGGAAACACATCGGGTAAAGATTTAAGCCAGGCGATGGATTTGATATCTTCCGAGCGATAATAGGGCTTCACATCAAAACCTTCGTTGGTTTTCCAGATCAGTTTTTTAGCATAGTCGGCTCCTTTGAGATCCTTCAACAATTGCTCTTCCCATTGTTGCGTAGAAACCGGCTGAAAATCAGCAAACAGCTTTTTTCCCTGCTTCTCCATAATAGTTTGTGTTAATTAATAATGAGATTAAGGCTGTCCGAAATAGTGCACTTTTGCTTTGTATCGGATTTACAAGCAATTAATCCCTATTGGAGGACAAAATTACGACAAAAATTAAGAAGGGGCAGGACTGACAACAAAATATTGTGAAAAAATTAACAGGAACAGGAATGCATTCAGAAAAACTTCCGAACATGCTTTCCGTTAAATTGTTCTACATTTGCCATCAGGTTGTTTGCAAACCTACAGAAGCGCAAAAGCATGTCGAATTTGGATCAGATCAAAAAACCGATAAGCAGAGAACTGGATCATTTTGAGCAGTTTTTTAAGGAAAGTATGCGTTCGCGTATTGGCCTGCTCGACAAAATTACCCGATACATCGTAAAAACCAAAGGCAAGCAGATGCGTCCGATGTTTGTGCTGCTTTCAGCCACAATCAACGGCGGAATTAACGATTCAAGTTATCGGGCTGCTACCCTCATTGAGTTGTTGCATACAGCCACACTGGTGCATGATGATGTGGTGGATGACTCCAATGAGCGGCGGGGCTTCTTCTCGATCAATGCGTTGTGGAAAAACAAAATTTCGGTGCTGGTGGGGGATTTCTTGCTTTCGCGTGGTATGTTGCTGGCCTTGGATAACGGAGATTTCGAATTACTGAAAATCGTTTCAGAGGCTGTGAAAGCCATGAGCGAAGGCGAGTTGCTCCAGATTGAGAAGGCACGCAGGATGGATATTGAAGAGCCGGTATATTTTGACATCATCACCAAAAAAACGGCTTCGCTTATCGCGTCATGCTGTGCTGTGGGTGCAGCCTCGGCTGGTGCCGACAAGGCCGCTATCGACAAAATGCGTCAATTCGGAATTAATGTTGGGATAGCTTTTCAGATCAAAGATGATATTTTTGACTATCAGCTTAACAGTCAAACCGGCAAGCCCACAGGCATTGATATCAAAGAGAGGAAAATGACCCTGCCACTTATTTATTTGCTGAATCAATCGGGTCTGATTGAAAAACGGCGCATCATTCATACGGTAAAACGCCATGGTAATAATCCCGAAAAAGTAGCCGGTCTGATACAAAAAGTGCAAGAGGCAGGGGGCATTGCCTATGCCGAGCAGCAAATGCAGTATTATGTGAACCTGGCGCTGGAGCAGCTCAACGGATTGCCCGACAGTGATGCCCTGGAGGCCATGAAGCAATTGGTTGATTATACAGTCTCCAGAAAAAAATAATCAGGGAGCAATCGCTTCATGGCCGAAAAAACCTCGTATTGGCTTGATAGTGCAGCCTAGATAAGATGAAACATGAAGATTATTCAGCCGTTATGCAATAAGTCTAATCTTATCTGCAGGAAATGGAAAGCCTATAAAAAACCGTCTGCCGGGGCAAACGGATTAAGTGATCCTCTTATCAGAATTGTTTTAGAACTCCAGGTTATAAGGTGTTCTGGGGAAAGGAATTACATCGCGGATGTTGCTCATGCCCGTTACAAACAACATCAAACGCTCGAAGCCCAGACCAAAACCGGCATGCGGGACGGTGCCAAACTTGCGTGTTTCCAAAAACCACCACATCGATTCCAGGGGAATGTGCATTTCGTTCATGCGTTGAAGCAGTTTGTCGTACACCTCCTCACGCTGCGAACCACCAATAATTTCTCCAATTCCAGGGAAGAGTACGTCCATTGCACGAACTGTTTTTCCATCGTCGTTTTGCTTCATATAAAAAGCCTTGATTTCCTTAGGGTAATCGGTAAGAATTACAGGCTTTTTGAAGTGTTTTTCGACCAAATAACGCTCATGTTCCGATTGCAGATCGGCACCCCATTTTTCGATGGGATACTGAAACTTCCCTTTCTTGTTGTGGTTTGAATTTTTAAGGATGTCGATAGCTTCAGTATATGAAATTCGTTCGAAAGGATTAGTGAGTACAAACTGAAGCTTTTCGATGAGCTCCATCGAACGTTCATCAGCTTTTTTGTTTTTCTCTTCGTCCTGCTGGCGTTTGCTAAGGAAAGCCAGATCGTCGGCACAATTGTCGAGGGCATACTGGATAAGATATTTAAGCATATCCTCTGCCAGATCCATATTGTCGTGAATGTCGTTGAAAGCTACTTCGGGTTCTATCATCCAAAACTCAGCCAAATGGCGCGAAGTATTGGAATTTTCGGCACGAAAAGTAGGACCAAAAGTATAAACCTTTGACAAGGCCAATGCAGCCAGCTCAGCTTCTAATTGTCCGGAAACGGTAAGATTGGCAGCCTTACCAAAAAAGTCCTTTTCAAAATTAATGCTGCCATCTTCTTTTCGAGGAAGTTTTTCAAGATCGAGGGTAGTCACCTGAAACATTTCTCCGGCTCCTTCGGCATCCGAGCCGGTGATAATGGGCGAATGTATATTGAAAAAACCTCTGTCGTTGAAGAATTTATGAATACCAAAAATCATGGCGTGGCGCAAACGGCTGATCGCACTAAAGGTATTGGTACGAAAACGTAAATGCGCTTTTTCACGCAGAAATTCGAGTGAATGCTTTTTGGGTTGCAGAGGGTAAAAGTCGGGATTGGCTTCGCCGAGCAGCTCGATGGCAGTAACAGCCATTTCAACTTTTTGGCCGCTTCCGGTTGAAGGAACCAGCTTACCGTTTGCCGAAACAGACGCGCCAGTGTGCATCATGGCCAGTTTTTCTTCCGGAATCTGCTCCAGATCCACAACCAATTGCAGGTTATGAATGGTGGAACCGTCGTTTAGGGCAATAAATGCTACGTTTTTACTGCCGCGCTTCGTACGAACCCAGCCTTTTACGTTGATCTCATGTTCAAGGTCTTGCATCTGCAAGGCCGCTTTGATTTCTGTTCTTTTCACTTTTGATAAGCGTTTTGAAGGATGTTTCAGTTTGCAAAAAAACGAAATTTCGGCTGAATAGCAGTGAAAATTAATTAAAGTATTCGTTTTCCGTGAATTAACCAAAATGAAAAATCATTGTTTTCGATCTGTTTTCTAGTGGAGCACTCAACAAAAGCGAAGCTTAGCTGTTTAATGATAACTTTGCAGCAAATAGTAAAAATCATGTCATTTTTAAAAATTTTATGAGTCCATCACCCCAGATACATGACCTGACTTCCTGGCTACCACAAGGAGCCGAACCGCTTATAATTGCAGGACCATGTAGTGCCGAAACACGTGAGCAGGTTTTGCAGACCGGTCGTCAGCTTGCACGTTTGTCACAGGTTAAAGTGTATCGTGCCGGCATCTGGAAGCCACGCACCAGGCCTGATGGCTTTGAGGGTGTCGGCGAAGAAGGTCTTAAATGGATGCGTGAATTAAAAGCTGAAACAGGCTTGCAACTCACTACCGAAGTGGCTAATCCTCATCATATTGAACTTGCACTGAAGCACAAAATAGATATGTTTTGGATTGGAGCTCGTACAGTGGTAAATCCTTTTTCGGTTCAGGAACTGGCCGAAGCACTCAAAGGGGTGGATGTTCCGGTATTGGTAAAAAATCCTTTAACCCCTGATCTTAAGCTTTGGATGGGCGCCCTCGAGCGTATTCATAAGGCCGGAATCAACAAACTGGCAGCCATTCATCGTGGCTTTCATTACTTTAAACAATCGCCTTACCGTAATGCACCCATGTGGGAAATTCCGATTGAATTAAGAAGATTGTTGCCTTCACTACCTGTGATTACCGATATCAGTCATATTACCGGACGGCGCGATCTCCTTCAGAGCGTGGCACAAAAAGCACTCGACCTTGAAACCAATGGGCTGATGATTGAAAGCCATATTGACCCGGAGCATGCCCTCACTGATGCCGATCAACAAATTAGCCCTTCTGATCTTGAAAAACTCCTGGCTACACTTATCGTTAGAGAAAGGACCGGCAGCATCGATTTTCAACACAAACTGGAAGAGTTGCGTACCGAAATTGATAAACTTGATGGTGAGCTGATGCAGCTGCTTGCTCGCAGAATGGAAGTTGTTGGTGAAATAGGGGCTTACAAAAAAGAAAACAATATCACCATTCTACAGCTCAAACGGTGGAAACACATGATAGAAGACAGGCTGGCTATTGGAATGAGCATGGGGCTCGATCGTGAATTTTTACTGTTATTGCTCGAGTTGGTGCATGAAACCAGCATTCAGCTACAAACCCGAATTTTTAACCAGGATCGTGATTAAATTTTTTTAGGTGAAAGCTTTTCTTAGCTTTGTACTGATTAAAGCTACCCACCTTGAAAAGCACAAGCAAAATTGTTGCCTTTGCGGTAACACCACTGGTTGGTCTTTACCTGCTGTTTTTTGTTGAGCTTGACCCGGCACGTCCCGAAATGACGCACACCCTTATTGTAGCCTTGCTTATGGCCGTCTGGTGGATTACTGAAGCTGTTCCGCTGGCTGTTACTTCACTTTTACCGGTGGCTCTTTTTCCACTTCTGGGTATCATGAATGGAAATGATGTTGCAACCACCTATTTCAATGATGTGATCTTTTTATTTATGGGTGGTTTTATGGTGGCACTGGCCATGCAACGCTGGAATCTGCACAAGCGTATCGCTTTGAATATCCTGCAATTTACGGGAGTGAAGCCTGCACGGATTCTGTTGGGATTTATGTTTGCCTCCTTTTTTCTGAGTATGTAAATCAGTAATACAGCCACGGCTATGATGATGCTGCCGATAGCACTTTCGGTAATGGATCAGCTGGATCAAAACAGCTCAAAAGCGAGCAGCCTGGGTGTTGGACTATTGCTTGGTGTGGCTTATGGAGCTTCAACAGGAGGAATGGCTACACTAGTTGGAACGCCGCCAAATCTGTCATTTAGCAGGATTTTTCATATTTACTTCCCTGATGCACCCGAGCTTTCTTTCGCCAGTTGGTTTATGTTTGGGCTTCCACTGGCCACCATCATGCTGCTGTTTATCTGGGTTTATTTATTTTTGTTATTCGGGAAGCGACAAAAAACGCAGCAACTGAATGTCAATACCTTTCGTGATGAATTATTGGCAATGGGAAAAGCCAAGGCGGAAGAAAAAGCTGTTTTTGTTGTTTTTTGTTTGATGGCGATACTCTGGATTTTTAGGACCGAGCTGGATTTTGGACTATTTAAAATCCCCGGATGGAGTAATTTATTTCCTCATCCCAAGCTAATTACTGATGGCACCGTAGCTACTATGATGGCGCTGATTTTATTTTTGTGGCCTTCAAAATCTTCACAATTGGCCTTGCTCGACTGGCCAACAGCTCGTCAGTTGCCCTGGCGGATTTTGCTGCTTTTTGGTGGTGGTTTTGCACTTGCTTCGGGCTTTAAAGTCTCTGGGCTTTCACTTTGGTTTGGCAGTCGCCTGGAGTTTGTTGCAGATTATCCAATTTTGTTTGTAATTGTAGGTATAGCCTTTATGATGACGTTCTTAACCGAGCTCACTTCCAATACGGCCACCACCGAAATGATTCTCCCGGTTCTGGCCGGAATTGCCATACATACAGAGATTAATCCACTATTACTGATGATTCCGGCAACGCTTTCTGCCTCAATGGCTTTTATGTTGCCCGTTGCCACACCTCCAAACGTTATTGTATTCGGTTCGGGACGAATTAGTATGCGCCAGATGGCAACTACAGGATTGATATTGAATTTAATAGGTGTACTGATTGTGAGTTTGATGATGCTTTTCTGGGGTACTACTGTTTTTGAAATCGACCTTACAGTTTTTCCTGATTGGGCCATACCTGTTGCAAAATAGCCTTTACCCTTAAAGCAGGTTTATATTTGCTAATCTCGTCCGACTAAATTAATTTAGCGCAATAATTAATCATGAGTAACTAAAACACTAACCATTATAATGCTTGGTTTTGAGGGTTATATCGTAATTGCGGTCATTATTTTTTTGATTGTTTCCTTGTATTTGAATAAGATAGGCCCTGGATTTACCTTTATGATTGGTATAGCGGTTTTGGGTGTTTTTAAGGTAATAACACCTCAGGAAATTTTATCTGGTTTTGCCAACGAGCAGATCGCTGTTGTGGTGATGCTGCTTCTTTTAGGAGATATTATACGACGTAGCGGCCTGCTCGACAGGCTTTTCGATCGCACTTTTTCAAAGGCTAAAACCTATCGAAGTTTTATGGCACGGATGACCATTACTGTTGCAGGTTTTTCAGCATTTTTGAATAACACGCCCTTGGTGGCCATTATGATGCCCTATGTAAGCAGTTGGAGCAAGAAAAATGGTATTGCTCCTTCCAAACTTCTCATTCCGCTTTCTTATGCGGCTATCTTAGGTGGAACGGCCACACTTATTGGCACTTCAACAAACCTTGTTGTGGCGGGTATGGTAACGGATCAGTTTATTGTTGAAGACCTTGAACCTCTTGAGATTTTTGATTTTACGCTGGTAGGATTAACGATGACCTTTTTAGGTGTGATTTATTTGATTGTTTTTGGCAACAAGCTCTTACCGGAAAAAAAGCACGCCATCGAAAATCTGGAAATGCAAAATCGTGAGTTTATTGCTGAAGTGCGCATAGCCAATGATGCAGAATACGATGGCAAAACGCTGGAGGAAACAGGTTTAAAAACCATAAACGGCCTTTTATTGGTCGAAATTCTCCGTAAGGGGCAATCAATAAATCCAATCACTCCCGAAACCATTTTACGCAAGGATGACGTGTTACTCTATGCCGGCGAAACGGATTCAATAACCGAAATGGTGGCCTCACGCAGTGGTTTGCGCTTGTCCCAACTAGGCATGTATGCTCGTAAACGACAGACCAGCATTATTGAAGTAGTGATTAGTTATAATTCCACCCTTATTTCGAAAACAGCAAGTACATCCAATTTTAGAGCGAAATATGATGCTGCCATTATTGCTGTTCATCGCAACGGCGAAAGGGTTTCGGGAACATTGGGCGATGTGAAACTGGCTGCCGGGGATGTGCTGCTTTTGGTTGCAGGTCAGGATTTTGAACAGCGCGCTATGGATGCACACGATTTTTATATTATCAGCCGATTGCGCGAACTCAAGAAGCAACCTTTTTATAAGCAGTTTGTGCTTATCGGCGGGACTTTGATTGCTATTATCGCTTCGGCTTTGGGTTTTGTAAAGCTGTTTACAGCTATACTGTCGCTGGTTTTATTGGTAACGCTGCTGAAAGTGGTCTCGCCCAAAGACATTGCCAAAAGCATCGATTTCAATTTATTGCTGATTATTTCCCTTTCGCTGGCATTGGGAACAGCGATGATTAAATCGGGAGTTGCAGAAGTGTTTGCGGATTTCGCTTTTGGGATTTTTAAACCGTTTGGCATTGTTGGGGTGTTAATAGGTATTTTTCTTATCACCAATTTGCTGGGTTCTTTCATCACCAACAAGGCAGCCGTAGCCCTCGTTTTTCCGATTGCTGTGAGTATGGCCCTTGAATTGGGTATCAATCCAAAACCATTTATTTTAACGGTTGCTTTTGCCGGAGCTGCCAGTTTTCTGACACCAATCGGCTACCAAACCAACTTGATGGTTTACGGGCCCGGAGGATACAATTTTACCGATTATTTCAAAATTGGCCTGCCATTGACAATTTTATATATGATCGTAACCGTGCTGGGTTTGGTTTATCAATATGATATAAGCCTTTATTAGAATCACTTACATATTCCTGCGGTATTGTCCGCCCACTTCAAACAAGGCCTTTGTAATCTGCCCGAGTGATGCATATTTAGTAGTTTCCATGAGGCATTCAAAAACGTTTTTGTTTTCGAGAGCAGCTTTTTTAAGCTTTTCGAGTTGGGCCGGAATTTCATTCTCCCAGCTTTTATGCAATTGCTCCAACATCTGAATCTGGTATTCTTTTTCTATGGAAGTAGCACGTATCACCTCGCCGGGCCTTACAGTTGGCGAGCCTTTGCTCGACAAGAAGGTGTTCACACCAATGATGGGTAGTTCGCCATTATGCTTCAGGCTTTCGTAGTAAAGTGATTCTTCCTGAATCTTACCGCGCTGGTACATGGTTTCCATAGCACCCAGCACACCACCACGCTCGGTGATGCGATCAAATTCGGCCATAACGGCTTCTTCAACCAGCGCTGTTAGCTCCTCAATGATGAAGGCTCCCTGCAAAGGGTTCTGATTTTTGGCCAGACCTAACTCCTTATTGATGATCAGCTGAATAGCCATTGCCCGGCGCACCGATTCTTCCGTTGGAGTAGTAATGGCTTCATCATAGGCATTGGTATGCAGCGAGTTGCAGTTGTCATAAATTGCATACAAAGCCTGCAAAGTAGTGCGGATATCATTGAAATCAATTTCCTGGGCATGCAGAGATCTTCCGGAAGTTTGGATGTGGTATTTTAGTTTTTGTGATCGTTCATTGGCGCCGTATTTATTCTTCATGGCTTTGGCCCAGATCAAACGAGCTACACGGCCAATAACCGAAAACTCCGGATCAATACCATTGGAAAAGAAAAAAGACAGGTTCGGAGCAAAATCATCGATATGCATGCCACGCGACAGGTAATATTCCACATAGGTGAAACCATTGGCAAGTGTAAAAGCCAGTTGACTGATCGGATTGGCACCGGCTTCGGCAATATGGTAACCAGAGATGGAAACAGAATAGAAATTTTGAACTTTATTTTTGATAAAATATTCCTGTACATCGCCCATCATCTTCAGGCTGAAATCGATAGAGAATATGCAGGTGTTTTGTGCCTGGTCTTCCTTCAGGATGTCGGCCTGCACTGTGCCGCGTACTTTGCTGATGGTGTCGGCTTTAATGCGTTCATATACTTCTTTTGGGAGCACCATATCACCGGTAATGCCAAGCAGCATAAGACCAAGGCCGTCGTTGCCCTGAGGCAACTCTCCCTGATAGCTCGGACGCTCAGTGCCTTTTTGCCGGTATATCTCATCAATAATGGCGTTTACTTCCTGTTCCAGTCCGTTTTCTTTAATATACAACTCACATTGTTGATCTATTGCGGCATTCATAAAGAAACCCACAAGTGTTGGAGCCGGCCCGTTAATCGTCATGCTTACGCTGGTTTTGGGATCAGCCAGGTTAAATCCGGAATAAAGTTTTTTGGCGTCATCCAAACAAGCGATAGAAACCCCTGCATTACCAATTTTCCCATAGATATCGGGTCTTCGGGCAGGATTTTCGCCATATAGCGTTACCGAATCGAATGCAGTAGAAAGCCGGCGGGCAGGCATTTCGAAGGATACATAATGAAAGCGGCGGTTGGTGCGTTCGGGGCCACCTTCTCCGGCAAACATACGGGTAGGATCTTCTTCTTCACGTTTGAAAGGGAACACGCCTGCAGCAAAGGGAAACTCACCCGGAACATTTTCGAGCAGGCTCCAGCGCACAATCTCACCCCACGAACGAAAGGCGGGCAGACTGATCTTGGGAATTTCGAGCTGCGATAAGCTTGTGGTGTGGGTGGCTATCTCAATTACCTTATTGCGCACCTGATAGCTGTATATTTTGTCTTTGTATTTCTTTTTCTTGGTCTCCCAGTTTTCAATAATCTGAAGCGTTTGAGGATCTAGTTTTTGTCGCTCGAAATCAGCTAGTTGTTGAAGTTTTTCTATCAATGTTTCGTCTGCTGTATCAGCTACAATGTCTTTACTCTGGATTAAACTCTGATAGCGGTGTGCGAGCTTGCTTTGCTGGTGAGTCCATGCGTTGTATTGCCTCACGGTATCGGCTATCTCGCTTAGGTAGCGTACGCGTTTGGGTGGTATGATAAATATTTTTTCAGAGAGTTCGTCCAGGTTTTCAATGTCAGTTTCAAAGGCCACACCGGTGCGTTCTTTAATGGTCATGAGAAGCTGATAATACAAGGCATTCACCCCGGGATCGTTGAATTGTGAGGCGATAGTGCCAAAAACGGGCATCGTATCCGGATGCTTTTCAAAAAGCTGGTGGTTACGCTGGTATTGTTTTTTTACATCGCGCAGGGCATCCAGAGCACCGCGTTTGTCAAATTTATTAAGGGCAATCAGATCAGCGAAGTCAAGCATATCAATTTTTTCGAGCTGCGTGGCAGCACCGTATTCAGGTGTCATTACATAGAGCGAAAGGTCGCAGTGATCGATTATTTCGGTATCACTTTGTCCGATACCCGAAGTTTCAAGTATCACCAGATCAAAACATGCAGCCTGCAGGATTACTTCGGCATCTTTCACATATTTCGACATCGCCAGATTTGATTGGCGGGTTGCCAGCGAGCGCATAAAAACACGTTCGTTATCAATAGCATTCATTCGGATTCGATCGCCCAGCAAGGCTCCCCCTGTTCGTCTTTTGGAAGGATCGACCGAAACAATTCCGATTGTTTTGTTGGGTTGGTCATCCAAAAATCGACGAACCAACTCATCCACCAAACTCGATTTTCCTGCTCCGCCTGTTCCGGTGATTCCTAAAACGGGAGCTTTTCGCGGGGTATGATCAGGCAGGCTATCAATGAAATCACGCACTTCTTCCGGATGATTTTCTGCAGCCGAAATTAAAGTGGCAATGGCTTTAAAATTTTTATCCCGAATGGCTTTCAGGTTGGGTTTGATATCTTTTCCTGTAGGGAAATCTGATTTTTCGAGCAGTTGATTAATCATACCCTGCAAACCCATTGCGCGGCCGTCATCAGGCGAAAAAATGCGTGCGATGCCGTATTGGTGCAATTCTTCAACTTCTTCGGGAAGGATCACCCCTCCACCTCCGCCAAAAATCCGTATATGACCCGAATCGGCCTCCTGAAGCAGGTCATACATGTATTTGAAATATTCCATATGGCCCCCCTGATAGGAAGTGATGGCAATGGCCTGCGCATCTTCCTGAATAGCTGTGCGCACGATTTCGCCCGCCGATCGGTTATGCCCCAAATGGATCACTTCTGCACCGCTTGCTTGTATGATGCGGCGCATGATATTAATGGCGGCATCGTGTCCATCATAGAGCGATGCGGCAGTTACGATTCGAATATGGTTTTTGGGCTTGTAAATTTCAACTGACATGGCAAATTTTTGATTGAGCTACAAATATAGGTTTTTCCATATATCCGACACCCCTTTTAGTATGTCAATTAGAACTTGATGGTCGCTAGGACCAATTTTGTAGCCTAAGCCGTTAACGCCTGTTTTTGATGGTATTTATCAGGCAAAGATACTGATGTCCTGTTATTTACAATTGATTCGGCCACAATGATTCAGGCCATAAATCTGAATACTCCGGCACTCATCTTTCGAAAGTTTTGAAGTATCAACATGCTTCACTGTTAATGTGATTTTTGAAGCGAAGTTAAAATGAACCAAAAGGAGTTGGTAAAACAAACAATGATTTGTATCGCCATCATTTACAGATTATCGGAAGCATACCATTCGGCATATGCTGTTCCTGTTTCGCGGAGTAATATGCTGTAAATCTTTATGTTATCTGGCAGTTCGGAGGTTATTCGGGCAGCAAAATCGGCTACCATCATTTCGCTGGTCGGCTGATAGTCGAGCACATAAATCTTTTCAAAATGCTTGCGCAATGTATCAACGGCTTCGGAGTCTAATGTTTTGTTCAGTACCAAGGCATGATCAAAAACATCAACAACTTGTTTTTTGACAATTTTTTTCAGATCGCCAAAATCCATCACCATGCCCAGCTTGGGATCAGTGGGATCGTTGATGGGTTTCCCGATGAGCGTAACTTTTAGCTCATAGCTATGGCCGTGGATGTTGTGGCATGGGCCGTCGTATCCTTTGAGGGCGTGGGCCATTTCAAACTTAAACTCTTTGGTAATACGTATATTTTGCATATTTCTTACTAATTTAAAATCAATTTTCCTGTGAAAATCGTTTGTGCGTTTTGTTGAAGATGAATCAAATAAAACCCTGGATTAAAACCCGACATATCAAGCATTGTCTCTTGATCTCCGGTATTTTCAACTGGCAGTAACATAAGCGTGCGTCCACTGAGATCGGTTATCAGCAGTGAACCGTTTGAAAGGTGGCTTTCCCATTGAATCTTTACATTTGCTGTATGACTGACCGGATTGGGAAAAATACGGACTTGTGCTGCATGACGACTTTCGAGCTGTGCTGTTGGATCATACATTCGGAGTGCGAAATCAGGTTCGTCGATAAAGGGATTTCTATTATTTTGCAGCGAATAAACTGCATTGTTTCGGTCAATTTCTTTCTGGCTTACAGGATCTTGCTGATGCCATTGCAACATCAGGCTCAATGCCCAGGGTTTTAGGTTTGCCCCATCGGTCATCGCACTTCCGGGCCAGTTATTGTCTTCGCCGTAATAACGCACTGTCATATAAAGTATGCCCCGCGCCAGATCACCTTTGTAGGCGTCGATGGGTTCAAAAACAGTGCCACTATAACCGGAAGTATTATTGCTGCCGACTTTTGACCCATTAGTGGATGTCCAGCTGGCTGATCCAACTTCTCCGAAGGGATAATTGCCTCGGCGTCCGTTTACGTAGCCATCCGTTGGGATGAGGTGAAAAAGGTCGGTGTACATCGGGCTGGCATCACCAAACCAACTTTTGGGCCAGCTGTGCTCGCGATTATAGCAATTTCCTTCGCCGCTATAGTTGCCACACTGATCACTGAAAAAGGTGTATTCGTAGGCCGTGGTTCCGTCGGGTTGATCCGAATACATATCCCACACTTTACCATTGGTTTTTTTGTCGGTTAACTCAAAATCTGACCAAAGCTGTGAATAGGAGCGGGCAATATGGTTATCAATAATATTGTGCAAGGCCTGTCGCAATTCTTCTCCAACAAGATTTTCGGTGCCGTTGTAATATCCGGCTGGCTGCGCCTTTGCAGCAAGCGAAAGCATAAGGAAAATGGCAAGCAGTTGCCATGGGCGATTCAAAAAAGGGGTTAAATTTTTCACATCCAATTAAGCTGAAAATAAAACATAAAAAGCATTAAATATTACAAAGCTTGCAGCAAGCAGTTGAAATAAACTCGCCATAAGAATTTGATAAGGATTGCTTTTCATCTTGGCAGAGAGTAAAGCAAAAAGAAATGACACACCCATCAGCGACCACGAAAAATACCATCCAAAAGGACTGAACCAGGGTTGAATCAATCCGGCAAAAAAAGCCGGAAACGCAATCATAATAGCTAATAAAGTAAAGTGCTGAAGAGTATTAAAATCAAATAAAATTGCTCCTTTACGTATTTTGAGGGCTTGTTGAATCAGCCTGAGGCTGATAAATGCCAGCACCGCAAAAACAATGATTGAACTATGTGCCTCGAAAAGATACATAAATCGCCTGCCAAGCCAGCCACCGAAATTGTAAAGCACGGCTTGCATCAGGGCAAGAATCAATATGCCCATCCAGCGGTCAGAAGGAGTAACTTCTTTACTGTTTAAGGTAATGGCAGGCGGAAAAGCCTGGTAAGCCAGAGCAAGTAAAAATAATATGTTGAACAGGTTTTTCAAAGCATTCACATTGAGGCTGCAAAAGTATGTTTTTTATCCTTTGTGCTTATTACGGCACTTAGGCTTATCCATAAATCAAACCCACAATGCGCTCAAGCCAATAGGCATCCGTTTGATCAAAACTGTTTTTCTCGCTGCTGTCAACATCCATCACTCCCACAATTTTGGCGGCTTTATTGCGTAAGGGAATAACAATTTCTGATTGCGAACGGCTGTCGCAGGCAATATGACCTTCAAAAGCATGCACATCATCCACAATCACGGTTTTGGCCTGATTAATTCCGGCCCAGCAAACGCCGGTATCTTTTGCCAGATCGATACAAGCCAGTGAGCCCTGATAAGGACCAACCTGCAATTTGCCATCCTGCAACAAATAAAAACCTGTCCAGAAAAAATAATCCATTTTACCACTAAGCAAGGCCGCAATAGTGGCCATATTCGAAAGGGGATTGTTGCTCTTTTTGAGGAGCTCAATCAACTGAAGGTAAATACGTTCGTAGCGTCTGTGTTTTTTACTGGTGTCCATCGTAAACTTGTGATTATAATAAAGATTCTTGCAAAATTAACCAATGTTACACAATGCGGGAAAAATAATAACTCATGCTTATCCTTTATGTAAGTGAATAAAAAGTGCTTGAAATAAAAAGACCGAAACCGATTGTTATAGTTTACGATTTCTTGATTGTGATATATAAAACGCATTAAATCAATAATATAATTAACAAATGCTTAATACCTGAATTTGGAGACTATCGTAATTTGCACTTAGATTTGTCGCCTGAATGTCAAATAACTGACATCATTAACTGTTTAACTAACCATTATTTATCATGAGTATCAAGAAACAAATCCTGAAGACAAAACCTGTTGCTAAAATAAGTTTTAAAGTATCAAAAGAAGAGGCGCAAGAAGCTGGCCAGATTGCTGTTGTTGGCGATTTCAATGACTGGAATCCTAAAGCTGATGTGATGAAAGCCCTCAAAGACGGTTCTTTCAGTCATACCATTGAATTGCCGGTTGGTGCCAGCTATCAGTTTCGTTACCTGGCGGATAACAGCCGCTGGTTCAACGAAAAGGAGGCTGATGCACAAGCCGGAACAGCCTTTGGCGATGCCGAAAACAGTGTGATTGCGCTTTAAAAAGTATTTACCCGGAAGCGATTTATAAACGCTTCCGAATTTTACTTGTTTTAACTTTTCCTTTTCCACTGTAAAATGCTGCATAAGAGGGGTTTCGTGTTATTTTTGTGGCTAAGGTAATCCTGACTTTTCCCCGTTTAAATTAGTGCGGGCGCAGGTGTCTTATCATCAATGTTTGTGTTTTTAAAAACACTAAATTGTCGTTCTTAGATTATATTGATATGGAGATCTGGGGTGTAAAAACAGCTTCAAAAAAAAGTAAAAGCTGTGCAGGATTAAAGTTATCAGAATAATAATAGGATTATTGAAACATATCAGTTCTGCGCATACAAAGGTCACACCAGATGTTTTAATATTTTTGAGAGAATAATGGATAGAGCCTTACACCGAACAACACGCAATTTTACATGATGGGAATGCCTATAAAATTACTGTAGCTTAACGATAGTTCTTTTAATCATACTTGTCAAATCTTATTTTTTTAACACACATGACCTTGCCACATAGGCTATGATCAAACAAAGTGAACTGCCTGCTTCATTAAATATTTGGTAACGATTAGGATATTTGAACCCGCATCCAAACTACATTCGCCTGCGTCTGAAAACGGTATTCCTGCATTTGTCAAAGTTGAAAGACTTATTATATGATTGTCCCTTAGTGTGTTGAATTAAAGAAACTGGTGGAAAAAAGATAGATAGATTTCTTTCACCCACCGGCTATTTCTATTGAGCCATGAACCGTAAATTTTGGCAACACGCTGTTAGCAGCCGGCAACTTTATATATCTACTTTTGTATAAATTCAATCAACGGCTTTATAAATCTGTCAAATGATTCTATATGAGGAAGATGTCCAATGTTATCCAATTCAACCAATGTCGAGTTTGGTATAGCATTTTGTGTTTTCTTTCCTAATTCATTGTAAAGTCCCATTTTCAACTGTATATCTTTTGAGGCTCTTTCTCTACCTATTGCTGTCCTGTCACGTGTACCGATGATAAGCAGTGTCGGACATTTTATGTTTCCGAATTCATATACCACAGGCTGTGTAAAAATCATATCGGTAGTCAAGGCTGCATTCCAAGCAATAATGGGGTAATCTTTGTGCAACGTCCAACCCGCCAAAAGGTTAAGCCAACGATCATATTGAGGCTTCCAGGTATTATCGTAATAATATTTCAACTGGTAGTTGTGATAACGTTCTACCGTGTTTTTCAATTCACTCTGATAGTTAGCGTCAATAGTTTGATAGCTTGTCAGAACTTTGTAATCCTCCAGACCGATTGGATTTTCCAGAATGAGTTTAGCTGTCATATCAGGATAGGATAGGGCAAATCGTGTGGCTAGCATTCCGCCCATCGAATGTCCTAATATAATAATTTTATTGATTTTCAGGCTATCGAGAATTGATTTGGTGTTATGAGCCAACTGCTGAAAGCTGTATTGGTAATTTTCGGGTTTAGTGGATTTTCCAAAGCCAATTTGGTCAGTTGCGATCACACGAAAACCTTCTTTACTCAGCGCTTTAATGGTTTGCTCCCAATAAGCTATACTAAAATTTTTGCCGTGCATGAGCAGTATGGTTTTTCCATTAGGATTTGATGGCAACACATCTACATAAGCCATTTTCAGGTCTTGTCCCTGCGATTTAAACTTATGAAAATTGACCTCAAAAGGGTAGTTTACAGTGGTAAGGTCTTTATCCAAGGCTACTAATGTATCTTGAGAGAAGCAAGGGGAAGATATTATGATACCCCAAAGTAATAAAATATTTATCTTCATTTTCATTCACTATTGTTAGGTAAAAATTAAGGAAGTCAGACCATTATAGCCTAGTCTCCTTTTCTTAGTAGTTTTGCTTCGCAAAAAGCATACTACTATGAGCAAAATTACATTTTTTTTTGATCAGTCTGTGTTCGAACAGCCGATTTTATTGATTCCAATATCATATCTCATGTCAGCAAAGCAAGTGATGCCGACCGATAGGTAAAGAAGTTTAAAACATCTGACAGCCGGATTAAAGCTGTCATAAACAAGCAAATAAAAATTGTTACCAGCACCACCATTAACCTTTAAAAAGACATTTTAAAAATGTGTTGGCCAAAAACCAGTGCCTAAGCTGTTTTGGAAAACCAAAACAGCTATAAATGACCATGTCTTATTGAAAAAGCTGAAAATGAATTCAAACACTACACAGGGTTTGCAAAAACCCCCTAACACATTGATATAATAGAAATTGTATAAATTTTAACAGAACTTACCATAAGGTTTTTGATTAAAATCATCACATACGCTTGCAGTGCATTAAAGTATTTGAATCCAGTGATTTCAACAAAGCTTAATTCAAATTAATAAATGTTTTGGAACAGCTGTAGGTTAGCTTGTTGCCTGTCATCTTCATTTGCCTGCCGGATGTATTCAGGCTGCCTGCGACTAAAAGTATGTCAATACATCCTCGTCCTGTCGCCTCGAATACCTATGCTGAGCAGCGAGCTGAAGTTTGATATGACAGCCTTTTTCAGCATATCCAAAACAAAAGAGCGTTACAATAAAATTGTAACGCTCTCATTTTCAAGTTGCCCGACTAGGGCTCGAACCTAGACTCTTCTGATCCAGAGTCCCTTCCTGGATCTTTTTCAGTGATTAATTGTGTCTTATAAAGATTTGTAAACAACTGTTAAACTGTTGTTTAAGATAATTATGTGCCTTTTGTGGATTTTATCAATTTTATGATTTGTAATGACTTTTGGTCGCATTTTTAGTCGTATTTTTTAATAGTCATATTATGGGAAAATCAGCTGCCACCATTAGTTTTATTCTCGAAACAAGTAAGCCAAATAAACAAGGTAAGTTTCCAATAAAGTTGAATATATATTGGTTGAATAGAACTAAACGATATGGGATTGCCGAATCTGTGACGAAAACCGAGTGGGAAAAACTCAATAAATCAAATCTAAAGAATCCTGAACTCAAAACCATAAAAAATAAGATGAATAGAATTCTTGATAAGGCTGGAAGAATAATTAATAAGATGGATGTATTTTCTATTGTAACTTTTGAAGAAGAATATTTTGCAAGAAAACCTAAAAGTAGAGGGGGTAATAATGATTTAGTAAGTCTTTTTAATGTTTATATTCAAGAGCTTATAGAAAATGAACAATTAGGAACAGCAATTTCTTATCGAACTACAATAAACTCTATTCAAAAGTTTAAAAAAAAGATGATGATTCACGATGTTACTCCACGCTTCTTACAAGCTTATGAAAACTATATGCTTAAACAGGGGAAATCGGTGACAACTGTTGGAATTAACATGCGTCAGCTTCGTGCTATTGTTAATAGAGCAATTAGAGATAATATCCTCTCAAGAGAAAAATACCCGTTTGATCATTACAAGATTCCAACTGGAAGGAATAAGAAAAAAGCTTTATCAATTGCAGATCTTACTAAGCTTTTAGATTATCAAACAGAAGATGAAAAAAAGAGAAGAGCATTAGATTTTTGGCTCTTTTCTTACCTATGCAATGGAATAAATTTTTCTGATATTGCTTACCTTAAAAAAACAGATTTAGAAGAAAACTACTTTTCTTTTGTTCGCCAAAAGACAAAGAGGACAAAAAAGAAAGATATTCGTCCCATCCGTGTTGGACTTAATCCAAGAGCCAAATTGATCATCGAAAAGTATAGATCTGATAATGACAAGAATCCTTTTTTGTTTTCAGTTTTAGAGCCAAATCTAACACAGCGACAAGAAAAGTATAAAATACAGACTTTTATTGTAGGGGTTAATAAATATATGGAGGTGATTAGAAGGGAGCTTGGTATTAAACAAACCGTAACAACTTATGCTGCGCGACATTCCTTTTCTACTACTTTAAAAAGAAAAGGGGTTCCTACATCTTACATTATGGAAGCATTAGGACATAGTTCAATGCAGATAACTGAGCATTACCTTGATAGTTTTACTGATGATGTTAAACTATCTTATGCGCATCTTCTCACAGATTTATAATTTTGTGGAAATAGAAACAATTTGAGGTTGAACGAAAATAAAAGTAATGAGCGATAAGAGTAATTTCACGAAGCCAGGTAACTTAGTAATAGTAAGAGAATCCTCTTTGCTGGATTCTCTTACTTTAGTGAGACACTATATTGATGATCTCTTCAGCTTTTATAGCAAGCATAAGAATCTTGAAAAAGTAAACCTAAGAACTCCTGAATCTCTTATTGAGAAGATTGTTTATGAGCTGAAACAAGCTGGTAAAGATTTAGAAGAAAGTTTTAAGATTAAAGAAAATAGGTATGAAAAACTCATTCTTTTAGCAGAGGATAAGAAATTGTTTGATGCATTAATTGAGAAAACAGATAAGTTGAATGAGCTTGTTTGTGATTATCCCATTGAACATAAAAGAGTCATTTTAAAAATTGAAGATAGTTTAAAGTTACACCGAGATAGTTTTTTGCCTTTGCTTCAAAGAGATTTAAGTTTGCCTTCAAAACCATTAAAACAATCGGCCGTAGTGATTAAATCTGTCACAGAAATTACTGTTCCCTTGTATGAGTTTTATTTAGAGCAGGGATTTGAGGAATTTCAAAACTCTTTTTTTGATGGCAACATGTTCCCTGATTTGGAAATCGAAAATAAAGGGGATGCTGAAGTTCTGTTCCGGTTTAATGCTGATTTTCTTTCTCGGGTTGTTTCCGAAAGTGAACTCCAGCATGTTTTAAGTAAACAAGAACGAGATCATAATGACTTCGAATATGTTATTGGGGATTATAAGACTTATAAATCTTTGCGGTTCAAATTTCGTTTGACTGATGTTATTTCAGGGAAAGAAGATGAGTTGATTCTGAACCTTCTTAATGAAATCAACCCCATAATAGAAAATGCCAAAAACAGCTCAGAGATAGACTTGTTTTTCAGGAAACTTGTTAATCAAATTAATGCTCTAAAAAAAAGTGTATCAGAATTAAAGAATCAAGAAGGAGCAATTTTTAAATCTTTGAATGAATTGATTAATAAACTTTATGAAGCAATAAAACAAAGGCACCAAGGCTTATTTGATGACAAAATTTTATTGATAAGTGATAAGTCATCATCAATACCGCTAAATCTGACAAAGGAAATTGCCGAAAAGCTTTTTCAAGGATATTACAATGCGCTTATAGATTTAGATTATATATCTGTTTCTAATTATGATGAATTCAAAGATATTCTTTCGTCGAGTAAAAGCCTAAAATCAAGAATCACATGGAAAGTATTATCCAAAACAAGAGATTTACCAAATTATAGGCTACTTCTTACTGTTTTGCATTTTTTTTCAAAATATGGTTTGATAGATCCTGGTCATTTATCAAACGTGAAACAGGTCAATGAATACCTATCATCTCGTTTTATAAACTATGACAACACTAAGTCCTATATTGCAAAGTCCAGTTTCTCTGATTGGAAAAGTGAGTTGTTTAAAAAACACAATGGCGATCTCAAGTCTTTTTGCGTGTCAGGGAAGAATTTAGAATTTAAAAATCTCTTCGTAGCTTTCGATAAAGTCTTTAACGAAATCAAGGGATAATCCTTTGCGCCTAAACTGGTATTTATCCTCAAAATTGCATCCTTTTTCCTTTTTCCCTGGATGACAATGAGCACTCTTCCTTATTAGCGGCTTGCGGATAGCCGAACTATAGCCGAACTATAGCTGAACTATAGCCGAACTTCTGCTAATCAAAAAAAAATTTTGATTTTTTTTTCACTTTAAGAAGCCTATTCTTAAGCCTATAATATTATATATAACTGATAGTCAATGTTCTGTATTGAGTTCGGCTAGGCATTTACCTATGTTTGCAGAAAATTTATTTCTATGAAATTTTTTTATGAAACTAGTGTTCGAGGGATTGCCGAAAAAGTTAAAGCGCAAGAACTCTTGAAATGTCCGGGAGGTTTTTCGGATTTTCTTTTGGAGCAGGAAGACCTTTCTGATTTACGTGAGAAGTTTATGTGGTACTATCTTTTTAACTGGTTTAGACACCTTCTTATTCTTTTCTTTCAAATAGACCAGCTTTTAAATGTTCAATCTAATAAATATGAGTTATAATAAATTTAAAAAAATGAAGATTGATCAATCAATCAGAAAATTGAGTCTTGAGCCATTTCCGGATGATGTACAACACATTATAAGGGAGTGCGCCAGAGTATATGGTACAAATCCGGATTTCTGGGTCTCAGGTCTGCTTGCTGCTTCATCCAGTGCAATAGGTACACATGCTGTTTTGCATACAAAGTATGATAATTATCCTTCGCTTTGGGTTGCTTTAGTTGCCCCATCGGGATATGGCAAAACTGAACCCTTAAAATTTTTCTATGCTCCTCTGCATAATATAGATGGAAAGAATTTTGAAAAGTACAAGACTGAATTGGACGAATACCGTGAGAAAAATAAAGGCAGAAAATCAAATGCCAGTCAAGTTAAAGAGGAAGAGCCCAAACTCGAACAATTAATTTTAAGCGATGCTACTCCTGAGGCAACAGGGATAGCTTTACAGTCAAATCCACATGGTGTGACACTTTTTAGAGATGAGTTAATAGGGTTTTTTAAAGATTTGAAACGGTATAATATAAATGGCGAACAGCAAAATTTGTTGTCTGCTTTTTCAGGTTCTCCCTACAAGGTAAATAGAGTTAATAGACCGCCAATTTTTGTGAGGCACCCTTTTATAAACATTGTTGGTGGTTTACAAAGTGATTTATTAAAAGAGCTAGCATCCGATTCACGCGATGTTTCAGGATTTTTAGCCAGGATTCTGTTTGTAATGCCTGAAATCCACAAGACACCCCTTTATACACGTGAGGAATTGCCTGACTCTGTTAAAGTGGAGCGGAATAAATTGATTCATAGTCTTCATTATAATTTGAAATATGAGGATTTTACACTTTCGCAGGAGGCTCATGCTGCTTATGAGTCCTTTTATAATAAGAATAAGCATTTGAACAATCTGAAGGGATACTCTGATCACATGAGGATGGTTAATTCGAAAATGGATATCCATGTATTGCGAATAGCACTTGTTCTTCATTGCATACAGTTAGTTTATGAAGATAAAGGGTATGAAATTAGTCTTCAGACTATGCGCCATGCTATTAAACTGGCTGAATACTTTAGGTTTACAGCTGGAAAAGTTGGTAGATATTTGACCGGAACACAAATAGATAAGAAAGACCTTATCCTACAGCTTAGCAGAATGGGACATGGGCAAAGAAAAATTGCGGATATTGTGGGTGTCGCCCAGCCTTATGTAAGCCAAGTAATTAATAAGCACTTATCAGGTAATTCTTAATAACTAACTGTATATCAACACTAAATATGATTATAAGTAATAAGCAAGCAGTTGGGTCTAAAAGTTACTTTTAAACCATTAAGAGGAATTAGGATAGGCTACTTATCACTTATAATAGCGTTTAAAGATTGAAAATAAATATGTTATAAAAATGATTGCAATAACAGTAAGCTCAGGTATTTGTAGCATCTTGATGATAGATATTGGTCAGGTGAATCAAATGTCCAGGGTGATTTTGCTGAAAATGTAAATTAATGAGTATGAAAAAAACCATAGTTTTTGAAATAGAGGAAAATGAAGTAGGTATTCTGATTTCAGCCCTCACGCTTATGGGTGCAATGATTGCAATTCAAATGAAAGCTCCACTAATGTTGAATGAGCCTTTGCCAGTGATTTTATCGCTTAGCGAACACCGGAATGCTTCAAAGAAAATTTTGAAGAAGTTAAGGAGAATAGAAAAGGCTGCATCAGAAAATGGTCGAATAGGATAGCAGCACTATAGTGCTAGTAATCAAAGCCGGTAAATTAACGAACAGTGCCTTGAGCCAGAATTTCTATAAGAGGCTTTGATTATTATTAGTTCAGCGTATTGCATACTGCCTATGATTCCATTCCGGGATGCTGACCCCTTGTTTTCTTGTAATGTAAGCAGAAGCATTAGCAGTATCTATATTTCACAAAACCAAACAATTGTACTATTAATCCGCCATTGGCTTGATTGTCTTTTCTATAAAACTAATTTCTTCTTCAGTTAGACCATATTTCTTATAGAGCTGTTGGTCTATTTCGGAAAAGGGTGCACTCCAATCAACATCATTGTAATCGTAGAAATTTTGATTTGGAACAAAAGAAAAGCACTCTTTAGTAACGTTTACTGAAGTAATCGACTGTCGAAGTAAAAATCTCGCAAACTTTGTTTGTAAATACTTATAATAATTAATCGCCTCACGTTCATTATCAAAATTCGCTACATCAATATATGTTTCAGTATGTATTTCACCTGGTTTTAGTAATTGAGGATTTGTGATAACACGATATCCTTCACCTGGTTTAACATTTAACTCTCCGTTACTTGGAACAAATCGCCCGACTAAAATTTTGAAGTTGTCAATCAAATCAATATTCTTGTGAACTTCGTTTCGATTAACATAACTCCAACCGATGCTTGTCAAAATTCTGATATCTCCTTCTCTATTCTTTTCTCTTCCTCTAAAAAATGTTCTAAACCCAAATGGATTTATTGAAAGAACTTTTTCATTTAAAAAAGAATCAGATACTTTTCTAACCTTTTTCAATATTGTAATAGATGCATTTGAGCGGATAAAAACATCAAAATCATTCAAATCTCTTTGCATGATTTTATCTATTGTAGCTGTTGTGTTTATAACAGAGCATGAGCCATTGTGATTTTTTGACCAAACAAAATAACATAGACCACCGGCAATATCTACAGTAGGAAACAGGTCTTTACTTGATTCATAGTCTACAAGAACTGCCATTCTTTTATCTTGCAAAAGATTCTCTCTGAAATTATCTAAACCTCTTCCACCCGCATACCATCTTGCAGGCATAATCATAGAAATATAATCAGGGTTTAATTGTTTACTTATCAATACAAAATGATGATACACAGGGACAGCTCCTCTATCTGTGCCACCATCCATAACTTGGTATGGAGGGTTTCCTACAACTGCATTAAATTTCATATCGTTATCATTATTTGCTTTCCAGTAAGTTTTACCTTTTTTAATTTTCTTTACAAAAACCTCAGCTTTGTTGGTGATCTGATTAACCAGATCTTTAAAGTAATGCGCATTTATTCTTATAGGCCTATTACCTGTTAATGTGCGTTTGGTTATGCTTTTAGCCATGGGAGTCTTGCAAATTACAAAAATATTTTCTTCAACTGTTTTGTCCCATAGTTTTTGTTGTTCTTCTATAGATAATGAGGATGAGGTTTTATCTGGATATTTTTCCTCAATTCGACTGCGATAGATACTATAAGTAACATAAAGCGGATAAAGCCCTGACTTGGAATTTATCTCAAGAATATTCGATCGGGGTGAAAAAACTTCCTCAGTTACCTTACCATGTGAAACAAATCTGGGTTCAGAAAGCACATTCTCAAAACCCTCATCATAGAAAACATAGCCCCCCAGGCAATCTCCTAAATGCATGTTTACGACACGCCAGGGAGTAAGCACAGTTTCCTTGTCTGGATTTCGAAAAGTGCCAAAGATTGAAGTGATACGCTCAATTCGTTGCTCTATAGTTAGCTGATCTGCTGCACGAGCTAAAGCCCTTATGCGTTTACCGGCAGCCCTGAAGACATCAGGCTCATAGTATTTTTTAAATTTCTGAAAGGTTTCTTTTGTAACTCCTTTGGGCATATATTCTTCCCAGGATTTATCATCCACCAGTTCAGTAAAATTATCAATAGAAATTTCTTTTTCTTCGTTTGATACATCAGCACCATAAATAAGCAAAGGCATACGGATAGAAATTCCGCGCAATATTGAAATGGCACTGTCTCTATTTTTTCTTTGTTCCATCTTTTCTGCCAGTAGCCTCTTTTCTTCTTCGGTTAGCTCATGTTTCTTCTTTTTCTTTGCTTCTTCTAGTTTTTCATACTCTTCATCAGTAAAGCCTTGTTTGTTAATGTCAATATCTCCACTTTTTTGCATGGCTTTGGTACTACCAATAATTTTTTTCAAGCCCTCAAACTCTTGTAGGTCTATGGACTCTAATTTCATTAAGTGGTCGTTGTTGTATAGGTGATAATCTTCGAAGCCATTACGCACTACGCGTTCTACATATACCTTTTTGAGCTGTTCGAGCATTCCGTTCACGTCATAACTCCTCATCTGTGAGCCATGGATAGCGATAATAGGGCAGAAATTAAGAAATTCGCCCATGATATTTCTGTCATTATCTGTTGTTTTGCCCACTTTAGCGGATACTTTGGCTGTTTCGGCTATCACTTTAAGTGTACGATCAGGAGCAAAATCAAACACAAAGCAATCCTCTTTTACTTTTCCGTTTATAGTAGCTGGTGTTTGCACCCGGAAAATAGTTTGCATATAACCAGATGCAGAAGTATTATGAGAGCCAGACAACATAAACACGGCAGTCCAAGCTTTAACAGAAACGCCCGTTGTTAATCTGCCACAAGAAAGTGTGATCGTATAGGTTTCATAGGGTTTATCAGTGATAGCATTTTCCACCTTTTTCAGGGCTTCTTCATTAGGTTCCTCTTCATCACCGTCACCAGCTACATTAACGATATCAAATAGCCCTAATACTGGATGTGCTTTTAAAAGCTTACTTAATGCCTTTGCTTCCCTTACCCCAGGTACCATCCAGAGAGAGTGACGGAAATTATCACGATACTCCGGTGTTGAGTAAGGATAATTGCTTTCTGAATCCCCTTTACAGATCAGATTTAGAAATGAAATCACATCTTTTTTATGCAGAAATTCACCTGCCTCATCCACCCTGAAAAACTCTCGAAAGTTAAACGCTACCTCTTCATCGATATAGCTTTGAAGTAACCCTCCCAAATCGTAGGTAAAAATATTGAGCTTTGGAAGCGAAGCATAAGGATTTGGGTCTCCGAAATGAATTTTATCCCAATTTGCTTTCGCTTTTTGTTCCATTACATAATCCCAGGTGTAGATTTCTTCTTCTTTGTACTTATCAAAAAGATTAAAAGGTGTGCCGGAAAGATGCAGGATTTTGGTTTTATCCTTTTTGAGTTCAGCAAGAACATTTTTCCCAAGTTCGGTTTGAGTTCCTTCATGGGCTTCATCAACGATTATAAAGTCCCAATTTGTGTTGAATATCTCATCATTTTTATCAAAACTACCTCCCACCAATTCTGATCCTCTTAAATCTTGCATTGATGCAAAATATATGTAATGTGATTTTTGTTTTTTATAGAGATTTTCCAGGCTTGAAAATTTTTCACCCTGATTTTTTGAGCCATACTGAAAGTGTGGGCTATCATAAAAAATCTTTCCAAAATCTTCGAACCAACCTTTATCAACTACCGGCCTATGTGTTAAAATGAGCGTTCGATCGAAATCAAATTCTTTTGCAACCTGCAATGCCGAAAGGGTTTTCCCAAAACGCATCTTAGCAAACCAGAGCATTTCATCACTTTTTTTGAATTGCTTAATGGTTTTTTGAATTGCTTCTTTTTGTTCTGGTCTAAATACAATTGGATCCTGAGTTTTTGAAACTTCGCTGGCATGAAGGGAGTCTTTACCTTCTTTAACAGCGCTTATGGCTTTTTTTACAGTTTCAAGATCAGTAATGAACCATTCGTTGGCTTCGTTTTTTGAATCGAATGTTTTCTTTTTTATACCTGAACGAGTAAGCACTTTATGAACCTCATGATCTGAAAAAGATTTGAGACCATTACTGCCGTTATAAATTGTCAATTCGGTGTACAATAAGTCATAGGCAATACCTGCCGTTTGTGTGTATTGGTCAATACGCTTTTTGGCTGCTTTATTCAATACTTTGCTATTTGGTTCAAGTCCCCAAATGTTTTCAGTATCTGAAGTTGTTTCTCCAATTTTCAAACATCCCTTATGTGCTTCATCATTTATGCGAAACACATAGATCAATTTAAGTTTAAGCGCAGAAGTAAATTTCATAATCGTTGGTTATTTATGAGATCAATAAATCTGATAACACGTCCTGACCTTCCGGTTTTAGGGTCTTTATTAGACCAATCTTTGATTAAGCAATAAGTTCCATTATGTCTTAGGATGTTATTTTTTTCACAACCTTCACAGCCTTTATAATTCTTTTCTGTTTCTCCAAAGAGATTCATGCTGGTTTCTATGCTATCACCACAAGAGAAAGGGATTACACCTTTTAAGCCATCCATCTGCCATACATTCCAGGAAATAATATAAGCAATGAACTGAATGGATTTTATGAGTGGTTCTTTGCCGAATTTCTGTTTGTAGTTTTCAATAAATGTAATCAACATCGCTTCCCTGGCTAACAATAAACTGTCGCCCTGCCATTCGTAGGCATAGGTGTTTTTGTAGGCTGATTGAGCTGCCTTTAGCCAATCCCCAGACATACTTACATTCTCATTAATGACCCTTAATTTTCGGTCTAAGATCCCAATGCGATTTTCTACGGGTATAAACTCTCCAGAAGTAGTATCATATCGGCTTGTAATGTAAGGTGCTTCACCACAGGCGATCTCAAGTCTTGTGTCGCGTATGTAATCTTTCCAGGTTTTTCCTTTTGGAAAAATAATTTTTTCTTCATTTACAACCCACGATTTTTTATCCTCAGAAGCACTTATTTCAGTGTTGAAAACTCCCTCTCTGCCAAACCAAGCATTATCAATCAAGTTATTTTGCGCATTGCAAATCCATGAAGGCGTAAAAACTTCTGCCATTTCTTTCGATCTGGATTGCTGTAGGATTTTGTCTTTGTGTACTCGTGGCATAATAATACTTCCGTAATCACCTGTAATTGAATCGGGTAAAATTGGTGAGCTGAAAGTAAATGCACTTCCCAGATGTTCGTAATTATGCGTAGCCCAGAAGATATTACTTTTTGTAGTATGATCCCGAAGCAAAATTTCAAGTACGTCAGGGTACTGTTCAATTATCTCATTTTCAAGTATATCAATTCCAGTGCGCACTGTAAGAGTATTTTGATTAGTGTTATCTAAAAGATTCCAAATTTATTGTTTTCTTGTCTAAGAGTAAGGTAATAAGTCTATTTAACGGAAATACAATCGTTTAACCTTAATCCTTAGTATATTTTATATTTGTTATGCTCTGTAATGGACATTTTTAGGCTCATTCCTTCTTTTAGATTTATGAGGCTTGCCAATTCAGAACCCAGAAGTAATAAATGACTTTTGTTGATTCGATGCGAAAATTTTACTTCAAAAACCGGGTCTTTATAATCAAAGAGTATCGTTGCTGATCTTGAGGGGAAGAATTTCTTCACATCAGCAGTAATCCTGATTTGATTTTTTCTCACATCAGTTTGTGTAATCGAATTGCCTGGTGTTGGTATAGTGAAATCATTACCAGCAATTGTTTTTTTTACGCTTTGAGTTATTGGCTTATGCTCTTTTTTTTCAGGCAGAATTAAAGCATTACTTTCTTCGAAAATTTCAGGAATATCACTCAAATCTCTATCTTTTACTTTCAAAAATAAAAGAGCCAGTTGGATTTTATAAAGTCTTCTATCCATGAATCTATCTATTCCAGAAGGATGCAGCAGCGTAATTATTTTTGTTTGATTATCGAATTGAGATATTTTCCCATGTTCTTGTGTGATTTTCACTTCTCTTTTAAGTAAAAATGAGGATGACGTTCCTCCAAAAGACAAAATTAACTTTGGCTTTAGCGTTTCAATTTCCTTTATCAGAAAGGGCGAACAGTTTTCTATTTCAGTATTTTCTGGCTTCCGGTTTTCAAGATTTCTATTCGGCCAACATTTAACTATATCCGTTAAATAAAACAATTCTTCCAGTTCAGTGCCGCTTGGCAAGCATTCTCGCAGAATCTTTCCGCCAGTACCAACCCAATATTTTTGCTGAGTGAGACTATCCTTTCCTGGTGCTTCTGATACTAATACTGCAAAAGGGCTTAGATTACCGTGAGCATTAATAGGAAACTTCTTGTACCCGTTAATTGTTTTACACTTTCGGCATTTTTCAATTTGAGAGAATAGCGTTTGCATGTTTCGTGTAGTTATTTATTGATCAGTTTTTTATGTTCTCTTTTTAATATTGTTGGTTTTAATGTGTAAATTTTATCAAACAACTCAATTTTGTGCTTAAAGTCGATGAAGACTTCACCTGGATTCTCTAACCACCACTGATAAAACTTTATTGGCTCATCTTTAAAAGGCACAATTGCTTTAACTTGCTTTTCATATCCCTTAAAGTCTATTCTTATATTTAACCCTAAACTCTTTTTGAAATATTCAAAATGATTTGCTTTAAGTCTGGAGACCAGGATGTCAAAAACCTTACTATCAATTTTTAAATCAAATTTTTTTCTGTTTTTATCAAAAAGCATTGGGTCTTTTGTAAGCCAATGAGAAATTTTCATTGTTCTGATACCAGTTTCATTTTTAAGCGTCAGTAAATCGCTTTCTTTATAAAAATAATCCTGTTTTGGAAAGAAAATATGGATATTGTTTTTTTCATCTAAACGATTGGGTTTTGATTTTAAAGGTGTTGCATTTTTTTTAAGAAAAGTAATGATATCAAGATCATTTGCTTCGCCCCCTTTGTGATTGTTAAGCAATACATCTACATCCGCGCCCAAGAAAAAATCTTCTATGAAGCCCCATCTTTGTTCATTTGAAAAACTTCTCAAAAAGAAATGATCAAATATTTGATTACTTAATTGATGCCTTTCAAGCGTTTTGGAAAGTAATGTGTTTTTATAATTGCTTATTAAAGAGTCTTTTTCAATACGAGAAGGATCATTAATACGGATGAAAACCATTGGATTTTCCCCACCTTTTATTTCAAAAGTTCCTAATTCAAGTATTTCTAAAAAGTAACCAAGTCGGACGTAATTAACTGAATTCGACTCTTTATTAGTAACATATCGGTTCACAGTTGTTGAATCGGTAGCACTAAACATAGAGCTCAACCTTTTGCTTAAAGCATTGAAACTTGCAAGATATTGATTGTTATAGACCCTATACCTGAAACCATCAAAATCTCTTTTCTGTTGAAGAAATGCATTGGACTCAATAACTCCAGGTTGAATTAATCGGCCGGAGTATGATGATAGGATAAATTTCCCGATTTTTTCAGACTTGCTTTTATCATCCAAGAATTTACTTAATTCATCGACAAACTGCTTTTGATTGAAATAGGAACCTTCAAATTGGCTAAATATTTCTTTCAGTTTATCAAAAAATGACGTTAGGGAATCATAGATTTTTTGAAAAGAGTCTAACCTTTCGAAAGATATTTTTAGCTGAGGCGTTAATTCAATCCCATATTTTTTGAATAAATAACCCGTATAAAACTCTCTTTTTAAAATCGGAAAGCTTTTGTCATTAAAATGTTGATACCAAAGTTGATCAAGGTTGATTTCTAAAATACTATTCCCATTATCAAGGGAAACTATTTGCTGGTATGTGTTTGGATAATTAAGCTGCATAAGAGATAAATCTTTATCTTTTATTCTTGCGTAAACCTTTACAAACAGTTTTTTAGGTCTAGCAATTAACACATTAAATCGATTTCTTGCCAAGTAATCCTTTTCAATCATCATTAATGCTGTCAATACCTTTTGATCCAAATCAATAGCATTTTCAAAAATGTGTCCAAAATCATCAACAGAAAGCAATAAATTTCTACTCTTGTTATTCTTCCTGACTTGTCCGATTTAGTGCGGTCTAAGAATTTTTACGATGGTTGCTTCCAAATGGTCTGGTACTGGAGTTCTCATTTTTATTTCTCTACCC
>JACCQN010000021.1 GCA_015709215.1 Bacteroidales bacterium
TTTTTATTTAAATTATACCGGACAACAATGAAACCGAAAACATATTTTATTGAAAAAGGAAACCGAAAATACATTCAAAAATGATGTTATAAGGAAAGCTAATAATTGATCAGATGACAATAACAAAAAAATGCTAAAAAACTTGTTTCAATTAAAATTATCTTTAATTTTGCAGCCTCTTAAATCAAACTAAAATTCCTCCTTAGCTCAGTTGGTTAGAGCATCTGACTGTTAATCAGAGGGTCGCTGGTTCAAGTCCAGCAGGGGGAGCTTAAAAATCAGAGCGTTACAAGATACTTGTGACGCTCTTTTGTTTTACTGTAACCAAAAGTGTAACCAAATCTGAGTGAAACAAAGGATAATAAAAGATAATTTTAGCTAATTCAGATGCTAAAAAATTAAAAAATGGCTTTTGATGTAACAATCTTTTAGAAATGAAAAGGCTATTATTTTGCCTAGTTGGTTACAAATTTGGTTACAGTTCATACTAAACTGTTAATTTTTTAGACTTTTTGACGACTGAGAAGTACTGATGAAATTTTAATCAAGGATTCGAAAAGTTTTTCGATCGTTTCTTCAAGATTTTCATTCCGTAGATCCAGATTTGTAGCAACATAATCTGAAAGATCCATTTTTTCATCAGGAGTTAAGCTTACGAATTCCTCTTTTAATTGATCAATATTTTTAATTGCTTTCCAGAATCCAATGGATTTGATTGCTATTTGAGCCCATTCAAGTGGACTGATGCGGTTGTCTTCAAGAGCTTTATCAACTGACATCGAGGTGCTGATAATTGTTTGAAGGGTTTGTTTTAAATTTTCGGACATAATATTATGGTTTGTTAGGTTTATCTATTGTTAGTTTGGCACTGAGGGCCACGATATAAGCTCCAAGAGGCACGAGCCAGGCAGGAACTGATAATGGCAATAAAGGTAAAAGCGTTGCAGTGAAGGCCACGGCTACAGATACATCTGTTACAGTGCGGTACATTTTTGGACTTTTTGCTGTCCAGCGTTTAATGAGCGTTTGAGTGAGTTTGGCGAGTTTATCCATTATAAAACGAGTTTATCCATTATAAAAGAAGTTTAAAGTTAATATTGCCACCTGACTTTTACAGGACGGCTGTCAAAGTGTAGGAAGCCTATATTTTTAAGTTTGCCTGAGGAATCATAAGAAGGCTGTTTGACAGCAAAACCACCTGGCCATACTTTTTGATATTTATTATATAGGTGTGATACAACTGAAATGAGGTTATTTTGTGACAAAAACGAAGAAACCGGATAGACATCCACCGCAGCACCGATGCAATGCTGACTCTGGCCGGTGCGTTTACGGATACGCTCCCACTCCAGGCAACGGTAGCCACTGGAGATGGCCAGAGTGATAGTTTCGGTGATGTCCTTTTCATGTTTTAGCCAGGATTGCATATCCATGATGACCAGATCGAGCTGCTGACAGAGTTCGATGTAACGGGGCTCTTTGTCCAGGTAATCTTTCACATTTATCCAGTTGAGCTGCCTTGCCTGCATAGGCATGGCGGTGCCTTCGAGCACATTATAACGGTCGAAATAGCGACTGAGCTGACGGTTGGGTAAAGTTCTCATTATGCTAAAAAATATAGGATTAAACCAATCACCGCATTGGCGATTCCTGTTGCCAAGATGACCCAGTTGCGGACATACTTTTTGATGGCTGTGAGCTCGGTTTTGTGGCGTTGCAGCTGAAGGATGGTTTCACGGTGCGGACAGATGATTTCTCGCCTGGCATGATCTGTTTCGAGGCTGCTCACTCTTTTTATGGTATCTGCAACAGATCCATTCTGTTTGGTGAGCTTGGCATCAATAACTTCGAGGTGGTTGATGATGACCTGATTTTTAGCCTCTGACAAATCAGCATACTGGCGAATGGCATCAGTGATTGTTTGTGTGATTTGGGCGTTTGTCATGGGGGGAGATGTTGATTTGTTGAGAAGATTCAAAGATTCAAGGATTCAAAATTCAAAGATTGAGGTTGAGAAATAGAGGATTACTCTTTGGGTTTCCAGACTTCGAATTTGAGGGAGATCAGGGGCTTGTTGTTGGAGATCATGAAGGCAATAATGTCGGTAAGTTTGCGGATATCCAACTGCAGGCCGATAGTAACCTGATGCTCTTCCTGAAGTGCTTCAACTTTTTGACTGACCAACTCAAGCTCTTGCTGTTCGGCTTCCATAAGCTGCTGTTTGAGTGCTTCGATTGGGTTAATCTGTTTTTCTGTTACTTCTTTTTTCATTGTATAAAGGGTTTAATTAGTGAATGAGGAAAGCGGTGTACGTTTCCATTGATTATTGATATAGTGATAGATGTGATCATCACTTTTGTAAAAGTTAGCTGTTGCAGGCACCGGAGGATCCAAAGCATTTAGCGGTTCATGCTCGTTAGGGATTAATTCCTGTGACAGGATCAGTTTCTGTTGCGCTGCCGAAAAAGGTTGAAATAAATTGAAAAGTTTTGTTTGTCCCATAGCCATTTGAGTTTTAAGAGAAAAGCATATTACAGCTTGTGATGATGCCTGAAGTTTGATCGCTGAAGCTGATTTTGAATTGCAGCCAGAGCGAGAGCAATCCCAGGATATTAATGGTGGCCGAATTATTCTCCGGATTGAGGGTAACCGCTATGGGATTTGCAGCACCATCGAGTACAGGATCGAAGTTGATGCCATCGGTGCTTTGATAAGCCTGAACAGTGGCTGCCTCGGCTGATGGGGCAACCAAGTCGAAAAAGAACTGACAGGTAATGTTTTTGGCACCATCGGGAATAAGGATAGGGCTTGTCAGCACTATATTTTGAGATGCCTGAGCGTTGATTGGTATTTTGGAGGATGTAAAATTCATTGTTATGGGTTTTGTTGAAATGTTTTAAGTGCTGTGCGTTTCCATTTGCCCGCCAAGCGGTGGTAGACAAAATCATCAGATTTGTAGTAGTTGGCAAAGGCCGGGGATGGTACCTCATCGCTGGAAGCAGGCTCATGGTCGTTCCAGATGCCATTTGGAGAAACTACAAAAGGTGTATTTGATGATGCTGGAGCATTGACCATAAAATTGGAAATCAGAGAAGGTCCATCAGGAGGGCTAGCTGGCTGCTGATCTTGTTCAGTAGATGCAGGACGAATGAAAAAACTTGCAATTCTCATATCAATTGTGTTTTTAGTTTAGATCAAGGGCATTTGCCGTTTTGGGAGACGAGGCCATCAGAGCCAAGCTGATACCAGTCGGTCATGGAGTCTACTTTGTAGTAGCCGGGTTCGGCTGCAGAGGAGCCTGCCTGATTGATATACACTGTATCGCCAGCAACGGGAACCTGATTGGAGCCGTTGTGGTAGTAATAGGCAGCTTTACCGCTGAGGGCGCAGGCCTCAAAGGCTGAGCCAACAGGACCAGAAGCCAAAACAGCGGTGAGGCTGGAGCAGGTGGTTTGATCGCGCCATACGCCAGATTCGAGCCAATACCATTGGTCAGTGACATCGCTGTACCAGCCATTGTTTGCCAGCGTAGTCCCAGCAGCATCGGAATAAATGGGGTGATCGGCACTGACAGCAGCAGCCAGTGAGGATGACTGACAGTAAACCGTCATGGCCATTGCCGGAGCGCCACAGGGATTGGATAAGGAAGCGGCACTGACACTGATGGCAAAAAGTGAGCTACCGGCTGCATGATCATAGCCCCGAAACTTACCAAGTATATATGGAGTAGTTCTAAGGTTTGTTAACCTTGCTGCTGGTGTAGCTCCTGGACAATAGGCAGGGTCTAAACCCTCAGCATTGACGGAAAGACTGGTGAATAAATTATACATGGAAATGTTATAATTCCCTTCACTTAATGCCATTGACACATCGTACAATTTCAAATTTGAAGTAGGTAGTGCCATTACATCATCTCCTGTAAAGCTTTTAAGAGTAAAACAGTTAGTTTTTGGTAGTTGACAGACTTAAAGCCTTGTTCATCAGTACGCACCAGGCAGGGAAAAACTTCTTCCACTTCCTGAGCAATCAAACCCACATCAGCTTTGTTGGATTCACGCCACTGGAAGCTGACCGGTTTGAGGCGTTTGATTTTGCGGGTGATATCAGGCAGCGGCATGACATTCTTTTTGAGGCGCATATCCGAATTGGAAAGGATATCACCGGAAGCATGAATATCGCCTGTGACATCAAAATCATAAGCTGGAGCAGCATTTTTGACACCGATGCGATCGGCAGTACTTTCGACAAAACGCATCATTTCGATGCCGCCAACCATGATTCTAAACTGATCAGATGAAACCCAATCCAGATAAGTATTGGTATCGGAGCTGCCATAGATTTTTGGAGTGTAGATTCCGGTTGTTACTCTTGCGGTTCCTGTTACATCAAGATCGTAAGTTGGAGCCGTGTTTTTAATTCCCACTTTGGATGAACGGTAAATATCAGCACCGCTATCTGTCCACTTGGAAGAACCACTTGAAATTGTTGTTCGGGAAAGATAACCATTTGCATCAATGGTAAGGTGAGCCCCTGTCCCAGGTATGCCGTCAAATCGAAGTATCGCAGACCGAAGTCTTATTTCACCACCAGCAAAGGTAGAGGCAGTAGAAGCTACCAGTTCGATGAGTTCATCTTCGCCCAGGTAAAGGCGTGTATTTGGTGTAATTTTGTTTTTCAGAAATGCACCATCAAAGATCAGGCCGCCAAAATCACCATACTGAACCGTTGTAAAACCAGAAGCTTGCAAATTATCATAGACTAATACTCTGCCATTGGCAGCGGCTGGCAAACTGCCGGGAGTGGAGGCAGTTCCTACCAGCAGCTCGCCTTTGGAGAGTTTGATGGCACGCTCTTCGTAAAGTACGCCAGAAGTGGCGGTATTGATTGCAAAAACGATGTCGTATTGAGCCATTTGGGGTTAGGATTTGAGGATTTGAGGATTTGAAAATTTGAGAGATTGCTCACCACGCGAAAGGATTCGCGCGGCAGCAGTTGACTGTTAAATGAGGCAACTGTTGAAGCATTGCTACCCCGAGGAAATCACGGGGCAGCAGCTTCAAGGGGTTAATGTTGCTTACCATTTGGCAAGAGCTGAGCGGCGCCAGGTGTTTGTTGCTACACAGACGTAAACATAGTTTGCATCGTAGGCGATGGTGCCAGCGGTACCGGTGGAGTTGTAGGCTGAAGGAGCTGAAACAACAGTAGGTTTGCTGTCGAGGGCGGTTTGCAGACCAGTGATCTGAGCGATGGTGTGCGTGTGTGCTGATGCAGGGAAGGTTGAAGGCTTGCCTGTTATTTCTGTCCAGGCTACCTGACTCCAGGAAAGTGAACCAGCAGTAGATCCAGCTTTGAGCACTTTGGTATTGTTGGTTGTGCCTGTTGCAGGAACATGCAGGTTTCCATCACCAGATGGGTGTGTGTAATTGTTAGCACCCGATTCAATACCGTTAAGCTTGTTGAGCAAAGTAGTTGTGAAGTTGTTATCCGACTGTACATCGGCAGAAATAACGCCTGAATTGATAGTGATGCGAGAACCAATTTTTACACCCCCAAGCACTGTACTTGAAGCCGTTGGCAAGCTGTAATTGTTTGCACCAGTAGCAATACCGTTGAGTTTGGTTTTGTCGGCAGCAGACATAAAGCCATCAGCACTGGTGGTTACAACGGCATGGCCGTGACCAGTATCTGATTTGCTGTTCAAAGCAGTCTGGAGACCAGTGACATCAGCGATGGTATGGGTGTGACCATCAATACTGATATTTTCGGGAATATTGTCGATGTCGGACCAGTCGAGCAGGCGCCAGCTGGCAACGGATTCACCGGTTTTGATGGAAAGCACAAAAGCACGTGTTTCTGTACCAAAGACAGGCGCATCAGCTACGTGTTTGGCGGCATTGTTGACGTGGGAAGTGAGGTTTGCTGCTGTGGCATAACCTGCTGAAGCATGATTTCCCCAACCATAAGCAGTATTCCAGTTATCGGAATTATCAGTGACTACGGCATAAGTTTTAACGCCTGTACGTTTGAGCAGACCAGTTGAACTGAACAAGCCATCATAAAGAGCGCCATCAATATTGCCCTGGATGATGGTGAATTTGCTGCCAACAGTGGCTTCAGTACCTCCGCTGTTATTTTCGGAGCAGATGATGGTATCACCAGCTTCGACAACAGTGCCGGAAGCACCACCGATCTTACCTGCTACGGTGACTTTCCAAGTCCAGCCGATTTCACCGGCAGGATAGTTTGGATTAGCGGAGCAGTCGATACCGCCTTTATAGACCATGGCATCATTAGCTCCAATAAGCTGATCCATATAGTTTTTGGCGGTGAGGGCATCGAGCAGCTTACCAGCAGCAGGGTTGGAAGAAAGATCTGTAATCAGGGCTGAGCCTGAGACAGTGCCATTAAGCACGGGTGTTTCGAGTGTTTTGCTCCAAGAGAGCGCACCTGAGCTAGGATTTTGAGTAAGAAACATACCAGCGGCAGCAGGCTTGGCGAGGTTGATTTCGGCAAATTCAATGCCTGTGGCGTGGTCGTTGCGGGTGAAAAGAAGATCGAATTGGGACATTTTTTAGGAGTGTTAGAGGGTTAGTTTTTTAGAGGTTGAGTTTTGTTTATTTGTTGATTCGTTGATTTGTTTATGAGTTTAGGAGTTGTTGACCTGCCTCTTTTCAGTCGGCAGGCAGGTTTGTTTTTTGTTGATTTGTTTATGAGTTTACGAGTTCACGAGTTTATGGGTTTACGGGTTATTTTACGCACCACGCGAGAGGACTCGCGCGGCAGCGACGCAGCAGCGGTTAGATTGGTTGATCTTGGTCTTGGTTGCCGTTGAAGGTGTTGCGGAGCTGGATGACGAGTTGTTGCTGGACGGGATCTTTGGGGTTGAAGTCGAGGCCTGAATCACGGCGTACTTCCCAGACAAATTTGTAGGGGTTGATGCGCTGGATGGGAGGCTCGTTGATGAAGTCGATTTCTTCGCTTTTGAAGTTGAAAGCACGGAGCAGGACTTTTAAGTGTTTCAGGAAATGTTCCTGAGCTGGACGGATGATGCTGGACATGGCCACCTCGTATTCAGAGATGATGCGGTTTTTGTCGAAGCCGCTTTTGTCTTCGGAATAAGGTGTGAGTGTACGAAACCAGTTGTGGATAGTGATGAGACTCATCTCAGCCTGACTGTGCAGGGTAAGCCAGTTTCCTTCTTCTTTTTTAAGGAAGTCGATGTACTGAGCAGCCTGAGCAGTTTGACCAGGGCCTAAATCCTGTAAATACTGGATGATGAGGTCAGTAGAGTTTTCGCTGAGGGCTCCCATATATTTCTGGAATTCGGCATCGAGGGCAGCGGCATCAGCATCGTCATTTACTCCTGGAATGATAAGCAAGCCAGGAGCTGAGAAATGCCTTTCGAGGCGGCGTTGATTCCAGACATTGGTAAGACCTGTAATGATGATGGAGCGCAAGCCAGCATAATAAGATGGCAAACCATAATAATAGAATTCAGGCTCGTAATCCTTGATATGATAAACAGCATGATGCAGACCATCAGCTTGTTTGCTGAATTCAGGATACAGTGGAAGGACATCCGTAAGCTCGTCATTGGTTCCTTTGAACTGTTCCCAATCAGGATGAATCAGTACCTCTTTTTCATTGGCAGCAATCCTGACTTTGGAAGCATCAAGGTGATAGATATACAGGAAAGATCTGTCTGCGTTGGTCACTATCTCGATATAGGCATTTCCATGTGTGAAATAATCGAAGACGATTCTGCGCAAAGTATCTGTGAGGTCAAGATTGGTATTGTTGGGATTGTGAATGAAGGCTTTAATGGCTTCATCATTAGATGCCAGCCCTTTGCCAATGACATAATTGGTTTTGCTGTTGAGGATAGCCCTGTGGACAGGTGCTTCACGGGAAAGTTTGTTGAGCTGGGTGGGCAACAGGTTATCTTCTCCAAAAGGGATATACTCTTCCAGGTTGGATTTCAGGTTGATGAAATCTGTTTTGTTGAGGTTGAAGAGGGGGGTGTAGTTATATGTTGAAAAATTTGGCATTTGGAGATTTGACAATTTGAAAATTCAAGATTTAAAATTCAAAATTCAAGATTGAGGCTGAGGTTAAGGTTAAGGTTGATTCGTTTATTTGTTGATTTGTTGAGGGGATTCAAAGATTCAAGATTCAAGACCTACCTCCTTGCAGTCGGTAGGCAGGTTCAATGATTGAGGTTGATGGTTGAAATTACCCTGAGCTGCTGCGCTGCTCGTGTGGAAAGGACGAGGATTTGTAGCGATTGAAGTCGGATTGATAGTTTGGAGCAGGCAGCAGCATGGTGGGCAGGGTGTTAGTCGTTGAAGCCGGCGAGGACAAGGAGCTCTTTGTGGATGTAGGCGGTTTGGGCTTTGTACTGGACACGGTAACGACGCATCTGGGCTTCCTGGTTGTACCAGGTTTCGATCATTTCAGAATCGGAGGTGCCATCGGTGGCAAACAAGAGGTTTTTGCTGGTGGTGAGCAAAGCTCTGTGTGGCTGAATGCCACTGTGAGCTACGGCAATCCATTTGTCCCAATCGGGGCGAACGATTACCGGGATACCTTCATAAGTAGGCACTTTAACGCCATTACGCATGACGGCATCGCCCCATGCAGTTTCACGGTTTTTCATGGTATGCACCAGGTTGCGCCACATGGAAGAAGTGATCATAAATAAAAGGTCAAATTCATGCATTTCGGGGGTTACCACATCCAGCATGGATTCGAGGGTTTGATCTGCTTCGTTGGATGCCAGGGCACCAGCTTTTACAGCTTCCACAACACCAGAGGCAGCAAAAGAGCCAGAACCATCAGCTTCGGCAGTGAAATCAAAAGGCTGTCCTTTGAATTTAGATACCACTTTGATTTGGGCACCGGTGGGATTGGTAACAATAACGCCATTGATGCCGCCACGTTTCTCGATATTGGCTTTGTGTGTGCTGAGCCAGTTGGCCACGGTAGTAGCAGCATTTGTGGCATAAGCCTGTTCGTAGGTGATACCATTGATGGTGACACTGATTTTGGTATCAGAACTGGCCGAATAGGTAAGGATTTTTTCTGCCTTTTTAGCGTTTACAGCAGAACTGACAGGCACATGCTGTTTGGATGGGATGATACCGCTGTAGAGGTCTTTAGAGAGCCATGTCATGAAACCGGTATAGCCGGAGTAGTTGTCATCGGCAACACCTGTGAGTTTTCCTTCTGAGAGGATTTCAGCATCAGGATTGGCGAAAAACATCTGGCGGATAAGGTCGTCCTGACCAGCCTGGGCAATCATAGGCAGCATGATTTTGTTCCATACATCAGGAGATTTCATCTGTTCGATATCATCTTCCTTATAGCCTTGAGCCAGAAGCTGGTCGATAATAGAACCCCAGAAGGCACGGGCATTTTGCTCGAATTCAAGTGCCATGGGTTTGACAGTGATATCAGAATAGGTAAGCTGGAAGCCGCCAACGGGATTGAAACCGGGAGCTGTTTTAGGCTTGGTCATCATGGAAGGGCGGCTGATGCGGTTGATACGCTCGGTGCCTTTGACATCGGTGCGTACAGTGATGAGTCCACGGATATCTTCAGCCATAAACATGGGCTGAACGAAGTATTCGTTTACGGCCTGTTTGGTGAAGGTGGGACTGGTGGTTTGGGTGAAGATGTTCATTGTTTACGGGTTTACGAGTTTACGGGTTTATGGGTTTATGGGTTGTTTATTTGTTCTTTGTTGATTTGTTGAGGGGATTCAAAGATTCAAAATTCAAGATTCAAGATCCAAGATTGAGGTTAAGGTTGTTTGGTTGTGAGGTTTCGGAGGCGGTAGCGCATTTCGGCGGGGATGCTTTTCAGGATTTGTTTGCCTGTTTCATCTTTTTCAGGTGAATCCTGTTTGGCTGATACCTGAGGGTCGGAGACTTGTGCAGGGATTGTTGGTTTTGCAGCTAATTTATCAGAAAGCTGGTTGATGACAGCTTTGGAAGCCATCAGTTCCTGAAGCAGTGATTGGGTTGTGCCCAGCATGGTTTCGAGCATATCAGCAGCAGAAAGCTGTGTGATTTGTTCGTCAAGCTGGATGCTGAAGCTACTATCCTCATTGGAGGTGATGCCCAGCTCAGGAAAGTCAGCGACAAAATTGCTGAAAGCAGTTTTGATCAGGCTGTCTTCTTGCTGATCAGCCGAGGAAGTATCAGTATCACTGGTGCCATTATCCTGAGATAATTGATCCTTGATACCTTCATCAAGTTCCAGACTAAAGATTTTGCGGAAGTTGGATTTAATTTTTTCGGAAAGGTTCATATTACTGTTATTTAAGTAGTTGTTTAAAAACTCGATCAGTCGATCAGGTTTAGAAAATATTAATTCGGAGAGTTCAGGGTTTTGGTCGAGCCATTGTGTTGCCTGACCGGGGAGTGATTCAGCAGAGAACAAGCCATCTGTTGCGGCAGGATCATCGACAATATCTGTGGCACGAAGCTCTTTGAGCCGGAAGAAACGCTGGGTTTTTGTAGCTTCGTCTGTAGCGATCTGTTTTTCTTGCATGGCATCAGATTCAAATACGACAGAAGCACCGAACATATCAGGATTAGACTCCGCCATATTGAGGATATAGTCGAAAAGATTACCATGGGGGGTGTCTTTTGCAGAGGGATCCAGATGCAGATCAGCAGTGACTTTATCCGTCTGGTAGGCATAATTATGGAATCTGCCAAGATAGGTGCCCAGCGCTGTTGAACACATATTGGGATGACCAAAGCGTGCTTTGATACCCTGAGGGCGTGCATTGGCCATATCGACCAATTGCAGCAGGAATGTTTTGTCGATCATGCCATTGTGCCCACGTGCAGGACCTGTTTTGGCCACTGTGACACCATAGATGATGCCCTGATCTTTATCAATAAAGCCAACAGGGCTGCTGAATGTCGGTTGTGAGAGGTAATAACGGTTCATAGGATTACTGTATTGCATCTGCCAGTTCGGAACCCGGTTTATAGCCAATAATTTTCTTGCCTTTTTTCTTGGCGAGGGATTTAGTTTTGGGAGCAGGCTTTGTAACTGGTTTTGGTTTGTTTTTTGTTTTCATATAGTATATGCTTTTTGTTATTATAATTATAAATACAAATAAAATACAAAATAAAATTAAAATAACGTAAAAATCTGCAATAACAATATTTGAAAGCATGTAATCACGTTACTAAATAAGTTTATTAAAATAAATATGTATTTATATAAAAACATATACTAACTTGTTGTTAGCAGAGAATAAATCAATAAGAAATACATAAAAGATAAACTATGGGAAAATTTATAGAATTGCTTGCCAAGGATATACTTGAACTTGGCGGTTACGAGACAGAAGAGATGATGCATGCAGGACTTTTGCAACCCGGTGAAGCCAGAAAATGGGTTGTGGTCAGACGCTATTATCAGCTTGTAAAACAAGGAATGAGTGGTATTGATGCCAAGAGAGAATTGAGTTATAAATATGGACTAAGTATCAGCACTATTGAAAAATTGATTTATGGGCAAAACAAGAAAGTTTAGCATACCTTATATAAACCAAAATAAACCGATAATTACGAAAAAATACGATTATGAAAGCAACAAAAGACACCAAATTTAAGCCAGGCAATCCCGGAAGACCTAAAGGGGCAAAAAACAAATTAACTACAGAAGTAAAAGAACGCATTGAATGGGTGCTGAACCTGTTGGATGATTCACTTGAAGATGATCTGGAAGCTTTGAAATCAGCAGAACGTGTAAGACTTTGGATTGATTTACAGGAATATGTAAGGCCAAAGTTACAGCGTATGAATCTGGAATTGAATCCCAGCGAGAAAAGCATTAGCAAAATAACTTTTGAAGTAGTGCCAACTGCAGAGAATCCAAAAGACCAACGGGCTAACGATGGATAAAAAAGTAAAAGTATCCGTAGTATTTCAGAAGAATTTTGAGGCTAAGACCAAGATTGTTGTCAATCAGGGATCTTCGAGATCCGGAAAGACCTATTCTATTTTGCAGCTGCTGATACTGGTGAAGGCCTTTCAGGAAAAGGATGCGATTTTTACGATAGTGCGTAAGACTTTGCCTTCATTGAAAGCCTCAGCAATGCGGGACTTTTTTGAGATTCTGAAGAATGAGGATTTATATGATGAGCGACACCATAATAAAACTGAAAACACTTATACGCTGAATGGGAATTTGTTTGAGTTTGTGAGTCTGGATCAGCCGCAGAAAAAGCGTGGTGCTAAACGAACATTCCTTTTTATTAATGAAGCTAACGAGCTAACTTTGGAAGATTGGGTACAGCTGAGCATCAGGACGGAGAAGCAGATATTTCTGGATTATAACCCTTCGATGGAGGAGCACTGGATTTATGATGTGGTGCTGCCAAGAGAAGATTGTACCTTTATTCAAAGTACCTATTTGGATAATAAGGATTTTTTACCAGAAGAGGTGGTGAAGGAGATTGAGAATCTGAAATACGTGGATGAGAACTATTGGCGGGTTTATGGTCTTGGCTTGCCCGGACAGATTAAAGGGCTGGTGTTTACGAATTGGGAGCAGGTGGAGACATTCCCGCAGGAAAGTGACTGTAAGTGGATCGTTTACGGGATGGATTTTGGGTTTTCGAATGATCCTACGGCACTGATCAAGGTGGGGCTGTGTGGTGGTGAGCTGTATCTGGATGAGCTGATTTATAACCGGGGATTGACCAATCAGGATATTGCAGGGTGGATGGGTGAATTGGGTTTGAAATGGGAAGATGAGGTGATTGCTGACAATCAGCCGAAGTGTATTTATGAAATCAAGAAAGAGGGTTTTCAGGTGAAGGCAACGTTCAAGGGTAAAGACAGTATATTAGCAGGTATTGACGTGCTGAAACGGTATAAAATGAAAGTTACCAAGCGTTCTGTGAATCTGATCAGAGAGCTAAAGAATTATAAATGGCGGGAGGATCAAGCTGGGAAAGCAACTAATATTCCGATTGATAAGTTTAATCACGGGATTGATGCGGTAAGGTATGCTGTGCTGGCTAAGGCGATGCATAGGAGGAGGATGGTGAGGGTGAGTGGAGTGCGGAGGGGCGATGGGGAGAGTTGAGCGACTTTAGCGATGGGGGCGATAGTTTGAAGGACTGCATGTAATGAGGTAAAAGCAAATGACCAGGAGGATTTATGTGATGATGGCGGGAAGAATACCAATATAGGGTTTAAGTGAAGAGGCTTGGAGAGTTGATTATCCAGAAACGGAAAATATTCTAAAAATAAGAGAATGACAAAGGTTTAGAAAATAGTTTAAAGAAATGATAATCAACATTATAACAAAGTGGCACGTTTTTTGAGTACTAAAAAATGTTAAATCAATGATGATTTCATTTGTTAGCTCGTGGCCAAAACCTGAACTATGAAAAAGATATTGTTTACTTCCATCACACTGATCCTATTATTTGCTGCAAGTAGTTGCAGAAAGGACAAAATTGAGCCATTTGAACGCGGTTTTACTGAGGAACAGTACGCAGATGAATTTGACTGGAATACTTCCGTAGTAGTAAGTCTGGAAATTATTTCCACTTCAGGAGGCTTTGTTCAGGTACGTTCGTCGGATCACAGCGTTACTTACCACAAAGGCATGCATCCCGGAGGAAGTGATGCGTATGGCATTCAAATAAGTTTGCCTAAGACTGTGAAAGAAATCAAAGTGAATGATGCCATGGTTTCTGTTACAACAGAAAACCTAGTGGTACATTTGTAAAACAAGCCATAAAGCCCAAACCAATGAAAACAAAACTAATGATCATCCTGCTTTGCAGTCTGTTTGTTTATACATCTGCTGAAGCGCAATGGACCATGATACCGGATAACAATTTTGAGCAGGCACTGATTGATCTTGGGATTGATGATGTGCTGGATGGGAAAGTGTTGACAGCGAATGTGGAAAACATTACTGGTTTAGATGTTACTGATAAAAACATTAGTTATTTAACTGGTATTGAAGCATTTATTTCACTTCAATTTTTACAAGCGTCAAATAATTTTTTACAGGCTATCAATACATCGACGATGCCAGAGCTTGAAATTTTAATTGCTATGGTAAATGAAATAACAACCCTTGATTTGTCGCAAAATACGAGCCTAAAGAGGTTATTATTAAACAATAATAAATTAACCGAGATTGACGTTTCAAATAACCCTCAATTAGAAGAACTTGTTGTTGGAGCTAATGAACTATCAAGTATAGATGTTTCGAATAACCAACTATTAAAAGATCTCTTTTTAATGGAAAACCAGCAACTGACTAGTATCGATGTTTCTTCTAACCCTTTATTAGAAAGATTGTTATTGCGCAATTGTGGGATAAGCCAAGTTGATTTAAGCAATAATATACATTTGAAATATTTAGACGTTGATAATAATCAGCTTTCGAGTTTAGACTTATCAAACAACCCAGAGGTGGAAGGATTAGTAATACGCTATAATGGACTTCTTAACAACGTAAACCTTAAGAATGGCGAAAACCAACAGTTAACAACTTTTTGGGCAAAAAATTGCCCTAATTTGACTTGTGTTCAAGTGGATGATGCCGCCTGGTCAGAGGCCAATTGGACAGAGATTGATCCGCAGATGTATTTTAGTGAAAACTGTGGAGAGGGATCATACACTTTGATACCAGACAATAGTTTTGAACAGGCACTGATTGATCTGGGGATTGATGATTTACTGGATGGTAAGGTGCTGACGGAGAGTGTGGATACAGTTACAACGCTGAATGTTGAAAACAAAAATATTGCTGAACTAACAGGAATAGAAGCATTTACGAGTTTATTACACTTGAGTTGTGGAATTAATCAAATATCAAGTCTTGAACTGTCTAATTATAATTTAAAAACCTTGTTAGCCTATCAAAACCTCTTAACAACTTTTAGTATACAAAACCTACCAAATCTTGAGGTACTTGATATTACCACCAATCAATTCAGTAATTTAGATATATCAGATAGTCCGAAATTAAAAGAACTATTTTGTGTTGATGCTGGTTTAACAAGTTTGGATTTATCAGACAGCCCTTCTTTAGAAAATGTTACTGTTTATGAAAATAGTATTTCAACACTGAATGTAGAAAACTGTACTTCATTAAAATCAATCGCAATCTGGGACAATCAGCTAACGCAGCTTCAGTTAGCAACAAATTTATCTCTTGAATCTATAGGCATTTGGAGGAATCAACTTGTATCACTAGACTTGTCGAATAATCCCAATATAAAGATAATTGCTGTCAATAGTAATCAACTAGAAGAACTCAAGTTAAGGAATGGAAATAATTCAATTATCGAATATTTTGTCGCAATTGAAAACCCCAATCTCACCTGTATAGAAGTAGATGATGTGGTATGGTCGGAGGCCAACTGGACTCAGATTGATCCACAGATGTATTTTTCAGAATTTTGCGGTGCTACAGGTGATGACAGCGATGGTGACGGCGTTCCGGATGCATTTGATGACTATCCAATGGATGATACACGTGCATTTGACAATTATTTTCCTGCCGCGGGTTATGGCAGTCTGGGTTTTGAAGATCTATGGCCAGGAATGGGAGACTACGACTTCAATGATGTTGTGGTGGATTATCAGTTTCACTGTATAACCAACGCTCAAAACAAGGTGGCTGAAGTTAAAGCAAACTTTGTGCTAAAGGCTAGTGGTGCATCATTGCGCAATGGTTTTGGTTTTAACTTAGCTGAAGCCAGTCAATATCTGCAAAACAATTTGTCTGAGGTACAAGTTAGCGGATATCATGTAACAGAAGCCTTTGTAAGCTTAATGGAAAACGGATTTGAATCTGGACAGAGCCAACCAACGATCATTGTTTTTGATGATTTTTTCAATGTGATGGAGCATCCAGGTACGGGATTAGGCATCAATACAGAACTTGACAAACCCTTTGTTGAATTTGATACTTTGCAGTTGGCAATTCAGCCTTCAGGCCTGCAATTTGGGTTGCAGGACTTCAAATTTGAATACTGGAATCCTTTCATTATCGTGAACAACGAGCGAGGCAAGGAAGTACATCTGCCTGATTATCCCCCCACAGATATGGCTGACCTCAGTATTTTTGGCACCTACGACGACAATTCTAATCCAGTAACAGGAAGGTATTACAAAACAGCCAATAATTTGCCCTGGGCAATTCATGTTGTCGAGGAATTTGATTGGCCATTGGAAAAAGTCAGCATAGTTGAAGCCTATCGCCATTTCTTTGATTGGGCTAAAAGTGCCGGTGATGAATACGAGAACTGGTACAAGGATCTCAATGGATACCGCGATGAAGAAAAGTTATATATCAGGGAGTAAATATAGCGACTTAAGTGATGGGGCGACTTTAGAGACTAGAAATATGATTTGAAGATTTCTGATTCAAAGATTGAAGATTTGAGGATCTGTCTCCCGCTGGTCGCCAGACAGGTTTGAAAATTTGAGATTAAAGGAATAAATCAGGGTGCGAATTAAAGTCACACCCTGATTTGTTGCAGGACCTTAAAGATCCTGCTGCCATTGGATATTTTTGAGCCAGTTGTTGGCGAAATCTGCCAGATCAGCTTGCTGTTTTGGATGGATCTGCCAGCTGTCGGCTTTGAGGAAAATGGCTTCGGTGTAATAGATGGAGTTTTGGAAGGTGAGGGGGATGATGAGCAAATTTTTTGATACCTTTTTTTGATCAATGACAGCGAAAGTCATATCAGGATCGGGTACCAGATCGCCATTTTGTTCGAAGTAATGGCTGAGGGAGTAGATGGTGGCGTTGTTGCCGGCAAAATCTACTTCGTGAACCAGCTTTTCGATGGAGAGTGGCATGATGGCTGAGCCTCCACGATCCAGTTTGAGGTAATCAGCCTGTCCCATTTGGGTGATAAGCTTTGCAAAGATGCGTGAAGCGGTTTTGTTAAGTGATTTCATAAGTGTAAGTGTTTGATTAATAATGAATTGTATTTATTTGATTAGCAATCAGTTACAGCTGAGGGACTGCCCGCAAAAGGCAATAAGCCATTAATGAAAGCTTAGGCGCAAAAAAGGCTGGCGGCAGGCGGTTTGCAAGGCTTGGGCTAAAAAAATAGCTGAGGATAAAGGGATTATGAATGCTGTATATTTTGATTTGTATATCAAGAAAACACAGCGGCTGCTATTTTTTTTGCACAACCCGAAGGGCTTGGCCTTGCAAAACGGCTGACGACGGGCCAACTTTGCCTAAGCTTTTATTAATGCTATCAAAGGATGAGCGTTGGTTTATTGAAGTATGAAAATAATGAAAGAGATGAAGGAGTTTGAAAACATTGTTTTAGGGTCGACATCTCGACTATCGCTCGATGACCTAAGGTCGAAGGTCTTAAGGTCGAAGATCTTAATGTCTGAAGGTCGAAAGTCAGATTATTGTTAAATAATGCTTGCTTTGGCTGATAGGATTGTGTATATTTGATGCTTGTTTTCAAGGCACGCTCCCCGCGTGCGATTTATATTTTTACCTAATTGGTAGGTTTAATTGTCAAAAGCCTGTTTCTTAAATGAGACGGGCTTTTTTTGTAAGGAAAGTCTTTGAAATACTTGACTTCAGGTGGAGAAGCGTTTATCTTTGCATTATCTTCATATTTTTCAGCGTTTATCGCTGATGTCTAAGTTATTAACTATTTGTCAGAAGCTCGTTTCGTTTTGGAACGGGCTTTTTTTATTGGTATCGGGATAGACATGATGCAGGTGGATGACGGCAGAGAATTCAAGGTTAGTCGAGGGTTGGGAAAGGCGGGGGTGGTGACTGGCTGGGGCGTACTGTGTGGGTTGGCAGGAAGCCCGGGTATGGTGGTGGCTTATGTTGAGGTTGGCTATGGTGATGGCCATAAGGCACTCATACCAGGGCTGACTTTAAGGATGGCGGTGCGACACAGACAGGCGCTACTCCCGTGTGGGATGTTGACAGCTTGCAGAGGAACGAAGGCGAAAGGAACGGAGGAGGTCTGAAGGAATGGAGCCGAGTCGCCTGTAGCGAAGAGGAAGGCGTCGAGGTGCAATGAGTGAAGCCGCCGTAGTGAGTGCAGCCTGAGAGACGAGGTATGCTGGAGACATGGGGCTTTGGAATATTGGTTTTGCCGGCAGACAGCTGCTCCGATAAAGGGCGGGTGGGGAAATAGTGAGTGAAGAATGAAAAATGAAAAGTGAAGAATGAAAGATTCCTGATTCAAGATTTAAAATTCAAAATTGCTAAGTGTTTAGGCTAAGGTTAACTAAAAATACGGTTGATGATTGGTGTGTTTAGAATTGATGGTCAATCAATGGTTGAAATGGTGTATTTACGAACTAAGATAGCTAAATCAGGGGGCTGGGGCAAGGTAGTTTATATAATGTCAAATTATGGTCACGCCGTGACACTCAAAAATTCCGATGAAAGATAGGAAGTGCCATAATTTGCTCATTATGTAATTCTACCGGTTGCGGCTGAAGGCGCAATTATTGTTCTGAGCTTGGCCGCCAGGCAGACCGAACAGGCATTTGTCTTTATGTTTTTTAGGGCTGATGACTTCGTTATGCGCGTCGGTTGAGCCGGTCATTTACAAGAAGTAAACTCCCGGCCCAACCTCCTTGCATGCCTCGTCCTCAACCCCAAAAATTCATAAAGCCGGGGGGTGTGGATTTGAAGATGGAACAGGATTGGGTACTTTGTGTTTTTGCCAGATGTGCCATCTGGTGGGTGTGGGAAATGAGGATGCGTTTGGAGGTATTTGTAGGTCAGATGTAAACATCTGTTGGGCGTTGGTTATTGCCGACGATCAGCCCTAAAAAATTCAGTTTTCGGAATGAAGCAAATGGTTGAGTGAGGCGATTATGGGAGATGCTTGTGCAGGGCTGCCTGGCATAGGGTGGACAATAATTGTGACTGAAGCCGCAATGCCCTTCAGCCGCCTGCTAAATAAAGGAGGCAAGCACAAGAGGAGGGCTGCACCCGGGGTTCTTGGATTGTGGGCTTGGCCGGTGCAGAACGTTTGTGCTTGCTGACTGGCTAGGATAGCGATATGGGTGTGGCGGGTGGGTTTAAATACTTTAGACCGATTTTTTGGTTGCGGGTGGGAATGATCATTAGCGAGGGGGTGGGGAGGGGATTTGAAGATTTCTGATTCAAAGATTCAAGATTCAACACCTGCTTTTTTTAGACTAAATGCGGGTTCAAAATTCAAGCTTGTATCCTTTTTAATTCGTTGAATGGGGAAGATAATAATGGCTGTCTTACAATTTTCTGTAGAAATGAACTATAACAAAAGGCAATGCTTGGATATTTTACTTTCCTCATTTCCAGTAGCTAAAAACCAATAGCCTGAAAAAAATATCCGGAATGATTGTTTAGTTTAATTTTTTTTTGCTAATTTAGTTGGCTTAATAAACACAGCCGGAAAATAGAAACCAAAGCCAACAATTCAGCAGCGTATGAGACATAAAAGCGGAGGAGACGGGGAAATATCCTTAGGTGTGTGTCCGACTAGCATTAATAAGATGCGGAACCTTATGGACGATTTGGAAATAGGGTTAATTTTGAGACAATGAAAAAAGAAGTGATGTCGGCATTTTAGGTGCAATTTGGTATAATAAACCGACAATTTGTCGAATTAAAAATAAGTTGGGTGCAATTTGCAAAACGAATAAAAAATAAATAAAATGAGAATAGTTTTCTTTAATCATAAAGGTGGAGTTAGTAAAACCACTACGACATTTCATTTAGGGTGGAAACTTGCCCAAAGAGGTCATCGAGTTCTATTAGTCGATGCAGACCCACAATGTAATCTATCAGGGATAATAATGCAAGACAGCTTTGAGCAGTATTATACCGAAGAAGCTACAAGAAAAAGGAATTTAATGGATGGCGTAAACTCTGCATTTCAAGGGAGACCTGAGCCAATAAGTGCATTTGATTGCTATAACGTGCCAAATAATGAAAACTTGTTCCTCTTACCTGGTCATCCAAATTTAACGGAGCTAGAGCCTGCATTAAGTTTTGCTCAAACCTCAAATAATGCATTTGCTACTATGCAAAATTTGCCAGGATCGTTTAATGCACTAATTGAGAGTTGCTGCAATCATCATGAAATTGAATACGTCCTTATAGATTTGAACCCTGGACTAAGTGCAATCAACCAAAACTTCTTTTCAATTTCCGATTTATTCATAGTACCCACTAACCCAGATCCATTCTCTTTAATGGCAGTTCGAACGTTGGCGGATGTTTTACCGCGGTGGTATAGCGCTTCGCAACAAATGCGCACCATGTTTACCAATTCGTCATATCCGTTTCCAACCCATGACCCAAAATTTGCAGGGGTAGTCCTTCAAAGATTTAACATAAGAAGTGGAAGACCTTCAACTCCATATAGGAACAACATGGATGAAATTTTGACAGCTGTTACTACTGAATTGGTTCCTAGATTAGAACAAAATAACATGCTTTTTCAGCCAAACCTATACACTGAGACCGGGATACCTACAAATTATTGTTTGGCAGAAATTCCAGACTTTCAAAGCCTCCTTCCTCAATCGCACAAATTTGGTGTCCCGGTATATGCACTTTCAAATGATCAAATTGAACGCTCAGGGACCGTGTTAGATCAAATGGTAGAAAAAAGAAATGAGTTTGACCAAATGTTCGTTGATTTTGCCCAAAGTATTGAAAGAATAAAGACAAATGCTGAGAGCTAAGCAAATATTTGACTTTGGTATAAATCGAGTTCGCAATATTGATAGTCTCTTTCTTCATTTAACAAATCAACTTGGTTTTAACCCAACGGATGTATCAGATTTACTAAGAAGTGAAATAGTTTACTCGCTTTCTAGTTTTGATAGGTTAGTTCACGACTTGGTAAAGGCAGGAATGATTGATTCGTTTACAGGTATTCGAACAACGACCAATGCTTACAAAAATTTTAGTATTACTTTAAAACAATTTGACGCAATTAACAGTGCGTCTATACCTCCTGCAGAATTTGTATTCGAACAAACAATAACATCCAGTCATAAACATTTATCCTTTCAAGATCCGGAAAAAGTAGTTGAAGCATTGAGTTTAATATGGCATGAAAATCATAAATGGCAGAAAATAGCTACAGAAATGGGAATGAATCAAAATGACTTGAAAACGGAACTTAAAAACATTGTTATTCGGAGAAACCAAATAGTTCATGAAGGTGATTTTGACTTATTCACAGGAGATATTCAACCAATTTTTCAGTCTGATACACGACAATCAGTAGACTTTATTAATAGTCTGGGTAACACAATTTATAATTTAGTGAAATAAAAAACTGCACCCAATAATCAGGAGTTCATGTGGCACGAAGTGCCTAGCATGAACTCCCGGTTGAACTATAATCCCCCAACCGAAATCAATTATTAGGGAAATTGCATAGGGTTTATTTGGAGAGCGAGATTTGAGACGGCGAACGAGCGATAAAGAAATTGGAAGGTTCTAAGGTTGTTTTAAGTGAAGTGTGTTGGATATGGTGTCATTCTTTCAGGAAAATGATACTGACTGACACCAGAAATTCTGGATATGTAAGTTGAGGCAAAGGGGAAAACTAGACCATTTAGTACTGCTAAACCGGGATGGTGCGTGAGGGATTGGACTTCGACTCCGCTCAGTCGCCAGTGTTTCCTTTTAAATGCCGATTGTGGAGAAAAAAGTGGAAAGCCCGCAGCGGAGCGAGGACTTGTAACGGAAAGCCCGACCCGAAGGGGCACGCCCTGAAGAATATAGTTGATGGGTTTATGGGTTTACGGGTTTATGGGTTGTTGACCTACTTATTTTCTGGCGGTAAATTTGATGATTTGATGTTTTGAAGATTGGAGTTGATTTGTTTATGAGTTTGCGGGTTTACGGGTTTATAGTTTTAAGAGTTGTTGATTTGATTGAAGGTCTTAAAGTCAGTTTCTGATGTTCCAGCTGATGCAATTCATGAGGCCGCCTTCGAGGCCGATTTCGTTGATGTTGATGGGTTCGATGATTTTGTTGGGGAAGGCTTTGGTGATTGTGTTGAGTGCTTGCTGGTCTTTGTTTCCGGGGATTTGGAAGATGGGGAAAATGATGAGGTTGCCGATTTCAAGGTAGTTTACGTAGATGCCCAAGGCTGATATAGGTTCATTCTTCAGCTTTGGCTCAAACCAGGGCATCTCGATATAATCAAGTCCGGATTGCTCGACCATTTTCCGGAATCCTTTTTGCCAATATTTGAGTTCATTGGCAAGTTCATTGACTAAAACTGTTTTATCATTGATGAATCTGATGTAACCATCGGCATGACCGGTTTCGTCGGTTGTGATGTAGGGAATGATAAGTACTTTGGCATGTAAGTGTTGTTCCAAGGCGTTGATGAGGTCGTTGTTGGTTATCGTTGGGTTGTCTTTGAAAACTCGTTTGGTTATGATTACTTTGTCTGAGCTGCGTACAATATTTCCGCCATCCAGGATGATGTTGGCAAATGAAGGTTTAAAGCCGTTGGCTTGTAAAACTTCTGCTGGAATGGTGCGTAATTCGGGTTCCTGATTAAGGTAGGTTGATTCATATCTGAACTGGACAAAACGGTTCGCATGGGTTTGGATGGGCATATAGTCCCTGCACCAAATGTCCTTTGTGCCTTCAAGAAATTTGTGCTTAATGCCGTGCTTGTCGAGGATGGAAGCAATGCTTTTCCATGAATTTGGGAACTTTTCTACGATTAGTTTTGAAAAGTAAACTAGATTGGTTTGGGCGTCGGTGATCATATTGCTGCGGTTTTTGATTATTAGCAGCAAAGTTGGTGGTGATGTAGCGTCAGCGAAAATTTTTTAACAAATTTTAATCGAAATGCAAGGAGGGGATTTGGAGCGTGTATAGGGGCGACGTAGTCACAGACTACGCCAAGCGGGCAATCCAACGCGGCAGCGAAATCAAAGGAGGTGGAACGACACTGATAAGCTAACACACAGTTGTACCATATTTTTTTATTCCTAAATAGCTAAAATAAGGTCATTGAGGAACAAAAATATTAAATTTGCTTTATGAATCAATTAGACATATTCGGAAATCTCATACCACAAAAATCTGGAATTAATCCAAGAGAAGGGTTAATCATCATTGAGAACGGGGAATATATTTTTTATCCCAACTTTTTTTCAAAAACTGAAAGTGACTTACTTTTAAAGGGACTTCGCAGTCATATTGTTTGGAAGCAGGAGTCAATGAATATGTATGGTAAGAAAATTGATTTCCCTAGATTAACAGCCTGGTACGGTAATAATGATAAGCAATATTCATTTTCAGGCATTACTTTAAATCCACTTCCCTGGACAAGGGAAATCCTCAAAATTAAAAACAAGATTGAACCTATTGCTAAGACTGAATTTAATAGCGTTCTATTAAATCTCTACCGTGATGGCAATGATTCAATTTCATGGCACACTGATGCGGAGAAAGAATTGGGACTTAATCCAGTAATTGCGTCAGTGAACTTTGGTGCTACACGTAGATTTCAATTAAGGCATATAAAGACGAAAGAGAAATTAGAAATAGAGTTGACAAATGGTAGCCTATTAATTATGCAGGGGGAGTTACAGCATTTTTGGCAACATCAAGTTCCAAAAACAAGTAAGCTAGTTGGTGAAAGAATTAACCTAACGTTTCGTGTAATCAAATGAATTGGAATAAATCGGAAATAGTAAACGAACATGGTGAACTCGTGTTTGCACAAACACCGGTTATTGTTTCTGCAAGCCGTTCAACAGACATACCCACATTTTATGCTGATTGGTTTGTAGAGCGGTGGAAAGCTGGTTATGTCAAGTGGAAAAATCCATTTAATGGCTCATACATCTATGTTTCATTCAAAGAAACCAGAGCAGTGGTGTTTTGGACTAAGAACCCTAAACCAATATTTAAGTATCTTGATTTTCTTGATGAACATGTTAAGAATTATTATTTCCAGTTTACTTTGAATGATTACGATAATGAAGGATATGAAGGTAAAGTTCCTAGAGTTGCAGCAAGGATAAATACATTTAAAGAATTATCTAACCGTATAGGAAAGGATAGGGTTATTTGGAGATTTGACCCCTTGATGCTTACAAAGGATATTAATGTAAAAGAATTATTAAGGAGGGTTGAAATTATTGGTGATGAATTACATACCTATACTAATAAATTGGTGTTCAGCTTTGCTGATATATCAATTTATAAAAAGGTAGAAGCGAACCTTAAAAAAGACAATATTGAATACATCGAATTTGGCCCTGCCACGATGATTCAATTTGCTCAAGGATTAAACAAGCTGAATGAAAAGTGGAATTTGGAATTGGCGACTTGTGCGGAGAAATTCGATTTGAATAAATATGGTATAGCTCATAACAAATGTGTTGATGATGATTTAATGATAAAGCTGTTTCATAAGGATAAAGACTTAATGAAATTTTTAGGTGTAGAATTTATTGAACCAACTTTATTTGATTCATCCAAGGGAGTTGAGAAAACAAAGAAGCTAAAAGATAAAGGGCAGCGAGAAGCATGTGGCTGCATAATGAGTAAGGATATAGGAGAGTATAATACATGTCCGCATGAATGTGTTTATTGCTACGCAAACACTTCGAAGAAAACCGCTATTCATAATTATAAATCACATACTGCAAACCCTAACGCAGAAACTATAACTGGAAAATAACTATGGCTTACTTCTTTAAATTACCCGCAATTACTGACTTAACTATAGGGCAACAGGCCGCATTGAATGAACCAAATGCGATTGCCATTTCCGGAGGACCAGGTACTGGCAAAAGTGTAGTTTCTTTATGGAGACATATAAGGAATTACGGTACAGGTAGCAGAAGGAGTTTGTTATTAACGTATACCAAAACATTGGAAACTTATTTAGCCGCCTCTGCAAGATCTGAAAATGGCAATGCGGGCGATGCTGTCAATAGAACATATTGGTGGACAACACATCATCTACAGAGATACGATGAAATTATAGTGGATGAAGCACAAGACGTTGAAAGTGGCAGATATACAACAATTAAGAACTATACAGGTGTGGTTTCTTACGGTGCAGATGACCAGCAAATTGTGTATAAAAATAAGGCAACGACTCAGCAGCAATTAGCTACTATATTTCCAAATAACAGAAGCTATGTGCTTGATGAAAATTTTAGAAACTCTTATGAGATAATGCATTTTGTAAGGGCTTTGTTTCCAAATAAAATAATTCCGCAAAGCACTTTAAATAACTTGATACAGGAAGGCAGAAGGGGTAATAAGCCAATTTTGCTAGTATCAAACAACAATGCAGCAAAACAAAGTAAGGCAATTATTGATATAATAAACCAGTTCAAATCTGCTACTCATAATATCGCTATTTTAGTGCCGTTGCAATATCAAGTGAATACTTATGCAACCATTATTCGAAATACGGGTATTCAATGTTCGAGTTTTTCTACTGATGATGGCAACCTTGGAGAAATAGACAATGTTCACATAACGACTTTCAAATCTTCAAAAGGCACTGAGTTTGATACTGTAATTATTCCCGACTTTGAAAACATGCTTACAAATATTGCTAGATTAAACGTTATAGACGAAAACGACTATTATGTAGCGATTACCAGGGCTAAGCGAAATCTATATTTGATTAGCAGTTCAACGCCTAATTTTCTTGAACGATCAGAACAACAAAAATTAACGTACAGTAAAGAAATACTATAATGGAAAAATCTTTCTACATTCCCATAAATTCAGGTAGCCTGGCTCACTATTTCAGCAAGGCTATCATCCTGCCGGCAAAATATTTTACAAATAAGCCCGAGGATATCCAAAATCGTTTTGCTGATTCCCTGCTGCTTTCAGAGAGCAAGTGGGTTGGAAATTGCGATTGTTCAATAGAAATTGTGCTTACAGATGCAGAGGTTAAAGAGTTGGCTAAGGTGTCAAACCGTTTTTACCTGTACAATACACCAATACCTATTTCAAGGGTGAAGTCAGTTGTATTCTTGGATGCAAAGCAGAAGGAGACGACAATTTGGAATATCAATAGCGGAGCAGCGTTTGTCCCCGATGGTATAGTTTCAGTTGAGAAGAATAGGGATATTGATATACTCTCGGACACAGAAATAGAAGCTGGCAATGATTTTAAATCAACGGCTGAGGTTTCAGATAAAATCAAAAGATTTGATATTATCCTTGGCGGTTTTGCTTTTATGAGGTTGGGTGGTAAATCGTTTATGAATTATTCGGAAAACTATTTTTCCACTTTATCCTATTTCAACAAGCTGGTTGAAGAACAAACACTTAATGCGGCAAAAGAAAAAGGGTTAAAGTTTAGTAATAAATACATTGGTCTTTTTTCAAAGCAAGAAAGCGAATGGTCGAAGTGGCAACAATACATATACCAAAACTTAGATGCTCAGGAAATCGAAGCGCTAGCTGAAAAGGAGGGTATTCGTGTTGAAAAGAAACTGGGGCTTTTAAAAATTGATTCAATAAATCCGAGTTCACACTTGTATGAACTCGCAATTTTAGCCACCTACGGTGACCGTAAAAATAAAAGTGCTGATAACCTTGTAACTGATCTTAGCAACGGTACTATAGCCCCTGAGAAAGTTGAAGACGTTTCAATCCTATTCGGTTTAAATAATGGGTATTCAAAACTTAGGAACAAATACAAAGATCCGGTAAAGGATAACAATGTAAAGTTCACGCTTGAAAGCAAATTGGATTACTACATTATTGAAAGTATTTATCAGTTCGTTTTTAATGGTTCAAAATCAAACTATACATTCAATTATATTGATAGCTGGTGTCCGTCAAGTAAGTATATGCCTAATGTAAAAGGTTATGAGACCTTCAAAATATTAGACACAGTAGTTATTGCAAAAAAAAAGCAAACCCCATTGGAGCTTTTTTTGGAAAACTATTCGGCAGAAATTTATTCAACAATCGTTAGGTCAATAAATCAATGGCTGCCACCATTTGCGAAGAGTGATGAAAAAGAGGCGATGCAATTCTTCGAAAAGCAGTTACGTAATTCTTTAACAGTTGCTGTTGAATCCCTTCAAAAGAGAATAGAAAGCGAATGTGAGGCGAATTATGACTTGCAGAGACAAGAAGCTGTTGAAAGTTATCAGAAGGAGATAGAAAAGTTATGGGCTGAAATATCAAGTCTTAAAGAGGAAAATGCACAGCTTAAAACGAGCATTAAATCACAGCCAATTAAAGAACTTCCATTTGACCAGTTCGAGAAGGCTGTCAATCCCATGAAGGAAGTGGTTCAGGATAATATCGACCCGGTAAGTGTAGTTCAAGAACCTGCAAGTGAAATTTCTGAAAATTATGATTCAATGAGTTTATCCGAATTGAAAAAGTTAGCAAAAGAGAAAAAGATAAAGGGGTACACAAAAATTGAAGTTAAGGATGAACTCATTAAACTTATTAAAAAGGCACCTCCGACCCTTCTTTAAATTTTTATGATAGTACTCGAATATTTACAAAATGCCTCTGGTAATGTAACGTCATTACAGAATTATTTATCGGACAATTTTGAGCAGGTTTACGATTTTTTTACCCACCAAAAACATGCTGACTTATTAGCATCACGGGATAAACTAAACAGGTATATTCAACTGAATAGAAATGTAATTCTTCAGTTAGATATTGGTAATAAAACAAATCTTGCCTTCATTTCTTTACTCTTAGATATAAGTGAAGAACTTGGACTTTTAGCCCCTTTCAGGTTTTTGTACGACCATTTGAAAGGGAAGGATTACAACATCGGGGAAAGGCTAAAGGCAGCTTCTCTTTATTTGATAGGTGTTAATACTGCTGATGATTATTTAAGCCGATATGAGGCAGTTTATAATCATCTACAACTTTCATCAGAAACTGAGGAAGACAATACAGATAAGGTTTTGATGACTATGGTGAATTACTATGCACAAGTAATTCATGATTTTGGTGAGTTCAATACTGAAAAGGTATTCGAGTTAAAAGCTAAAATCGAAAAGAGCCTCTCTGAGTATGAGTTTTCTTTTTTGCATAGCATAATAATTGAGGATGTACTAAAAGTTGACTTTGGTAATTTCAGCAATGCTTATGCAATTATTCATGAATTGTTGGACTCATTTCTTGGACGTGATGTTGTTAAGCCAGCTTACAAGAAAGACTTTTTACTTGAAACGGGAACTGAGTATTGTGAGCTTATAGCCGGAGTAGAACCTAAGTTTAAAGCAGTAAGACAGATTTCAGTAAATAAGTATCAATTAATCAAGTCAGACGCAATTTTTAATTCCTTGGGAAGAGGTGTAGCGATTTTGACCGATGAAAGTCAGTTATATGCATACATGAATAGCTACGGCAACATGCACTATGAAAAGCTCATAGGAGCATTCAAAAAACTTCCTAAATCATTCTTTGAAACGGAAACAGATATGATAGATTGGGGGTGCGGTCAGGCAATGGCCTCAATGACATATATTGATTTTCTAAGTCAAATTGGTGCTAAGCAGGACATTAATAAACTAACTCTTATTGAGCCGTCTGAAATAGCATTAAAGAGAGCTTCTTTGCATGTCCGAAGCTTTAGCCCAGCTACCGACATACATACAATAAACAAAGATTTAGATGCTCTTGCAAATGCTGATATTTTAAAAAGTAAGACCCATACACACATTCATTTATTTTCAAACATTCTGGATATAGATAAGTTTTCATTAACTGCACTTTTGAAATTGATTGAATCCAATTTTCCCGGTGAGAATTATTTCGTTTGTGTAAGTCCGTATATAAACGACACGAGAACAAGTCGTTTAGACGCTTTTGTAAATTTCTTTTCCAAAAAGAAAGACTTTACAAGTATTGATAAAGTTGATAATCGACCTGGACAATGGAAAGGTACTTGGACAAGAGTAGTTAGAGTATTTAAGGTTGACCTATAAAATGGCGGCATATTATGGTTGGTATACCCAGGCAACCTCAGAGGTTAAAAGTAAATTGATTTTACTTAGTAGTAAATAGAAACTAATTATTACAATCACTACGTAAATTTCTGTATTTTTCGGATTGAAATGTGTCATCAAGGAATCCATAAAGAATAGATAAGTGAGAAAATATCTGACACAAATACATGTCATCCTTGTATTCCTCAGGTAAATCATAGATCGATATGTTCAAGAAATTGCAATAATGTGATAATGCAGATTCAAAATGTTTAACAGCTGATGCTGGATTTATTCTATTTTTATATGAAATACCCAGGTTATAATTAATTATAAATAACCTGTAAGATTTTGCAGAAATTGATGATTTATTTAAAAGATATATTGCTTGTTCAAAGGAAATAATACCTTTTTCAAACTGATCCGAGTGATCATAAACGACAAGCAATTGACTTAAAAAATCAATACGTTTTAAAGTATCTTGCAAAGAGGGCATATTAGGACACTGTTCCAAGTATTTTTCTGATATTGAAATTTGTTTTTCAAAATTTTCTAACCTACGATATGAATCAGCTAGTATTAGGTAATCTTCACATAATAAGTTATTAAAACCGATAAGATCAATTGCTTCATTTAGCGTGCTTATTACCAAATTGTACAATTCAATAGCATAGTATTCATGTGCTTTATTACTTAAAGTATACTTATACTTTAATTTAGTGGATAGGGGCACATATCCAGCATTATCAATGGTTAATATATTACCCTCAATTGTTACTTTACCAAGTTTTTTTATTGCAGACTGACCTAATAGGAGTGGAGCTGTTAGATTTTCAACAATCAACGCTTCAATATCATGTAGTATAATTCCTTCGATATTGATTTCTCTTAAAATGACATTGGTGTTTTCAATTATTTCCCCATTTGCAAGCTGCGAGTAAGACGAGCCTTTAATATCTTTAGGGTGTATGTAACCATTTTTAATCATAAAAACAGCTTCTGCTGCTGAGATCGTAACATTTGTAGCGCCAGTATCAAAGATAAATTTGAGTTTAAGACCATTAACTTCGCAATAAGTAAAGTATAAATCATTCTCTTCTTGTAGTTTGATTTGTTTTTGTGTAAACGCTATTTTAGGGAGAAATAGCTGAAACATGAAAATTAGCAGAAAGAGAATGAATAGAATGGATGGGTTTCTGCTGTAAAGAGAAGATTTATGTGATTGATTTTTCTTCATTGGATGGTAGATTAACGAATAGTAAGAAGTAAGAGATTATATTGCCTGTTTTATCAGACTCATGATGTATTCGAGGTTGGAGGTGTTTGTGACGGTTATTTCGTAGTCGCCGTTTCCGGTGTGGCCGATGTCGGAAACAAGGCGGGTGATTTTTTTGGGATCATCCAGGTTTCCGCTTTTAAGGTTAATGAATATTTTGAGGTGTTTGCGGTAAAATTCGATATCGCAAATGTTAGTGTCTTTTTTGAAGGCAATGTAGGTTTTGACTGGTTTTATTTCGATGTCATCGGCCAAATTTTGAATTGCATCCCGGAATTGCTCGTAGACTTCAGCCAGGGCAGGAGTCGTTTTTTGAATGTGGTCTTCTTCGGTGTAAACTTTTATTTCGTCGGCGACTTTTTTGAGCAGGGAATCGTCTTTGGCTAATGGTTTGATGCTGGCGGCTGCGTTTGTTTTTTTAATGGGTTCAATGGCGATGGTGTTGTTTTCGTATCTGGTTACTTCCCAAAGCTCGATGGCTATATCCTTAAAATTAGTTGCTTTAATTTGGTTTTCAGTAAATCCGGTTGAGACAAAAACAACGCGTGTTTGACTCCAATCTACCTGGTCGCGAAGCAGATTACGATTCAGACTTTCGTTGTATTCGATAATGAAATCTGCTTTGTTTTCCATCATCAGGCTAAGGTAGGTGAAGCCCTGGTCGACGACAGAAGCGTTCCTGTCGCGTTTGTATTCGATGATAATAAATGCTTTGGATTGTGGATCGAAAGCCAGGGTGTCGATGCGCTTACTTTTGATTGAAAATTCAGATTTGACCAGAATCAGGCCTGTGATTAATGAAAGATTGGATTCAAAAAGTTGCTGAATTTCGCGTTCAAGTTTAAAAGGGCGTTCTTTTATTAGCGCTAAGGCACCGGATTTGTTATTGTAAAGAGGCATGATGAAGCGTTTAAATGATTGGTGGATTTATTGATATTGACAAGCATTTAGATTGATCGTGTTTAAGGATTGTACCAAAATTGCTTGAATCTGATTTAAAGACAAGACCATGAGCAAATTGCCTGGGGAAATCCTGTGAGCTAAATGTAAAGCCCGGAATATCAAAATTATCGTGTGGCATAAAATAGCGCTATTTAAGATATTCTTTTATTTTTGACCATTTGGAAAGTTTTTCTTCCCAAGGAATAGCTGCATTAGCAGGACTTGATGAGGGAAGCCCCAGTAGTTTGATACCTGGAATACTACCGAAATGTTTCCCGAACAATTTTGCTGCTTCTTTACCATTGAATGCAATGGCCTTGATTTGGGGATTTTTTTCGACGAAGACAGTTAGGTCATTTGGGGTTTCATCTTCAATGTTAGCATCTAAGCTGCCTTCGCGGGAGCAAAACATACATACGTCCCACAAGCCAATGCCTTTCTCAAGGATTTGTTGCGTTCTTGTTGTGTAATCTACGGATAGGTCAAGATTGAGGACTTGTGACAACAATTTCCAGAAAAAGTTACGTGAATTGGCGTAGTACTGTTTTTTTTCGAGTGATTCTGTGCCTGGCATTGTGCCAAGGATTAAGAGTTTTGTGTTTTCGTTGCAGATTGGATCGAAACTTTGTAAAATACCTTCTGCTATCTTTTTCTCGAATATTTCTTTGTTTGTTGACTCTTCAACCCAATCTTTTAGTTGATCAGGTTTCTTACGGGATGGCAAACCCAATGGGCTGGCACCACTCCAGCTAATATCAATTCTGTTGCCAGATTCTATTACACGGAAGCTGATACTGTTTTTACTTGCAACGGATAGACCACTAAATGTATAAGACTCAAAAAAAGAGGGTTTAGATTCGTGGTCAATGTTAACAATTAGTGTATCATTAGGGCCAACTTTTTTGGTGTCGATTTTATAACTTTTTGAACTCACAGCACGAGAAGAAGGACGGATGGTGCGGTTGCGGGTTTTAATATTATCTGGTGATTTGGATTTTTTGAAATTAAGCATTGTACTGATTTATTAACTGGTTGACATATAAATATTTGAATAGATAGTTGCTTTATTCGTTTAGCTTGTTGTAGATTTTTTTCATCATTAACTCTTTTACTAAGTCGCCAAATACCTGGTCTTCAAGAATTTTTTCAAATATTTCCTGATTTTGGTCCATGCGGCCAATCAGTTTGTCAATGAATTTGTCGTTGAAGGCGAATTTGAAAGTGTCTATTTTATTTACTCTTGCTTGTGTCTGCAAGGTTTCATCTTCCATTAACTCAGCTTCTATTTGGTCGAAGAAGAGCTTGTCGGCTTCTTCAAATTCAGTGCCGAAGCGTTCATTTAGGACGTTGATGATTACGGAAAGCAGTTCCTTTTCGTCTTTTGAACGTTTTAAACCTGCTTCAGAAATTCCGCTCAGTAATCCTTCTTCATCTTTTTGCAATTCGATTGATCCATCCTTAATTTTTTGTAAGCGGTAATATTCCAAGGCTACTTCGTCATCTAAATGCAAGGATTCAGAAAGGTCTCTTTTTGGAAGCCGGGTTTGAAGCAGTTTGGCATAGGCATAAAACTTTTCGAAATCTGTATCAATAAATGGCATGATTTGAGCAAGGAACGCATACAGGTTTGTCCAGGAACGCAGGCCTTTTTTGAATTCGTCTTTTTCTTCTTCTACTGCTATTGCTTTAAATCTGTCAACAGCAGGGTCAGTGAAAGCATACAAATGTTTTTGCTGTTTCGGGCTATTCAGTTTTGTCATTGGGTTGAAATACACATTAGCAAAATCTTCAATTTCCTGATGCCAATACACCTGATATGCATCAAGTTTTGCTTTCAAGTCGTATAAATGGTTGATGTCGGTTTCTTCGATAACGGAGGTAATTTCGTAATAAGGTTGAAAAGCGTCTAAAATCGTCTGGCGATCATTGACGAAATCCAGAATAAAGGTATCTTCTTTGCCCGGACGGGTTCTGTTTAATCTGGAAAGTGTTTGAACGGCTTTAACGCCTGAAAGCTTCTTATCTACATACATGGTATGGAGTAAAGGCTGGTCAAAACCTGTTTGATACTTATCGGCCACGATAAGGATTTTGTATTCCTCTTTATCGAAAATATTGGGCAATTCTTTTTCGCTGTAGCCAGTTAATTCCGGTTCAGAAACGCCTTCGGGGGCATTGTCGTCAATTACTTTGCCTGAAAACGCAACCAAAATTTTGATTTCATTTTGGTAGCCTTTCAATTTTATGTATCTGCCAAATTCTTCAAAATAGCGTTTGGCATGAAGCCTGGAGCCACAAACTAACATAGCTTTTGCCTTACCACCAATTTTTTTGGAAACGATGTTTCTGAAGTGTTCGATAATTATTTCTGTTTTTTGTGCCAGGTTGTGTGGGTGCAAGGAAACAAATTTACCAATGGCTTTAGCTGCTTTTTTCTTGTTAAGATTTGGGTCATCTGCGATGGCTTTGGTCAATTTGAAGTATAGTTCGTAGGTGGTGTAGTTTTGCAATACATCTAAAATAAAACCTTCTTCGATGGCTTGACGCATGGAATACAAATGGAAAGGCTTTGGTTTTCCTTCAGCATACTTATCTCCAAAAACTTGTAAGGTTTTGTATTTTGGCGTGGCAGTAAATGCAAAAAACGAAATATTGGGTTGCTGACCCCTTGCCGCTGCCGATTTCTCGATTTGTTCTCTTATAAAATCGTCAGCTGTATAATCCTCTTCATAATCTTCCAAAGGAGAGGCAGTATTTTGTAGATCATTGTTTGACAATACCTCTTTTAATTTTTTACTCGCCTCGCCACCTTGCGAGCTATGAGCCTCATCAATTATTACAGCGTACTTACGGGTGGGCAATTCACCTACTTTTTCGATTACAAAAGGGAATTTCTGTAGCGTGGTAATGATGATGTTGGTGCCAAAACTCAATGCAGAAGCCAGCTGTGTACTGTCTTTATCAATTTTTTGAACAACACCTGTTTTATGTTCAATTTGGTAGATAGTGTTTTGCAATTGTTGGTCGAGGACTTTTCTGTCAGTTACAACAATGATAGAATCAAAAATGCGCTCGTTTGAGGTGTTGTGTAAACTTGATAAGCGGTAAGCCAGCCAAGCAATGGAATTGCTTTTGCCAGAGCCAGCTGAATGCTGGATTAAATAGTTTTTGCCAGGACCAACTTCCAATACCTTTTTGCCTATTTCTCTTACTACATCTAATTGATGGTATCGCGGGAAGATCAATTTTTCTTTTTTATAGATTTTCCCTTCAACTATTATTTCTTCGGTTTGCAAATGCACAAAGCGCTGAATGATTTCCATCCAACTGTCTTTTTGCAGGATATATTCCCATAAATAAGCGGTACGGTAACCATCAGGATTTTGCGGATTCCCTTTTCCGTTATTTGCACCTTTGTTGAACGGTAGCCAATAGGTTTTGCTGCCTTCAAGTTTGGTGGTCATAAATACTTCGTTTTGATCAACAGCAAAATGCACTAAGGCTCGTTTTTTGAAAGCGAAAAGCAATTCCCGATTATCTCTTGTGGTGCTGTATTGCTTCAGGGCGTTACCTACATCCTGTCCGGTAAATTGGTTTTTGAGTTCCAGTGTAGCAACAGGAATACCATTTAGGGAAAGCACTACATCTACACTTTTATGGTCTTTGTTGCTGAAAAATATTTGACGGTAAACTTTTAGGTTATTTTTGTTATAAAGGTCAACCGCATCAGGATTTAAGCCTGAAGCGGGCTGAAAGAACGCCATTTGAAAACGTACACCATAATCCACAAATCCATTACGAAGTACATCTAAGCTACCACGCAAGTCCAATTCTTTGTAGAGGCGTTGAATCACCCGATTGTCGGCATCAGGACCATGAATGGCAGCAATTTTTTCCCAGCGGTTGGGTTGTGATTCCTGTAAAAATTTAATTACCTCATACTTAAACATCCCCAATACAGGGCTGTAATCAGGTGCATTGCCTTCGGTGTAACCACCTTGTTCGATTAATGATTGCACTAAAGCCGTTTCAAAGGTGTTTTCAGTGGTGATGTTCATAATGTTTTATTTTTCCAAATGGGTTGTTGTTCCCATCCGTTTGGGAATCCCATTTTGTAAAGTGGTACATTTTTGAATTCATTAAATAATTGAACAAGGTCAGATTTAATATGATGACCCGGACTAATGAAATTATTTAAATATAACATAGCTGATAGTATTGGGAAAATCTTACGTCTTTGATAGTTATTTGGTACATAATCCATTAGAGGTGCTATCGAAATGTCAGGCCAGTCGTATTTATTGATAATGACCCGATTCCATAGTCTTCCGTGGTGTGCAATGATATTCCTGATAAGCGTGATGGTAATCAACCAACTACTCAGGTATTTTTGATTGTATAATCCAAATTCTTTGGCAATCTGGTTCTTTTCGGGCAATTGATGATTGAGATTTCTGTAAAGCTTCGACAATGAACCCAGAGTCAAAACCTCTAAGGCTTTCCAGCTTTCAGGATTTTCATTTGGATGATTTTCATAGTGTTTCACAATAAACTCTTCGCTACTGTCGGATAGCTCGCTGTGAATTTTACTTTGAAAATCACTGAAATACTTCTTGTTAGGGAAAAGCTGGGAATTCAAATACCACTCTGCACCGTAGGTTAATGAAAGATGATAGATCATTTTGGTACGCAAAGCTATTTCAATGCGTTCAATAGCATTGAATACGATAAGCCTGAAATGCCTGTCAAAATTATATAAGTCTATGACATCTTCGAAGAAACTGCCATCGGCAAAATGATGATTGAATTTGTCGTCCTGCATCTCCCACCAATAGCCTTTAAGCCGATAATAACTGATATTTGCTAAAAAGTGTGGGGCATCAGCTACATCCCGAAAAGCCATGTTTCGGCCTTTCAGTAAGGCAATTTGCTCTTGTATGGTTTTGGGTTGTTTAGGCATGGTGCAGAGATTGAAAATGAACTAACAAGCCTATAAAAAAAGAAGACCCGTGAGCAGATCTTACGGGATGCAACACAGGTACTGTTGATGCAAAAGTAATACTATTTATAGATGTAGCAAACTTTTTCATGATTATATCACTTTTATTTTCCCTGTTACCACTTCGCTGATTAGTGCCGTGCGGTATTCGGTTAATAAATCAATCAGTTTTTCGGTTTTGGATTTTTTGGCATCTATGCGGGCACATTCAGTTTCGATGTGGCGGACGATGGATTGTTGTTCATTGCGTGACGGAAACGGTATAAATAAGTTCTTGATCATATCCACAGCCAATCCCGGTTGTGCTGCTGAAACGGAATATTGTCCAAGATTCATAGTTCTTAGCAATTCACCCAAATAAACAATCTCGTAGTCAACCGTTGGTGAAACCACAACGGCATGTTCAGAGGCCCAGAATTTACTATAACCATATTTGATATTTCCACAATATGCACCTTGTCTACCAATTAAAACATGGCTTCCATCGTGAGTGAATTCTGAAAAATAACCTCTTAAACCATTCCCTCCATAAACTGGGTATTCACCTGACTCCTTAATTTGCTCAGAAACTATACTATTCCCACTTTTCAAAATTGCCACATGCTTCAACTTCTTCACCTCCCAATGCTCCGGAATTTCTCCCAACCATTCAATGCCTGAATCTTTGATTTCGACAGGCTCAGTCCAAGCATTTCCGTTCCAAACTTTTTTACCTGTGACCAACTCATTGATGATGGCGGTTTTTTCTTCTTCGTAGAGTTCGAGTAGGCGTTTTTTGTCGGCTATCAGTTCGTCTATCTCGGCTGTTTTGCGGTCGAGGTAGGTGGCAATGGCGGTTTGTTCTTCGGGGGTTGGTACAACTAAAAACGCATTTTTTATTAATTCTTGGTTTAAAATTTTTGCACCATAAATGTTTTCGTTTGCATTTTTAATTATCTGCTCAGGAAGAGAATAATAAAAGAAATTAAGATTTGTAGAGCTGTTTGGGTCTATTGAAAATATTGCCTCATTTGTGTAACAGTCCACCATATTGAACCCAACACGACCTACAGAAAGTTTGAAGCTATACAACAAAGAACCTTTTGGCACTACATTAGGTTTATAGTCTTCAATTGCTTTGTCAGTAATTTTGTTGACTGAATCGTAGATTTCTTTTTCTTGTAAATCGCTAATGTTTATCCATATATGTTTTCCGTCCTCATAATATTCAGTTTTACCACTTGGTGGCGTAAACCCTGTTTTAAAAGAAAAGTTGTGTTTTACTTTATTCAAATTCCAATGCTCAGGAATTTCCCCAATCCATTCAATGCCTGAATCTTTATAGTTGTTGTATTTCTCCATTAGTCCAGCACCGTTTTTTCAGTTGCCAATGTCTTTTCCTCCAAAGCCAAAATATCTGCTTTAATCTCTGACAAGGGTCTCAATGGCTTGAACTCATAGAAATACTTGGTAAAGTTGATTTCGTAACCCACTTTGGTTTTGCTGTGGTCTATCCATGCTTCGGGCAAGTGGGGTTTTACTTCTTCTTCAAAGTATTCCTTAATGGTTTGAGGCACAAGATTTCCGTCTGCATCTTTTTTTAAGAATGGTATGTTTTCATAATCACGTAAAGAAGTATCAGGTTTTGGCTGTCCTTTGCTTTTTACCACTTTGCCGTTTTCTATTAACGGCTGTTCAACGGTAATTCGCCAATAACCGAAAAACTCGTTGGGCAGAATTTTGCAGAACTCGTTTTCTTCAAAATTGCCATAGATTTGGGTAATAAAGCCAATTCCTTTTTCATTTCCGTTTTCAGCAATTTTCTTGCGTTTATTGCCCAAACTTCTGTCCATTTTTTGCCAAAAGCGATTGAAATCCAGTTTACCAACTTTAGTCAATTCTTCATCTTTAGCACCTGTTGCGTTTATCAATTGTACTTTGCCTTTACGTTGAGCACTTTTGTGGTTTGTTACAATCCAGATGTAAGTACTAATGCCTGTGTTGTAAAAGAGTTGGTCGGGTAGTGCAATTACCGCTTCCAGCCAGTCATTTTCAATAATCCATTTTCTAATATTGCTTTCACCACTTTCGGCAGCACCCGTAAACAAGGGCGAACCATTAAAAACTATCCCAATACGAGAGCCACCAGGTTTCATTTTTGCAATCATATGCTGCAGAAAAAGTAATGATCCATCGTTGATACGAGGTAAACCAGCGCCAAAGCGACCACTAAAACCTTTATTGTCGGCTTCGGCTTTGATGGATTTTTCAGCTTTTTTCCAGTCCACGCCAAAAGGCGGATTGGAAAGCATGTAATCAAACTTTTCTTCTTCCAGTCCGTCCACGGTAAAAGTGTTACCAAACTTGATGTTGCTTGGATTTTGCCCTTTAATCAGCATATCCGATTTACAGATGGCATATGATTCAGGATTGATTTCCTGCCCGAACACTTTTAGTTCTGCTTTGGGGTTGAGTTCTTTTACATAATGCTCACCCACGGAAAGCATACCACCTGTTCCACAAGCTGGGTCGTAAAGTGTTTTTACAATGCCTTCTTGGGTTAAAATGTCTTTATCCTCAATAAAAAGCACGTTTACCATTAAGCGAATAACTTCTCTTGGGGTAAAGTGTTCTCCTGCTGTCTCGTTTGATTGTTCTGCAAATTTTCTGATGAGTTCTTCAAACGTATATCCCATTTCCATGGAATCCATGTCGGTCAGGTCAATCTCTTGGAATGCTTTAACAACCCTGAAAAGGATATCTGCTTGCGGGCCATCCATACGGTCAATCTGGTCGTCAAAATTGAAGTACTCTATGATTTCCCTTGCACTTGTGGAAAATCCGTTGATGTAGTTTCTAAGGTTTATAGCCACATTATCAGAGTCAGCAATCAGCTTATCAAAGTTGAATTGACTTCTGTTGTGGAAGTTGAAACCAGCAATTTTATTGAGAGCAATGTCCTTGGCACTTTCTTTCAATGAGTCCACTTTAGGTAAATAGTCCAACACTTTTTGTTTGGTAGGTTCGAGTACACAATCCAAACGTCTAAGGACAGTCATTGGAAGTATCACCTTTCCATAGTCAGATTGTTTGTAGTCGCCTCTGAGTAGGTCTGCTACCCGCCAAATCAGGTCCGCTTTCTCTTTAAAATTTTTCATTTATGTTTTATATCTTGAATTGAATGTGATTACTTTGCGATGGTTTGTTTACCGGGAAAAAACTATTATGAGCTGATGATAAAACAGCTTACAAAAAGGGTAAGAGGCAATGGATGGCTACCCAGAATTGGTTTTATTTGTGCTGAATAGTGCTGAAAGAGATTAGGAAACCCATTGATAGGAAGCGCTTTTGCAATGATTTCCTGGATGGCTTTTTCGTTGATGCCGTTGATATGACTAATCGGTATTCGTTCCGGTTTAAAGATGCTAGGCATGAGTGGTATGTTTTTGGAGGCACTAAATTAGGGTTTTTTGAGTTAAGGGAGGTTGGGAAAATTGCAGTAATCGAATAGGGTTATACATTAGCGCTACTTATCAGGCATCTTTTAGCTTGTTTTTGTAGGATGGATGGATAAAAAAACCCGCCGGAGCGGGTGGTTTTGAATGGATTGCTTGGGTTGTATGGTTTGCACTATCCTTTTTTTAAATAAGGACCATATTTGATAGGTTGGACCAGGAAACCATCCAAAAGTTGTTTTAAGTATTTTCCAACAGTTCGTTCCTTTATACCGATAGAGCTACCTATTTTTACTGCATCTTGATGGGTAAATTCTTTATTGATCGGAAGGGCATCGTAAAATACTCGCTTATTTTGAGGTAATTTATTTCCCTCAGATTTTGGAAGAATTGAATACATCTGGATTGCATGGTGTTTATAGACTTCTGCTAAATTAAAAGCTGTTTCAAAATCGACATCATCACAAACTATGTGTGAAGAAATATCGCAATTATCAAATTTGCGCAAAGCTGTGAGCACCATAGCAATTCTAAAAACAATAAGTCCTAACCTTTTAACCGTACTTCCAACTTCTTCGCTAATGAAAGCGCTCACTTCTTTTAGCCATAATTCAAAATTGATGTTCAAAAATTGCCATTGTTTATCTGAAAGTAGAATTTCGGATGGATAAAGCTGTAAAAAATCAGCCATATTTTCAACTTCAGAAGATAGATTAGCGAAATAGTCAGTAAGATTTATCTTATTTTGTGGTGAAACATCGCGCCATTGCGACTTTACTTTAAAAGCATAAAAAATAAATCGGCTGAACAGGCCATCCTCGGCAGATGCGATTAATCCTTGAACCTGAGAAGGGGTGCCTGATAAAGCAACAGAAACACAGGGATTTTGCACTTCTATAAACTCATCATTGGCTTTACGGCTATAGGTGACAGGTTCGTGCTGAAAAGCTTTTCGCAGCAAGTCGGAATATCCACCCCAATCTTGCTTAAAGCTATTGCCCATCGTATCAGCTTCAGTTTCAAATATAATACCGCTTCCATCAGATTGTTCTAGATGTCCAATGACAGCAGCGGCACTGCTGTTAGCAGGGATAAAGAGTATTTTAAATTTTGGTTTTTCAGGGTAATCAGGGGTTGGAATTGTATCATCATTTCGAGCGTTTTTTTTATCAAACCGATACTGTTCCAGATCTACTTGGTATTGCTTTTTCGATGCAATACTTTCATCCTTCAATCTTTGGTGGTATGACATCGCTAAATCTTTGGCAAAATACAGCGAACCCTTGCCACTGGCAGCCGGTGCAATTATAAATGAGAAAAGATTGGGGAAAACTTTTCGCTGATCATAAACGCCGTAAATACCATGCATACAGCCACTTAAAACAGATAGCGCACCTGTGAGAAAAATATCTTTCTCTCTTGGATTTTTGAACTTTGCACAAGCCTTTTGTAAAAGTAGTGGAATTTTATTATAAGTTTCATTGGAAATGTAAGGTGTGTTAAATAATTGTTCACTCAATTCTTCATCTTTATCAAATTCGATTTTAGTGGATTGTGCAACTTGTGCAACCTGTGCAAACTTGCCAAACTCGTGTTTGTTTTTGCTATATGCACTTCGTATACAAGACCTTACTTCATTATCGTTGAAATTAAAATCATGCAAGATTAGAGACATTGCTTCCGCCTCGGGAATTCCATTTCTGTTACAGTTGCATGCAAGGCTGTGTACATAAATGTTGCGACTACCATTCACAAACTCCGTTTTTTTTCGTGTAAAATCAACGGCTTTCTGGTACATCAATGCATAATCAGATTGAGAGTGAGGTGAGATAGGCAGAGTATCAGAAACAACAGGCTGTTGCTGTTGTTGTACAATAACTTTAAATACTTGGCTTTCAGGATTGTAATATAAATTAGGGTCATAGGAGAAAAAACACAACCTGCATATATCCTTACCAGAGCGATCAATAGGTAACTGTAACTGATCCTCATAATGAGCAGCAAGCAGATTAAATGCTTCTTCATGCCTGGTGGCGGTTGATGATACTTTGACTATGATTTTAAGCCCGTTACCACTTGGGCTATTAAAACATGCCATTGTGGAAGGAAGCAAAGTTGCTTTTATAAACGCAGGCTCAAGCTTATCAGGATTGATTTTATCTATATCGAGGATAATTAGTTGACTATACGTTTGAATTAAGTGTGCTTTGCGCCCCCTATCAAAAGTGCCGGAGGCGGTAAATGCGGGGAGCGATTTTTTTAGCTTTTCTGCTTCTACTGTTTTTTGCTCAGCAATTAGTTGCCGGAGATTTGATATATCGTCCTTTATTTTCCCTTCTTTAATGGAAACGAGTATTTGATCGATAGGTTGGTTATCAATAAAATCGACATAGTTTTTAAAGACTGAAATATTATTCATAAGTTTTTGTTTTTTAAATTATTGAGTTTTTTGCATTAATGATTTGATAAACTGCAGGCCTTTGAAAGTTACCAAAGTGACTGAGTCAAAATGATATGGTTGACCTGGACGTTCTTTCGTTACTAATTTGAAATAACCTTGATTTATGTATTGCCTGAAAGGCTGATTGTGTTTGTCAAGTATCTGATTAAATCGCAGATTTTTGAGTAATGTGTTTCTGCCATATCCTAGGTCAAGATATTTTGCTACTTCACTCATATTATATAATTTGAAATCATCCATAAGGTTATTATCTATTATAAATGTTTTATCTGTTATCATCATTTTACTTTATTTCGTTTAGCGTTATAAATTGCATTTGATTCAATTTCAGATACTGTTGCCTGGCGATTACGTTGGAGCCACTGGTCAAGGTGTAGTCTATTGAAAAACAGCATTTTGCCCTCAGGACAGAAATGTACTATTTTACGGGCTGAAGTGAGCTTATAGAGGTAACTAGTTGATAGACCCATATACGCTGCGGCTTCCTTAAAATTGAGCACTTGTTTTTGAAGCGCCGTCTGCTGGGTTAGCAGGTTTTCGATTCGCGTTAATTGTGTTTTGAAAGTTTCTTCCATCTTTATTAATGTTTTAAAGACAGTATATTTAGCATACTGCCTAAGCCATATTGAGCATAAACCACTCCAAAACACTATATATCAGTAGCTTAAATTTTGCGTTAAGCTATTTATTAAGTTGAAATTGAAAAAAAATAGGGTATAAAAGAATTGGGGAAATGAAAAAAAACAGCTTAACTTTTAAAGTTAAGCTGCTTTGACAAAAGTTAAGCTGTGACTGACAAAAAGTACTGCCAAACATTAAGCTGAATTAAGCAGAAAACACGACAGCTTGTAATTTTGTGATGATTTCATCGATTGCTTTCTTATTTGGGGTATTGCTTATACCCTTTTTAAGCGATGATAGGCTAACATCAAGATTATAAAACTCTTCTTGATTTTCGCCCCAACAAAAGAACTCATTTATTTTTTGCTTTAGGTCTTTGTCTGTAAAATCACGAACTAGTTTTTTCTCCATCAATTGGACAAAGAGATACAATAGAATTGTTTTATTAGGCTTGTTTTTGTGCATAAGATTCCATTTTATTTTTGGCACTGAAGAATAGTTGCCGGGAATAGAAAAAAGCCTATTTATTGCCTCGGGACCAGTCTGCGGGTCAATAAATGGCTCTGGCCCATTGCTGAGCGCTATGTATAAATGTTGGTTCAATTCTTCATCTTTAGTTAACCAAAAAAAACCCTCTGGAGTTACTATCTTGTTTGTATTTGAAACTGCAAGGGATTTTGGGCTTGAGGGTATAGAATTATTGCCAGATTTTAATACTACCAATCTTTCATTTACTTTTTGATAAAAAGTCTCAAACTTTGGCGGGCAGAATTCTTCGTATTCTTCAAAAAGCCATTTTATGAGTGTAAGTAAAAGTAATTCAGTAACAGGATACTTATCAATTAATTTGCTTTTTTGAACATTATCGAGTAGATACTTTAGTGACGACAGATTCTTCTTGAGATATAATTTGATAGAAGGTTCATCATTAAGTTTAGTAATATTCGTTTTTACTAATTGTTCGCTTTTCCGATATTCTTCATGCAGAATTTTAAGTAGATGATCCGAGAATTTGTGAATAGTGGTTTCAGTTTTTCCTGTTTCAGTATCGTAATCATAGAACGAATAACTTTGTGTTTCTTTGTCGTATCTAATATCTAATTCTGACATAGCATATTTATTTGGAATAAAATCCTTCAGAAGCTTATTGATTCCTTTTTTAAGAAAGAGGTAATAAAAATATCTAAATGGATCTGATGATATAGATTCATTTGGAGATGCTGTAATGCTGATAATTGGGAAATCGGATTGATTAGTTTTCTCAGTTTTATCATATAAATTTTTTAAAAATTTGTGGAAATTATCTAGAAAAAACTCTAACCATTTAAAATATGGTTGGAAATCTGCCTGGACATAGTTTTGGCTTCTGTAGGGTTCTTCTGTACATAGATTTTTGTAGCTGAAAAGGAGATGAGAATATTGACCATTGGAATCTACTTTTAGATAACTTTTATACTCTTCTAATTTGGTAATTTGGAAAAACAAATACTCTAATTTATCGTGCTTCAGCTCATGAAATTTTAAGACATTAATGATTTCTTTTTGGGCCACTTTGTCCAGATTTAATAAAGAATCATAATAGGCCTTAGGACTAGTGTGCGAGTTAAAAATTACCTTTGGAGAATCTGAGCAAATGTCATCGGTAAAAGAATTGCGGTCATAATCGAGAACAACAGTTGGAGCATAAAGAAGATTTAAGAAATCAATTAGGTCAGATGAAAATTTGATATACCATGAATTGGATTTATTTAATGTTGGGTCGCGTCGCAATAAATCTTTCGTCATAATAGGTTATTTGATTCTTAGGTCAAAAATAGAAAAAAAGAAGACATTTATCTAATCAGATTTATAAGTATGACATGATATTGGCTGAGTATATATCTTTCCCGAAAGCATTAAGGTGATAAAATGTTGTTCCACGCGTATTGCACATGAAAACATTGAATTGGGTTGCAATATTACCATTTTTAATGATTTTCAGTTTCAGTATCTTCCATGAGCAATTTTGCATAATCCATTTTTGTATCGTCCGAAAAGCTCCCCAGATAAGCTTCGGTTGTGGCAACAGAGCTATGGCCAAGGGCTTCTTTGATAAACGATGTTGGGACACCTTTGCGCATCAGACGGGTGCTAAAGGTGTGACGAGCACTGTAGGTGGCAAGATTTATTTTGATGTCAAGCTCTTGCCTTACTGCTTCCATCTGCTTGTTGACCCATTTAATGAATTTCTGGATGCGGTATTTTTCCTGAAGAGGTGACAGGTTTGGCAACAGAATAGAAAAAAGGAAAGGGTTGTCCTCATCATTATTCTTGTATTTTTCGATGATTTCCTTGGCCTTTTGAGGTAAACCTACACGAATAGCCGATTGATTTTTCTTCTTAGTGCGAATCGTTTTTTGGCGGGTAAAAACAAGGTAATCATCATCAATATTTTCAGGCTTGAGATGAGCAATGTCAGCAAAATTCATGCCCCCACACAGATAAGAAAAAATCCAAAAATCCAAGGCTTTTTGGTGAGCCAGATTGGTGGGGTTATGATTTAGGAGTTTTGACAGGTCGTCATCAGAAAGGGCTTTTTTGATGTTACGGCCCGAAGGAATGCTGTAAGAAGCAAAAGGATAGTTATCAGGACTGAGTTGTTTGTTTTTAATAGCTTGATTAATCACCGCACGTAGTTGGCGCATGTAAATGCCAATTGTAGTGTTTGATTTGCCAGCTGCTGAAAGGTGGTTTTCATAGGACTGAAGGAAATCGCTGGTAACGTCATGCAACAAAGCATCAGCTCTGAATTTTTCTAGAGAGTTAATGGTGGTTTGGTAGGAAATGGCGGTACCTGCCTGGCCGTTGTTTTTGAGTCTGGTGATATACTGATCGAAAAGGAGCTTAATAGTAGGGTTGCGTTGATTTTGTTGATCCTGATCAGGCTGTGCAAAAAACTCCTTAGCAAAAGCAGTGAAGGAGAAAACCTCCATCTTATCAAATATGCTTTCAGCTCTTGCTCTAATTGCTTCAAGTGCTGTTCGCAGCTCTTTAAGGTGCCTGTCTTTCAGGTTTTTTTTGAACAGCTTTTCCCAATCTTCTTCAGAAATAAAGTAGCTGGTTGTGTAGCGCTTTTTTTTACCATTAGAATAGATGATTAACCTGATTGCGAACTTTCCTTCAGTATTTGTTACTTGTTTAAGCAGGATAAAAGAGGCTGTTGCTTTTTGCGTTTTCATTAGAAGCTGTATTAATTATGGGTGATTGAACGATTTGACCTTTGGGATTTAGTGTAACCAAAAGTGTAACCACAAATATACAAATTAAAGGAAAACAAAGGCAAGTAAAAGATAAAAAAATTCTTAATATACTGAATAACAGTATAAAAAGAAATCATAAGAAATCATAGGAAAGGTATTAACTCAGACTGTTAATCAGAGGGTCTCAGGTTCAAGTCCTGAAGGGGGAGCTTCAAAATCAGAGGGTTGCGATAAACATCGCAGCCCTTTTTTAATAATGAGACCAAAAATGAGACCATAAAACAGGTGTATAAGAGAAAACAAAGGATAAGAAGAGGAAGTTTTTTTATCCCTTAAATCCGCAACCTCTTATTAACAATTAAATCAAAACACTGTGTATAAATAAAATACACATAAGGTAGTTTAAGAGTTCAGGAATCTAAACGACAATATTGATGATGCGATTGGGTACGATAATGATCTTTTTGATGGGTTTTCCGGCGATCCATTTGGCTGCATCTTCATTTGCCAGCACACGGGCTTCGATGGCTTTGGGGTCCATATCCAGTGGCAGTTCGAGCTCGAAGCGTTTTTTGCCGTTGAAAGAAACGGGATAAGCAAAGGTGTTTTCGATCAGGTATTGATCGTTCCATTGTGGAAACGGCTGAGTAGTTACGCTGCTGTTGTGTCCGAGTAAATGCCAGAGTTCCTCGGCCAGATGAGGGGCGTAGGGTGAAATGAGAATAACCAGTGGCTCCAGGATGTCGCGTTTGTTGCTTTTGAGGTCGGCCAGTTCGTTGGTGCAGATCATAAAGGCCGAAACGGCGGTGTTGAAAGAGAAGCGTTCGATGTCTTCCTCTACCTTACGAATGGTTTTGTGCAGGATTTTGAGCTCGGCCTTTTCCGGGTTTTGATCTGAAACGCTAAATTGCAGGTTTTCGTTGTGAAACAGGCGCCAGAATTTCCGGATGAATCGAAAGACTCCTTCAATACCCTGTGTGTCCCATGGTTTAGACTGCTCGAGCGGGCCAAGGAACATCTCATACATGCGCAGGGTGTCGGCACCATAGCGGTCGATCAGTTCGTCGGGGTTTTGAACATTATACTTTGATTTCGACATCTTTTCCACTTCCCAGCCGCAGTAATACTTGTCGTCTTCCAGAAGAAAAACGGCCTCAGCCAGATGCGGCTGCCATTTTTTAAAGGCCTCGATATCAAGAATATCATTGTGAACCAAACTGATATCCACATGGATAGGTTCAGTGAACTGCTCACGACCTTCAATATTTTTAGAAGCAAAGACAGGGATGGCCTGTAGTTCGGGTTTTTCTTCAAATTCAGGTACTTCCTCACCAAGGATGGCGGCTGCTATTTTGTTGAAGACAGTTTCCTTTTCAAACAACATATCGCGCGTAGGGATAAGCAGGATTTTGTAGCCTTTTTCGCTGGCATAATCCGCATAGGGATGCACCACTTTTTCGAGGCTACGCACCCGGCGCACCTCGATGATGAGTTTGGCTTCAGGGCTAAAGAAGTCGAACTTACGATGGCCATCGCGGAAGTCGCGCTCAAAAGCTACCCCCATGCCCTTATTACGGAGTTTTTCCCAGAGGTAATACTCGGCCATTTTTTCTGTGTTGACGCGATATACCAGGCTTGATCGGCCCTGTATCATGCCCTGGTTGATCATCTTTTTGAAGGGTTCGTCCTTTATAGTGAGGCCCAGATCAAAGAGGAACATATTCCAGAAGCGTGCATAAATCAGGTGACCGGTAGCATGCTCGGCACCACCCATATAGAGGTCGACCTGTTGCCAGTAGCTGTTGGCTTGGGCGCTGAAGTATTCGTTGGGGTTAGCGGGATCCATATAGCGGAGGTAGTAACCGCTGGAGCCGGCGAATCCGGGCATAGTATTGGTTTCGAGGGGATAGCCTTCAGGTGTTTGCCAGTCATTGGCACGTGCCAGTGGCGGCTCGCCCGATTCGGTGGGCAGGTAAGCATCCACGGCAGGCAGCTCGAGTGGCAGCTGATCTTCGCTGAGGGTATAGGGCATACCGTTTTTGTAGTAGATTGGGAAGGGCTCTCCCCAGTATCGTTGGCGACTGAAAATGGCATCGCGCAGGCGGTAGTTGGTTTTGCTTGTTCCGATGCCTTTTTTTTCGGCTTCGGCAATTACTTTCAGGATGGCATCTTTTACCTGGAGGCCATTGATGAAGCCCGAATTGATTATGATGCCTTCCTTGGCGTCATAGGAGTCGTCCCAAAGGGCAGGATCTACTGCTGTTTCGCCCGCTTGCTGGACCACTTGAATGATAGGGAGGCTGAAATGACGGGCAAAGGCGAAGTCGCGGCTGTCGTGTGCCGGCACAGCCATGATAGCGCCGGTGCCGTAACCCATCAGCACATAATCGGCTATCCAGATGGGGATAGGCTGACCGGTAAAAGGATTAACAGCATAAGCACCAGTAAACGCTCCGCTTACCTTTTTCACTTCGGCGATACGTTCACGTTCGGAGCGGTTTTTGGTTTTCCGGATGTAGCTTTCAACGGCAGCTTTTTGTTCAGGCGTAGTGAGTTGCAGCACCAGTTCATGCTCGGGTGCCAGCACCATGAATGTAGCACCGAAGATAGTGTCGGGCCGTGTTGTGAACACCTCTATCAGATGATCACTGCCCTGCACATGAAATTGGAGGGCACCGCCTACAGATTTCCCGATCCAGTTGCGTTGTATGTCTTTGATGGAATCGCTCCACTCTAGGCTGTCGAGCCCTTTGAGCAGGCGGTCGGCATAGGCAGTGATACGCAGTAGCCATTGCTTCATGGATTTACGTTCCACGGGATGCCCACCTCTAACGGATCGACCTTCGCTCACTTCATCATTGGCCAGCACGGTACCCAAGGCCGGACACCAGTTTACCATGGTATCAGCCAGATAAGCCAGGCGGTAATTCATCAGCAGCTGCTGTTGTTCGTTTTCTGTGAAGGCGTTCCATTGAGCTGCCGAAAAGGCTTTGTGTTCAGTGCAACTGGCAACAACACCCCGGCTCCCTTGTTTTTTGAAGACTTCGATAAGGGAAGCAATGGATTCGGCTTTATCGTCTTTTTTGTTGTACCAGGAATTAAACAGCTGAATAAAGGTCCATTGCGTCCATTTGTAGTAAGCCGGATCGCTGGTACGAACCTCACGATCCCAGTCGTAGGAGAATCCGATCTTGTCGAGCTGTTCGCGGTAGCGTGCAATATTTTTTTCGGTAGTAATGGCCGGATGTGTGCCTGTTTGGATGGCATATTGTTCGGCAGGTAGGCCATAGGCATCATAGCCCATGGGATGCAGCACGTTGAAACCTTTGTGGCGTTTGTAGCGGGCAAAGATATCGGAGGCAATATAGCCCAGCGGGTGCCCCACATGCAGACCTGCCCCTGAAGGATAAGGAAACATGTCGAGCACATAATACTTGGGTTTGTTGTGGTCGATGACTGTTTTATAGGTTTTGTGGCTACGCCAGTAGTCCTGCCATTTTTTTTCTACCGCATTAAAATTGTAGTCCATGGGTTAATATGCTGATTTGTAGTTTATATGCTAAGATTTTATTGGTTATATTCCAGTTCATCAAATGAAATATCCATGAGCGGAAATTTTTCCCAACCGATATAGTCGAAGTGCCACCATTCGTACTGATAAACGCTGAAGCCGAATCGCTGCATGGTAGTGATGAGGAGCTTACGGTTTTGGATCAGTTCGTCAGGAAGATAGGGATAATCGGTGGCTGCTTTTTCGCTGAAGTCGTCGAAGGTAGTAGGCATTGGTAGCTCTTTTCCGGTTTTAAGATTGACCAGGGTGATATCAACAGCAGCGCCTCTGTTGTGGCGTGATCCATGCCAGGGAGCAGCCACGAAGTTGGTATCGGGATACACTTCGTAAAAGCGCAGGGTGGCGGCATAGGGTCTGTAGGCATCGAAGACTTTGATGGAGAGCCCCTGTTTGTTGAAGGCTTTCTGAGCTTTGGTGAGAGCTTCGGCTACAGGTTTGCGTGCCCATGCAGCGGCTTTGGGATAGATGATTTCGCCGGTGAAGTTATTGTGTGTGGCATAGCGTATGTCGAGAATGATGCCGGTGATTGCCGTGTCGAGGTTTAGCATCTGCATATCAGAATCGTTGTTCATACTGCTGTGATAGCTATTATGATCGTTGATCAGCGGTAGTTTGTATGGGTTGCGGCTTTTGGGTTGTGCCAGCAGTAAGCCGGGCAGCAAGAGTAAAAACAGCAGGATGTTTCTCATCGTGATAAGGTAATCTGATTTCAGGCTGCGAAGTTAGAAAAATTCGAAGATTCAGGAATGAATGCAGGTAGATCCTTGATATTTCAGTCGGGACAGGTTAACGTTATCGTTGTATCCGCAGACTAAGCCGATCGCGGAAGGTTTGAAAGTATGAAGAACAGCAGGGGAGCCAAAAGCTAACGACCAAAAGCAGTGGAAGGTCTGAAAGTTACCAATTGACTTCGATGATTTGGAAGTTTTTGGTCTGGTAGGCTTCGATGACTGTTTTGCGGGCTGTTTGAGCTTCCGGGAGAGTATGGTAGCCGTTGGTGATGATATTACCCTGATCAATCAGTCCCCAACGGGGATAGGTTTGACGGATAAGTGAATTAAAGGTGTCTTCCATTTCGAAGGCTGCTTTAGGTTTTTTGATGGGGCTTATGAAAGCGAAGTAGCCCTTGGTTCCGGTGCCCAGCAAGTCGCTGTAAGTGGATGAATAGACGAAATAGTAAACAGGCATACGTCTTTCGGGCACTACGGTTTGGTTGTTCCAGATATCTTCGGCTGGTTCTTCAGCGTCAGCCTGTGTGGTAGTTCGGGTGGTTTGTTGTATGCCATCGTTTCGGTAGATACGGGTATGGAAGCTGAAGTCGGCAGCCATGCCAGAGATCAGGATATCGAGATCGCCATCCAGATCGTAGTCGCCCCATTCGCCATCGCTCATATAGAGCGGGCTAATGTTGGCGTGGATATCAGTAAAGCCCTGATGGCGGTCGTTACGGTAAACTTTTGAGACAGCTCCGTTGTTAGTTTCACCGCTGATGACCAAATCCATATCTCCGTCGTCGTCTATATCGCCCCAGTCGGCAAAGCCTGCACGGATGGCGATAAAAGGTGTAAGCACAGGAGCAAAGCCGTGATGCCGGTCGTTGCGGTAAAGGCGGGAAACGAGTTGGCCATTGTCGAGCTCACCCATGAGTAAGATATCAGGATCACCGTCGTTGTCGACATCAGCAGCAGCTATGGAGCTGTTTTTGAGAGGTATAAATCCAGCGGCTTCACGGATGAAACCGGTGTTGGTATTGCGATAAAGCAGACTGGTGGCTCGACCTTTCTCATTAATGCCGGTGATAATCAGATCGGGGCGACCGTCGAGGTTGGTATCGGCCCAGGAGGCGTCGCCACGGCGGAGGTTTGTAATACCTGTTTCGATAAGTTTGAAGCCGGATGCTCTGTCGTTGCGGTAGAGTAACGTTTTGGGACCATTACTGCTTTCTCCGGTGATCATTATATCGGTATCGCCATCGCCATCGTAATCGGCAAGGGCCACAGCGCCGTCGCGAAGGCCTTGGAATATTTGGCTCGAAGGTGTAAAGCCGCCGGAAGTATTTCCATTAAATATCTTGGCCATGCGTTTGCCGTCTGACAGTTCGCCCATCATCATAAGATCGTCGATGCCATCAAGGTCGAAATCGGCAAGGTCGAAATCACCGCGATAAAAAGCAGGGATACTGTGGTTTACAGGAGTAAAGTTGTTGTTGCGACGGTTATGGTAAATAAGGGTATGTAGATTTCTGTTATTATCGCTAAAGAACTCACCTGCCGCCATCACATCGGGGTCTCCATCACGGTCGGGGTCAATCCAGGCACTGCTGCTTTCGGCTACGCCGGTGAGGCCGGCACGGATATCAGTGAAGGTTTGAGCATTGAGGGCGAAGGCGCCAAACAGCAGGAGGATTAGGCTGATAGTTATGATTAGGCTGCGCATAGCATGGTTTTTTAAGTTGAAAGGATGCTGACAATGCCAACTAACTGATGTGCAATATTAGGCAGATTGGCGGGGATATGCAAGAAAATTTGAGGATGAAGAGTTTATAGGTTTATGGATTAAGTTTGTTATTACTTTTTAAGCTTAGAATGACGTAAACTATTGGTTTAAAAGTTGAAATGAGCCAAAAACCAATAGCGAACAGCAGGTTTATGGGTTTATTCTTTGATGTTGATGCGGCCTCCTTCGGAGTTGCTTCCGAATTCGGGGGCGTAGTAGGACTGTATTTCGGCGAAGCCTCCGCTGAAATAACCGGCATGTTCTATTTTAAGTTCAAGCTGAAGCTGGAAGCTACCTTTGGGTAAATTGCCGATAAAGAAGTCGGTGCCAGTGTCGTTGTGGCTCTGGTAATAGCTTAGTCCATCGCGGTATTGATAGCCTGATAGTTGGTTCAAAGGCTCGGCTGCTGCCGGACGATGGTGGCGCAAATGGACATACTCCATATCACGATCTGTTTGAATGATCATTTGTAGAGTGAGCTTATCTCCAACGCTAAGTCCCGCCTTGTTGTATGGTACCAATATTTGCTTTCCGTTTCGAATTTTTTGTACAAAAAGTTTCTGTGTAACTTTAAGCGGATTGTCAGTTGTGTTAAGTTGATCGGTATCCTGACTGTAGGCATGAAACAGCCCCCCCCAGAGCATTTGAGGATTTGGGTTTTGAATGAGAAGCCTGAGGCTGTCATTTACAAAACTGCTTTCGCTCAGGTTTAGCTGATAAAATCCTGTTCCGGCTTCTTGTTGCGGCACTACAATCGGGGTGCCATTGATAAACACTTTGGCTTGCTGGTTTGTTTCTGTCCAACTTGTTCCGGACAGCAACAGGGCATAGATGGCTTCGGCGGTCGAACGGCTGCTGTTCCAGCTGTGAGTGCGTTTGTGCGACAGCAGCCATTGCCTCATCTGATCAATTTCGGTACGATCGCCTGATAAAGCCTCAAAAGCAGCAATTATGCTACTCTGTTCTTCGATGTTTTGAGCACTCACACGGGCATAAGGATCGTTTTTCCAGGTTCTGCCCAGTTTGGGAAAGTAAAGCGACCGCTCACGCAGCGAATTGAGAATACCTTCGGCGGCCTGTTTTCTGCCATGGCGTTGCAACACTAGAGCAGCAGTGGCTTGTGATCCCGGATTTAGCTGTAACCAGTCTTTTTCGATATGGCTAAGGAAGAAACGCAAGGCATCGTCGGTATCCCCTTCGGGAGCAACGATTTTGTTAAAGCTCAGGGCATAGAGTTCAAAAAGATGTGTTGTGCTCAGCTGATATTTTTCGAGGCGGTTTTCCTTTCGCATTTTTACATAATCCGCAGTAAGTTCTCCGGAAATAAAACCGTATGCTTTACGGCTCATCTGGCTGAGCTGGCGGCTGGAATTTGCATCCAGGCGATCTTCTCTTATGCCCAGCTGTTGAAGCTTTCCAAAGCCTTCGAGCAGGGTTCGGGTGATGAACCGACTTTCGCGCATGCCTTCGAACCAGGGCCAGGCTCCATTGGGCAGTTGCAGCTGCTGCAGCTTGTCGAGGCTGTTGTTCACTTCGTAATTGAGCCGGTTGAGGTTGAAAAGCTCGATGAGCTGAGCCTTTTGTGCAGCTTCTGCTTCGGCAGCCGATAACCAGGGTGTTTGGTTGATAGCCAGATTTTTAAGCTCGGGATTTTTCTGAAGCTCCGACCATAAGGCTTCCGGACTTTCATTTTGCCAGCGCTGGATGGTGGCCTTTAGCTGTGGAATCTCATCGGCCAAAAAGCCAGCAAGCAGGTTGGTGTAGAGGCGATAAAACTCCTGATCAGCATTTTTGCTTTTTGATTCGGCCAGGTAAGGCAAGGACTGAATGGCAAACCAAACAGGATTGGGTGTGATTTGCAATTGCAGCTGTGTGGTTTTGAAGTCGTTAGCGGGTTTTACCATCACGAAGCCTTGCTCTTTTTCGCCAGTTACGGTAATGGCCAGCCGGTTGGTGATGATTTTTTGGCGCGTAAGCAAGGGCACTAGCTTTTGTTCGGCATCCGTGAAGGTGCCTGCAGTAGCGCTAAATCTGAAAGCTAAAAGTCCGGGCCGGGTGTTCAGCTGTATTTGCCAGCTGAGCATGATGCTTTGGCCGGGGCGCAGTTTTACGATGGGCTTGCGATCGGTATCATCAAGCAAATCAATGGTTTGCTTGGTTGTGGCATCCAATATTTCGAGCCGGGCAATGCCCGTTACCACTTCATCACCGGTATTCACAATGCGGGCTGTGATGCGGGCACTATCCCCTTCGTAATAAAAACGTGGCGTATTTCCCATGATCATCAGTGGTTTACTGCTCTTGAATTCTTGCGTAAACATACCCGTATTCAGCTCTTTGTCGTGCGCCAGCAGCATCAGTTTCCACCGGGTGAGGGCATCGGGTGTTGTAAATTTCAGCCGGGCTATTCCTTCCTCATCACTCAGCAGCTGGGGATAGAAGAAAGCTGTTTCGCTGAAGTTGGTGCGCAATGGCGGAGGGCTGTTTATTATTTTTTCATCTATGACTTGCCAATTATCTGAGTCTGTTCTCTCATCAGGGTTAATTTTTGAAAAGATTGGTGATTCTAACATTTCTTCTTCTTCTGCCAGCACCATATCAAAAACTTCTTCATGTTGATGGGCCTGTCTTAGCTTAAACCTATCATTAAAATAGCCTCTCAAGCCAAAATAATTGATTTCGGGCAGGGCCAGAGGAGTTGGATAATCAAAATGGGGATGTGAAGGGTTGAGGTAGCTGCTTCCGGTGCGGAAAAAGCCGCGATCAACAGACCAGCTTCTGGCGTTTGGCAAGTTGGGCAGCAGATTGAAATTCCATTGATGTGGCATGATTTGATCAAGAGAGGCATCGTACATAGCGGCCAAAAGTTCGGCCTGAATTCCTTTTTTCTTTGCATTTCGGATGATGAGTTCCCAGCTTTCTTTACCACCGGGGCTCAGCTGATCGCGAAGCGTGAGAAGTTCAATTTCCAGTTTACGGTTATCGAAAGGCACTTCAACAGTTTGATTTTCGGTGAACACCTTGCCATAGCGCACCATCACTGCCTGGAAGTTAAGTTTGCCACGATCGGCTTCCTGCACAGTGTAAGAGATTTGTTGTTGCTTGCGATCTAGTTTGAGCCATTGGCTGAAGCGAAGGGTATCTCCGGCATAAATTTCGACCAGCATGCGCGAATCCGGCGCGTCAGTTCCAACAGTGAAATGAATTAGCTCGCCGGGCTGCGCTTTTGGGGTATTTAAAGAGGTAAGAAATAGCTGTCCGGAAAGTGCTTTTTTGGCGCCAGGATTAAACAAACTGAAAAGGGTTTCATTTTCAACTGTTTCGCCAAAATGATCCTGAGCTTCCATCATCAAAAAATACTCACCTGTTGACCAATTTTTTGCCGCTTCCGGAAAGAGATTGGTATCACCCTTAGCCTGAACTGTATCAGCATAAACAAGGGTTTTGGAACGTTTATCAGGATCTTTTGGATAAAAATTCCAGTGCGGGAATAGCATTTTCAAACTATCATCAGTCAAAAGTTGGCGATCGTTGAGGGCCATTAAAATATCAGGTTCGAAACCAGAATCTTGCTCAAGTTTGTAAAACTTCCTGATGACCAATGCTTCAGTTGCTTCATTTTGCAGGTTGCGTGCCTGAAGCTGGTAGGTGTTTAATTTTTGCTGGTCGGCCAGGATATTTAAGTTGGTCTGCAGCAGAAGTGCCTGATAAGAAGCTGGCAGCATAAGGCTTGCTGACTGCATTTCGCCTTGCTTGTCAATGATTTCGGCGGTGATTGTAAAATGAAAGAAAGGTTGCAGGCGGGCATTGGTTCCGGGTGTTGGCGTAAGCTCAGCGGGAATAGTGAATTTTCCTTCACTATCGGTGATGGTATTTCCCGATCCGATAATTGTGGATTGTTCCATGACAGGAGGAATGCCCCACCAATAGCGAAACACAGGATAGAAAAGCCGTCGTTCGATGGTGTAGCGAACAGCAACGCTATCCAGCGGAAAACCGGCAAAAGCGCGGGCTTCACCCTCAAGTTGGAGGGTTTCACCCAGTTTGTATTGTGATTCAGGTTTATGAATTTTTACTTCAAACTCAGGGCGTTTGTAGGCTTCCACATTAAAGCTTGTTGAGCCATGGCGGCTGCGCAGGGTATAGCGGCCATTGAGCCCTTGCTGTGGCAAAACAAACCGCCCTTCAAAACTGCCGTAGTCGTTGGTAGCAAGTGATAAGGTGCTTATCAGCTGATTGTTTGCGTCGCGCAATTCGACATCACTTTTCTCAGGTGCCGGGATTGTATAATCACCTGAAGTTTTTTCGAGGGTAATGCCTTTGAAGTAAACCGTTTGACCTGGCCGGTAAATGGCTCTGTCAGTAAAAAACCAGGTTTTGGTTATTTTCCGTTCGGGTCGTTTGGTGTAAAGGTCGAAAAAGTTATCACTGTAGAGGGTGTCGCCTTTTGAGTTCACTTCAACATAAAAAGTTAGGTTTTTGGGTAAGCCAGAACTCTGATCTACTGTAAAAAAGCCATTTTTATCGGTAATCGCTGTATGGAAGTTTTCGATTCGGTAATTGCGCAGGGTGTAGTCGTATGTACGAATCATCAGGCGTGCTTCGGCATTTTTGATGCCCTCTCCGGTTTCGCGGTCGAGCACAAAGAAGCGATTATTGGCTTGATTTTGATGCTGGATAAAGCTGAGGCGGCTGATCTGGAAATCGGCATAAACCGAGCTGTCGCTGCCGAAATCGGGATGGTGCGATGCCATCACCACATATAAACCGGGATTGAGTGCCGGAAGGTCGATGATGGCCTGATGCTGTTCGTAATCACTTTCGAAAGGAATATTGCGGGATTTGCGCACTACTTCCGGCATCAGGTTGAGTGCTGTGATCTGGCTTTTCAAGTCGTTTTGCTGGCGGATTCGGGTCAGTTCATCCGAGGTGATGGGGATAATCTTCAGGTGAAGGTTTGTTATGTTTTTGTAGGTTAATTGCAAAGCAATAGCCTGATCTGGAAGGTTTACGCCGTCCAGCGACAGTTGTAAATGCTTTTGGATAATACCAGCCTTGATGCTTTTGCATCGCACACTTCCGGTGCTTTCAGGATAGGCTTTGATGGCCTTGTCGCACAGCTTGAGGGCTTTGGCGTTGTTGCCTTTGAAGGTGGTATCGTGATTGCTTTGTTGCTGGTCGATCAGCAGCTGCGCCAGAGAGGCCGTTGCCTCAGTGGATTCGGGTCTGCCGTCGAGGAATTTGATGAGAGATTGAAGTGCCTGCTGATACCTTCTAGCAGCTTCCGTAGTGGAGCCTGTAAGTTCGTAAACCAATTGCAGACGTTTTAGGTCGTTATGCACATAAGCAGTATAGTGTTTGCGGCTGAGGTTGTTGCGCAGCAGTGGTTGCATCAGCCGAAGGGCTTTTATCGAAGGCTTATCACTTTCGGGCAGTACGGCCAGGGCAAAATCAGGAGCTGGAAGCCATCCGGTTTGGTCAATTTTTTCAGGAGCAGACTGAGGAGGATTTAGGCCGGCATCTGTGTTAAGGTAAAAATTAAGTGCCCTCTGCGTGAGCAAATCAAAAAGAGTAGGGATGCGGTTGATGGATTCTGACTCTGTATTGCTGAGGATGAGTTTGAAATCTGCCAGCGGAATGGTATCAAAGGTGTTGAAAGGAGGAAGAGAAGCTTCGTAATGTGTCTGGATGGTATCTCGCAGCTGACTGAGAGTCCAGCGTTCGAGTTCCCTGGGTTTTTCGCTGGAAAAATCGGGTCTTTCGAGTAAAATAAAGCGATTTTGCTGGTAATAGTGTGTGTATTGTTCAGCTATGATACTGTGCAAAAGGGCTTGAGCCGGTTGGTTGAGCAGGGTCATTTGCTCTTTGGCAAAATTTATAGCGTTCGTAATGGGATATTCGGTTGTTTGTTCGAGTACCCTGAACTGATAAATAATGGTTTTGAGCAGCTGGGGCTGGTTGTTTTGTGACAGAGCCTGTTGGCGGATTTGATCGATGATTTGAGCAGCTGTTTTGGGGAGCCCTTTTTCGAAGTTTTCTTCGACAGATTTCCAGGCTTTGTCGTAATCGTATTGCTGAGGAGCATAAAAACTTTGCTGTGTAAAAGCGATCAGTATGATTGTTATCAGGGAACTAAGTAAGACGAAGCGCGATTTCATAAGGATGTTGTTGATTTGAAATTTCTGCTAAATTAACAAAAAGCAGGCCAGAAAGGGGAAATTGGTTTATGGGAATGCTGGAGTTTATGGATTATGGGTTTAGGGGCTAAATATATGAACACATAAACTCTTAAATCCAAAACCCACTCGAATACCAGATAAATTTTAACTTTGTGCGGTACAAAATTCTGCCACCATGCTACATAAAAAAATACTGATCATCTATCCGGCGGTAAGAGTCACACGCATAGCTATTTACCGTAATTCAGAACCCTTGTTCCTGAAAACTATCAAACATGCGGAA
>JACCQN010000001.1:0-214337 GCA_015709215.1 Bacteroidales bacterium
TCAATATTGCTGTACTGTATGACGAATTTGAAGAAGATGACGACTGGATATGGGGAACTGTTGAACAAACCTTGTATGGCGACCCGCCAGCAGGAAAATGTGACGGAACCATGGTTGGCGTTTCCGATGGATCAGACGAGTTACAACGCAGGCTTAATAATCCAAATTTTGCTTATGATCAACGGTATATATTTGTTGATTTAGTAACTATCAATTATATAAATGGAATGACATGGACAGAGTTGAATGGCGATCCATTGTTATTTCTAATTCATGAACTACAACCCGATTTCAGCTGGAATTATTGCCTTACTAATGAAGCCCTGACAGAGCAATTGACCAATGCACATACAATTTTGTATAATTATGATGGTGATGGTGGTGTCAGGCCACAAGGTTTGGACTTAAGTAATTTAATTATTGATGATGATTTTATTTCAATAAACTACATAACCCATCTCCTCCATAATTATCATGCAACTTATGGCACACTGGTGCCAGCACCGCCTATTGATGATTAAATATTGATATTAATACGGGCGGTTTCTTTCAGAAGCCACCCGTTTAAAAACTTTAATATGGCAAAACTTAAATACCTTGTTTTAGGGGTTTTTTTACAAACTTTTGCAATTGGGCGCGCCCAACAAACCTCCTGGGAGTTTATCCATCGAACACCCAACGATGACGAGGAATCCATTGCTTTGGTTGAAGGCTCAGGTGGTTCAATATATTTTGGAGGCCGAACCATAGCACTTGGATTAGAATACCCTTACAAATCACTCGTATTTAAACTGGATAAATATGGAAATTTTATCGATTCCGTTCTGTTTAATTTGCCCGGAAAATGGACTTCATTATCACAAATTATTCCTAAAAACAACGAAGAATATGTGCTTTTATCAACCTTTCATGACCTAAGCCCACCATTTTTAAATGCTGGATTGCTTCTACACAATATGAATAGCAACCTAGAATTATTTAACCAGAATGTGTTTTGCGCTGATACTAATTATACTAGTTCTGGTGGTTATGGATATAAAATATCAAGTGGCAATTTGTTTGTGAACTTTTCAGTAAGATTTGGAGGTGCCTTGTATCATTCTTACTTAATCGAGACAGATTCTAATTTTAATGTAATTAAATACCGTTTTTTAAATGATTCTCCAACCACATATTCACATCTCAAAACGCTTGATAATGGAAATTATTGGGGCTTAAACCTAATATTAAATAAATATGAAATATTTGATTATGATTTCAATAAGATACAAGAGCAAACTGTTCCTGAGCTATTGAGGGCTAATTTTGGTGTGAAATGGGATAGTGATAGTTCATTTTATTTATTGGGAGACAAAATCGTAGATAATCAACATAACCTAGGGTTTATCAGGCAATACCATTACATCGATACTACAGGGTATCTTTACAATTCTTGGGGTGAAGCTGATACCCTGGATTTTCCGGCCTTCACCAATGGCATAGACTTTCACAACAAGGATTCCATTTTTATTGGCGGCACCCACAATATGCCTTATGCCCTCGATCCCGGCCAACAGCCCGTGCCCACCTGGTTTGTCATCCTGCAAACCGACAGCCTGCTCAATGTGCGCTGGGAAAGGTTTTATGGCGGCAATGCCAATTATTTGATGACCAACCTGATCGCCACCCGTGATGGAGGCTGCCTGATAGCCGGCACACGCTACGATTATATGAACGATCCTGTGCCACAAACCGATATTATCGTGCTCAAGCTCAATAGCGAAGGCTTGCTGGTTGGCAACAACGAACAGCCCGAAACCCGCATGCACGAAGCTATTGTATATCCCAATCCCGGCACGGATGCCTTACAGGTACGCCTGGCTGTGCAGCACCCCACGGCTTTGCTGGAGCTGTTTGATACCAACGGCAGGCTCGTGCTCAGCCAACAACTGCACCAAAAGGAAAACCGTATAGCAGTGGATCATTTGCCTGCTGGCACCTACATCTACAACCTAAGCGCTGACACGGGTTTGCGGGAAAGCGGGAAGTGGGTGAAATTGTAAAAACTCCACTGCTCGTTTGTATATCAAGTTATGCCTAAAAATCAAGATAGCAAAAGTTGAGGTTCAATTATACTGCCAAAGAGACGATTACCCAAATAGCTGTGCAAAAAAGCCCAAAGCAAAATCTGGATTGATCAGAATAGTAAATACGATCCCAAAGGTAGCTCCAAAAAAGTGTGCGTTATGCCCAATATTATCGGATCCTTTTCTACCCATGTAGGCCGAATAGATCAGGTATAAAATTCCAAAGAGCCACGCCGGAACCGGAAATGGAATAGGAAAGATAAACAGGCTGTTGGCCGGAGCCAGCAAAATGCTCGAAAACAGCACGGCGGCCACAGCTCCCGAAGCTCCTACTGCATCATAGTGGGGATTGAATTTTTGCTTGCTGAAATCGTAGAGTGTCGAAAACAATACGCCTCCCACATAAAGCAGCACAAAATACAAAATGCCTTGTCCCATCCCAAACTCCAACTGAAAAATCTGTTCCACAAAGCGTCCGAAGGAATAAAACACAAACATATTCACCAGCAGGTGCATCCATCCGGCATGCAATAAGGCATAGGTGAAAAAGCGCCAGTTTTGTTTCCTTTCTTTGATCAGCCAGGCATTAAACCGCAGCCGTTGAAACAACTCAGGGTTGTTAAAGGCCAGAAAGGAAATGATTACTGTAACAGCAATAATAGCCCAGGTCATGGTGCAGTTTCTGTTTGAGGTTTTTCTTCCGATTCGGTATAATCAATTTCTGAGCCCAAAACGCTGTGCGGAATCAGGTACACGGCCAGCATCACTACAGTAGCAATGGCAGGCCAAAGTCTGTTTTCTCGGTTTTTGCGCAGCACAATCCAGGCAATCAGCCAAAAGACAAAAGCCGCCAGAGTTTTGTTATCGGTGAGGTCATGCCCAAAAGGCCATCCTGTCCAGTAAGCATCGAAGGCATACTTTTGAACGATTGGCCCCATAATCAATCCGCCGACCAAAAAGAGCAGCAGCGTAACGCCTGTCATCCAATAGGTTTGGCGGCCTTTTACCAGCACTTCTAAGCCTGTACGCAAACTAAAGACCATGGCAAAAAACATAAAAAATATATGTGGAACCAACACAAGATCCGGTACGGATCCTTTAAAACGTATGATCACGGGTTTGTCGGTTAGCGGGATATATTTTTCCCCGTCAAAAACATCCAGCTGATATATTACTTTACCGGCAGGCGGCTGCATAGGAATTGATGTACTTATTTTACCGTCCTTTTCATCCAGCTCTATAGCCGTCCAATCGTCGTGACTTTTAAACCGCTTATACCTAAAAATGGCCTTTGTACCCTTAGGAACTTCCAGCTCAACCGGTGCATCCTTATCCGAATCCTGACTTCTTAGTAATTTGTAGGAATAAGGTTTCCCTTTAAGTTCAACTTTTCCCCTTACAGGATAAGTTGGTCCCGTAGTACGCTGATAAACAGCAAGTGCTCCCATTAAAATAAAGGCCAGCAGCCAAAGCAAAAAAGATCTTATCTTCATATTTTATTCATTTATTTCACTTGATTTTACTGTTGAAAAGTCGTTGCAATAACCAATCTCGGGCTGCAAAGTTACGTGATCTATTCCAAACTCATCGGCCAATTTGTGCGCAATCTGATGATACAGTTGTTGGCTTTCAGACACCTTCATATCCTCACAAAGCTCCAGATGTGCCTCGAAATGAATTTGTTGATCAGTAAGACTCCACACATGGATATGATGTATATTTTTTATCTGTCCTAGCTCCATGATTGAGTGGCGTAGTTTGTCCACCGCTATGCCCGGCGGCACCGACTGCATCAAAATCTGATAAGTCTCGGCCAGCACATGATAGGTTTCTTTGATGATGTAAAGGCTGATCAAAACAGTGATCAGCGGATCAACCCAGTGCCAGCCTTTCCACATTAAAAGCAGCGCACCGACGATTACTGCCACGCTCGACAGGGTGTCGCCAATCAAATGTAAATAAGCAGCTTTTACGTTGATATTGGAGGAAGAGAACCGCCTAAGCAGCACCACACTAATCAGATTTGCCACCAGTCCGATCACAGCCACAATAAGCATCAGCGTAGTTTTAACATTCTCTGGCTGGATAAAGCGTTCATAAGCTTCCACCATCAAAAACATACAAATACCTATCAGCGTTATGGCGTTGAATAATGCTGCCAGAATCTGTATGCGTTTGTATCCAAAAGTGTGCTTTTTGTTTGCTGCTCTTTTGCTCACTTTTAATGTGATATAAGTTATCAGCATGGCTGTGGCATCGCTCAGGTTGTGCAAGGCATCCGAAATCAGTGCCAGGCTGTTCGAAAAGAAACCTCCAACCAACTGTGCAAAAGCGATGGTGAAATTCAGCCAAACTGTTACCAGCAGGTTTCTGCTTTCTCTTTTTGAGGAGTATTTTGAACTGATCTGATGCATAAAGATTTAGCTTGCTGTATCGGCCATCGAAACGGCTTTGTAAAACAATTCATGGATATTGGTTCGGATATTAAGCCGCATCAACAAGGGATTTGAGGCGTCAGGATGCACGCGATTTGACAGAAAAACCACCACCAATTCATTGGCAGGATCGGCCCAGGCAAAGGTTCCGGTGAAGCCTGTATGTCCAAAACTTTCGGGTGAGGCACTTTCGCCCGGCGTCCGGAAGCGGAGATGCTCTTCGATGGGTGGTTTATCAAAACCCAAGCCGCGCCGGTTTTCCTGCTCCCTGAAATGTACCGTATTGAAATAGGCAATAGTTTCTGGTTTAAGCAGTTGCAACCCATTTAAACTGCCTCCATTGAGCAGCATCTGCATGATAAGTGCTGATTCGCGGGCATTCGAAAATAACCCTGCATGTCCTGAAATCCCACCCAGCATGGCTGCACCTTGATCGTGTACATCACCGCGCAGGGTTTGCTGCCTGAATACAAGATCGTTCTCAGTAGGTGCAATGCTGTCGGCCGGATATTTTCGCAACGGGCGAAACAGAGTATGCGTCAAACCCATTGGCTCATAAAAGTTCTTCTCCAAATAAAGATCAAAAGGCATATTGGTGAGCAGCTCGACCAGTTGCGGAATAAAATAAAAACCCAGATCGCTGTAACGGTATGCTTTCTCTTTGAGAGGGCTGTCAGCAATCTGTTGAAAGATCACATTCCTGTAGATCCTTTCGATATACATATTTTCTGCTACCCTGTTCGGGTAATCCTCATTGCTCCCGGCCGCATAAAAACCGGGCAAGGGACCGTTGGGCGAGATGGTTTCGAGGTAATACGGTATCCAACCATCCAAGCCCGATTGATGAGCAAGTATTTCTTTGATGCTGAGGCCGGCTTTATCGGTTTTGCGCAGGTATGGAAAATACATTCCAAGGGTATCATCCACGCTTAACAGACTGTCCTCCGCCAGCTTCATCACGGCCAGCGTAGAAGCAAAAATTTTGGTTAGCGAAGCCAGATCGTAGATATGATGCGATTCTACTGCCTGTATGCCATCAGCAGCCAGTGTGCCAAAATTTTTATCGTAAATTACCTGCCCTTTGTGAAGTGCCACAATCTGACATCCTGGATAAGCTTTTTTTGCAATTCCAGCCTCAGCAATGGAATCAATCTTTAATGTATAAAGGTTTTCAATTTTTCCGGAAGGCCTTTCAAAAGATGCTTTAAAAGCAGACAAGTCGATACCTGCTCCAAGCTCATATGTCGCCGTAGCTGTAACCGGAAGTTTACCTTTTGCCGTAGTTTTTCCCATCATAATGCGGGCAGCAGCCATCAAGGCTTCCGGTTTATCCTGATAACCCACCAAAACGGCCTTCACTTGTTTGTTAAACTCGAAGAAATCCAGTGCATAGGGACTTGCAAAAAGACTTAGCGTAACCGGCGTATTCTTTGAAAGCTGCTCAAAAAACTTAATCGTCTCCTCAGAAATACCAAACTTTTTAGACGCCAGGATATTAGTATTTTGCACCGCCACCAGCACAAGATCGTAAGCTTCAAGCTTTGTAAGCAATTGATCCCTGTAAGTTTGATCAGCTGTATTATCCAATTGGTAATGATCGGCAATAAGCCCGTTGGCCTTGAGCGTGCGCTGAAAGAGTGTTTGCTCTGATTCGCCCAAAACCAAAGTGGCGTATTTTATATCCTGCATTTTTTCGGGCGTAAGCGGTAGGGTGTTGTCTTTGTTTTCGACCAGTGTAATCGCCTCATCAAAGAGTTTTTGCACCAACAAGCGGTATTTTTCCTGATGTAAATCCTGATGCAGGCCTTCCACAAAATCTGGGCGATAAACATGAAGTCCGGCCAAATATTTATACCTCAGCACTTTCCGGCAGCTTTCCGCTACCCTTTGCATCACGAGCGAATCTGTTTCGGCTGCTGCGCGAATGGCAGCAATGGCAGCCGGTACGTGCTCCGGCAAAAGCAAAATATCATTACCGGCTTTGAGTGCCTGCAACGAAGGATTTTCGTTTCCGGCATATTGCGTAGCACCTTTCATATCGAGGGCATCAGTTACTACAAGGCCGTCAAAACCCATTTGGTGCTTCAACAAATCCGTAACAATGCGATACGAGAGTGATGAAGAAAGATTTTCTGTTTCAGCAAGTTCCGGCAGGTATAGGTGAGCCACCATCATCCCGTTGAGGCCTGAATCGATCAATTGCTGAAAAGGTATCAAGGGAAGTTGCTTCAGCTCCTTCAGGGATTCTTCTACCACGGGCAGGGTATAGTGCGAATCGGTTTGTGTGTTACCATGCCCCGGAAAATGCTTGGCAATGGTGAGTATCCCTGCTTTTTGCATGGCCAACGCATAAGCCAGTGCTTTGCGGCTGACAGCATTGGCATCTTCACCAAAAGAGCGCATCCCGATAACAGGATTTTTGGGGTTGTTGTTCACGTCAACCACCGGCGCAAAATTCATATGAATGCCCATGCGCTTGCATTGTTCCGCAATCTGAGTTCCCATTTCGCGCAAAAGTTGTTCATCCTGAACCGCTCCCAAAGTCATCTGCAAGGGATAGGAAATGGTATTGGACAAGCGCATTCCCAAACCCCATTCGCCATCGATGGAAATCAGCAGTGGCGTTTGTGCAAGTTGCTGCCAGCGGTTAGTCTGCACGAGTTGCGATTCCGGTTCTCCTTTAAAAAAAGTAACACCCCCTAAATTGTATTGTCGAATATATGTTTCTATTTCAGGATAGTAACCTTGATTGGGCTGATTGGCCCTCGCCATAATCAGCTGTCCAATTCTTTGCTCAAGGGACAGACTGTTATACACCGAATCTACCCAATAATGTTCGACTGGAATATTTGATTGTGCGTTTACGGATAAAAAAGGAATAAATAAGCCAAGGATGAATACGCTTACTTTAGCAAAGTGTTTTGTAATCAACATTTTATTCCAAAGTATCGACATAGTATTATTGATTTTTAGCAGTTATGAATTCCTGCAATTCTTTTATTCCCGAAGGTTTTGAAATGATATTCTTATCAGCGTCTTAAACAAATAGCGAAGGCGTTCCAAAAATATTGTAATCTTTTGCCATTGGACTCTCCCACCCTAAACCATCACTCAGGTGAATCCAATTGTTAAGGCCTTCCTGATTCAGGAAATCGCGCAAAATTTTATTATCAGGATTTAAAACAACAGAAACAATTTCAAAATCCGGATGCTGGTCGGCAAATGCTTTTAGTTTTGGCATCAACTCGATACAATGCGGACATGTGATCGACCAAAACACCAGCAGGGTATTTGTTTTTTCGATTTGACTCCAGTTGAAAGGATTTCCATCAATATCCTCCGGAATAAGATCCGGTGCCGGAGCACCCAAAACTGTTGACCGATAAGGTCCTACAATTTGTTCAATTTCGATATAGGTTTCGGTTTCCATACACACCTGATCAAAATGCGGCAGACTGCTGATGTAATCCGTAACAGCCGGTAAGCCAAGCTGTGCGAAGCCTTCGATCAGATAATCGAGTACAAAAACATACATTTTCGGCTCAACGGCAGCCTTTTCGAAAAGCACATCCAGCCCTTTGATAAACTCAAACTGAATAGCTTGCATAGATTCTTCCTCGGCCTGAAAAAGGGAAAGGAAATCGATCATCTTTCGGGTCAGTATATTGCTTCTGATCAGCAGCGTATCTCCAAAATCGGTATGATCAAAAAAATGCTGTTTCAATTTTTCACGCTGTGACTTAAAACTGCTTGTAAGGTCTAATGCAGGACGCATATCGGTTTTAATATAAAGTGCAGCAAGGCTTTCGGGCGATTCAGCAATCCAGCTATCTACCTTTGATTGATAGTTGTTTTGTAAGCTGTCGAACTCAATCAACGCCAGCTGATAAAACCTAGCCTTCCGATCATAATCCCTAATTACCGGCTTGAGCAAATCTTGCAGAAAAAAAGTTTTGTCGCGCAGTGCCTGATAATCATTCCATATTTGATTTTCGGGCGAATTGATGAATTGTATTTGCCTGCTTTGCTGATAGTTATTCCATACAAACTGAACCGGCTGTCCTTCAAACAGCAGCTGAAGCGAAGGACCTGCGGAAAGCGAAATTCGATACATACCATTTTCACCGAGTGCATCAAAACTGAAAGCACCTTCCTGATTACTAAATGCCGTATCAACTGGAATTAGATCTTCCCCATAATAGGCTTCAAGAAAAACTTTTTGATTAGCATAATCAGCGATGGTACCCGAGATTTGATGTTGGGCAAACAAACCAATTTGCGGGAAAAACAAGCATAATAACAGCCAGAAGCAAAAACGATTTATATATCTCCGATAACTCATGTTCATAGTTGTTACAAGATTCAGCGAGCAAAGATACATTTTAAGGGAGAAAGTAAACTTAGCTGAATTTGGGTAAAATTCTGCATTTGCTTGTGTAATTGATTTATTTTTTAATTTTATGCCAGAAAATTGAAGCAAAGCCTCCCCAAACCAATCCTTTGCTCTAACACAATTTGTTATGAGACTTATTTATAAATCATTACGTTTGGCAACATTGTTTGTTTTTTTTATTGGATGGCAATCGTTATCAGCACAGGAACAAACAAAACCTATAGAAATTGATCTCCACGAATATGCCTCATTTGGATACAGGTTCGGCTTGGTAAAGACTTTTCTGGAAGATTCTGACCTTAAAGTGATGCCTCATCCGGAGGGAAATGGCATAATACAACTTAAATCCAGAAAGGCTTTAACAACCGATGAACTACAGTCTTTGATTGAAAACAAGCAAAAGCAGGTATTAGAAATTGTTGAGAAGTTGGACAAACACAGCCTGGCAGAAACAGAACAGGAGTGGAAGTCGACTATTGGCAATGATTGGATTGATTTCGTGCTTGCAGATCAAAAAAACCTTCGCGGTGATTTTTGTGCCGAATCGGATCCTTTTTGTACAGGAGAAATTTACAGTTTTCCGGCAGGAGTTGATAATGGGAGTGCTGAGCCAGGGCCGGATTATGGATGTCTGAGTTCACAACCTAATCCAGTTTGGTATCATATGCGTATTTTACAGGCAGGTGATATCACAATTGAAATGGTAGGAACACGCACAAATGGTGATAATTTAGATATTGATTTTGCCATTTGGGGTCCTTATTCTGATCCTGTAACTCCATGTCCAAACGGATTGACAGCAAATTGCACCTCCTGCCCCAGCAACACTTCCAACCCCAATTTCTATCCCTCTGGAAACCTGCACGACTGCAGTTTCTCTGCTAGTAATGTTGAAAATGCGCATATTGTCGATGGTGAAGTGGGGCAATACTTCATTTTACTTATTACCAATTATGCTAATGCACCAGGTAATATAAGCTTCCAGAAGACATCCGGAGAGGGCGAAACCGACTGTTCCATTTTGCCACCTCCTATCGGTAGTAATAGTCCTGTTTGTGTGGGAGAAACTTTGCAATTGTATGCTGATAACGTCGCCGGGGCAAGTTACAACTGGACTGGCCCCAATGGCTTCACTTCCAATCAGCAAAATCCGGTAATCAACAATGTTACGATGGCTGCTGCCGGCACTTATTCTTTAATTATCACCGTTGGAGCCAGCCAAAGCGATCCAATTGAGTTGGAGGTTGAAGTAAATCCCATGCCCAATCCCGATTTTAGTTTCACAGAAGCCTGCAGGGGTGAAGAAACTGTTTTTACAGACCTGTCAACAGTTAATCCTGCCTCCGGACAAATCACTTCATGGCACTGGGCATTTGGCGATGGCAATGAATCGAGCCTTCAAAATCCAACACACCTTTACACCAATGCCGGAACCTACCAGGTAACACTAACCACTTACACAGGTGAAAACCAGTGTGCACAGGACATTACCAAACAGGTGCTTGTAAAAATGAATGCAGATGTTGATGCTGGGGAAGATCAAACAATCTTTAACGGCTGGACAACACAACTGGAAGGCTCAGCAACAGCAGGATCTGGCAATTATACAGTCCTCTGGCAGCCTTTAGGATTGGTAGAAAATCCTAATGAACTCATTACTTATATTTTGCCCTTAACCTCAACAACTACTTTTACATTGAGTGTTACGGACAATTCAGGTGGATGTGTGAGCGAGGATCAGGTAGTGATAACAGTTGAGGGTGATCTTTTTGAACTTAGTGTAACTGCCGACGATTACAACCTTTGTCCTGACGAGAGCACTCAAATACATGCATTACCCGTCGGAGGATCTGGCACTTACACTTACAACTGGACAAGTAATCCGGCTGGTTTTAGCAGTAATATTGCTTCACCAAGTGTATCTCCAAGCCAAACAACTACTTATTTCGTTGCTGTATTTGATGGACAAAACACCTTGGAAGGAGAAGTGACAGTAGAAGTTGGCCCTATAAGTATCGCTCATGCCGGGCCTGATCAAACCATTACTACTGGCTGGACTACACAGCTTGAAGGATCAGTTGAAGGTGGTTCGGGAAATTATACGGTTGATTGGCAACCCGAAAACTTACTGGAAACAAATAATATCCTCACTCCCAACACCCTACCGCTGGAAAATACCACTGTTTTCACACTAAGTATCACTGACAATCAAAGTGGTTGTCTGACGGAGGATGAAGTTACAATTTTTACTACCGGTGGCATTTTATCTGTTACTGCCAGTGCGAACCCCGAAACAATTTGTCAGGGCGAAACCAGCCAACTTAACGCAACAGCTTCGGGAGGTTCGGGAAATTACACTTACCTTTGGACAACCCTTCCTCCTTCATCCTGGCAAGCTACAACTCCACAAATCAGTGTATCACCAAATGAAACAACCACTTATCAAATTGAGCTTAGTGATGGCCAAAACACTGTCGCAGACCAATTAACGATTAATGTAGGAGAGCTTACCACTGCCAATGCTGGGTCAGACATTACCATACCTGCCGGCACTACTGCCACCTTGCAAGGCAGCACCAGCGGCGGATCTGGAAGTTTTGTAGTGAGCTGGAGTCCGGCAGCTTTGCTGGATGATCCTGATGTATTGCAGCCCACTACCATTCCTTTAGATGAAACCACTCAGTTTACTTTACTTATCACCGATAATAGTTCGGGCTGTGAGAGCAGCGATCAGATGACTGTGGTTGTTTCGGGCACCGTGATGACAATCAGCCCAACGGCTAATCCGGAGGAAATCTGTCCCGGAGAGCAATCTCAACTTTCGGCCAATGCAACCGGAGGGAGTGGCACTTATACTTATCAATGGACTTCAAACCCTGCCGGATTCAGCAGTGATGAAGCTAATCCTGTTGTTAGTCCGGAGCTTACTACCATTTACATTGTTCTTGTGGATGATGGCACAACGCAGCTCGAACAAAGCGTAACTGTTAGCGTTGGCGCACTTTCGGTAGCAAATGCCGGGCCGGATAAGACAATAGACTTTGGCTGGACATCAGTTTTAGATGGCAGCGTTACAGGCGATCCAGATTACAATTTCAGCTGGTCGCCAGCCAACTGGCTGCAAAATCCTGAATCCCTAACACCAACAACACTTTCGCTGGAACAAAGCAGAACTTTTACACTAGAAGTTGTCAATCAAAATTCGGGTTGTAGCACCAGCGATATGGTTCAGGTGAGCATTACCGGAGGCCCGTTAGGCGTCGATATTGCAGCAAATGCAACTGTTATTTGCTCCGGCACACAGGTTCAACTTATTGCCAATCCTTACGGCGGCTCAGGTAATTATACTTATAACTGGACTTCATCCAATGGAAACTTCAGTTCTACCCTGCCCAATCCGGTTGTTGAGCCTATGATCTCCACTACTTATACCGTAACCGTGAATGATGGCATGAACAGTGTTTCTGATCAGCAAACCATTACGGTTAATCCCTCTCCCCTTGCCTCGGCCGGAAATAATCAGGTTATTAATGTGGGAACTTTCACAACACTTTTGGGAAGTGCTTCAGGTGGAACAGGAAACTTTTCGTACCAATGGTCACCAGCTGATTCGCTTGCTAACCCTGCTACCGGGCAATATATGCCACAACCACAGACAAAAATTCTTTATAACACAACTAATTTTAGCCTCATTGTTACCGACCTTAATGGTTGCGTTGACGAATCCAGTACTACAGTTATTGCTGGAGGCGATCAGCTTGGTGTATTTGTTGAGACATCTCAGAGTTCAATCTGCCTGGGAGAAAGCACACAACTCATAACAACAGCTTTTGGAGGCGGTTCACCTGACTATACTTATTCATGGACGGTAAATAACGATAGCTGGCAATCCAGCGAAGCGAATCCTGTTGTTAGCCCTGCTTCCACAAGTATTTATGAAGTTGAAGTGAGTGATGGTTTTACAATTGCTGCTGCTTCAATTACCATAACAGTTCTTCAACTTCCGGAAGTAGATATAGTCCCTGCCGGATACACAGAAACAGACAATACTATCTTTGTTTGTGTAAGAGATTCTGTTTGGCTGGATGCCGGTCCCGACCTCAACTATTACTGGATGAATGGAGCAACAACACAGCGGCAAAAAGCCGTTACAAACGGTAACTGGATTGATGTACAGGAATGGTGGGTTCGCGTCACTAATCCCGAAACAGGTTGCCAAAACACAGATGAACTTACTGTCTTTTTCGATTTTAACAGTTGCAACATCGGACTGAGCGAATGGAATCATGAGATAAATTTGCTTGTGTATCCTAATCCTACTGAAGGAGTATTTAACATTACGTTCAAACAGTTGGAATCTAGGGTGCAATTATGGGTAATTAATCCTACCGGGCAAGTTTTAATAAATCAAGAACTGAATGTCCATTTCAATTCTGATAACCAGTATCAGCTTGATTTGAGCAGTTTTCCAGCCGGAGTTTATTACCTAATGATCAGTGATGGACAAAAGAAAATTGTTAAAAAACTAATTACTTTATAATTATTCATGCGTGAATTATCATAGTTCTAGGTTAATTTTTAGCTATTTTTCTCAAAGCTTTTACACTTCATTTTAAGAAAAAGTTAAGCTGTTTCTGATATTATTAGTAATTTTCGCCCCGAAAAAGGAATCGCTTACTCATCAGGCACTTTGTGTTAAAAATACCAAATCGGTTGGTAGTTCATGGGTTGCTTATGAGCGTTAATCAAAATTTGCATTTTATGAATCATACATCCTTATTAAAAAGAAAACAGCTTACAATAAGCTTTATCGTAACCCTTTTAGTTATAGGCTCTTTTTTAAATGTTGCTAAAGCCCAGGAAGTTATCTCAGTTGAATCTGAATTACTTACCATTGATTTCATCGAAATAAACGGACTGGCGGCCAGAATGGAGTTTTATGATTTTGTACGTACGCAACCCATGTTAAAAGATACTCCGCTGGAAGCCGGAAAAATACATTTGACGGGCAATGCTGATGAGCTGTTTCAGCTGAAAACTGATTTAAACAAGGCTTTAGATCGAATTATTCAAAACAATAACCTTAGGGATAAAACGGAAGCCACAGCAAGCATGCTCAGCCTGCAGGAAAAACACGGCACTCACCTGTTGGATCGCGTGATGGGACGTGATGTAGTTAATGATTCGTGTCATAAATCCTTTCCGTTCTGTACCACAAATATTTATACTTTTCCGGCAGGAGTTAATTCAGGCACTGGACAAGCAGGGCCAAATTATGGATGCCTATCAACAACCCCAAATCCTGCCTGGTATCATATGAAAATTTTAACCCCCGGAAACATCAATATCTACATGGAAAGCTCTCCATTGCGCGACATTGATTACATCGTTTGGGGGCCATTTACTGATCCCGTGATGCCATGCCAGGGTGCTTTAACTGGAAATAAAATTGTTTCATGCAGTTACTCTCCAAACGAGACAGAAACAGCCTATATTCCAAACGGGCAAACTGGCGAATACTATATTCTGCTGATAACCAACTTCTCAAATAACCCGTGTGAGATTACTTTTTCCAAAACAGGTGGAAGCGGTACCACCGACTGTACTATCCTGCCGCCTCCTATCGGTAGTAATAGCCCGGTTTGTTATGGCGACGATCTTTTCCTCACCGCTGAATCCTATCCTGACGCCACTTACAGCTGGACAGGGCCAAATGGTTTCACTTCAAACCAACAAAATCCGGTAATTAACAATCCCGGATTTGAATACACTGGAACTTACAGTCTCGAAATTACTGTTAATGGCATCACCAGCGAACCTATCAGTCTGGATGTTGTAATCGCAGCCCTTTCTGATCCTGCTTTTGATTTCACTGAAGTGTGTTACGGCAGCCCGAGTATCTTTACAGATCAAAGCACAGTAAACCCTCCAGATCAACCAATTACTTCATGGAACTGGAACTTTGATGATGGCAACATATCTACGCAACAAAATCCGCAACACACCTTTGCCAATCCGGGAACTTATGAGGTTTCGCTCACGACCTATACAGGCGAAGAATATTGCCCGCGCTCGCTCACTCAAACTGTTGAAATTCCTGAATATCCCTATGTGGATGCTGGCGAAGATCAGGAAATTCCCAATGGTTGGTCAGCCAACCTGGAAGGAGAAGCCAGTGGCGGAACCGGTGACCTGAGTTTTTTGTGGGAACCTCAAAATCTGGTGAATGATCCGACATCACTTTCCACAAGTACTGTAAATCTGGGTCAGACAACTGTTTTCACTTTAACCATTACAGATAATAGCTCCGGCTGTGTTTCTTCTGATCAGGTAATCGTGACTGTAACGGGTGGAGCATTGTTTGTGCAGGCCATGGCTGCTCCTGATGTGCTTTGCCTGGGCGAATCAACACAATTGGATGCCATGCCCAGCGGAGGTGCCGGAGATTATACCTATAGCTGGACTTCCAATCCGGCAGGATTTAGCTCTGACATCCGAAATCCTATTGTAAATCCAACTACAACAACAACTTATACTGTTGCTGTTTTTGATGGGCAATTAACCGTTAACAGTTCTGTTGGAGTAACTGTGAAACCTGTTCCTGTGGCTAATGCCGGACAAGATCTAACCGCCAATGTTGGAACGGCTGTTACATTAAACGGCTCGGCAAGCGGCGGATCCGGAGCGTTCAATTTTCTTTGGTCGCCGGCTGACTCGCTGGCCAATCCGGCAACAGATCCATTTATTTCCAATCCTACCACAAAACTTTTAAACGTTCCTACAACTTATCAGTTGATTATCAACGATGACAATGGCTGTGTAAGCCCTTCAGATGCCGTAACGGTCTTCACCGGAGGTGATTACCTGGCAGTTTTTGCACAAACAGAACATGAAGTGATTTGCCTGCTCGAAGAAACTCAACTGAGTGCCACAGCGCTTGGTGGAAGTGGAGATTACACTTACACCTGGACTGCTAATAACAGCAGCTGGACATCTAACGAGCAAAATCCGACTGTAAGCCCTGAAATTACAACCACTTACACCGTGGCAGCCGATGATGGTTTTAAAGTTGTTACTTCCTCAACAACAGTAAACGTAAACAGCCTGCCGGAAGTAGATATCAGTCCAGCTGGAATTCCACTTTATGGAACTGATTCCATAAATGTGTGTGTACGTGATTCTGTATGGCTTGATGCCGGGCCAAACCTCAACTACCTGTGGTCGAACGGAAGCGCTGCCCGCAAGGTTAAAGTGACCACGAACGGCAACTGGATCGATTTTCAGACCTGGGCAGTGGAAGTAACCAATCCTGTAACCGGCTGTAAGAATGATGATACACTCACCATTTTCTTCGATTTTAATGCGTGTAATATTGGACTCGACGAACGCAGCAACCTGTCGGCATCGCTCAAAATCAGCCCAAACCCTGCCGGAGAACTAGTTCAGGTATCGGCTCCTGAAATCAAAACGGAAGCACAGCTCTTTATCTTTTCTGATGACGGCAAGATCCTGTATGAAAAGGCTATAGCTGCTAATTACGTTAACGGAGTCGATGAAAAAATTATGCTGAACAAATTCAAGACTGGCAGCTACCAAATCGTCTTAATTACAAAAGATGCCTTTGCAGCCAAAACTTTGATTATTTATTAAAACGGGATTTAATTCATGTTTAAACGTCATTTAAATGCTATTGCAGGAGTTTTAGCAGGATTATTATTGTTTTTTTCCTCAAACCTGCATGCTCAGGATAAAACACCCTGCGATTACAGCATTCCGGGCGAAGTGCTCAACTGGAATTTTGGAGACAAGGCACAACTCACTTTCTCTGAAGAAACGCTTTTTCCGGTTTCATCAGAAATGGACAGAGAAATTAAGATCCATAGAGGAGTAAGTTCGATCAGTGATGCTGAGGGCAATTTATTGTTTTTTTCAGATGGTATGACGGTATGGGGAAATGATTATAATCCTATTATAAATGGAAATCAACTAGCAGGCAACGAAGGAGCCACGCAGTCTGCACTTTTTGTTCCTTCGCCTGGCAATGAAAATAAGTATTTTCTTTTTACTTCTGATATTAACATACCTGTTCCTGGTGTTTCAAACAATGGAATTCGCTACTCTGTCATCGAAAAAATAAATTACAGATGGGAGGTTACCGAAAAAAATGTCCTTTTGATGAATCAGAATGCTCAGAAATTAGCTGCTGTAAAACATGCAAATGGTACAGATTACTGGCTGGTAACGCACGGTTTTGGTAACGAGAATGGAAACAAATACTTTGCCTATAGCGTTATGAAGGATTCGGTCTCATTAGATCCAGTTATTAGTGAAATCGGATTAACCCATGTAAACAATTTAGAGGATTTTAATAACATGGGAGGGTATATGAAAATAAGCAGTGACGGAAACAAAATTGCACTCGTAGTTCCCTCTGAAAATGAAGGTTTTATTGAGATTGCTGATTTTAATACTGAAACTGGAGAAGTATCAAATCCAATTAACAGTATCCCAGGTCGTTTCAATATTCCATTGGGTTTAGAGTTTTCGCCTAATAATCGCTTCCTTTACATGACAACTAATCCCACAGATAATACCCAAAATTTGCTTTATCAATTTGATTTAAACAACTTAGATATTGATAATCCAATAGAAATAGCCGGATTTTCATCTAATGAAGAACCACAATTTGGAGCCCTTCAACTAGCAGTTGACGGAAAAATTTATTTGGCCAGATTTGGTTTACAAAGTACTCCAGTAAGTAATCTCGGTGTGATTTACAACCCAAATCGTCCTGGAGCAGCATGTAACTTCAATTATTTGGATGGTGTACCAAATGACGGTCTTGCACTAACGAACTCAGGCAGCATAGAAGGCCTCCCCAATTTCGTAAGCAGCTATTTTGATATTCCTTCTTTTTGGTGGCAAAACCATTGTGCCACACATATCACCACTTTCAGGCTTCAGAATGAAGCTAATAACGGAGATGTAAGTTGGGATTTTGGTATTGATGGTGCAACAGACAACGATCTTCGTGGTGAGTACACCTATGAAGAAGCAGGTACTTATCCAGTTACAGTTACTGAAGAATTTGAGGGTGAATCCTATACCCACACACGCGAAATCACTATTTATCCTTTGCCATCCATCGATATCGGCGCAGGTGAAGAGGTCATTTATATCCTTCCAAATTCTTCCATAACACTGGATGCCGGTGCGTTTGATTATTATTACTGGGAAGATGAAGATGGCAATCTTTTAGGCGAGGGTCAATACCTGGATGTAGATCAGGAAGGCATTTATGCTGTGACGGTTACTGATACTAATTGTTGCGAAAACCGCGATGAGGTTGAGATAAAATTTGCCAATATTTCTTTGCCCAATGCCTTCAGGCCAGGAAGTGCCATCGCGGAAAATACGACTTTTAAGGCTTTGGGAGCTGTTTCGGCACTCAACAATTTTAGCCTTATCATTTACAATCGCTGGGGGCAATTGGTTTTTGAAAGTGACGATCCGCTGCAGGGCTGGGATGGAACCATCAAAGGCGAAGCTGCACCGGGAGCAGTGTATGTGTGGCAAATGACTTACGAAAGTAGTGAAAGCCAGTATCAGGCTTCCCAGGAAGTGGTGCAGCGGGGTGTGGTTACCCTAATAAGATAAGCTGTTTCGATCCGGTCGAATTGCCATTTTGTGTAATTTCGCCCTATAATTTATTCCTCATGGCAGAAACCCTTCAGTTTACCCCACTGATCGCTCAAAATCTTAAGCTCGAACATCAGGCTGTTCGCAATGTTATTAAGCTTTTGCACGAAGGCTCAACGATTCCCTTTATCGCCAGATACCGCAAAGAAATGACCGGTTCGCTTGATGAAGTGGCAATTCAGGCCATTCAGCAACAGACAGAACAATTGGAAGCGCTCGAAAAACGCAAAAAAAGCATACTCGAATCCATTGCTTCGCAGGAAAAACTCACAGCAGAACTGGCAGCTAAGATTGAAGCCACACGCGACATGCAAAGCCTCGAGGATCTTTACCTGCCATACAAACCAAAGCGCCGCACCAAGGCCACCATAGCGCGCGAAAAAGGCCTCGAACCACTTGCTGCTGTGATCATGAAACAGCAAGCAACCGAAATAGATCAACTTGCCAGACATTACATCAATCCCGAAAAAGAGGTAAACAGTGCAGAAGAGGCTTTGGCCGGAGCGCAAGACATCATTGCCGAGTGGGTAGCAGAAAACCCGAATGCCAGAAAAATCGTCAGAGAATACTACCATCATACTGCCATTATTCGATCGGTGGTTGCCGAAGAAACAAAGGCCGAAGCGCAGGTTTATCAACAGTATTTTGATTGGTCGGAATCGCTTGACAATGCCCCTTCACATCGCATTTTAGCACTTTTTAGAGGAGAAAAGGAAGGCATACTGAAGTTGAAACTGGAAGCTGACAACGAACATAATATTTACCGGCTGAATAAACTTTTTATCCGCGATAACGCAACAACAGCCGATCTGATGGAAGTAGCCATCAAAGACAGTCTGAAGCGGCTCATCGTTCCATCCATAGAAACAGAAATCAGGAATTATTACAAAGAAAAAGCAGATCAGAAAGCTATAGCCGTTTTTGCGGAAAATCTGAAGCAGCTCTTACTGGCTCCTCCTCTGGGTTCCAGGCGGGTGCTGGCTATTGATCCGGGCTTCAGAACAGGCTGCAAACTGGTGGTTCTCGATGCGCAGGGAAGGCTCGAACATAACGACACCATCTTCCCTCACCCACCGCAGTCGGAAACCAAACAGGCACTTCAAAAGATTAAAAATCTGGTAAATGCGCACAAAATTGAGGTAATTGCCATTGGAAACGGAACAGCAGGACGCGAAACAGAAGATTTTATCCGCAACATCCGTTTCGACAGGGACTTAACCGCTGTGATGGTCAACGAAAGTGGTGCTTCAGTGTATTCTGCTTCTGCCGTGGCACGTGAAGAATTTCCTGATTACGACATCACTGTGAGGGGCGCTGTGAGTATCGGACGTCGGCTGATGGATCCTTTGGCCGAGCTGGTAAAAATTGATCCTAAATCCATTGGTGTAGGACAATACCAGCACGATGTAGATCAGAAAGACCTGCAGCAAAGCCTCAGCCAAACGGTTGCCTCCTGCGTGAATGCCGTGGGGGTTGAGCTCAATACGGCAAGCGAACAACTCCTAACTTATGTGAGTGGCTTGGGACCTCAGCTGGCAAAATCCATCATCAGCTATCGCAACCAAAACGGCCCTTTCAAAAGCAGGGAAGATTTGAAAAAAGTACCACGCCTTGGCCAAAAAGCTTTTGAACAATGTGCTGGCTTTCTTAGAATCAGGGGAGCTGAAAATCCACTAGACTCAAGTGCTGTGCATCCTGAAAGTTATGCAATAGTAGAAAAAATAGCTGCTTTGTCCAAACTCAGCCTGGCTGAATTAATCGGCAACAAAGATGCGCTCAAGCAATTGAATCCCAAATCATTTATTACCGAAAATGCGGGCATCGAAACTATACAGGACATTCTTGCTGAGCTGGAGAAACCTGGAAGAGACCCGCGAGCCAGCTTCGAAACCATGCAATTTGATCGTAATATCCGCAATTTATCCGATTTACGCGAAGGTATGGAACTTTTGGGTATCGTAACAAATATCACGGCTTTTGGGGCTTTTGTGGATATTGGCGTCCATCAGGATGGCTTGGTTCATATCAGCGAAATGGCAAACCGTTTTATCAAAGATCCCAACGAAGTTGTACGCATAAACCAAAAAGTAAAAGTGCGTATCTTAGCACTCGACATCCCTCGAAAAAGAATTACTTTGAGTATGAAAGCTGTATCATCAAATACTTAAACATGAATTAAAACGTTACGAAAATATGCTTAAGAAATTATTTTGGTTAAGTATTTCACTTTTTATTTTCATCCTGCTTTTTAGCACCAAAGGCCATAGTCAGATCATCAAAGGGCAGCTGATTGCCGGATTGAATCTGACACAGGTTGACGGCGATGAAGTGTATGGCTTCAAAAAGCCAGGTTTGCAGCTGGGGCTAGGCGCTATGATTCCCTTCGGAGATAAATGGGATTTATCCATCGAAACACTTTACAACGAAAAGGGTGCCAAACAAAAAGCCCAGTATCCGATACAGGCTGACAGCACAACCGGTGCTTACGAACTTTTCCTTAACTACCTCGAAGTGCCTGTATTAGTACATTTTACTGACAAGGACTTCATAACAATAGGTGCAGGATTTTCCTGGGGCAGGCTGATTACAGCAAGAGAATATGAGCATGGCCGCCAAACTAATACTGATGCACAAAACGGCGTATATAACCCAAACGATTTCAATGTGTTGGTTGATTTGAGGATGCGACTATATAAACAAGTAAAGATTAATTTTCGATATGCGTATTCTATGGCAAAAATCCGAACCCGTCAATATAGTAATGTTACGGGTTCGACCTGGGAAAGGAAACAATACAATAATTTGCTAAGCTTTAGATTAGTTTACATGATTAATGAAGCCCGAAGCGAAAAAAATCGACGACAAACACCATGAAAACTTTTGAATCACCACAATGGGTAAAACGCTTTAATCCTATCCCGTATTCTGAAAGTGTTTTTTATAAAAGTACACCGATCGGAGGAGTAAATTCCGACAAAAGCTTTACCATATTATTGATTCAAAGGCAAAAGAAATTTTAACACTGCCATTAATCACGTGCTCGGGAAAGGATATTTTTTTACTTTTCATCGTATTCTTGCCGATGAAACCAGGCATTTTTACGCAGGAACCTCCGGGAAATAAATATTATTTTGCCTGACGGTTAAAGCTTAAAAAAGTTAGTTGGCATTTCAGTGGAAGCTTCCGTGCTGATGTTCCCAGTAACAGCTTGAATCTGGTTTGACGTCCCAAAGCAGCGATGAATACTCGCTTTGTGGTTACACAGCGGCTCCCGTTTTTGATTTTGCCTATTTTGAGATGGGCGATTACAAACAACTGACAAGCCTATTTCCACAACACGAAAAACTGATCAAGGAATTTACCCGCGGTTAATTACCTTTTGCTTTGGAATTCAGCAGCCGCCTTTAAAAAATACTTTGCTACAGGCGAGGCCATTTCACCAGCCAGTGGCTTCCATTCAGGATGCCATTGTACAGCAAGCAGAAATGATTTTGTACTATCTCTCCACTGAATAGCTTCAGGTAAGCTATCCGAACTCCTTGCAATTACGCGCAACCCATCAGCCAGGCGATCAACACCCTGATGATGGTTAGTGGCCACAAATTGTGGCTGAGCAGAGAAACCCTCCAACGGAAAAAACTCCCTGTCAGGATACACCATATGCTGTTTCCACCCATCACCTTCGCCACGATGCAAAGTCTCACTTCCGATATCTTCAGGCAAATCCACATACAGCGTACCACCCAAATGCACATTAATCAGCTGCATGCCACGGCAGATTCCCATCACCGGTAAATTCTCTGAAAAGGCTGTTTCCAAAGCCATCATCTCAACGGAATCCCTTCGCTGGTTAAAAAACCCGCAACGTGCAGTATCAGCTTCCGTGCCATACCAGGCCGGATAAATGTCGTTTCCACCGGTAAGCAATAAAGCGTCACAGGTATCCAGAATGGCAGGTATTTCTTCCATTTCATGATCAAAAAGCACAATAAAGTTAAGGTTGGAATCAGCCTCACTTAACCAGATAGAATACCGAAAGCTCTCAGGCAAACGCTCCCAGGAAATGGCAATGTTGAGAGGTGGCTGCTGCCCAAATGTAACACGTGTAAACGAAAAGAAAATGCCAAGCAGCGCAATGAATGGAATTTTTAAATCTTTTGCCATCATAAAACTAATAGATTAATAAAGATAATCCAAATTGTTAATAAAGATAATCCAAATTGTGCAAATTACGAATTAAACTGATTAGCAAGCCGGACAAAAACAAAGAAATAACGAATTACAATAAAAGGCTTTGCTTGGGCCAAAACGAATCATAGCAGGCTAAAAGCTTTTATCAGGCACAAGCAGAAAAAAATCAGAGTCATTATGACCAGGCCTCAGAATTTTTTTTAATCCAGCAGGAAAAACAATCTGCCTGAACAGCAGGGATATTTTTTGCTACATTTACACGCTGAAACTTGAATGAAGTTTATTTTTAATAAGGTAACTACATAAGGTGAATATACGCAATCGGGCGGATATGTGTATGTTGTGTGGAATAATGAAACCCCAAAAAGCAACTATTCCCAATAAAAAAACACCTATGAACTAAATAACTAAAAAAACAAAGACATGAGAACATCTATAATCTTCCTGATAATGTGTTTTACTATTAGCATGTTTAATTCGTGTGATAATGAAACAGTAGAACCTGTTTCAGTTTTAGATGAGTATAAAACGACAAAATATTTTGATTCTGAAATATTCTCCCAGCATGATTTGAAAATTTATGGAAAATGGAGACTCTTTGATATTTCGGGGGGGCTTCTTGGAAATGGATATGATTTAAATTTTGATTATTTGGAAATAAAAGAGTATGGAATATATGGATTTGTAAGAAAAGACAGTTTGCTAGAGTATGGTAAAATATCACCCGCTATACTAACAACTAATGAAATAAGGTTGAAAGTTAATCTCGATAAGGACGAAAATTCAAATTCATTCTTTGCAGATAGAGAGAAATATGTAGAATTTTTAGGCAGCGATACTTTGAATTTAAATTCTCCATGCTGTGATAGATTTAACTATCATTTTGAAAGAGTTGAGTAGGATTTAATAAATATTTCAAAAAGACTAAAAAATATTTGATAATATTTGTGTTATGCCTATAAAATTGAGCATTAAAAACAATTAAGACTTTAATAAAATTCATTCCAAATACGATAATTGATCGTACTTAAAACTTGATAAGAAATTTGATAATGTATTATCAAAAAAATTACGCCACACAACTGTAAAAATTCGATTGAGCTTAAGGATCCTCACTTCGCCAAAGTCAGTTTCATCTTTGATTTTTTTAGGGTTGTCTGGAAAATTTTCAAAGAAGTATCCGTTACTTCATCAAAATTAAACTGTTGAGGAATCACAGGAACAAAATCAATGCCCGATACTGATTTCATTAAAATGGCGCCTGCCAGGTTTCCCAGTCCACCGGCATTTTTATTAGCAGATTGGGAAGAGACATCTAAGAAAAGACATATAAATTCTCAGCCTGTATAAAGTTCTCAAGTTGTTTTCCCTGTCCAGTAATCTTTACACTATTTTCCTGATTTTCGAAATAAAGTATATCGCCTTTCTTACTGATTTCCATTTGGATATTGGCAATCACTTTGTAACTGGCCATGATCAACAATGAAAAATAAAAGTATCCAATATCTGTAAAACCTGGTAATATACTGACATGCTTTTTGTTAACTATTAATACACCTTTAGACTTATTCTAAATAGGCTTATTAATTCAGATTTATTTCTAATTTAACGGTTCTATAATGTTAAAAATTCTAAATTTACAAAGTTTTTTTTTGTAACCAATCAAAGAAAAAGACGTATAAACAGCTTAAATAAGTGATAACTATGGCAAATTTATACTTAGGTTCTTCCATACTATCATACTATCGAAAAATAAGTTTACAAGTGTCCCTTACCCGATGGAACAAGTTAGTTCATACCGGATAACGGTAATATATCAATATCAAAACATTCATAACAAGCAATATAAGTCATTTTAGATGAAACGAGCCAGTACAATATTTTTAAATTCATGTTTTAGGCAAGATCAAATAAATCCCCATCATAAACAGAATTCTGAGTTTAAGAAAATCCGTCTTGGTTATACTGCTGATGTTGAAGCAGATATAACTAAATATATGAGCTTTCCTGTAATTATGCAAACTGCAACAACAAACCAATTCACCAAAATTCCACACAATTAATATTCTTGGTTATGAAACAATTCTACCTAGCCCTACTAATTCTTATACTTCAACTCACTGCACTGTCAGTATCAGGACAAACACTAACTCCTTCTTCCGAAACCTATTGCGAAGGAAGTGTTGGTGTTTTGATCACAGCAGATAACCTGACCATTGGGCAAACCTATGAACTTTGGGTGGGAGCACAACCTTGGTCGCTAAATTTTGAGCTGGATTTTGTGGCAGCTGATGTTAGCTATCAAATTCCGGGTTTGTGGACTGAAAACATGTATGAACTCCGTTTGGATGATGGAACTGTATTTGAAACAATCACCATTACACAAATCAATAAGTACGACATTAGTGGCGAAGGTACAATTTGCAATGGCAATACGGTTACTATTTCGGTAATCGAAAGTCAGAGTGAAGCTGACTATGAATTATATCGCGACAATGTGCTGGTCGAAACAAAACCAGGAATACACTGGGGTGGGGCTGTGGAATTTTCTCCGGTTAATGTTCCCGGAACCTATACTGTTATGGCTAGCGGACCTGATTGTGACGTACAGATGAACGGTCAGGCGATCGTTTCGGAACAACCGGTTTCGAGTTTTGTTTTCGATCCGAATAATGTGTGTTCAGGAACACCCATTACATTTACTTCCAGTGTAAGTGGTGGAACACCACCCTACAGTTATAAATGGAATTTTGGAGGCAGCTTAATCACTGCCAATCAACCTATAGTAACCTATGTATTACCAGCTTATGGTAATGGTTCGCAGGACATAACAGTTTCACATTATGTGATAGATGCCGATGATTGCGAAAGCGACCCCACATCTGAAACGGTTACAGTAGTTCAACGTCCTGATGCCAGCTTAAGTCCAAGCCCGGCTTGGAATGGCTGTAATGTGGGCGGGACCTATGAACTTACAGTTAACAATGCTTCAACCACACAAGCAACAAACACAAGTTATACAATTGATTGGGGAGATGGCAGTGCACCTGATGTGTTCGACGAAACTTTTACGGATGCCACTCACCTCTACACCAACCCCGGCAGCTATGAACTAGTCCTTACAGTTGAAGGAGCAAATGGGTGTGATGCAACATTTACCGAATCCGTGTTTTATGGCACCAATCCAACCGGAGGTATATCCATTGGAGGTTCTATTACTGGTTGTTCTCCGCTTGATGCTGATTTTACACTAACTTCTGATGTTGACTCAAATCCACCTGGCACCACCTATAATATTGATTTTGGCGATGGACAAAATTTAACTTTTGAACATGAGGATTTGATTAATTATTGGAATGCCGTTGAAGGACAATACATCATCACTCATACTTATGTTGAAAGCTCATGCGATCAAAGTAATAACGGGTATAACATTAATCTTATCATTGAAAATCCATGTTCACAGATTTTTTCCACCACAGGACCTGTAAAAGTTTCAACTCCGGCTGTTCCTGATTTTATGCGCAATGATTTCCCTGATGATCCTATTATTGCCTGCGTAAATTCTAATATTACCTTTACCAATGAAACCATTGAAGGTTGTTTAATAATCGGCAGTGGTAATACAAATGCAACAAATTATTATTGGGATTTCAACGATGATGGGATAATTGAAAGCACAATCGAAAATCCTACATATTCATACAATACTCCAGGCACCTATACAATTAGAATGAGAGCCCACACAGCTGAGGGTGAAGCCGGTAATTGTGGATCAACAGAAATCACACGCGAAATTTGTGTGCAAGAAGAACCGGCTCCAAATTTTAACATGATAATCGGACCTCAAACCTGCGTTCCGCTTGAGGTTGAGTTTAATAATACAACCGTACATTCACCTTGTGCCACACCTGAATACACCTGGAACATCATCCCAAACAATGGCTTTGAGTTTTATGACGGAACTGATGCAAACAGTGCAAACCCCAGGATCAGGTTCCTGCAGATGGGAAATTATATTGTTACCCTTCGGGCTCAAACTTATTCAAATGGAGTTATTTGTGCAGAGGTTTTTAGCGCAGATCAAGTTATTGAAATTACTGACACCCCTGAAATTACCATTTATGAAAATAATTTTGAGCTGTGTGGGCCACAGGCCATTAGTTTCGACAACAGCATACTGGAATACAACAATAACGGACAACCCATAAATGATTATGAATGGGTAGTAACCAAACCGGATAACTCACAGGAAATATACACCGACGCCTATCCGACAATTGATTTTGATCAGTTTGGAATTTACAGCATCAATCTGGGCATCATTAATGTTTGCGGAAGTTCGCAACCTGCCATAATTACTGTTGAAGTAGTTCCTGAACTCAGTAATATTGCCATCGATGCAACTGTGAATGAAGTTTGTATCGGACAAAGTCTTGGCGTTCTTATTACCGGCGAAACACCACAAGATGGTGGAGGCAACTACCTCTATATCTGGGAAATTGATGAAGGTAACGGATGGGAAATACTGCCGGGTGAATCTGGTATAAACCTGGATTATCAGGAACCATTGACGTTTAATCCCACTCGTTTCAGAAGAACAGTAACCGCCCGTATCTGCGAAGATGCTGATATCTTTGAAGTGACTGTATCTCCCAATTTAACTGATAATTTTATCAGCAATGATCAAACCCAATATATATGCTCCAATACAGCACCAGACGAGCTGATTGGCTCTTTGCCAAATGGAGGCTCGGGTATTTATGATTACCTATGGGAACAGAGCATTGATCAGGGTCAGAATTGGACTGCCGCCAATGGCGTAAACGATGAAATCAATTACGCCCCATCTGCTTTATCAGATAATATATGGTATCGCAGAACTATTTCTTCAGGAAATTGTATTTCCATATCCGATGCAGTGTCTATTGAAGTGTATGGCCCCATTGTAATCAATACGATAACTTCAAACACAAGTCAGTTGTGTGCTGGTAATCAGCCGGAAATCATTAATGGCAGCACACCGGCACAAGCAGGCAATACTGATTTTAGCTTTCAGTGGCAATCCAGCACTGATGGCATAAATTATACAGACATTGCCGGAGCCGATGAAATAAACTACAGCCCAGGTCCGTTAAATGAAACAACATTTTTCCGTAGATTGGTTCTTTCAGGAGCACCTGTTCCAACCGGATGTAATCTATCCGAAAGCAATATAATTCAGATCACAGCCTTTGAAAATCCGACCGCTGATGCAGGAACAGATTTTAGCATACCCTATGGAACCTCTACAAACCTTAATGCGACCGTTGACCTGGGAACACCACCCTATGTTTTTCAATGGGATGGTCCGGTGATATCACCTAACAGCACTTCCACAGCTACAGAACAACTTATTCAGAATGAGACCTTTATTTTTACTGTGACCGATGATAATAATTGTGTTGGATCGGATGAAGTAACTGTTTCAATTACAGGAGGCCCCTTACAGGTTGATTTACAATCAAGTGACGATCAAATTTGTAATGGCACCAATGTTACGCTTACAGCAGTAGCCACGGGAGGCAACGATCCAAATTATTCTTATACCTGGAGTTCCGATCAGGGTGGTACATTCCCGGATAATAACATAATAACGGTTTCGCCTGTAGTTACTACAACTTACACCGTTTCAGTTTTCGATGGCTTTAATACAGTTGAAGACAACAGGCAGATTGTTGTAAGTAATTATCCGAATATCACAAGCCAGAGCAGCATTTCGGTATGCTCCGGCTACGAAATAAATTATGACATAACTTCTGATGTGCCAGGGACAACATTTGAATGGACAGTCAGTAACCCACAGCCCGCCTGTGTGAGCGGCGAAGCCAACGGAAGTGGAAGCAATATTCATCAAACCTTAGTTAATTCCTGCATTGATCCAGTTGTGATAACCTATACGATCATACCAACCGGCCCAGCTCCTACTTCTTGCCCAGGCACACCTTTTGAATTAGATGTAACAATAAGACCACAAGCTAATAGCACTTTTCAAAATTTTTCGATCAATACAGGTACTTCTACTATAATTCAAGGTGACATAACAGGTGGCACCGGAAGTTATCTTTATTCATGGGCACCTGCTGCCATGATACAGGGGCCGGCTAATGTGCTAAACCCGCATACTGTTATTCTGAACAATCCTCAGGATTATACACTTACAGTAACTGATGGTGCAAATTGCAGTTATGATTTTACGATTACCGTTAACACTGATGGAACAGCACTGGATGCGGTAATTATTTCTGATGTGGTGAACGATGAAATTTGTAGTGGAGAGACTATTACACTCACTGCCAATGCATCTGGTGGCAGTGGAAGCTATGATTACGATTGGTCTGGCACACCTTTAAATGCTACAGAAGTTGATAATACGATTAGTTTTGTGCCGCAGCAGTTAGGCATAAATAGTTATAGTGTAACGGTTTATGACGGTTTTACAAGCGTTAATTCTGATATTGACATATTGGTTCATGATTTGCCCGTTGTCAATAGTCCCGGAAACATTCAAATCTGTTCGGGTGAGGCTATCGATTATGCCATTACGTCAAATATAGCAGGCACAAGTTTTTCCTGGACGGCTCAGGAAGCAACGGGATGTATCTCCGGATTCAATGCAGGAACCGGTAACGAAATTAATGATGTATTAATTAACAGCTGTTCTGATCCGGTTTCTGTAAATTATACAATCATACCAACCGGTCCTGCTCCCACCGCATGTACAGGAATCCCTTTCAATTTAACAGTAACTGTAAGCCCTGAATTTTCAAATACCTTTTCTGATCAAAATATTAGTATGGGGACCTCAACTACTTTAACAGGAACAGTAAGTGGTGGAACCCCTCCTTACTCCTATAGCTGGAGTCCGGCGAATATGATTCAGGGATTCACAAATATCTTGAATCCAACCACAGTAAATCTTTTTGACCCTCAGTTATTTACACTTATGATAAATGACAACAATAACTGCTCATATAGTTTATCAGTCACAGTGACGCCACAAGGCGATCCATTAAGTGTCGAAATATTATCTGACGGAATAAATGACAATATTTGTGATGGTGAACAAATCACTTTAACTTCGACTGCTAATGGTGGAAGTGGCAATTACACCTACACATGGCAAAACCTGCCACCAAATGCCACTATCCAAAATAATATCGCCAGTTTTGTACCCTTACAATTGGGATCGAACATCTATAATATGGAGGTTTTTGATGGTTTTAATTATACCACTGAAAGCATTACCATTATTGTTAATGAAATTCCAGCAATCACAAGTCCATTAACGCACTACATCTGTTCCGGAACAACCATAAATTATGATCCGACGTCAAGTGTTGCAAATTCAACCTTTAATTGGACTTCCATTTCAAATCCTAATATTACCGGCAACACATCCAGTGGTAGTGGAGCTTTGAATGACATACTTTTTAACCCAACTACAAGTATTCAATCTGTATTTTATAGTATTGAGCCAACCGGCCCTGCTCCCACGATGTGTGTTGGACAAGCTTCTGATGTTGAAGTGTTTATTAACCCGATTGCAAACATCACAAATGCTGAAGACAACCAAATTGTTATTTCAGGCCAACTCTCACAGCAAGTGAATTTTACGTCTGATGTTTCCGGTGTAATTTATAATTGGACTTCTACTTCATCATGCCCCAATGACATCAATTATGCTCAGGTTTCAGGCTCAGGGCCTATTCCGGAACAGCTTGTAAGTATAAATCCTGGTGGTCCAAACAATTGTTCAATCACCTACGAAGTTATTCCTGATATAAACGGATGTCCCGGAAATCCATTTACCTATACCATGATCATCAACACAACACCTTCGATCTTTGATTTCACAGGTGATGGAAGTATTTGCTTCGGTGAAAACACTAGTCTCACACTCGAAGGTTCAGAAGTAGGTATCAGCTATCAGCTACTCCGAAACGGAGCCCCAATTCAAAGCCCGCAAGATGGTACTGGCAACCCTTTAACCTGGAGTGATTTAAATTTGGAAGGCACATATGAGGTATTAGCCACAAATCCGGTAAGTGGGTTAACAGAAATGATGAACGGCAGTATCGATTTAATCCTAAGAGCGTTACCAACAGCATACCAACTAACAATTCAAACGCCGGGAAACAATTGCCTGCCAATAATCTTAAGGTTAAATGGTTCTCAGATTGATGTAACCTATCACCTCTACAGAGAGGAACTGGGTGGACAAATAACTGAGGACATCGAAATCATTTCCGGCACAGGTAGTCCAATAAACTTTGCTGAACAAACAGTAGCAGGCACTTATTTTGTGATGGCTTTCTGGGACCATGGTGATGCCATTTGCGAAAGGCAGATGAATAATGAAATAATCGCATATCCCTTACCCATTGAATTTGATATTGAACCTCAGGGCATAGTTTGTGAGAATACAGATGAAATTTGTCTTTCAGGTTCAGAGCCTAATGTGAATTACCAGCTTTGGTTTAACAACCAACCCTATGGCGCAATAATTCCCGGCGAAGCTGATGGCAGTTCGATATGTCTTGGCCCACTGAACGAACCCGGGACATTCCGTATTCGTGCATGGAACACCATTACCGGATGTGATATTTTCTATCAAAACACAATTCAGGTTGAACCGCTTCCAATCATTTTTGATATGGCACCCGAATTTGCCTGTGCAGGAACAGAAATCATTCTTGAAGAATGTCAGGCCGGTATTGATTACTATTTATACCTTGACCCATCCGAAAACAAACAAAGCATTCAGGTTGCCGGTCCCATTCAATGTGTGGGTGGCATCTTAAGCTTTGGCCCACAATATGATGCCGGTGAATACAGCATTCAGGCTGTGAATAGCCTTACAAATTGTTCAGCCTGGATGAATGGTTCTACAACAATATATCCCAATCCTGAAATTTTTGAAATGGCTCCTCAGGGAAATGCCTGCCCGCCAGTAGCTATCTACCTCGAAAATTATCAACTGGATGTTACCTATTATCTGTATCGTGATGGTGATTTAATCCTTTCGGATGACGGTTCGGATGGTTCAGTTAATTTTGGCTCTCAAACTGTTGCCGGAACCTATACTATCGGTGCACTTGAAAACCATCCTAATGGCGTGAGCTGCGAAACGATGATGTCCGGCAGTCTGCAGATTTTTGAGACCCCTGCTGTTCGCACACTTTTGCCAGCAGAACCTCTATGTGCTCCCGCATCTTTCTATCTGAATAGTTCCGAAATTGGCATAACTTATGAGTTGTGGAGTGATGTCTCCGGATTGATTCAATCAGTTGTTAGCACCGATGGCGGCCAAATTGATTTCGATCCTGTTAGCAATCCCGGACAATATTATGCCAGAGCCGTTAATGGCCAAAATTGTTCCATTGAGATGGATGGCATCAGAACGGTTCTGGAAATGCCAGTAGTTTATACGCTTTCGCCACAAGGAAACTGGTGTGCTGATGAACCCCTCTCGATCAGTTTGAGCAGTTCTGATATCGGATTTACTTATGAGTTATTCCTCACCGGAAACCCCACCCCTATTGAAAGCATTCCTGGCACGGGCAGCGAATTGAATTTTGCTGCCGTAATAACCCCAGGCACTTATTACATCATGGCAATCAATGATGTTTCTTCCTGCTCAACATTGATGCAAGGTGAAGTGCTGATCAATATTATACCCGAAATATTAAGCGATGGGGAGCTGGTTTTGTGTAGTGATCAATTCACTAATTATACTATTGTGTCTGATGTTTCGGATGCAACCTACAGCTGGACGGTAACCGACAATTCTGGTGGCGCCATTACCGGATATGCAGATGGAAACGGAAATCTGATAGATCAACAGTTAGTAAACGCTTCCGATCAACAGCAATATATTACTTATTCGATTACACCAACCGGACCGGCACCAACAAACTGTGTTGGAAATGTATTTGAACTCACCGTTTTTGTTGAGGCAGTATCGGAAGTTACAAATCCCGAAAACTCTCAATCAATCCTTTCAGGTGATTTCACCGAGGAAGTGATTTTCAGTACTAATATCATTGGCCAAACTGTTGATTTCAATTGGTCAGCCAGCCCAAGTTCAAGCGCATTATCAGGCTACACGCCAGCCGGAACAGGAGATTTGCCTTCGATGCAAGTTTTCATTGACCCGAATGTAGCAAATCCACCAAATAATGCTTTTGTTGAATACACCGTAACGCCCTCGGTAAACGGTTGTGAAGGCGTTGAATTTACCTATACCATACAGGTTCAGCTTAGGCCAAATATTTTTGACCTTTTTGCACCAGGCGCAACAGAAATTTGTAACGACGGAATCTCGCAGGTTCCATTGGAATTAAGCGGATCAGAAGCTGGTGTAACTTACCGCTTACTACTTAATGATGTGATACAACCCCAGTATGATCAGCCGGGCGATGCGGCTGGCACTCCTATCCAATGGCTTGTTGACCAGGCTGGAATCTATACCTGTATTGCCGTACACGATGTTACCGGTGTTACGGAAAACATGACCGGAATAGTTGAAATTGTTGGTCGCCAGCTGCCGATAGCCTACAATCTCACAACTCAGCAGCCCAATAATAATTGTTTGCCCATCACACCCCGCTTAAGCAATTCGGAAGCCAGTGCTGTTTACGAATTACTGCTCGAAGATATCAATGGTATTATTACCATTGTAGATGTACAAAACGGCACTGCAGCAAACGAACCTTTGTTATTTGCACAACAATCGCTAGCCGGAATTTACACGGTAAGAGCCCGCATAAGTTATGACGAAATTAGCTGTGAAGCCATGATGAATGGCAGTATCACCGGAAATGCCCCACCTCAGGAATTCGCCCTTAGCCCCGAAGGAGAGCTTTGCGAAGATGAGGTTAGTCTTACAATGTTAGGCTCAGAAATTGGTGTTGAATACAGCTTAATCTTAAATGGAATTCCGATAGGAAATACTTTAGCTGGAACCGGCAATCCAATTTCATTTGGAATCTTACAAAACCCAGGTACTTATATGGTTCATGCGATCAATACAACAACAAGCTGTGAAATTATTTTCGCAGAAACCATTACAATAAATTCTGAACCTCAGGCTTTCTCGGTTTTCCCTGTTAATGCTTGTCCGAACTCGGAAATATTTATGACCGAATGTGAAGCCGGCATTGATTATTATGTCTATTTCGAAGCTTCCGTTCGTGGTGTAAATGAGTTTATTGAGGTCGCTGGTCCATTTAATTGTGGCTCCAACGGAATAAATTTTGGTGCATTCCAAAATGCAGGCATATACCGGATAAAAGCTGTTAATCCAACTACAAATTGTAGTGCGTGGATGGATAATAATGTCACGATATGGCGTGCTCCTATTGGCTATGATATGTCGCCACAGGGTACCGGTTGTGGGCCAATAACATTTACCATGGAAGATTTCGAGGAGGATGTAACTTACTTCCTGCTCAGGGATGGAACAACTGTTGAAACTACAACAGCAGCTGGTGGTACACTTAGCTTCAGTCCACAAACAGAAACAGGGATTTACACTATCTCAGCTCAGTTTGACAATGGAGGAAATCATGTTTGTAACAATATGATGTTAGGCCAGTTTGAAATACTTCCTCAACCCGAAATATATACCTTACGGCCAATTGATTCGCCTATTTGCCCTCCGGCAGCCTTCTTCCTGACAAATTCACAGGCTGGCGTGGTATATCAACTTTATAATAATCAAACAGGATTGCTTCAACAGATAACCAGTACTATTGATGGTGAGGTAATAAATTTTGATCCGGTAAATACACCAGGTGAATATTGGGCAACCGCCACGCTTGGAAATTGTGAGGCCCAAATGAATGGAATCAGAACAGTTTCTCCCTTGCCAACAGCATACAACATCACACCATCACAAGGCCAGTGGTGTAGTGATGATAATATCGAAATAGGTCTTTCTGATTCTGATCTCGGATTCACTTACCAATTACATCGTATCCCCTTTAGCTCCAATCCTATAGCAACCGTATCAGGTGATGGTGATGCAATTACTTTCGGAACATATACTGAAATTGGTAACTACCGAGTACTTGCCATTGATGATGCCACAGCTTGCGAGCGATGGATGAATGGCGAAATTCAAATAAATGATCCACCCCTTCCATTTAACATAACTGCAAATGGATCAGTGCCACAAGTAGGATGGAATTGTCCTCCGGTTGAGATTGGCCTGCAATTGTCCGAAACAGGCGTAAACTACACACTCTATCAACCTGATGGAACTACTACCTTAGCCGGAACAGGTGCCGCGTTGATATTTGGTAATTATTCAACTTCAGGCGAATATTATGTGGTGGCCACCAATTCAACCACTACCTGTAGTGCCCAAATGCCCGGAACCATCAATATTTTCGAAGGTCCTGAAATCTTCACGCTTACTTCAGTTGGAGAACCATCCTATTGTTTTGGTGATGACAATGCCATTGAATTAGTTTTAAACTCATCACAGCCAGGGGTTATTTATCAGCTTTTCAAAGATGACATCAGCAATCCGGTGATGGCAGAGATAGCAGGAACAGGAGAGCTTTTGAGTTGGTTCCCGGTGTCACAGTTTGGCGAAGGTAATTACTTTGTAATGGCACATTTAGCCGATGATCCAACATGCAGTGCTACCATGAACGGTAATATCGCAATTGATGAAATTGCACTGCCATCAGCATCAATTGCTGGCTCAACTACCATTTGTGAAAGTTACTGCACTACACTAAACTTTGATGTTACGGCTGATCTTCCTTTCGAACTTATTTATACTGCCAATGGAAGTGTTCAGCCACCTCTTAACTTCGATCCCTCAGATCCTGATTATTCAATAGAAGTATGCCCCACAGAACAAACTATCTATGAGATCGTAAGTGTAAACTATACTGTTCATCCATATTGTGAAGCTACTGATATTAGTGGAAGCTATACAGTGTTTGTTGATCCGCTGCCTATCGCAGAAACAGGGCCTGGAGGTATTATCTGTGAAACACAGGGATTTCATTTTGGAAGTGCGTTTGTAGAAAATGCATCCAACTGGAGTTGGGAAATTCATGAAGGACAAGGCAGTTTTGATAACCCAGCTTGGATTACACCGGTTTTCTATCCCGATCCAGTAATAGAAATCACCGAAATGACCATCAGATTAGTTGCTTATGGAAGTGGCGAATGTGTTGGTAATACGGACACCTCATTTGCTGTGATTCAGGTTTATCCACAGCCTCAAGCTTTTGCCGGAATGAATGATAGTGCCTGCGTCAACTCTACTTATCCTTTAAGTGAGGCAACTGCTGAAAACTACAGTGCAGTGCAATGGGAAGTAATCTCAGGATCAGGCTCTATTGATTCACCTAATAGTTTAAATCCAAACTATCTACCCCATCAATCAGATGTTGGAACAACGGTAACGCTACAACTAACTGCCACAGGCGAAGGTCCTTGCGATCATTTAACGGCCAGTTCGTTGATCAATATTTACATCGAGGGTTTGCCAACGGCCAATGCAGGTCCATCACTCAGCACTTGTGTTTTAGATCCCATACAGGTAACTCAGGCAACAGCCTCCCATTATTCAACTATCAACTGGACACATACCGGAAATGGCACCCTTACCAATACAAATGCTATCAACCCGATCTACTTCCCTGATATTACGGATGCCGGCACTACAGTGACTTTAACATTAACCGCAACCGGAGTAGGAAGTTGCGAAAGTGAAGTAGCCGTTTCTGAAACCAATATTCAGATTGATCCGCTACCGGAAGTATTTGCAGGAAACGACAATTTTACCTGTGAGTTAGAAGCATTTCAGCTGGATGAAGCCACTGCAACTCATACATCTTCAACCATTTGGTCGATAGTACAAGGCAATGGAACAATAAATGATCCTGACGAACTAAATGCCACCTACACCCCGGCTGCAAGCGATGCAGGAACTACCGTAATTTTACGACTGAGAGGCTTCGGACAAGGTAACTGCAGTGCTTATACAGATGATTCATTTATTAATATTGAAGTAATAACCAGTCCTGAGGCAAACTTTGAGGTAGCCACTTCTACTTGTGTTAACGAGTTAGTTTCTTTTGAAGATGCTTCCACAACCAACACTGGAATCATCGAACAGTGGATTTGGAATTTCGGAGATCAGTCTCCCGAAATTATAGTAGATTTCCCTGATGATCCAAACGTCAATCATACCTACACAGGACCCGGAAACTTTGTTGTGACGCTAACAGTAGTGAACAGCAACGGATGTGAAGCAAGCACCTCGCAAACCATACAAATAACTCCCGCTCCTATTGCAGCATTTGTAATACAGGGTGGCCTGTGTGCCGAGAGCCCTGTTAATTTCATCGACCTGTCGCAAGAAGCTGGTGGTGGTGCGATCACTTCCTGGGATTGGAACTTTGGCGATGGAAATTCGTCAGATCTACAAAATCCGGTTCATAGTTATGATGCTCCCGGAACTTATACGGTTACACTAACAGCGTATAACGAAAGTGGATGTGCAAGCAACACCTTCGAAGCAACAATAACCATTAACCAAGCCATACAGGTCGAAATTGACGATTCTAACTTATTTGCCTGTGCTGATGAGCCTTATCAATTTACGGCCATTTCGGCTGATGCCGTTTTCTGGTTCTGGGATTTTGGTGATGGCAACACCTCTACCGAACAAAATCCGCAACATGCCTATGCTACATCAGGAGCGTATTTTGTAACGCTTACCGGAACTTCAATGAACGGATGTTCGAACACTGATGAAGTGATGCTGATTGTTAATCCGGAACCTGTTGCAGGTTTCAATGCAAGCCAGACAGCCTGTACTAACGAAGCCATACTATTTACAGATACTTCTGTAACGCCTAACGGTGTGATTACTGAATGGCAGTGGGATATGGGCGATGGCACTGTTTACACCATCAACAATCCCAACAACAGAAATATAACACATCAGTTTGCCACTCCAAATCAATTCCTGGTATCCTTAACCATAACAGATGCGGCAGGATGTACAGATACTCACACACAAACGGTTGTTGTGCAGCCCGGCCCGGTGGCCATGTTTACTTATTCGGCTACCTGCACTGGCCAGCCGGTAATTTTTACCGATCTCTCAATACCTAACGGAGGTTCGGATATTGTTTCCTGGAATTGGGATTTTGGAGATATTCCTTCAGGAAACAATAACACCTCCAATCTACAGAACCCCGCGCATACCTTCGTTGGAGAAATGCCTGTTGATGGTTACACGGTTTCGCTTACAGTCACAAATGCTACAGGATGTACGGCAACAATTAGTCAACAGGTTTTCGTAGATGATACACCATTTGTTGAAATCATCCCGTCAGAAACCGAAATTTGTCTTACTGAATCCATTTTGTTCTCAGGCGTTGGTGATAATGTTGTATCCTGGTTCTGGACTTTTGGTGATGGAAATACCTCAACGCTTCAAAATCCAACACACACCTATCTGTCGGCCGGAACCTACAATGTTAGCCTGTCCATTGTAACTGCACAAGGATGTACAAATGATGCCAGTGTGCAGGTTATTGTTAATCATGTGCCTTCAGCAGGATTTACAACTAATTCACCGGTTTGCCTTGGTAGCCCTGTTCAGTTTAACAATACTTCCGTGTCACCAAACGGAAACATCCAAACATGGATTTGGGATTTCGGCGATGGCACAACTCAAACTGTCCAGGCACCCAACAATCCAAATATTGCCTATACTTACATGCAGCCCGGGATATTTAATGTAATACTCACCGTTATTGACAATGCAGGTTGTGAAGACGATTTTACCCGTCAGGTTAATATTCAAAATAATCCACTTGCCAACTTCACCTTCGAACAAACTTGTTTTGGTGAACCAGTGCTATTTACTGATCTCTCATCGCCCAATGGCGGATCTGATCTCTTTAGCTGGGCATGGGACTTTGGCGATCCGCTCTCGGGTGTCAATAACAGCTCATCTCTCCAGAATCCATCTCACTTGTTTACTGCTCCCGCCACTTATACCGTGAGCCTTACCGTTACCAACACCCAGGGCTGTTCGAGCACCATGGAAACAGAAGTAGTAGTGAGTGAAACTGTTGCTATTGACTTCTCCTATAATGCTTTATCATTCTGTCCTGGCGAAACCATTGACTTTACTCCTGCTGGAGTTGATATCGTTTCCTACAACTGGGACTTCGGCGATGGCGGCACTTCAATCCAGCAAACTCCACAGTATGTGTATACTGAACCGGGAACTTACACTGTTTCCCTCACTGTTACTGCTATCGACGGCTGTCAGGGTTATGTTGAGCATACTATCATTATCAATGAAGAGCCTTTGGCTGCTTTCTCTACTGACAGCCCTAGCTGTAGCGGCGCTCCAACCCAATTCTTTAATGCATCAAGCTCTCCTACAGGCTATATCACTGAATGGATTTGGAACTTTGGTGATGGCTCAAGCGAGCTTATTGTCAGCTTCCCCGATAATCCTGATGTGAGTCATCTTTATTCGGCTCAGGGAACTTATAATGCCAGCTTAACAGTTACAAACAGTAATGGCTGTTCCAATACTGTAAGTCAGGAAGTGATCGTTGCCCCCGGCCCAATTGCTGCTTTTGATTATACCGGCACTTGTGCGGAAAGTCCGGTTATCTTTACGGATCTTTCCCAGGAAAATGGTGGTGGAGAAATCGTTGGATGGCAATGGGATTTTGGTGATCTTGCATCCGGAACCAGCAATACATCAACACTACAAAATCCATCACATATCTTTAGTGCTTCGGGTCAGTTTGATGTAAGCCTGATCATTACAAATATCAACGGATGTACTGATACAGTGATAAATTCAGTTATTGTTGACGAAGCTTTATTAGTCGAAATTACATCCGACAACGACACGCTTTGCCTTGGCACTCCGGTCAATTTTACCGGAAATGCAACCGGAGCAGTGATCTGGTATTGGGATTTCGGTGATGGAAACACTTCTACACAGCAATATCCTGAACATACCTATACCCAAACCGGTAACTTTATGGTTACCTTAACGGCAGAAACACCTGATGGTTGCAGCAACACTGACACACTTAATGTCGTTGTTCGACCAATACCTTCAGCTTTGTTTACCAGCACAAGCCCCGTTTGTTCTTCTGACAGCGTGTATTTCACCAATCAGTCAACAACGTCGAATGGCTTTATTCAAACCTGGATTTGGGATATGGATGACGGATCTATAATTACCATAGATGCTCCCGACGATCCGAACATCGCTTACCAATATGCTAATCCGGGAACTTTTGAAGTAGTGTTGACGGTAATTGATAATGCAGGTTGCGAACATAGCTACAGCCGATTGGTTCAGGTAGAAGCAAGCCCCGTTGCTGATTTCAGTTATGATGAAAGCTGCTTTGGAACACCGGTACTGTTTACTGACCTCACTTCCACCAATGGCGGACCTGATCTCTTTGGCTGGCAATGGTACTTTGGTGACCCCAATTCGGGAATCAACAATACCAGCACACTTCAAAATCCATCACATCTGTTTACAGCAGCCGACACTTTCAATGTAACACTTATTGTTTCCAACACTATAGGTTGCACTGACACCATCACCAAAGAGCTGATTGTAAGTGAACTTCCTGAAGTTGACTTTACCATAGCTGACGACTCTATTTGCCTGAATACACCAGCACAATTCACAGGCATCGGAGAAAACATCAATACCTGGTTCTGGCAATTTGGTGATGGCGGAACTTCCATCCAACAAAACCCGTCTTATATGTATGTTGAGCCGGGTGCTTACGATGTAACGCTTACCGTTACAGGTATTGATCAATGTCAGAACAGTATCAGCTATCCCATTTTTGTCAATGATGTTCCAATCGCTGATTTCAGCATGAACAACAGCTGTCAGGGCGACACAACTTATTTTACAGACGAAACTGTCAGCCTCAACGGATTCATTGTTGAATGGGCGTGGGATTTTGGCGATGGCAATACTTCAGACCTTCAAAATCCGGTTCATTATTACGATGTCGTAGATGATTATCTCGTAACACTAACTGTTACAGATAATTTCGGATGTTTCGAAACAATCAGTCGCTGGGTATCCATTTACGATAAACCAAATGCTGGTTTCAGCTTCAATCAGGTTTGCGATCCTTCAGGGCAAGTATTCTTCTTTGATGAATCCGAAAGCAGTAGTAATGGAAGCCCTATACTGGTTTATGAGTGGAACTTCCACGATGGATATTTTTCCAACGAAATAAATCCAAATCATATTTTCCCTGAAACAGATACCTGTTATATCGTCAGCCTGACTATTACTGATGCATTTGGATGCGAATCAATCGCAACTGACACAATATGCATCTGGGAACCCATTACAGTTGACTTCACATCAACAGAGGTCTGTTTTGGTAATGCAACCTTCTTTGAAGCTTCTTACCAGCCCGAAGATGATTCGATTGTGAGTTATGCCTGGAACTTCAATGATGGCTCGGATATTTTCCTTACATACAGAGACACAACAAGTCATATCTTTGCAAATGCTGGAACATTCTTCGTTGAACTGACGGCTACCAATTTGAATGGTTGTGAAAATACAACCTACAAAGAGGTAGTTGTGAATGGTCTTCCTGAACCTGATTTCGAGTATATTCCGGGCTTATGCGAATTACCTGCTCAGTTTACTGACCTGTCCGATGGAAATGGTGCCTTAATCGAGAGCTGGTTCTGGAATTTCGGCGATCCTGATTCGGGTCCGGATAATACTTCCGATCTGCAAAACCCAACCCATTTGTTTAGTGATCAGGGAGGAATCTATGAAGTTACCTTGATTGTGACTAATTTCAATGGGTGTGTTGATTCAATTACAAAAGCTGTGATACAGGATCCTTGTGTTCAGGCTTCATTCATCGCACCATCTGTCACGCTTTGTGCTGAATCTGAAATATGCTTCATCGAAAATTCCTACATAGCTGCTCAAAATGGCATCATCAACAGGTGGATTTGGAACTTTGGAGACAACACTCCTGATTACCAATACATTAGCCCCGAAAATCCCGTATGCCATGCCTATACCGATCCTGAAGGTGGTGAGTTTGTTGTTAGCCTTACTATCGAAGCTACAGTTAATGGCAATGCATTTACAGACACTTATACAGAATTGATTATTATTAACCCAAGACCTACTGCTCGTTTTATCCCGGAACCTGCCTGCCAGAATACCGATGCTATTTTTACAGATAACTCAATTGGAAACGGAACACCCATCACCACCTGGCTATGGGACTTTGGAGATATGACAACTATACACGACACTTCTTCGATGCAAAACACAAGTTATCAGTATCCAAATCATGGACAGTTTGATGTTCAACTGATCGTAATCAATGCATATGGATGTTCCGATACTATCATCAGTGAAATCGAAATTTGGCAACCTCCAACTGCCGATTTCATTGCTGTTGACAGCTGTGTTTCCTATATCACCTATTTCAATGATTTGAGTGATGAAGGAGGCGCTCCCATTGATAGCTGGTTCTGGCATTTTGGTGATCCAAACAGCAACAACGACGATGGTAATCCATGGACAGACTCAACTGCAACAGATCGGCTGACCGAACATATCTATATACAACCCGGCACTTACTTTACCACACTGGCCATAGAAGACGACAACGGATGTCGCGATACGGTGCGTCACAGCCTGCCAGTACATCCGATTCCGCAAGCCAGCTTTACCTATGAAGATCGCTATGAAGATCGCCAGGGACAAGTATTTTTCCAAAACACCAGTGATCCTTCAGCAACAACTTTCTTCTGGGATTTTATGACCGGACAAACCTCTGCCGAAGAAAATCCCGTGTATCAGTTTGAAGAAGACGGCATTTATGAAGTGATGCTTGTTGCTTATAACGACCATTTATGCCCTGATACAGCAATAAATGCTTATGAAATCATCTTTACAGGGCTTTATTTCCCGAATAGTTTTGTTCCAGGAAATAGTGATCCTGAATTAGCAAGTTTCAAAGGCCTTGGCGAAAACCTGCAAACATACAGATTAGAAGTTTATACCAGTTGGGGACAATTGATCTGGTCGAGCTCAGCACTTGAAGATGGCCGCCCTGCTGAAGCATGGGATGGCACCTTTAATGATCAGGAATTGCCAACAGGCTCCTACATTTGGAAAGCATCTGCAACATTCAGAGATGGAACGATATGGGAAGGCTCAGATAATGGAGATGGGAATCTCAAACCTTATGGAATCATTAACCTGATCCGTTAATAGCAAGGAGGAACAATATGAAAACACTTGAAAAAATGATTAACGGATACCAAATAATGAAACTCATGAAAGCACACAAACATAAACTAAGCCTGGCGTTTCTGATACTTTTTTTAAGCCTTAATTTAAAAGCTCAGGATCCGCACTTTTCACAGTTTTTTAGTAGTCCGACCTATTATAATCCCGCCTATACCGGACTTTCCCTTGGGCTGAAAGTACGCATGCATGCCCGAAAAATGTGGATGGATCTTCCAGGTGAAAATTACCTGACAAACTTTAGTATGGACATTGCAGATCGCAATATACCGGGATCTGGAGGTATTGGAGTATTGTTCAATCAAACCAGCGAAGGTTTGGGTTACATCAAAACCACTACTACGGGTATTCTGCCTGCTGTGCGTATTCCGCTTTCACAAAGTGCCATTATTCAGGTGGGTGCAATGGCCGCATTTGTTCGCAAAGAGGTTAGCTTTGACGGTAATCTAATCTATGCCGACCAGCTTGATCCCCGCTGGGGCTACATCGGCCCTTCAAATATCAGCACACCAGCTGAAAATTATGTGGTTTACCCTGATTTTTCATTCGGAAGTATTTTCCAGTTCGAAGGAAACAATATTGTTGGAACACTTGGAGCTGCAGTTCATCATATGATGGAACCAAATCAAAGCTTTTTCAATCTGGATGCACCCTTAGCTCGTAAATATGTCGGACACTTCGACTTGATAATTGATGTAGATGAATACGATGGTTATTACAACAGAAAAAAAAGTTTCAAACTTAATCCAGGAGTAATCTATCAGCAACAAGCCGGTATGAGCAACTTCAATCTGGGAATAAACCTTTATATGTCTCATATTTACCTGGGTTTATGGTTCAGGAATGACGTACTCGAATATTCTGAATATGCTGACCTTATCTTTTTGGCGGGAATTAATATTGGTTTTAATGACAATTCACGAATGAAACTGATCTATACACACGATATGGCCATCAGTACCAACAACAACTTTGCCGGCCCCTCACACGAAATCAGTCTGATTCTGGAATTCGACAACCTGAGATTTTTCAAACAAACTGATATCATTAAAAACGTCAAAACACGAAACTTCTCGCCAATAGAATGTTCTCCATTTTAGTGCCATTTAATAAAAGCACAAAAAACCGTATCATTTTCAGCATGATACGGTTTTTTGTGGGACGTACTGGAATCGAACCAGTGACCTCATGCCTGTCAAGCATGCGCTCTAAACCAACTGAGCTAACGTCCCGATTTTTTTGCAAAAATAGCGGTTTTATGCATTGCGGCAAGGATTTTTAGCCGTTAACTGTTTCAATGTTTCAAATCGTTACAGATACATCTCAATTGACGAAATCTTTTTAAATTCGCTTCCGGTAAAGTTTTGTGTGTTTCAAAATCCAAATTCTAATTTATGAAGACTTTTAAATCCCTGTTTTTTACAGCCTTGCTTATCGGTTTTTCCACCTTAATTATTGCTCAGGAAAAGGGCAAATCCATTACCATGAGCGACATCTGGTCGTCCGGAAAGTTTTATCCAAAAATGGTTCGGGGCATCAATCCCATGAACGATGGTACTACTTATGCCGTGCTCGAAGATAGCCTCTTAAATGTTTACACATACAAAAAGGGCGAAAAAGTAAAAACCCTTTTAAATACCAAAAATCTTATTCCCGAAGGCTCGGATACCCCCATTCGAATGGGCAGCTACGAAATGAGTCCGGATGAAACCAAGCTACTCATTCCCTCCGAAACAGAATCTATTTACAGGCATTCGTCCAAATCGAATTATTATATCTACGAATTGGAAAGCGGGAAGTTATATCCCCTATCCAATAATGGCAAACAACAACTTGCCGAATTTTCTCCTGATGGTAAACATGTAGCTTTTGTGCGCGATAATAATCTTTTTGTTACAGCATTGGATGGCTTAACAGAAAAACAACTCACAACTGATGGCGAATTTAACACCATTATCAATGGAACAACAGACTGGGTTTATGAAGAAGAATTTGGCTTTACGAAAGGCTTTTTCTGGTCGCCCGACAGCAAAACCATTGCTTATTATCGCTTTGACGAAAGTCGTGTCAAACTGTATCAAATGGAACTTTTTACCGGACTTTATCCGGAATGGTACACCTATAAATATCCCAAAGCCGGCGAAGATAACAGCCTGGTAAGTATTCATATCGTTGAGATCGAAAGTGGCAAACAGCAACAAATTGATACGGGAGCTGAAACAGATATCTATTTTCCCCGCATCAAATGGACTACTCACGCTGATCAGCTTGCCGTTTACCGCCTCAACAGATTGCAAAACAAATTGGAAATTTTATTGGCAAATACCCAATCAGGAAATGTAAACACCCTTTATGAAGAAGAAAATCCCTGGTACATCGAAATTGAAAACAATCTGATTTTCCTGCCCGATGGCAAACATTTTGTAATCAGCAGCGAAAAAGACGGTTATAATCACCTTTATTTATATAGTATGGACGGCCAGCTGATAAGGCAACTTACTGCTGATCAGCATGATATTACCGCAGTATATGGATACGATTCCAAAAATCAGACAATCTATTTTCAGCAAGCAGTAAGTTCGCCAATGGACAGACAAATCTTATCGGTAAATTTAAATGGTAAGGCAAGTATGATAATTGAGGAAGAAGGCAGCAGCGACGCCAGGTTTAGCAAAGATTTCAGTTATTTTATCCATACTTTTAGCACGGCGAACGAACCTCCGGTTTTCACCCTACGCAATAGTAAAGGAAAGCTGATTAGGGTGCTTGAAGATAATAGCAAATTAAAAAATCAGCTCGCTGAATACCAACTAAGTCCAAAAACCTTTTTCAGTTTCGAGCATCCTGATATTGTACTTCCTGATGGCACCAAAACACATCTAAATGCATGGCAAATCTTACCTCCTGATTTCGATCCCAACAAACAATATCCTGTTCTGCTTTATGTGTATGGAGGTCCTGGAGTTCAAACAGTTATAAACTCTTGGGGCTGGAACGATTATTTCTGGCATCAAATGCTGGCACAAAAGGGGTTTGTGGTTGTTTCGGTAGATAATCGTGGAACTGGCGCACGGGGTGAAACCTTTAAAAAAATGACCTATAAGGAATTAGGTAAATACGAAACCGAAGATATGATCTCGACTGCCAAATACCTCAACAGCCTTCCCTATATCGATGGAAATCGTATTGGCATCTATGGTTGGAGTTATGGTGGATTTATGGCAACCTCTGCAATTACCAAGGGAGCCGATCATTTTAATACCGCTGTTGCCGTGGCTCCCGTGACCAGCTGGCGCTATTACGACAATATCTACACCGAACGCTTTATGCAAAAACCACAGGACAATCCCGAAGGTTACGACAACAACTCTCCTATCAATCATGTGGATAAACTCAAGGGCAACTATTTGCTAATCCATGGAAGTGCTGACGACAATGTTCACTATCAAAACACAATGGAACTGATTGAAGCCCTTGTTAAAGCCGACAAACAATTCGATCTGATGATTTATCCAAACAAAAATCACGGGATCTACGGCGGCAATACCCGCAAACATGTTTTCGATAAAATCACCAATTTCCTGATCGAAAATCTTAATCCGGGAGAATAAAACACAATTTGTTGGTAAAATATTTTTGTATTAAACTGAAAACCTTTATTTTTGCGCCCCGAATTATAATTAATAACCTTAAAGAAAGAGAGTGTATTTAACATGATCATTATTCCTGTAAAAGAAGGCGAAAGCATCGACCGCGCACTGAAAAAGTATAAGCGCAAATTTGAGAAGACCGGAGTTGTTAAAGAACTTCGTAACCGTCAAAAATTCACTAAGCCATCCGTAGTAAATCGTGAAAAAAAACTCAAAGCGATTTATATTCAGCAATTGCGTCAGCAAGAAGAAAATTAGTTCGCTTTTTTTTCAAGAATCAAAAAAACTTTGATGTATGTATAGATGTTTACTATATTTACATCAAAGTTTTTTTTGAAAATGATTCAAGACTTTCTGCGTTATCTGGAAACCGAAAAAAGAGCTGCTGCTCTAACCGTAAAAAGCTATGCTTCTGATTTAAAAAGTTTTGAAGCATATGTTCACGAAAATTTTGAGCATGAATCTTTGCAGCATATCAAGAAATCGGTAATACGTTCCTATACAGTTCATCTCAGTAAGAGTAAACTTGAGCCGCGATCAATAAATAGAAAACTATCCGCCATTAGGGCTTTCTATCGTTTTTTGGAACAACGCCACCAGCTTAATGATAATCCGGCTGCTACACTAAAATCACTCAAAACGTCAAAAAAGGTGCCCGACTTTATCCCCCAAAACCTGCTGGAAACAATTCAAAATGAAATACCTCATGATTTTACAGGTTTAAGAGATTTCGTTATTTTTGAATTGCTTTATCAAACGGGAATACGTCGTGCAGAATTATGCCAGCTTAAAGACAAATCCATCGATTTCAGCTCTGCCCTCATTAAAGTGCATGGCAAAAGAAATAAAGAGCGACTTATACCGTTTGGATTTAAATTAGCTGCATTAATGAAAACTTATCAGGAAAAACGTAATGCTCATTTCAATAGCGAACATTTTGAAAGTTTTATTGTAAGTAACAAAGCTGGTGCATGCTATCCCCAACTCGTTAGACGTGCAGTAGCTTCAAGTGTTGTAGCCATTTCTGGTAAACTTAAAATAAGTCCTCACACCCTGCGTCATACTTTTGCCACTCATCTGCTGAATAACGGAGCCGATTTGCTGGCCATAAAGGAACTGCTTGGCCACAGCTCCCTCGAAGCCACACAAGTTTATACACACAATACGATAGATCATCTAAAGAAAATTCACCATCAAGCCCACCCGTTGGGTTAACTAAATAATAAAAGGAGGTATATTATGAAAGTAAACATTAATGCCGTGCATTTTAAGGCAGATCAAAAGTTAGAAAATTTTATCACAAACAAAATCGAAAAACTTTCGAACAAACACACCGAAGTAATTGGCTCTGAAGTAACATTAAAGCTGGAAAACACTGACGTTCCCGACAACAAAATCACTGAAATCAGAATTTTATTAAAGGGTAATGATCTATTTGCCAGCAAACAAAGTAAATCGTTCGAAGAAGCAGCCGATGCTGCAATTGACGCCTTAAAAAAACAGCTTGAAAAGCATAAAGGTAAATTCACTAAATAATATATAACATTTACGCCTAACAAAATCGCTTGCCTGCGCAAATCAAAGCCTACAAGGTTTTTTTAGCTGATAAAAATTATTAACCGCATTAAACAGGCAAGCGATTACTGTTTTTTAAACCTACATATACAATTGATTTACAGTGCATTTACATAACCCAAGATAATTTTATCTTACTTTTTCATAAATTTACTTGGTGGATAAAATTAAACTGTCTATTTTTGCAGACCTTTTTGGAACCCATGAAGGTAACTAAAAACGTTCTTTTTACACTAGCCGGTGTAGCTCAGTTGGCCAGAGCAGCTGATTTGTAATCAGCTGGTCGGGGGTTCGAATCCCTCCACCGGCTCATGTAAGTTTACTGTAAAATCCAGGGGGGAGTACCAGAGCGGTCAAATGGGGCAGACTGTAAATCTGTTGGCGCAGCCTTCGGAGGTTCGAATCCTTCCTCCCCCACTGCTTTAAGCGGGAATAGCTCATTTGGTAGAGCGACAGCCTTCCAAGCTGTAGGTGGCCGGTTCGAGCCCGGTTTCCCGCTCAATTGCCGATGTAGCTCAGGGGTAGAGCACTTCCTTGGTAAGGAAGGGGTCATGAGTTCAAATCTCATCATTGGCTCAAGTAAAATTCATTACAAAACACCTTAAATAAAACAAAGTAGATATGGCTAAAGAAAAATTTGAAAGGTCCAAGCCACACGTTAACATTGGAACTATTGGTCACGTTGACCACGGTAAAACTACGCTCACAGCTGCTATTACGCTCTGTTTGGCTGACAAAGGATTATCTGAATATAAATCTTTTGACTCCATTGATGCTGCTCCTGAAGAAAAAGAAAGGGGTATTACTATTAATACGGCTCACGTAGAGTACCAAACAGAAAAACGTCACTACGCGCACGTTGACTGTCCCGGTCACGCCGACTATGTTAAAAACATGGTAACCGGTGCTGCCCAAATGGACGGTGCAATTATCGTTGTTGCCGCTACTGATGGCCCTATGCCACAAACCCGTGAGCACATCCTGCTCGCTCGTCAGGTTGGCGTGCCTCGTTTAGTGGTTTTTATGAACAAAGTTGACCTCGTTGACGATGAAGAGTTGCTCGATCTCGTTGAAATGGAAATCAGAGACCTGCTCACGTTCTATCAATTTGATGGTGACAACACTCCTGTTATTCGGGGTTCTGCTCTTGGTGGTCTTAACAAAGAACCAAAATGGGTAGAAAAAATCTATGAACTCATGGATGCCTGTGACGAATGGATTCCGCTTCCTGAACGTGATCAGGACAAACCATTTCTTATGCCTATTGAGGACGTGTTCTCAATAACTGGCCGTGGAACGGTTGCTACAGGCAGAATCGAAACAGGTATAATCAACACCGGTGATCCGGTAGATATTATTGGTATGGGTGCCGAAAAACTCAAATCAGTTGTTACTGGTGTTGAGATGTTCCGTAAAATCCTCGACCGCGGTGAAGCTGGCGATAATGCCGGTCTGTTGCTCCGTGGTATCGATAAAGATGAAATCCGTCGTGGTATGGTAATTGCTGCACCTGGTTCTGTTAAACCACATGCTCACTTCAAAGCAGAGGTTTATATCCTGAAAAAAGAAGAAGGTGGCCGTCACACTCCATTCCACAACAAATATCGGCCACAGTTCTATTTCAGAACAACTGACGTCACAGGTGAAATTGTGCTTCCGGAAGGCGTTGAAATGGTAATGCCTGGCGACAACCTCACTATCGAAGTAAAATTGATTGCTGATATCGCTATGAATAAAGGATTGCGTTTCGCTATCCGTGAAGGTGGCCGCACAGTTGGAGCTGGTCAGGTAACTGAAATTCTGGAATAAAAAGTGATTATTCACAATATTTAGTGATCAAAAGGTATCCTTCCAAAATTGGGAGATACCTTTTGAACACTTCACACGGGTGTAGCTCAATTGGTAGAGTAGCGGTCTCCAAAACCGTTGGTTGTGGGTTCGATTCCTACCACCCGTGCAACTAAAAGTTTAGATTCAATGTCAAAGATTAGTATTGTAAACTACGTAAAAGAAAGTTACACCGAATTGATGCAAAAGGTGTCATGGCCCACATGGAATGAGCTTCAAAGTAGTGCTATAGTGGTATCCATTGCTTCCCTGATAATTGCCCTTGTGGTATTTCTGATGGATAAATCTTTCCAGACAATTCTCAATAGTTTTTATAAACTTTTTTAAGATGTCGGGATTTGAATCTAAGTGTGCATTAGCTAACTCTCAAGTTTTTAACCAGCATGAGTGAACCAGTAGAAAAAAAATGGTATGTAATCCGTGCGATCAGTGGAAAGGAAAAAAAGGTAAAAGAATACCTTGAATCCGAAATCAATCGCATGGGATTGCATTCACAGATTTCCCAGGTGCTCATACCAACTGAGAAGATATATCAGATTCGTAAAGGGAAAAAGATTAGTAAAGAACGAAACTATTTTCCGGGTTACGTTTTGATTGAAGCCGTTCTCACAGGTGAAATCCCGCATATCATTAAGAATATTCCTAATGTAATCGGATTTCTGGGAACAAAGGGAGAAGCTGATCCGCTGCGTCCGTCAGAAGTGAACCGAATACTTGGAAAAGTTGATGAATTGGCCGAAATGGGCGAAGAAGTTAACATTCCTTTTATTATTGGCGAAACTGTTACTGTTACCGACGGACCGTTCAACAGTTTTAGTGGTGTGATCGAAGAGATTAATGAAGAAAAGAAAAAACTGAAGGTTATGGTAAAAATCTTTGGTCGCAAAACACCACTTGAACTCAGTTTTATGCAAGTGGAAAAAGAATAATTAGCAGGATGCACTAAACTTCCTGATTAACGATTTAATTAAGGATTAAACAATGGCAAAAGAAGTAAGCGGATTAATTAAACTGCAAATCAAAGGAGGAGCCGCTAACCCCTCTCCACCAGTAGGCCCTGCATTGGGTTCTAAAGGTGTGAACATCATGGAGTTTTGTAAACAATTCAACGCACGTACACAAGATCAGGCCGGAAAGATTATTCCGGTAATCATTACTGTGTATAAAGATAAGTCGTTCGATTTTGTGCTCAAAGCACCACCGGTGGCTGTGCAAATCATGGAACTGGCCAAACTCAAGAAAGGCTCTGCAGAGCCTAACAGAGCTAAGGTTGGGTCTTTGAGCTGGGATCAGGTTCGGACGATAGCTGAAGATAAGATGAAAGACCTTAATGCTTTCACTGTTGAATCAGCAATGCGTATGGTAGCCGGAACAGCACGCAGCATGGGAGTTAAGGTGACCGGCGCTTCACCTTTTGAAAAGAACTAATGAAAATCATTAGTTTGTTGCATTTTGTAGAACCTCAAATAACAGCGAAAAATGGCTAAAATTTCTAAACAAAAAAAGGAAGCCCTTGCTAAGTTCGACAAAAGCAAAATTTACTCCTTGAAAGAAGCAGTTGATATCGTAAAACAAATCACCTACACCAAATTTGACGCTTCAGTTGACCTGAATGTGCGTTTGGGTGTTGACCCACGTAAAGCCAATCAAATGGTTCGCGGATCAGTTACCCTCCCACACGGTACAGGAAAAACAATGCGCGTTTTGGTGCTCTGCGGCCCCGAAAAAGAACAGGAAGCCAAAGATGCTGGCGCTGACTTTGTTGGTTTGGACGAATATGTTCAAAAGATCAAAGATGGCTGGACCGATATCGACGTGGTTATCACCACTCCTAACGTAATGCCTAAAGTGGGTGCACTGGGCCGAATCCTCGGACCACGCGGCTTGATGCCGAACCCCAAAACAGGTACCGTTACCATGGATATAGCCAAAGCAGTTCAGGAAGTAAAGGCTGGTAAAATCGATTTCAAGGTTGATAAATATGGAATTATCCATGCAGGAGTGGCTAAAGTAAGTTTTAGCGAAGATAATATTGTTGATAATGCTAAAGAACTTATCACTACTATCGTTAAACTGAAACCATCAGCAGCTAAAGGCACTTACGTTAAAAGTATTTACCTGTCCAGCACGATGAGCCCTGGTATTCAAGTTGACTTGAAATCAGTAACAGCCAGTAGCTAACTAAAAGGAAGTTAACGACATGAGAAAAGAAGAAAAGCAAGCGGTCATTGAATCTATGACGCAGCAACTTAATGAGAACAACAACTTCTACCTGGCAGATATCTCCGAACTGAATGCCGAAAAAACCAGTCAGCTTCGTAGAATTTGCTTTAAAAATGATGTGAAGCTTGTGGTTGTTAAAAATACTTTGCTGCGTAAAGCAATGGAGAATGCCGGTAAAGAATACAGCGAACTGTACGACATTCTCAAAGGTGCTACCTCGGTAATGTTTGCCGAAGCAGGTAATGCACCGGCAAAACTGATCAAAGAGTTTCGTAAAACCTCAGATAAACCCATTCTTAAAGGTGCTTATATTGAAGAGGCTGTCTATATTGGCGACAACCAACTTGATTTTCTTACAAGCATCAAATCTAAGAATGAACTTATTGCCGATCTTATTGCATTATTGCAGTCTCCGGTTAAAAACGTGGTTGGCGCATTGCAGTCGGGCGGTCATAAATTGAGCGGAATATTGCAAACTCTTTCAGAAAAATCAGAATAGTCTTAAAGAATGATTAGCATTCAAGCAAAATAACAAATTGTAAAATCACTTAAACCGAAAATAAAATGGCAGATTTGAAAGCTTTCGCAGAGCAATTAGTAAATCTTACTGTTAAAGAAGTCAATGAATTGGCTGGAATCCTAAAAGATGAATATGGTATCGAACCAGCAGCTGCTGCTGCTGTTGTTGCTGCTCCTGGTGCTGGTGCCGAAGCCGCTGCAGAAGAAGAGCAAACTTCATTCGACGTAATCCTGAAATCAGCTGGTGCTTCTAAACTCGCAGTAGTTAAATTGGTTAAAGAACTCACCAGCCTTGGTTTGAAAGAAGCCAAAGAGCTGGTTGATTCATCACCTAAGGCAATTAAAGAAGGTGTTACCAAAGAAGAAGCCAATGCACTTAAATCTCAACTTGAAGAAGCTGGTGCAGAGGTTGAAGTTAAGTAAGAAGGATTATTTTCTACAAAACATCTGGCAATCAACCTCTATCTCAGCTTTATGAGGTAGAGGTTTTGCGCCTGTTTTGTGGTTTGGTTATAATTTCTTTTTATTCTTACCCTGTCTGCCCCTGGCAGACATCAAAAACTTAAAACCTTGGCAGAAAAAACTTCGGAAAGAATCAGTTTCGCATCAACCGGATATCATTTAGATTACCCGGATTTTTTGGATATTCAGCTACAATCTTTTCAGGACTTTTTCCAGTTGGAAACCAACCCTGAAAACCGAAAAAATGAAGGCCTCTTTAAAGTCTTCGCTGAAAACTTCCCTATTACCGATGCAAGAAATAATTTTGTACTCGAATTTCTCGACTATTTTATCGATCCGCCACGCTACGCTATTGAGGAGTGTATCGAGCGCGGGCTAACTTACAGCGTGCCGCTGAAAGCCAAGCTAAAACTTTACTGCACCGACCCGGAACACGAAGACTTTGAAACCATCGTTCAGGATGTTTATCTGGGAATGATTCCTTATATGACTCCAAAAGGCACCTTCGTCGTAAATGGTGCCGAGCGCGTTGTAGTTTCTCAGTTGCACCGCTCGCCTGGTGTGTTTTTTGGGCAGCATAAACATGCCAACGGCACTACCCTTTTCTCGGCCAGAATTATCCCTTTCAAAGGCTCGTGGATGGAGTTTTCGACCGATATCAATAACATAATGTATGCGTATATCGATCGTAAAAAGAAACTTCCGGTAACAACATTGCTTCGTGCAATTGGTTTTGAAACCGACAAAGACATCCTGGAAATTTTTAACCTGGCCGAAGAAGTTAAAGTAAGTAAGGCCGGACTGAAAAGGGTGCTGGGTCGCAAACTCGCCGCACGCGTTGTTCGGTCGTGGATAGAAGATTTTGTTGATGAAGATACCGGTGAGGTAGTATCAATTGAACGTAATGAGGTAATTATTGAACGGGAAACCTTACTCGATAACGAACATATCGACCTCATTGTCGATTCAGGCGTGAAAACGGTTTTGCTTCATCGTGAAGATTTCAACACTGCTGAATACGCTATCATCTTCAATACGCTTCAAAAAGATACTGCAAACTCTGAGAAAGAAGCTGTTGAGTTTATCTACAGACAACTTCGTAACGCAGAGCCTCCTGATGAAGAAACAGCTCGTGGTATTATCGAGAAATTGTTTTTCTCCGATAAACGATATGATTTAGGCGAAGTAGGCCGCTACCGGATAAATCGTAAACTGAATCTGTCTATAGCCGATGACACTAAGGTTCTGACAAAAGAAGATATTATCTCAATCATCAAATATTTGATCGAGCTTGCTAACAACAAAACTGAAGTGGACGACATTGACCACCTTAGCAACAGACGTATCCGTACGGTTGGCGAACAACTTTACAGTCAGTTTGGTGTGGGTTTGGCTCGTATGGCTCGTACTATTCGCGAACGTATGAATGTACGCGATAATGAAGTGTTTACACCAACCGACCTGATCAACGCCAAAACTTTATCTTCCGTAATCAACTCTTTCTTTGGCACTAATCAACTTTCGCAGTTTATGGATCAAACTAATCCGCTGTCGGAAGTAACTCACAAACGACGCATCTCAGCTCTCGGACCGGGTGGTCTGTCACGCGAACGTGCTGGTTTTGAAGTACGTGATGTTCACTATACTCATTATGGTCGTCTTTGTACTATCGAAACACCTGAAGGCCCAAATATCGGATTGATTTCCTCGCTGTGCGTTTACGCTAAAATTAATAAACTGGGCTTCATCGAAACACCTTACCTCGAAGTTAAAGATGGTAAGGTCGATATGAAAAAAAATCCTGTCTATTTAAGCGCTGAGGAAGAAGAAGATAAAATTATTGCACAGGCAAGTACACCGATTGATAAAACAGGGCATTTCATAGATGAAGACGTAAAAGTTCGTTACCTCGCTGATTACCCTATTATCAACCGTAATAAAGTGGATCTTATAGACGTTGCACCAAATCAGATCGCCTCTATTGCTGCTTCGCTCATTCCTTTCCTCGAACATGATGATGCTAACCGCGCACTCATGGGTTCAAACATGATGCGTCAGGCTGTGCCTTTGATGGTACCTGAAGCTCCAATTGTTGGAACTGGTATCGAAGGATATGTGGCGCGCGATAGCCGTGTTTTGATTCACGCCGAAGGTGATGGAGAGGTGTTATTTGTAGATGCTGAAAAAATCACCATCCGCTACAACAGAACTGAAGAGGAGAAACTGGTAAGTTTTGACGATGACATTATAACATATCGCCTTACCAAATATGCACGTACAAACCAAAACACCAGCGTTAACCTGAAACCTATCGTAAAACGTGGGCAAACTGTTAAAAAAGGTCAGGTATTATGCGGAGGTTATGCCACCGAAAATGGCGAGCTGGCTATTGGTCGTAACTTAATGGTAGCTTTCATGCCTTGGAAAGGTTACAACTTTGAGGACGCCATCGTTATCAGTGAGAAAATCGTTAAAGAAGACATCTTCACCTCGGTGCATATTGAAGAGTTTAGTCTCGAAGTGCGCGACACAAAACGCGGTATCGAAGAACTCACCAACGACATCCCTAACGTTAGTGCTGAAGCTACCAAAGACTTGGACGAAAATGGTCTGATACGTATTGGTGCCGAGGTAAACGAAGGTGATATTTTGATCGGAAAGATTACTCCTAAGGGTGAAAGTGATCCTACGCCTGAAGAGAAACTTTTGAGAGCCATCTTCGGCGATAAAGCCGGTGATGTGAAAAATGCCTCCCTCAAAGCACCACCATCAATGAAAGGTGTGGTAATTGAAAAGAAGCTTTTCTCAAGAGTTATTAAAGACCGCAAATCCAAAGTAAAAGATAAAGACCTCATCAGCGAGTTGGATGCTAACCAAAATAAGGAGGCAGCTGTTCTCAAAAATAAGCTGATCGACAAACTCACTGTGCTCCTGAATGGTCGCACCAGCCAGGGGGTGTTTAACAACTTCAAGGAAGAAGTTGTGCCTAAAAAAGCGAAATTCACGCAGAAAATTTTGCAGGGAATAGATTACAGCACCGTTAATCCAAACAAATGGACGACTGACAAGGAGCGTAATGAAATGATCAAGAAATTGATCAACAACTTCAATATCAAGCACAAGGAAATACTCGGCATTTACAACCGTAAAAAGTTCGTTGCCAGCGTAGGCGATGAGCTTCCAAACGGAATTGTTCAGATGGCCAAAGTATATGTTGCCAAAAAACGTAAGTTAAATATTGGTGATAAAATGGCCGGTCGTCATGGAAACAAAGGTATTGTAGCACGAATAGTTCGTGAAGAAGACATGCCTTTCCTCGAAGATGGCACGCCAGTTGATATCGTTTTGAATCCACTTGGTGTACCTTCCCGTATGAACCTCGGACAGATTTATGAAACCGTTTTGGGTTGGGCTGGGAAAAAGCTGGGAGTAAAATTTGCCACTCCTATCTTTGATGGTGCTTCAATTGACGAAATCAACAGCTACCTCAAAAAAGCAAACTTACCCGAAAATGGCAGCGTATATTTGTACGACGGTAGTACCGGAGAGCGCTTTGATCAACCCGCCACTGTAGGTTACATCTATATGCTGAAACTGCATCATATGGTTGATGATAAGATGCACGCCCGTTCTATCGGACCCTATTCATTGATCACACAGCAGCCATTAGGGGGTAAAGCCCAGTTTGGTGGCCAGCGTTTTGGTGAAATGGAGGTTTGGGCACTTGAAGCTTTCGGAGCCAGCAATATCCTGCAGGAAATTCTGACTGTTAAGTCGGATGACGTGGTAGGACGTGCCAAGGCATACGAAGCTATCGTAAAAGGCGACAATATGCCTGTGCCCGGAATTCCTGAATCTTTCAATGTGCTAATACACGAATTACGAGGCTTAGGTCTCGAAATTACCTTCGACTAATGAAATCATGTGCTGCCTTGAAATTTAGGCAGCACCTAATCGTTCTTTTAACTAAACAGATCCAAATATATGGCTTTCAGAAAAGATAATATAAACAGCAACTTTTCTAAAATAACAATCAGCCTGTCGTCGCCTGAAGCAATTCTGGAACGCTCGAGTGGTGAAGTACTTAAACCGGAAACTATTAATTACCGTACCTACAAACCAGAGCGCGATGGTTTGTTTTGTGAGCGAATTTTTGGCCCGGTAAAAGACTGGGAATGTCATTGTGGAAAATACAAACGTATCCGCTATAAAGGCATCGTTTGCGACCGTTGTGGTGTTGAAGTAACAGAAAAGAAAGTACGACGCGAGCGAATGGGACACATTCAGCTGGTTGTTCCTGTTGCACACATCTGGTATTTCCGATCACTTCCCAATAAAATTGGAGCTTTGCTAGGCCTGCCTACCAAAAAGCTCGATATGATTATTTATTACGAGCGCTATGTCGTGATCCAGCCTGGTATAAAAGAGGTAGATGGCATTCAATACATGGACTTCCTTACCGAGGAAGAATACCTTGATATCGTTGAGGCTTTACCAGCTGATAATCAGCACCTTCCCGATGATGATCCAAATAAATTTATTGCCAAAATGGGCGCCGAAGCTATTCATGATTTGCTCGCCAGATTAGATTTGGATAAGATTTCGTTCGATCTACGTCACAAAGCAAATACTGAAACTTCTCAGCAACGTAAGGCAGAGGCATTAAAGCGTTTACAAGTTTTTGAAGCATTCCGTGATGCCAGATCCCGCATCGAAAACCGTCCGGAATGGATGATCGTGAAAGTAGTACCTGTTATTCCTCCGGAACTCAGACCCCTTGTGCCTTTGGATGGCGGGCGTTTTGCTACTTCCGACCTCAACGACTTGTACCGGAGGGTTATTATCCGTAATAACAGGCTTAAAAGACTAATCGAAATCAAAGCTCCCGACGTGATCATGCGTAATGAAAAACGTATGTTGCAGGAAGCTGTTGATTCACTTTTTGATAATTCCCGCAAGGCAAGTGCTGTAAAAACAGAGTCGAACAGACCACTGAAATCGCTCAGCGACAGCTTGAAAGGAAAACAAGGCCGTTTCCGTCAAAACCTGCTGGGTAAACGAGTTGACTACTCTGGCCGTTCGGTTATCGTGGTTGGTCCTGAACTGAACCTCAATGAGTGTGGATTGCCAAAGGATATGGCTTCGGAGCTTTTTAAACCATTCATTATCCGCAAGATGCTTGAAAGGGGTATTGTAAAAACGGTGAAATCAGCCAAAAAAATTGTTGACCGTAAAGATCCTGTAGTTTGGGATATTCTTGAAAATATCTTAAAAGGACACCCTGTTCTGCTGAATCGTGCTCCTACCCTTCACAGGTTAGGTATTCAGGCATTCCAGCCCAAACTGGTTGAAGGTAAAGCTATTCAGCTTCACCCATTGGTGTGTACGGCTTTTAATGCCGACTTTGATGGTGACCAGATGGCAGTACATGTTCCACTTGGTAATGCTGCCGTTTTGGAAGCACAGATTCTTATGCTGGCCTCACACAACATCCTGAATCCGGCAAACGGAGCGCCTATTACCGTTCCTTCACAAGACATGGTTTTGGGTCTTTATTACATTACCAAACCCAGAAAAAGTACTGAAGATCATCCTGTAAAAGGAGAAGGGAAACGTTTTTATTCTTCTGAAGAGGTTATTATTGCCTACAACGAAAAACGCATTGACCTTCACGCTACCATCAATGTTAAAACCAAAATTCGTGAAAAAGATAAATTGGTCGAAACTATGCTCGAAACTACGGTTGGACGTGTTTTATTCAACGAAGTAGTGCCAGAAGAGTTCGGATTTGTAAATCAGCTATTAACCAAAAAATCACTTCGTGATATCATTGGCAATATGGTGAAACGACTTGGAACAGCCGCTGCAGCGCAATTCCTTGACGACATCAAAAACCTTGGTTTCCAGATGGCATACAGAGGTGGACTTTCTTTTAACCTTGGTAATGTGATGGTTCCAACTATTAAGGAAGAACTCATCGCACAGGCCAACGAAGAAGTTACGGAAGTACTGGCCAACTACAATATGGGATTCATCACCAACAATGAACGCTACAATCAGATTATTGACATCTGGACACATACCAACTCTCGTCTTACAAACACTGTGATGCAACAACTTTCGCAGGATGATCAGGGTTTCAATCCGGTTTATATGATGCTTGATTCAGGAGCGAGGGGGTCTAAAGAACAGATTCGTCAGCTATCCGGTATGCGTGGTTTGATGGCTAAACCCCAGAAATCAGGTGCCACCGGAGGTGAAATTATTGAGAATCCTATTTTGTCCAACTTTAAAGAAGGGCTATCAGTACTGGAGTACTTTATTTCTACCCACGGAGCCCGAAAAGGTTTAGCCGATACCGCGCTTAAAACAGCTGATGCCGGTTACCTTACACGTCGTTTGGTTGATGTGGCTCAAGATGTGGTTATTACAGAGAAAGACTGTGGAACACTTCGTGGCTTAACAATTTCCGCCCTTAAAAAAAGTGAAGAAGTTGTTGAAACCCTTTACGATCGTATCCTCGGACGCGTAGCCTTACACGATATTTATGATCCCCATACTGGTGAGCTGATTATCCTGGGAGGAGAAGAAATTACAGAGGAAATTGCAGAGGTCATCGAAGAATCACCTATCGAACAGGTTGAGATTCGTTCGGTACTTACCTGCGAATCAAAACGTGGTGTTTGTGCCAATTGCTATGGCCGCAACCTGGCATCAGGGAAACTGGTACAAAAAGGGGAAGCCGTTGGAGTTATTGCAGCTCAGTCGATTGGTGAACCGGGTACACAGCTTACTCTTCGTACATTCCACGTTGGGGGTACCGCTTCCAATGTTGCCGTAATGTCAAGGATTGAAGCTAAATTTGATGGTATTTTAGAAATTGATGAGTTACGTTCAGTTGATTTCAGTAAAGACGGCAAAGATTACGAGATTGTGCTTGGTCGTTCCGCAGAAATGAAAATCGTGGATAAAAAAACAGGCGTTATTTTAACCTCATCCAATATTCCTTACGGTGCCAATCTTTATATAAAAAATGGCAGTGAAGTAAAAAAAGGAGATTTTATCAGCGACTGGGATCCATACAATGCTGTGATTCTTTCAGAACATGAAGGAAAAATAAGCTTTGAGAATATTATTGAAGGTGTTACTTATCGAATAGAATCTGATGAGCAAACGGGCTACAACGAAAAGGTGATCATCGAAACCCGTCAACGTGCTAAGAACCCGACTATCAAGATACTTGATAAACACAATGAAGTGGTCAAATCATACGATATTCCTGTAGGTTCACATATCATTGTTGAAGATGGCGATGCAATTAAAGCCGGAGGCATGCTGGTTAAAATTCCCCGTGCTATCGGTAAATCTGGTGACATCACCGGTGGTTTGCCACGCGTAACAGAATTATTCGAGGCGCGTAATCCATCCGAACCTGCTGTGGTTTCTGAGATCGATGGAGTTGTTTCTTTTGGCAAAAAACTAAAACGTGGAAATCGTGAAGTGATCGTAACTTCTAAAACCGGAGAAGAGAAGAGTTACCTTATTGCAACTTCAAAGCAGATTCTGGCTCAGGAAAATGACTTTGTAAAAGCTGGTACTCCGCTTTCGGAAGGTGCGATCACACCTGCTGACATCCTTGCCATCAAAGGACCGATGAAAGTTCAGGAATACATTGTAAATGAGGTTCAGGAAGTTTATCGTTTGCAGGGCGTGAAGATTAACGACAAGCACTTTGAGGTAATTGTTCGTCAGATGATGCGGAAAGTTGAAGTGGAAGATCCGGGTGATACCCGTTTCCTTGAAGGTGAATTGGTTAATAAAATCGATTTCCAGGAAGAAAACGATGATATCTATGGCAAAAAGGTTGTTATTGATCCGGGTGATTCTGATAATTTACTTCAGGGTCAGATCATTACAGCTCGAAAACTACGTGATGAAAATTCGCTGCTGAAGCGTAAGGACAAAAAGCTGGTTGAGGCCCGCGAAGCTAAGCCTGCTACTGCTTTTCAGGTGTTGCAGGGTATAACACGAGCATCACTGCAAACTAATAGCTTTATATCAGCAGCTTCGTTTCAGGAAACAACCAAAGTTCTCACGCTGGCTTCTATCAACGCCAAATCGGATGAATTGATGGGCCTGAAAGAAAATGTGATCGTGGGCCACAAGATTCCTGCCGGTACCGGATTACGCGAATACGAAGACTTGATCGTTGGTTCACGTGCCGAGTATGATGCCGTAATGGAAGCAGCATCACGTACCTTAAAACCGGAAATTGATAAAAAATAATTATTTTCGATAACATTTAAAGCAGGTAGGACGTTGCTAATATAGCAGACCTACCTGCTTTTTTAATACTTACAATTATGGCTGAACAAAAACCTAAAAATCAAATGAGTATCGAACTGAGTGAAGAAGTAGCCGAAGGCATTTATTCCAACCTGGCTATTATCACTCATTCGCATTCTGAGTTTATCATCGATTATGCCAAGCTTATGCCTGGTGTGCAAAAAGCAAAAGTAAAATCCAGAATCATCCTCACTCCTGAGCATGCCAAAAGGCTGTATAAGGCTTTGGCAGAAAATCTGAAAAAATTCGAGTCTATTTATGGCCCAATCAAAGATGCTCCTGCTCAGGAAAATATCCCTTTTAATCTGAGCGGTCCAACAGCAGAAGCTTAAGTCCTTCTTTAAAAAACATTAAAAAGGTGAAGTTAAATAAATAACTTCACCTTTTTAACAGTGCTTAGATATACTATTTCACAGCTTCCAGAGCGGCTGCATAATCCGGTTCCTGAGTGATTTCCGGAACTTGTTCGGTATAAATTACTTCACCATTTTCGTTGAGGACAACTACTGCACGCGAATGCAGTCCTGCAAACGGACCATCAGCAATAGTAACTCCGTAGGATTCGCCAAAGCTGCCATCCCTGAAATCTGAAGCATTCACTACATTATTTATGCCTTCGGTGCTGCAAAAGCGTTTGTGTGCAAAAGGTAAATCTTTTGAAACACAAACAACTACTGTTTTTTTCAATTTAGAAGCTTCCTGATTAAAACGACGAACAGAAGCTGCACACACGTCTGTATCCAGACTTGGGAAAATGTTTAATACAACCTTTTTCCCTTTCAGATCATCAAGACTGAGTGGGCTTAAGTCTGTTTTTACAAGTTTGAAGTCCTTCGCTTTACTTCCTTTTGCCGGCAGTTCACCAACTGTTTGGATTTGATTTCCTGCAAATGTGATTTTTGCCATAAATTCAATTGTTAAGTTTATAGTTTAAACAAGGAGAAATGAAACATGTTCAACACAAAGATGAATCCCATATCATTTATCTTCATAACGTAAAATTATCAATTTTGTTACCTGCTCCATATCCGTTAAAAGTTCATCCGCAGCGAAAAAATGAAATTTCTGCCTGAAGCTACAAGCCCTGAACTATATGGCATATAGCGCTGATCAGTAATGTTTTCGATGCCACCACTAAAAGTAAACATTTCATTAATACGTTTCATGGCTTTAAAGTTCAACGTGTACCACCCAGGGGCATAAGGATTCCCATTGTTATCAGCAGGATACAAATAATCCTTTGAAATCTCTGATTCAGGCATATCTTTATAGGATACTTTCTGAGAATACTGCCCATATAAATCAAATCGCAAACCGCTGTGCATGTAACTCAGTCGGGTGATGCCAAAAACAGGTGCCGAGTGTCGCAAAGGGCTTTTTGATCCGTCATCCAACTCCTCTTCCCCTTTTTGCCAGGTTAAATGGCTAAAAAGGCTAAAGCCATTGTCCATTTTCCATTCGGCTGCAATCTGCAAACCATAAACAGTTGCTTTTGCTGCATTTTGAATTGCCTGAACTTTGCTCAATTCGCCATCGTACATGATACTGTCCAGGCCATTGAATAAAAAGTCACGACGCACCATGGCCTGATCAAGCAAAGTGTAGAAGGCTGATATATCAATCTTTACACGATCGGAAAAAACCCTTGCCATATCAATCTCAGCATTATAGGCATATTCAGGCTTAAGGTCGGGATTGGGAACAACAACAGCTCCCGGCTCCGAATCAAATACTTTGCCGATATCATCCACGTTTGGTGCCCTGAAACCTGTTGAAACCCCAGCTCTCACAATCCAACTTTCGTTGGGTCGGTAATTAAACCCCAGACTTCCGGTAAGTGCGCCATCCTGATTTTCGGCTGTCTCAAATGGAAACTTGTAAAAAGTAGTGTCAAAAGTAGCATTCATCGAAAAATAATTATAGCGCACACCAGCCTGAACCATACTTTTATCGGACAATTCGTATTGATAAGTTGCAAACAAAGCTGCCGAAAGCCAATCAGACTGCGGATAACGTGCTGGGCCTTTTTCACTTATATCAGTAAAAATATCCCTATCAGTTCCTGTTGATGCCACATCATTAAAAACAATTTCAGCTCCATACAACAATCTGGATTGCTCGTTAAAGCTCTTCCGTAAATCTAAATTGAGTGCATAGGCATTCACTTTTTCAAAACGTTCATAAAGCACTGAACCCATGAAATCCCTGTCTTGACGGCTTTCTTCAAACTGCTGGGCAGAAAGGTTCAACATTATTTCATCAAATAATATTCGTTGCCTGGTATGCGTAATAGTGAAACGATTTACCAACCACTTTTGAGGCCCATAATACCACTCAGCACTTCTTGGAAGTCCGTTTTTGTAGCGCAAAAGTCTGTCGTAACGACTATAATTCGTTGTATTGGAATAGATTAGTCCATATTCAAAAAACCAGCGCTCGGTTGGTTGAAAGCTTAACTTCTGCATAAAATGTCCCATCTCAAAACCTGAAGGCACCTGAAGCTGTTGATCCTCATTCTGAAAAACTACATCAATATCATTTATCCGTTTAACGTATTCTTTTCGAAGGTAAAAATCTGAACCTCGGGATCCCATGCGTAAGTCACCAAAACGATTGAAAGTGAATGACGTAACAGAAGCAAGTTTTTGACTGCCAAGTTTTATATGTACATGTGATGTTATTTCGTTATTGGCAGAAGAAAATCGTGTTGCTGCACTTCCATTTACCACAATTTTATCGTCATGAGCAAAAAACGGCTTCAATGTTGAAAAATTCATCACACCGCCAATCGCATCACTCCCATACATCACCGATCCCGGGCCATAAAGCACCTCAGCCTGATCAATCATAAAAGGATCTATATTAATGATATTCTGAATATTACCACTTCTGAAAATAGCGTTATTCATGCGTACTCCATCCACACTGATCAACAATCTGTTGGTTGCAAAACCACGAATCATCGGGCTCCCCCCCCCCTGCTGGCTTTTCTGGATAAACACTTCACCGCTGGCTGCCAGCAAATCAGCTGCCGTTTGTGGATTGCTAATTTGAATTTCTGGCCCACGAATACTGGTAACACGGCTGGTAAGTTCCCTTCTCGACTGCGCCCAACGCGTAGCACTTACAATTACCTCGTCCAAAGAATAATTTAAAGCCTTTAAACCAATCACAAAATCATGTTGCTTCATCTGATCCCAACTTATGATCCTGGTTTCAAAGCCAATACTTGTAAAATAAATACTATCCAGCTCTCTAAACATCGAAACATCAGCTAAGCCGGATTCGTTGGTTAAAGAAGACAATTTTGGAGAAATGGTGCTGATTGTTACAAATTCAATTGGAGCACCTGATTTCTTTTCAACTACTTTAACAGTCTGAGCATTAAGATTATAACATAGCGTGCTTATAAAAAGCAGCCCAAAGTACTTTTTTAACATAATTTTAAATGAATAAAGTTAATAACTGGTTAAACTAAAAAGTAATTTTTATAGCCAGTTAAATTGTGGAGGGTGCTCAATATGGTGTAAGGGTTGATAACTATATTGATCGATAAAAGACTGAAAACCTGTTTTATAGGTCATGCAAACTCTGCAATTCAGACTTGCCCGATTTCCTGCAAACCACTGAAAAGAAATGCTTTGTTTGGATGAAGCAGTTTTTAAACCCGCCTCGGACTGAAAAGCCCTGGCCAGTGCAATTTTTTGTATCAAAACTTTGGTTTCCTTATAATCAGGATACACTAAAAACCAGGTTTGGTGCGCTTCAGGAAAGGAACTGACAATGTCATACATTATACCATCCCAAACAATTTCTGTAGCGTGGATTCTAATAAAACGCGTACCCCTCCCCTCAAGCTCTTCCTTTGGAATCGCAATATATTTCAAAGCTTTTGCTTTATACTTTTGCTTCATCTTAACCATGGCTTCTGAGCGTGCTTCAGCTTGTTCATGCCGCAATTGCCTCATCAGCTGAAAGGGCAGCACAAGAGCAACAAGCATTAAGATTCCGAATAGAAACGTTACAAGTTTTGACACAACGCAAAAATAACAAGTATTCCTCTTGGTTTGGTTTTTTCTGCTTGCATTTTCATTAGAAAAATTGAAAATTCAAGCCATCATCAGTTTCATAGAGGCGAAATTATGGTGAAAAAAAATGACCATTCAAACCATCAGCTCAGGCATTATTGAAGCTTATCCCAACCCAACTTCTGATGTTTTGCATATCAGCATTTTGAACAACGAAAAAATGCAAAGAATCGATGTTATCAACTCAACCGAAAGCTGTGGTCATCCTTTCAGCTAAACGGTATCACAGATTATCAGCTCAATTTGAGCAATGAAAAATCCGGATTGTATCTTATTAGAATTCAGACTAATAACACAAATGAAGTTATTAAAATCGTGGTGAAATAATAAATCCAAATTTAGCCTGAAAAGCTAAATGCTACTTGACAAAATGAAAAAACCCGGAAAAACCCGGGTTTTTTCTTTTAGAAAATTCTATTTGAAAAATGAAGAAGTGAACTAATGCAAAGTGCAACACTATCATTAAAACTCATCCAAACCCTATTGAATGATTAGCTTCTTTCTGATTGTTTTTGGCTCATCCAGCAATTCAATTACATACAAACCTTTATTCAGGAAGCTGACATCAAGCTTTTCTTTGGTATGCCACTCTCCCAGGCTGAAAACCAACTTACCATCCAATTGATACAATTTAACTGCTTCAAATGTCTTAGGTTCAGGGCTATCAAACCAGAAAACACCTGATCCGGGGTTGGGATAAATCTGAACATCGGAGTTTGTTGCGACAAAAGTATTTACATCCATAATTGTTGCAGTGGCCGGAAAAGTGATGTAATCTATCCAGGCGCAATCATTGCCGTTGCTTACGCTTCCATCCTTTGAATAAACCCACTTCAAAGTATGCTGGCCTTCAGGAATTTCCAGTGTAATCAATTCCCAATCTTCTTCGCCCGACCATTGACCAAGCTGCATATCGTCCACATAAAACTTCAGGTAGTCATAACCCGATTCCGATGACACTTTTCGGTAAAAACTCATCTCATCCTGCATCCATACAAACATATTGATCTTTAGCTCTGATATTTGGTCATCGGAGATTTGTGCTGATTTAGCAGCAAATTCGCCCTCATACACCACATCTTCCACAATTTGCCAGTTATTAGCCATTCCCACTATCCATTCATAAGCCGTAAAATCTCCGGTTTCAAAATCTTCAATCTGCAAACCGATCGACATTGGCCACGACCACTCATCATCATACCAATAATCACCTACCGGACAATCTAATAAAGCTTCCATAACAATAATAGTTCCCTGAGGAGCATACTCATCCACGTGCACTGTATAGCTCACATCGAAGGATTCACTTGGATACAAACTTCCAATATATTGATTGCCATTTTCGATGGTGAGCCAATCAGATGCATATTCACTCAATTTGATTGTGATATCATGTGCAGCGCTTGTTCCATTATTACCTCCAAACACATGGAATTGAACTGTTTCGCCGGCATCCAGCAACCCATTCTGATTGCCTGATTCATCATCAATTTCATAATGTGAAATATAATTTACAGGTATTAGAATCATCAAATCAAAATGATCAGTCCAACTCTGATCTCCCGAAGTTAGAACCATTTCAATTTCAACTGAATAATCTGGTGGAACAAATGTCGCAATATCCAATAAAAACACATCTTCCAGATTAATGGTTTCACCAGCAGCAATTGTACCTATTTCAAGCTCAGATTCTAAAACCGTTACAATCCAATCATCTACAACACTGATTTGCGCCATAACATTTTCAATATTCTCAGATCCAATATTTTTGATTCCAATATTCAGACTGACAGTTTCGCCATAATCGGCTTCTCCGTTGCCATTTCCCTGCTCATCAACTACTTCCATGCTTTCCCAGATAAGATATGGCCCATCGTTGGGAATAATCGTAACAGGCAGTTCCAAAGGCAAAATATTCTGACCCACCACAACCACACTTGCTTCTCCCGTTTCATTCAAAGCTTGATCAAAAACAATCACAGCATTTCCATCTGCATCTGTTTCACCAAGGCCTATTATTTCACCATTCTGACGCAAATGACAGCGATATCCGGCAAGCGGCTCGCCGGAATTGCTTAAAGCGACCGACGTTTCTGTCATACCAATAATTAACTCAGAAGTGTAATCAACTTCAGGCTCAAATGGTTCTGCTGTCCAAACACTTAACATAGGATCACCCAGAATATTTAAATCGTAGAAATTCCAACGTAAAGCACCTTCTTCCCATTGGCCGGGAGCCGTTACCCAGGGTGCTGTTTCAATTTTTGATTCCCTCAAAGCCAAACCCAAATAAGGAATCTTATCATGGTAGAAAGCATCCGTCATTTCTCGATGTAAGTGAGCCGAAGGCCCCTCTGTTTGTCCTTCGTTGAACCAGCCATAACGCGAATTTCCGATCACTGCAACCGCAAAATTTTCAATCAAAACCATCTTCTCCAGAATACAATCGTTATAATCAAAGGCACCGCAATCGCAGCCGTGCGTATGTAACAACGGGAAGTTATGATCAATCCCGTTTGTAGCAGCAAAATTGGCATCCGTAATATCCGAATTGTATAAATGTGCCACATAAGTCTGGCTGGCATGACCCACATGATGAATAAACTGTTTGCCCTGATTGATGCTATTGATCAGATCAGAACCCGACCAAGGACTGTCGTATTCGTACATTCTTTCTACAACATACGATTCAGGAATACCAATGGTTGTATAGCCATTTTCGGCCGTTTCGCCTACCAGAAGCTCAAGATAATCACGTCCCCAGGTATCAGGATTATTATAAAGATTTTCACCCACAAACATTGGTTTTTCCAACTCTCCCAATACAGGCTGCTGCTGATATAGCAACAGTTTGTTGAGCATATTATTCAATTCTGAAGTATTGCCAAACGGCATTCGGGCGACACCAATTTCAGGTAGTAAATCATCCTCACCGGGCTCACCCCAGCGATCGTCGTTGTCATCATTCCAATTTCCATCAAGGGCTGCATAATAAAGATCGGCAGGAATATTATTACTGGTATAACCTCCTCCAGATTCTACATAACAATAAAACCCGCGAGCCGGAACAATATCCACATCACCACCCAATAACAAGCTGTGTATGCCAGTTTCATTGTATTTTTCAATCACGAAATTTCGCATCTTTTCCTGTAAATCAACACCATTTCCAACAGATGAAATAGTTTCTATTGTTACAATTTCAGACGAAAAACCTCTTTCAAGCAGAAAATCCTGATAAGCTAAAAACTGATCAGCATAACTCTCTTTAGTAATAATCAATAAATCAGTTTCTGGAATCTCGCTGGAGTTTTTTTGAAGCTGCTTATACTGTTCAATCATTTCCGGATTCTGAGCAAGCTTTACAGCAGAAATTAACTGCTTTGATCCAGATGTAAAAGCCACTTTTGAAGCCGAACGAACTGGTGCAGTTTCAATTCTCACAATCACTTCTTTGGCATAATAAACAGTCTGATCAGCCGGAATATACTGCAAAGGCGTGATCGTGCTCAAGGCAAAACCCATTCCATTAAACCAGGAGGTTAAAAGCTTTCCGTGCGCTTTTTCTGGATAAACTATTTTGGAAGCATAAGTTTTCTCATCTTTAACAAAAGCAAATGCCCGCTTTTCAGATAGCGGTCTCGAAGGCTGATAAGGGGCGAGGATATGAGATGTTTCAAGTTTTTCGACCTCACCGTAAATTACCTCAATAGCAATAGCTTCTTCGCCGGGAGGCAATAACAAACTGATACTTCTCCAGGGCAAAACAGGCTGTCCGGCCCTGGCCGATAGCATACAATCATCAAACAAAATATTGTCGCCATTTGCACTGCGAATAAGCTGAGGTGCATCAAAATAAAATATTTTCTCAATTGTTGCAGCACGCAAAAAACTGCTGCTCAACAAGATTGATAGCAAAACCAATAAACGTTTCATAGGTTTGGAATTCAAAATTCAAAAGCGGTTAACGATGCCTCAAAGTTAAGTTTTCAAAATCGTTTTAGCTGTAATCTAGCCCTTTAGATTGATTCTAAATAGCCGTCAGTATTACTTCTAAAAAACACAGACCAGGAACCATGTTTATGGTTCAAAACGGTAAAATTCACAATTTGCATTAATTTTACAGACTATTCCGATTGTTTATGGAAGAAAAAAGTCAAGCTAAAAAACGGGAAAAACTGGTGCGTTTCAAAACCTTTGCCGGTGAATTACTCCCCCATGAAGTACATTATCTGCAAGCACAGGCAGCATTTTCCGATTCGATCAATGCCGCTCTTTTTAAGCAACTATGCGATTTTGTGCTTCATCCTGAACAAGATATAACCTTCGACCCAAAAATCGACAAACGCAAATACACCTACTTGAAAAACTGGGTCGAAAAGCAGCTGGCAGCCATTGATGCTGATCATTTTTTTGAGTGGATGCATCAGCTCGATCTGAAATTAATGACTGATCAGATCAGCCCCGATGAAGAAATAGAACTCCTCGGAAAAATCAAAAGATACAGTAAACCCAGCTATTATTTCATGCGGTTTTACGAGCTGGTTCAAAACTACCGCAACTATTTGCTTATTCGGGTCAGAGGAAATTATCTGCCGGTGGTTTCTACTTTCCTCGTAACTTTTAAACAACAATATCAGGAAGCCATAAAAGTGAATCATCTTTTGCATGATGCTACAAATGATATTGTTAATCAATACCTTACTAAATCGGGAGATAGCATTCAATGGGAAGAAAATTTGGTCACGATTTTTCAAAATGAACATCTCGATGGCCTGAACCGCTATTATGCCGTAGTGCGCCTTAGCTTTATCTACTTTAATTATAGGGCTTATGACAAATTATCTCGTCTTTACAATGCGCTTGATAAATTGATTATAAGCGGCGAAATTTATAGCCGCCGAATACTGGTAAATTATTATGCAAACCGGCTTTTGCTGCATTCACGCTATAACGAATTGGATACAGCTGCCAGCTATGGCTATTTGTCGATCAAAGCCAAAAGCTCCGACTACCTGTTCTACCTCAACAACTTATGTGGTGTGCTACTCAGGAGAAAAAAAACTTCTGAGGCACTTCAGCTGATGGAAGAAAATCTGTCTGCTTTCCAAAAAAATATCAGCCCACACACCCGCATCGGTTTTGCTTCTTACTATCTAAAAAGTCTCAACGAGAATGCAAAATACACCAAAGCTCGTCGTTTTGCCTCACATTTTCTCGATCAAAATATCCATGACATTCTTAAGTTTAGGTGGCGCTTGTTTTTTTTGGCTTATGCAGAAACACTACTTTATAACAAAGATTACCTGCTGTTGCTCCGGGTATTTGCAAAATATAAACTCTTAAACCTGGAATTGGTTTACAAACAAAATACGGATAATTTCCCTACATTAGAATGTTATCATTTGCTGGCTCAATATAAAGAAGCCAAAATCAGCCTGAAAAAATTAAAACAAAGCCTTGTTCCACTATTTAAAAACAATCCTGCTCCCCAATTCCAGCGTCAAATGTCGGAAACCCTAAAGCACCTCAAAATTCATCTGAGCGACCCCTGCGAGTTGCAACTTTTTGATGAAGTTTGATTATGGAATTCAAAATTGATCAGCAATAAAATAGTTAAAATTTTTCACTAAAAAATTCCTCAGGGAGATCCTTCAAGGATTAGCCCAAATCAACTATGAAGGCGATAATTGCACGTCGTTTCAATGCCATTACCAATGCCAATGTAATTTATTTAGTAAACACCGCTGACAGTTACCCTTGCCGACTCACTCAAAGAAACCATAGATATGTTAATGAAGGGAAAAATGATACGTAAAATTACTCTACTTCCAAACGGGATTAGCGCTAAAAAGGCCATTTTAAAATGCTGCCTTGCTCATAGAATTCCAATGATGATAAGGTGTAGCATCAAATCTGCCATCATGTATTCCAAAAAATAACAAAACCGCCAGATATCAGCCAGAAAAGCTAAACTAACACTTTCATTTACTTTGTTTTTTTTTGAGATGAAAAGGATACTGAGAAACGACTTAATTTTTCTTCTGAAAAAAATGAAGATTGTAATTTCACCGATATCTGGCAGGAATTCTCATATTAACGTGGGCAACGTTTTATATTTTTGTGGAAATCCATAACTTCAGGAAAATGATTCAACAAACAGAAATAATTCTTTCCGGTTATAAAAGGGGGTATCACCTTATAACAACATTAATAGAAAAAAAGTTACCACAACTACCGGAAAAAGGGCTTCTGCACATTTTGGTCAGGCATACGTCGGCAGGAATAACTCTAAACGAAAATGCCGACCCTGCTGTAAGGGGCGATTTTGAAAGGTTTATCAACAAAATGATTCCGGAAAATGATCCTTCGTATGTCCACACTTATGAAGGGGCAGACGATATGCCGGCACATTTAAAATCGTCGGTTATAGGAGCCCAAATTACCATCCCAATCACAAACGGCCGTTTAAATCTGGGAACATGGCAGGGCATTTATTTCTGCGAATTCAGGAATTATGGCGGTGAGCGAAAATTAGTGTTAACCATTTATAGTTAATTTTTTGGGGAAAGGCACAAACGTTTGTGACCGTTTAAGCTGAATTCAATCCAGGCGGGGTGAGTTAATCCGAATCAGGTAGGCAAAGTCTTAAGCAAGAACCGGATGCTGATGAAATTCCAGGCAAACCTGGCAGTCCGACCGCCTATTCTTTGTGCCAGCTGCGGGGACCAGGGAATTTATTCAGCTTTAAATGATGTCTTGGAAGAAGTAGGTGACAGATGCATCTTTTTTAACATTAGCTTTTATAACCTCGAGTCTTTGCCACGATACAACAGGCATAAAGGCCGCTGTGGACACGGGCGCCTCGGTTACAATGGCAAACAGCTTTTCCGACGCTGGTTTGAAATCGGTTTTTGTCAATATAAGCGATTCTACTTTACACACTCGGGAATTACAGGCTGCTGGACTGTATAATTGAATACGCTGATATTAATATTTTGATCGTAGATAATGAAGCGGTTGCCATGACCAGTGGGCAGGATTCCTCTGCCAAAAGGAAAATTGAGCTGATTTGTGAAAGCAAGGGGGTAAAGCCAGTAATATCCGTTTGCTTGACCCATTGAAGAAGAACCGCGATGACATGGAACAAATGATAAAAAAAGAGGTAATGGAATAAAACAGTGTCTCTTTGATTTTCGGTAGAGGGGAATGTTTTTAAAAAAAATTGTCCGTGAAATTGGTAATCCGGAAAGCTTCAAACATGGTAATACCGTGAGCTGCTTCTCCTTTTATCCATATCCATAACGCAATTATTGTTGAAGTATTAAGACAATATTTAAACCATAATTCAATAAAATTGTTGAGATGAACATACTGTCGTTTAATGGAGGAAGGAAGCAATAATGAAAAGTATTTTGGGTTACAGATTCAAAATAGCATGTTGAGTGTTACATGGCCGTGCATTTTCATGCACAGGGACTCCAGGTTATCATTTTAATTGACTTCCCAGCCAAAATCGATATACTTCCAATCAAAATCATCATCTGAAACATCTACTTTTACAAAACCTTCTTCCATCCCGTATCGGGTTCCTTTCCACCAGTTGGAAGAAACAGCGCCGCCGGTTATATAATGGATTCCATTGTAACGAATATCTTCAAGAAAATGCAAATGCCCCTGTAAAACCAATTTTACATTGTATTGTTCTAATATTTCTATAATTTCGTGTGCATTTGTAATTATCGAGCCCTGCCCAAACGCTTCTGTTGGCCCGACCATAATTTGTTCGCCAACACTTAAAAGCGGGATATGGGTGCTTACTGCAACTGGTGTTTCTTTTCCGGTTTTTGCCAGATCCTGTTTCAGCCACTCTACCTGCACCGAATCAATATAACCATAGTAACGCCGGTCTTCGGTGAATCCAATTCCATCCAAAACAATAAAATGCCAGTTTTTATGATCAAATGAGTAATATCTCTCTGCTATACGGTTTTCATACAGCTTTTTGCCATACTCTTCATGAGAAGGATCAACGCCGCTTCGTTCATATAACCCAAAAACCTCGTGATTTCCCATGGTATTGTAAACCGGTGCATTGATGTTTTTAACTGTTTCTGCATACAAATTATACAAAGTGTCGCTTCTGCCATAGGTTTGTCCTAAAGCATCCATAATATTATCCCCGCCGGTTAATACAAAATCAGGGGCTAATTTATTTATGGTATCGATTGCCTGCAAAAATCCCTCAGTTGCATTTCTTTCCTCTGTTATGTGGATGTCGGTGGCGAATATAAACGAGAAATTGTTGCCATCTTTTTCCGGCATACTGGTTTTGGGAGGCTGGCATCCCAGCAGTGCTGCAAATAACAAAGAAACAAATAATAAATTTAAATTTTTCATGGTTTTTATATTTTGCCGAAAAATAAAACGAATTCTGTAAATTTAGATGTAAAGAGAATTAATTTACGATTAAATAATTGATAATTAGAATGGTGTTTATCTTTATATTTCATAAATAATCTATCATAAATAGCTCATATTATGTCATTTACAAAGCTTTTTCAATTTTTTGTCAGCGGCACAATAGTTCATTGTGGACAGATAGGTTGTGCAAAACAACTTTTTGCCTTCTCCAATAGCAGCCTGCCCTTTGGATCCGGTTCCGGTATCCCTACTATTGGTTTAGCACAGCCATGTTGTATTTTAAACCCAACTATGGAGCTTAGTATTTCTATCCCTTCTTCTACTGTTTATTATGTCCAAATCTTTCCCACAATTGCTCAAATACTTTTCTGTTTTATAAACCGACATGCATACTATTAAATGGTAAATGAGCTCGGGTGATGTGTTTTTTTCTTAAATAAAGTTTCGCGCATAACCTACCGCTTTCAATAAAAAACCAAAAGCTGTATATTTATTTTTTATAAACACTTGATATTCTGTCATTATAAACTTTCCAATTTCATTTCACGACTATTTTTCATCAAAATCCTAACTTAATAAACGACTGATTCTTTTCATGGTGGTTTAGCCGTTTATCATCTTTATCAACATGATGGCTTCACTAACGATTTCTTCAAAGAGCTCAACGATAATATTGACCAATTCCATAATCAGCCCCCATACTCTTGCATTCAGACCTGAAAGTGCAGTATCATGCTTCATCTCTTCAAACAAAGTGCCTAATAGCTTCGTAGTTTTCGTAGCAATGCCAGAGTGGAGCAAAATATGTTTTATCAAAAAAGCTGTATAGCGTGCCCATTATAGTTCACATGTGCTTGCAGGTAATAAAGCTCAAACGACGACATCTCCAGGGTTTGCTTAAATAATTTCTGATCTGCTTGTATGTTAAGAATTTACCACGGAAAGTGAACTTCGTTTTTACTTTACTGTACGTGCCTATCAATTTGACACAACGCTGTTAGATTTGATAAACCTGTTCAATCAGGGCTTCACAAGTGAACCAGCTGTCGGTAAGGACATATTCAAAATCAATCATGTGAAAACAAAACTATTTTTGGGCTGTTCTGATGCCTGATAACTGATTTACTGTGCTGACATTGATAAAAGGCATTGCATTTAAGATGTTCCAAACCAAATCGAATTTGTATCTTTTCACTTTAAAGAAGCTAAGTGACTTATTCAGCCAGGAAAATGAAAAGCATTTGAGTGTTTTAAGAATAAAACCTGTTTCGACTCAGCTATGGGTAAAGCAATTTTTGATTTCCGAAAGCTTATGAGTATCTTAATAATGTAGTATGGCTTTATGTTTTGGAATACATTGCTAATTTAATGACAACCATTTAATTAGCTACAAAATAATGCTACTTTTTTGGAATTTTTTATGCTGATTTTTAGTTTTATAGTAGTGCGAAACTTTAGTAAATAAGTGTTCAAACGCCTGTTTTACTTCGAATAAATTGCCATTATTAATCTTGATTAAGTTTTGATCACAAACAAAGCATGAACCACCCCAACCCAGCCAACAACATATGGTGAGCCATTGCAAATTGATAAATAGTTGCTCAATATAGGTTGTAAAGCTATAAAAATCCAGCAAAGTGATTGAAAGCGATATATGTACGACTGCAAATGCTTTCAGGTCGGAAGAAGAATTACAGGCTTAGCTTTTCATCTTGCAATCAGCGTTAAAAGCTAAAAAATAGTTGACCCTATTCTGAGTGAATAGCCAGATAAAATATTGATAAACAAATGGAATAACTTACCAAAAGATAGTCAAAACATTCGTTCACCACCGGTATGAAAATATTATTAGAAGAACATCGAAATTGCCATTAATATAATAAATACAATAAAAAAGGGGCCATAGAATTTTTCCAAAGCTTTTTTGTTTATCCGCTTACCAAATAAAGGTCCGAGGATTGCACCGGTTATAGTGCCGGATGCAAGCAGGATCACCAGTAGCCAATTCAAGGTTCCAAATGCACTATGGGTTATTACTCCTGTAATAGCAATAAAAAATAGTGTCATCACGGATGTGCCCACTACCTCCAAAGAGGAAAGACCCATGCTGTATAGCCCTGCAAGGATTGGAGGTGTGCCGCTTACACCGAGCATACCCGACATCAGCCCACCAAGTAGCCCAAATATCAGACCTTTTACTATAAGAAGCTTTGAAAAAGGCTTATTTTCATTAGCATTAGGTTCTTCGAATTGTCTTTTTTCTGATATTTCTTCTTTGACTTGCTTTTTCCTTCTTGAAATCACCATTCCGGTTCCAATGAACAGAAGAAATATCCCAAATATTATTTTAAGAACTTTTAGGGGAATAATTGTGATAAGATAGGTACCTGCTACTACTCCGATAATTCCGCCTACCACAAGTAGAAATCCTGTTTTCGGTTTTATATTTCCTGCCCTGTAATGACTTATAGAAGCAGCCAGGGTTGTCGGGATAATTGTTGCAAGAGATACAGACACAGCCTGATCCATTGAAATAGCAAACAATCCTGTCAGCATTCCAACATAAAAGATTCCTCCACCTCCACCCATTAAGGATATTAGAATACCAACGATAAGTCCTGCTATGGGTAAAAAATAAATTGGTAAATGCATTTTCTAACCTCCTGAAATCGCCAGCTAATTATTTAAAAGTGCTGATTAAGAATTTTTAATAGTTCTTACACCGACACCAAAAGAAATGCAAAAGTAACCCAATTTTCATTTTATTAAACCTTACTATCATTTTCCTTCTGTTCCAAAGGCATCAACTTATTTAGTATTACTTATTTTTAACTTCATTTTTTGGCATCCTTAAGCTTCGGGACTCATTTAAAAGGGGCACACTTTGCTCCGGTTTGGGTGGCACACTTTGCTCCGGTTTATCTCCATCGAGCAAATCAACAATTTTCTTTATGCTATTCTCAAAAACAGCTCTTCTACCGGCAAGAGCTATATTGCTATACCGTTTAATGGCCTGAAATGTCTGTTTAAGATGATGTATAGCCTGAGAAAGCCCTCAAAATGCCCTTGCTGAATTGGCGGTCTTGATGGACACCATCGAAACACCTGATCCGCGTTCGCCACCAGTACAGTTCATCGATTCCCAAATATTGCAAACATCTAAGGTATAAACTGCTGTTTAACAGTGGACTGGAATAGCTTTATCCAACTGTGAAAATCAAAACTTAATCCTGCCTAATCCGGGACAAATAATGCGTTTCAATACTATAAAATCAATCATATTTACATCCGCTTTAGTTTGCTGGTGGGTGGTATGCCAGCAAGAGATTCCTGGGTCAGATTCTTAACTTCTGATTGAATCCTCATAATTGTGTTTGTTGGAGCTCCCCCACCAACGAGGCAGGCGTTCAACACCGGCTTAAATCGCACACGTATTATACGACAGGATAAAGCTGACTTGCGGTTGCGCTTAAGCCTTATTTGTTAGGGGCTGTGCTTTTTCCCAAATCATTTTTTCAGGATTATTTTTCTGTATAATATTGTTTTTTTGTCGTCAGTTACTTTCAGAAAATAGACACCATCAATGATCTTTCCGATGTCTAGGGAGTATTGACTGCTATTTATTTTTTCTTTTCTAAATATTGTCTCACCTAACTCATTTATAACTTCTATTTCTTGAATATTATTGATATCCAGAGTTATAGTAAAAATGTTCTGAGATGGGTTGGGATAAACAGTTAAGTTATTTTCAATTTTAGTGTTTTCTTCTAAGTTTAGTACTGAACAAGTTGCATTAGAAAGTAATGTATCAAATGACCCATCAGTAATATCGTTGTTCCAGATTTCCCAATAGCAAACATTATTCGAAATGGCTAGATTCAATGCTTCTGGCATTCCACCGGTTCCAAAACTTGACGGATTTGTAACTCCACTTGCAGCCATTTGAATTCCGCTGAACGCATTCGAGTCGGCAGAATGCTGCAATATAGCATATTGCGAAGGATAAACAGAAGTATTATTTTGTGTCCACCACCAGGCATTTGCACCGTATCGGGAACCTAAATTCACAATGGCATAATTATATACCGAGTCCGCAACAGCATCACTTGAGTTCACCGGATGGAAATCATTGGTTAAATAATGATTGGGAAATGCAGCATTATATACATCCATAATTTGAGTCCAAGAGTCAATTACCAGTTGATCAGTGTATCCAATCGAAGTATATGAAGGCGTTGGATTATATGGTATTTGCATCTCAAAACCATTTTGAGAAGAATTAGTGATATAAACCAATTGAATAGTAGTATCATTTTGGTATCTACTTCCAAGTTCAGAAATAAAATCAGTCCATTTGTCTAGAAAAACAGCATCCCATGGAATAGGCATAGTTCCTGAAAAAGGTAAACTATAACTAATCGAATTGGCTCCTAATCCATATAACCATTGAGGCGTGTTGGGACCACCTCCAACTGCGAGTGAAATTTTTTTTCCATACGATATGGCTGCAGTAATTTGATCATCAATTAGCGACCAATTGTAAGTATCATCCACGGGTTCAATATCTTTCCAGACAACCCGAACTAATATCCCATTTACATAAGATTTTGAGGCTACTGCTGGGTCAACCGAACCATTTCCTATTCCTGTTGTTGGTGGACAACTGCACCAAACGCCAGTTGGTGCTGGATAATTTGGTTGGGCATAAGTTAAATGCATTGATCCTAAAAGTGAAAATCCCAAAATTGTTTTTATAAAAATTTGTTTCATATTTCTTTCTGTTTTACTATGTTGTTTCGGTTCTAGTAGCATTGCCACAAATGCCACAAATGGGCGAGCATATGGTCAGAGGATAATTCTATGTTAACGATTCGTTTTGCCCCTTTAAATTAATTAAAGGAATCAAAATTAGAACAAATAGTAATCTCATGTTTTTCATTTTCACTTATTTTAAGTTAGAGTTAATATTAATTTCCATATTTGCTAACAGCAGCCCGTCTAAAAACTCTTTTCAGTTTTCAGTTTCTCACTTTTTACACCGCTAAATTACCACTACTTAGATTTTAAGGAACTTGATTTTTCAAGCGAAACTTGAAGCTATTTTTTTTGCATGCGCCAAAATTGCACTATTAAAACCCAAAAGCCGATTTCATCACTTCGGGTTGGCCGTGAGCGTGGGCGGCAAAGACTATGCGGGTGTTACCCAAATAATCCTTCAGGTTGTACTCGTGTTTCCAGAAAGTTTTATCGTTGTATTGCATGGGCACATTTCTTCCAACAGGCGTAAAAATACAGCTTAATTCGTTATCCTGATTAAAAAACTGCCCGGCACAATCTGCGGTGCCGCCGGTGGTTGTTTTCCAGGAGCTTACGGTTATACGGAGCTTGGTGCCGGTGGCGGTGTAGGTGTATTCAATAAAATCACTGTTATCGAACTCCACCAGACGGGGCAGGTTGAGGGGGTTGTAGGCTATGGTGATTTTTTTGGAGGGGTCGTAAGTTGTGTTGGCGTTAGCTTTTTAGTTTGCCAGATACGGATTGCAAATCCGCACGAGCGGAGGGGTTTTCTGCAGCACGGATTACAAATCCGCGCCCAGCAGGCGGGCAGCCATGATATACTCGTTCTTTGCCAGCTGCAAAATCAACAAAGTAGAACCCTTCAGCTGGCCTGCCTGGCAGCAGATAGGCTCAAAGAAACGCTGGCAATAATAGCTGATCATCCAGCTAACAGACTTGAAGAGCTGCTGCCCGTTGCTATAAAACAATGATCTTGCACCGGCATGATGCCTTTGGCCGAAGGCTTACTTTTAATCGCATGATTCGCATCAAAGTGCGCACATGTTGCCTTCCTTACCTGAAGTCCTAATTTGCAGCGCTCTTTGGCCATCCGGCGAGTGCCTCGGGTTGAATCTTCAAGGTACAATCGATCAAGTTCTTTCATCAAAAGCAAATCTTTTTCATCCTTCACAGCTGGTGTGTAATATAGCGTGCTGCGTGCCAGTCCTAACATCTCGCACTGATGACATATGCTCAAAGCCCCTTGACCCCTGTCTATTAAGCCTTTGCGTATTGATAAGGGTGTCATAGCAATTTTTTTTTTAACCAGTTATTATCCGCAGTTAATTGACCAATTTGTTGTACAAGGTCTTCTTTCTCCTTTTTAAGTAGGCTTATTTGCTCTTTTTCTTCATTCCCGGAGTCAAATACTTTTCCGGCATTTGCCAAAAATTCCTTCTTCCAGCGCGATACCTGATTGGGATGTATCTGGTATTGTTGCGCTATTTCTGAAACAGTTTTGATTTCTTTGATCGCTTCAAGGGCTACCTGGGCCTTGAATTCTGAGCTTAATGTTCTTCTTGTTCTTTTCATCTTGACAGAATTTTAGTTAATAAAATTAATCATTTTTTCTGTCCAGTTTTTTTAGACCACTTCAGTATTAAATGATAAAGCGTCCGCAAAGGGACTTTTTCTAATTTCCACTTAATGTTCCCTTAAACGTTTTTCTGAAAGTTTCCCAATCTTGTTTTTCATAGTGCCCACCTCCAAAATAATGTATCACCGGCTCAAAGTTTTGTGGAGGGAAAAAGCCGGGCACAACACTGATAATTTTCATTTCTTCGTTCATAAACACATAACTGGGATACGACATTTTTCCGCGCAGAAGCGCTTGAGCCAGTTCGTGTGAGCTACGTGATTTTCCAGGATTGGGATTTACAAAAGTACGATTGGCATATATGATCGTATCCGATCGTTCCGCATCAAATTTCACCATATAGAAGTTGTCTTGCATATAAGCAGCAATCTCGGGGTGAGCGAAGGTTTCTTTGTCCATTTTTTTGCACCAGCCGCACCAGTCGGTGTACATATCGATAAACATCTTTTTGGGATGAGTCTTCATTTTGACAACTGCTGTTTCAAAATCCAGCCATTCTATCTTTGCTTCCTGAGCGGGGAGTGTCAAGGAGAAAGATATTGAAAGTATAAATAATACAAGAAATTTCATAAGAAAGAGTGAGTTTAATACGCTTTTAAACGATCCAACTCGCGTTTGGAATCTTTCTTTTTCAGATCCTCACGCTTGTCATAATTGTGTTTTCCTTTTGCCAGAGCGATTTCTATCTTTGCCAGTCCGCGCTCATTTATAAAAAGCAACACCGGCACAATGGTATAACCTTTTTCATTCACTTTTGTTCGCCACTTTTTCAACTCACGGCTTGTTAAAAGCAATTTGCGGTCGCGTTTGGGGTCGTGATTATTATAAGTACCAAATTTGTATTCCGCAATGTGCATATCACGAACAAAGATTTCGTCCTTCAAAAAAACGCAAAACGCCTCATTCAGGCTCACCTTGCCCTCTCTGATCGATTTGATCTCCGTACCGGTGAGCACAATTCCAGCAACTAGTCTTTCCTCCAGGAAATACTGAAAGCTGGCTTTTTTATTTTTTATTCTGATCGCTTGTGGTTTCATTGCAGATGCAAAAGTAAGACAAATCAAAAAGGTGCCAACAAAAAACGCTCCGACATAAAAATCAGAGCGTTTTTCGAGGCATTCGGAAACTATTTATTATCTCCCAGGATAATGGGCAGGCCATCGCCTGAATTACCAATGATTACCACTTTTGAATTAGGAGATTCTGCAAGTTTCAGGGTTGCATTTATTCCTTTCTCACGAAGAATTGACTCAGTAATACTTTCGCTCAAAATTTTATTAGCACGCGCTTTCCCCTCAGCATCAATACGCTGGCGTTCGGCTTCCTGCTCGGCCTTTTCGAGCTTAAATTCATATTCCAATGCCTCCTGCTCCTGCTTGAGTTTGCTTTCGATAGCTGTTTTGATAGTTGGCGGAAGCGTAATAGAACGTATCAGCACCTGATTGAGTTGCACATATTTTTCATCAAGCAATTTTTTTGTTTCATCAAAAATCTCAATCTGAATGGCATCCCGTTTGGTAGAATAAATCTGCTCCGGAGTGTATCGGCCAACCACAGAACGGGCAGCTGATCTAAGAGAAGGAATCACGACACGTCGCATATAATCGGTTCCAATCTGAGAATGTAAAAAACCCAGTTTATCCCAATTTGGCTGATACCAGGCCGAAAAGTCAACCCTGATTTCCAAACCGTTTGAGGATAAAACATTCATTTCTTCAGCTACTTCCTGCTGTCGTGTTTCATAAAGGTACATGGAATTCCAGGGAGCCAAAAAATGAAAACCCTCCTTGTAAGTCTTTTCCGTGTCGACGCCGCCTGCGAAAAGTTTAAATAAAACGCCGCCATGTCCGGCTGGGATCGTTACCGTCATTCTACTCCAAAAAATAATAAGCAGCAGCACAGCTCCTACGATGATAGCAATGGGTAAAATCTTTTTAAAATCGAGATTTTGTTGTTGTTGATTCATGTGTAAAGTATTTAAGATTTAAAAACTAATTTCATCTAACATTATGTTAACTAATTGATTACGACCATCTTCCATTTCCTCCAGGGCAAGTATTTTTCTCTGCTTAGGTTGATATTCTAATAATTCAATAGGGTGATTACATCGCCGGATAACATCAGCCTTACTTCCATCTTTTCGCATGCTTATTACATAGTGATAATTTTTGTCGGAAGCCCCTACAATTAAGCGAAAGTCAGTTTCTGACCAAATCGCCTGATTCAAATCAAGGGTATCCGATTGAATGGTATCAAAAGGTTTGTCGTACCAGTGCAATAACTTCAGGACTTTTTTTTCGTGTTCAACAAACGAACATACGATCAACTCATCAGAAGGCGACCAACTGGCATTATCATGCTTTTCTGTCCCTTCCAGCTGATTCAAATTTTGGTAAATAAAATCAAAGGTGAATAAACTCATTTCCTGCTGATTAGGTCTTTGTCCGCTAAACAATAAGAGGTTCTCGGTACTGTTCAGTTTAGGGTCGAATGCCAGGATATCCCTATCGGGCATCAACTGTTTGATTTCTTTGTCCTTAGCCTGAAACAACATGCCTCCACATGCAACAATCAAATCCTCATGCGCCGTCCATAAAGCTTTTTCAGGCTCACTAGTGCAAAATTTAAATTTAAGTTGATGAAGTGCAGATTTTTCAGGATGCCATAAAAAAAGATGATTTGTTTCGGCCAACCGACTAACAAAAAAATAAGTTCCGTTTTCTGAGCGTCCGGCATGCTGCACATCCCAGCGGGAATTTAAGAGAACCTCTGTTGTTTCAATATCCGACTGCCCATAGGTCAGAACTGGCAAAAGCAAGAAAATTAATAGTCTAAAATGAAACATTTAGCAAAAGTAACATTAAAGCAGCAAGGTAAGAAATAATTTTCAACAGGTTTATAAGCTGCCTTTTATGATTTCCTCAACGATTTCCGGATCGAGTAAGGTGGAAGTATCCCCGAAGTTCGACTTATGGCCTTCTGCAATTTTTCTCAATATACGGCGCATAATTTTTCCAGATCTTGTTTTAGGCAAACCACTCACAATCTGTATTTTATCAGGTTTAGCAAAAGGTCCTATCAGCTTGGAAACAGCCATTAGCACAGAATGTTTGATTCCTTCTTCGCCGCCGGTACTGAAATCGGTGCATACCACATAGGCATAAATACCCTGACCTTTGATATCATGCGGGAATCCAACCACTGCGGATTCAGTCACCAGCGGGTGCTCGTTGATAGCATTCTCAATTTCTGCTGTTCCCATCCGGTGTCCCGAAACATTAATCACATCATCTACCCTGCCCAAAATCCTGTAATAACCATCTTCATCACGTTTCACCCCATCGCCGGTGAAATACATGTTTTTATAGGTTGAAAAATAAGTTTGAGCAAATCGCTCATGATCGCCCCAAATGGTACGGGCTATCCCCGGCCAGGGATACTTGATACAAAGGTTTCCTTCAACACTATTTCCGGTAAGCTCTTTACCTTCAGGATCCACAATCACAGGTTGAACTCCCATAAGCGGCATCGTGGCATACGAGGGTTTGGTAGGAGTGATACCCGCCAGCGGACTAATCATAATCCCTCCTGTTTCGGTTTGCCACCAGGTATCAACTATTGGGCAGCGGTTTTTACCAATATGATCGTGATACCAGTGCCAGGCTTCTTCGTTAATTGGCTCTCCAACAGTGCCCAACACTTTAAGACTGGTTAAATGTTTGCCGTCGAGCCATTCCATTCCCATAGCCATTAACGAGCGAATTGCTGTAGGTGCAGTATAAAACTGATTAACCTTATGTTTGTCAACAATTTCCCAAAAGCGTGCAGCATCAGGCCAGGTAGGAATGCCCTCGAACATCAAACTTGTTGCACCATTAAGCAAGGGGCCATACACCAAATAACTGTGTCCGGTGATCCAGCCGATATCAGCACTACAGAAATATACATCGCCATCGCCATATTGAAATACGTTTCGGAAGGTGTAAGCGGTATAAACCATATAACCAGCTGTGGTATGAACCAGACCTTTGGGTTTACCGGTAGATCCGCTGGTGTAAAGGATGAAGAGCGGATCTTCAGCATCCAGTATTTCTGCCTGATTTTCGCTAGAAACCCCATCAACAAAATCATCCCACCAGATGTCTCTTCCAGCTTTCATTTCTACATTTTCGCCAGTTCTTTTCAAAACGACGGCTTGTTTCACGCAATTACAACCTTCCATGGCTTCATCAGCAATAGCTTTGAGCGGTATAATTTTATTTCCCCTAAAACCACCATCAGCCGTAATCAAAACTGTTGCACCGGCATCCAGCATTCTGTCGGCCAGAGAATGGGCCGAAAATCCAGCAAAAACAATAGAATGTATTGCTCCAATCCTTGCACAAGCCAGCATTGCAATTACCAATTCAGGAACCATGGGCAAATAAATCCCTACCCGATCACCTTTTTTAACGCCGGCACGCAGCAAGGCATTGGAAAACCGTTTCACTTCATCAAAAAGCTCTTGATAAGTCAATTCCCTCACCGATTCAGCCGGATCATTGGGCTCCCAGATCAATGCTTTTTGGTTGCTTCGGTAAAACAAATGCCGCTCAAAAATGTTTTCTGTGATATTCAGTTTTGCCCCGGAAAACCATTCTACACGAGCCTTTTCGAAATCCCAGTCAAGGACGCAGTTCCATTTTTTTCGCCAGAAAAAACTATCAGCCACATGAGCCCAAAAACCAGTTGGGTTAGTTACACTTTTTTGATATTCAAAGATATAGCCACCCAGAGTGGAAATTTGTGGTACCATACGTGAAGGTTATTTAATTGTTATTATTCAGCCTGATTTGAAGTCGATCAAACGACCCTTCAAAGTATAAAAGTAGAAAAAATCTCTGATAAACATAACACTCGCTTTCTAATTTTCTATAAGCTCCCTGATTTGAAGTACCGTACTTGTTTAAAATACCTAAAACAAGGGATGGCAGTGCTGCTTCAAATCACTTTGTTTTGTAACGCAATTTTTGATTAATACCACTAACTAAAAAATATGTTTGTAGCCATAAATTACATCAGCTGTCAGGAAAACTATAAAAGCCGATTTGAGGAATTATTTTCCACACGCGCTGGAGCCATTGATACAATGCCCGGTTTTCAACATATGTACGTACTCAAACCCAGCGATCAACAATCAGAATACCTGATTGTTAGCCATTGGGATAATGAGGAACACTTCAGGGCATGGACTTCTTCCGAAGCGTTTATCAAAGGGCATAAAAGAGGTTTCAAAGACATTGAAGAAGCAGTGAAAAAAGGTCTGGAACCACCCATGAAAAGTAGTTTTAAAACCTACGAAATACTGACACGATAAAAAACGGCTTAAGACAATCAGGCCGGATTTTTTCATGATATGCCCATTAAAACATCACCGATAATCCAATAATACCATGTAAAAGTGCTTGTGGGAAATAGCCATCCATAGTATATTCTTCACCATCAACTACATACTGATAAACCCATCCATTGGTTTCGTACCAGGTACTTGCGATATTATTCAATTGGAGTTTCAGTTCAAGTTTTTTGAATAAGGTTTGCGGAATCTCATAACGCATATTAACATTGGAAACAAAATAGGGATCAAGGCTTCTATCCTTATTCGAGGTATTATCAAGGTATTGCCTGCTCACATAACTACCTGTAAAATCAAGCGCCAGACCCGCAATCGGACGCACACCAATTGTGAATCCACCAACCACAGCCGGTGAAAACGAAATATCAGTGGTGCCCAATTCATAAGCATATTGATAAGGTTGGTTTTCAGGATCATCCCAGTAATTCCAATTATCCACATAATGTGTATAATTTAAAATCTTATTGACACTTAAGCTAAGATGACCGCCAACTGAGACCATCCTGCTGATGCTGTAATCAATACTGTTTTCAACTCCAAGCCTGTAACTTTTGGGGACATTCGTCATGATGGCAGCACCCACATTGTTGATCTTTCCGGTAAGCACAAGCTGATTATTGTAATCCATAAAATACACATTCGAACTAATTCTGATTTTTTGGCTGTTATAGCTATAACCGGCTTCAAGATTAAGCAGCTGTTCATGTGTAATCGTCTGGCCGGGATCAGCATCCTGATAAACCGAACGGTTTGGTTCGCGATGCGAAACAGCAATTGATACATATGCCTGATGGTTTTTATTAATCGTATAAAACAAACCTGCTTTAGGATTAAAAAAATCGAATGTATGTTCCTGACTGATATCCCTCAGGTCGTCGTGTATTCCACTTATTTTATAATCAATATGACGATACTGCAAGTCAACAAAAGCGCTAAAGGCTTCATTAATAGTAAAAAGGCTTTTCAAATAGATGTTATAATCCGTTTTTAAGCCTTTACTAGTGTACCAGGGCTTGTTGTTCATACTTTCGGAGGCAAACTGAGCCCAGCTGATGTAGCCAAAATGATCGCCATCGTATCGATTCCAGCCAGCACCTAAAGTACTATTGAAACGCTTTTTTTGATGTTGAAGCGCCAGGTTAAACCCATAAAAAATGTTATCAAGCCATTTCTGCTGGATAAGATCGGTGCGTCTGATTGTGTCCAAACCAATCACCACATCCGGAAGCGCATAATCACTGAATTTCTGCTGATTTTTCCAACTTTCGTAATAACCCCGTCCTTTTGTCAGGAATGCCGCTCCACTCAGTTGCAGCTGATTGTTAAACTGATGCGCCAGATGTAATTGATAGTAATCCTGCTGATAATTATCAGTCTGATTTTGATAATAACCAACAAGTTCGCCGTCAGTGTTAAACATTTCGCCAGACGGATTATACCGTCTTCCGGAAGTAGTTTTCAGGCTATCTTTGGGAGCGCCGATCCAGGCCTGATAGGTAACTTCTTTACCACTTGTAGCAATTATTTTGACCAAAGTATTTGCATTTGACCATGAACCGGAAAGGTAGTACGATTTCAGATCAGCCCATCCCCTATCCACAAATCCGTCAGAAGAAATCTTACTCAGCCGGCCATTAAGCGCAAAACCCTGCTTGTTTCGGCCAGTAGAAAAATTAAGGCTGTTGCGAAAAGTATTAAACGAACCCGCCTGCGATTCCATACGGGCAAAAGCGATTGCTGATGGTGCATCTGTTTTGATGTTGAGACTGGCACCAAAAGCTGCGGCTCCATTAGCCGAAGTGCCTACACCGCGCTGAATATGAATATTATCCACTGAAGCCGCAAAATCTGGCAGGTTTACAAAGAAAACCCCATGCGATTCGGGATCATTCACCGGCACACCATTCATTGTTACGTTGATTCGCGTAATATCTGTCCCCCTGATACGGAGACTTGTATAACCAATTCCTGTTCCGGCATCAGAACTAACCACCAACGAAGGAGTTTGCTGTAACAAATAAGGCAAATCGGCGCCACTGTTGTTCTTATTGATATCAGCAGCATCCAGCACGCTGTAAGTCAATGGTGTTTTTGGTTCAGGACGCGAAGCACGCACCACAACTTCATCCTGTAAAAAGGATGCAGGACTCAGCAAAATCGTCAAAGTTTCATCCTTAGATAGTGAAATGTTTTTTGTAACAGTCTCAAAACCAACATAACTAACAGTTAAAACATAGGATCCTGATTGCAGCTTATGAAAAGTAAATTGTCCTTCGGCATCAGAAATTAAGTGCTGATTTCCGGGATCAAGCAACAAATGAGCACCACTGAGCGGTTCATTGTCGTCAATGGTAAACACACTACCCTTAAGTGTAAATTGTGCTGCAAGTCCTAAAGGTAGCAGCAACATTGCCAGTAAAAAGTTTTTGTTGAACATAACTCTTTGATTTAATTGTTAAACATTTAAATCAATAGAGGAAAACTGTGAGATTCGTTTGTTCCCTACGACGGCATTATCCGTTCAGGTTCAAAGGGTTTGATCTCAGCCTGTCTTTCATCCCGCTCTGGCGGGCAAAGGCACCCCTATTGTGTATTATCGCTGCAAAGATAAGTTTTTTGCGCTGGTTATTTCAGCAAAATTATCTGATGCGTAATACAAAATCATGTTATTCTCTACATTTATAGCACCCTCAACAACTATATTGTATATTGTCTAATGGCTTCAGAAAAAAATTGAAGCCATAAAATCGCTCACAAGCTTTTCCCCTTTCAACTTCATTTGGTTTTATTGGTTGCTCCAAATTGAGTAATTTAGCGAGCTTAAATTATCTCTCATAACCTGCAACGCGCAACATGATTGATCTGTCCAAACTTAAAGTCCAGCTCGAAGATTTATTCCGGCAGCACTGCGGTTCGATTCCGGAGGAAATTTATCCGCTGCCCGAATCCGGTTCCGGACGACATTATTTCAGACTACAAAGAGGAAAAACCTCGCTGATTGCAGTTTGGAACGAACAGACAGCTGAAAATCAAGCTTTTGTTTATCTTTCAGAAAGGCTTAGCCAAATTGGATTTCCTGTTCCAAAAGTGGTAATTATTAGTCAGGATCAAAAATGTTATTTACAAGAAGATTTGGGAAATACCAGTCTTTTTTTATTGGTACAACAATCCCTTTCACAGGGAGCGTTTCACCCTTCGCTGCTCGATTTTTACATGGATGCGGTAAGTGATTTGATTCATTTTCAGCTGGAAGGAAGTAAAAATATTGACTTTTCGAAAACTTATTCAGCAAAACCTTTTGACCAAAAAGCCATCCTTGCAGATTTGCAATACTTCTATTATTATTTTGTAAAACTCCATCCGCAACTGCATTATAACGAATTTAAACTGCAGCACGACATGGAAGTGTTTGCCAGCTTCCTCGCACAGGAACCTGCTCATTTTTTGATGTATCGCGATTTCCAGTCCCGAAACATTATGATTCATGAAGGCAAAAACTATTATATTGATTTCCAGGGATCACGGGCAGGCCCTCTGTCCTACGACCTGGCTTCGCTACTTTTTCAGGTAAAAGCACAAATACCAAAGTCGTATCGTGAAATTCTGGCAACTCATTACATCAATATGCTTAAATCTCACGAACCAGCACTTGCAGATTCCTTTGAGCAGCATTATCCGGGATTTATTTTACTCCGGCTTAGTCAGGTTTTAGGAGCCTACGGTTTGAGAGGCCTCATTCAAAAAAAGCCACACTTTCTGGAAAGTATTCCTTATGCACTTCAAACCATGTCGGAACAGCTTAATGCCTTTAAATCAGACTTGAATATTAACGAATTATGGTCCGTATGGCAACAATTGGATTCATTAAAAGAAAGTTATCATATTCCTCAAAAACAAGCTTTTAGACCTTTAAAAATTGAAATCAGCAGTTTTTCTTACAAAAAAGGTGGTATTCCACATGATCCAAACGGAAACGGCGGTGGCTTTGTTTTTGATTGCCGATTTCTGCCTAACCCCGGACGTGAAGCACAATACAAAATGCTAACAGGTCGTGATAAGCCGGTTAAAGATTTTTTAACCCAAAAAATTGAAGTGCTACAATTCCTGGATCAATCAGAACAATTACTAGCCAAGGTCATTGACAACTACATAAGCAGAGGTTTTAGTGATTTGATGGTAAGCTTTGGTTGCACAGGAGGTCAACACCGTTCGGTTTTTTGTGCCGAAGAAATATATGATAGACTTCGAACAAAATACCCCGATCTGATAGTTAGTTGTAAACACCACGCACAAGTATTTGATAATGAGTGACAAAAAATGCAAAAGCAATAAGAAACCTGCTGAATTCAAGGACAGAAAGACCTTTCAATGTAGAAAGTGCGGACAGCAATCCAATAAAGCAAACCGATTGTGCAAAGCCTTAAAAAATCCATCATGAGTACTCACAAAACTGCCATGATTCTCGCTGCAGGAAAGGGAACCCGACTAGAAAAACTTACTGCAAAAAAACCAAAAGCATTGGTTGAAGTAAATGGCATTTGCCTGATCGACAGGGTTATAAAAAAACTTGTACAAGCCGGATTCACTCATTTTGTGATTAATGTGCATCATTTTGCCAATCAACTGATTGAACACCTGAAAACTGCTGATTACCAGCATTTAAAAATTGACATTTCTGATGAAAGCACAAAATTGCTCGAAACTGGCGGCGGTATTCTGAAAGCACGTCATTTTTTTTCCGACAGCCAATATGTTTTAGTCCACAATGTTGATATACTTACCAATCTGGATTTCGAAACTATTTGTAGTGAATTTGAAAAATCAGCTGATGAAGCATGGTTACTTACGCAAAACAGGATTTCGACCAGGAAACTATTGTTTCAAAAACAACAACTTATTGGATGGCATCATATTCATAAAAATGTTTTTAAGTGGGTAAACGATTCACAACCTTACTATACTGAATTGGCTTTCAGCGGCATACACTTATTCAAACCAAAGCTTTTTGAGCCATTTACTGTTCAGCACTGCAGCGTGATTGATTTATACCTTGAGCTGGCTAAATCAAATCAGATTAAAAGCAAAGAAATCAATCCCGAATTTTGGTTCGACATAGGTAAAATAAATGAATACGAAGCAATAGAGCACTACTTTAAACAAATTGAAAATAACTGATCATGCCAGCTTTTATTAATCAACTTACCGAAACTATCCTAAAAAAATATACCAACAGCTTACAGGATTTGTTGATAGTTTTTCCCAATAAGCGTGCAGGTCTTTTCTTTAAAAAAGCCATCATGGAACAACTCACCCAAAGCAGTTTGCTTCCTCGTTTTCAAACAATTGAAGAAGCTTTTGAATCCTGGAGCGACTTTTCACTGGCTGATCCGCTTACGGTGCAATTTGAATTAATGAGCATCAAAGCCAGTCAGAACAAAAATGACAGCCTCGCGCTGACTGACTTTGCGGGATTGGCATCTCAGATGGCAGAAGATTTCAATGAGATAGATCATCAATTGGTTGATGTTGCTACATTATTCGACTTTTTGAAAGAAGCTAAAGCATTGGAAATGTGGCATCCGGACGGTTCACCACTAACAGACAGTGAGAAGCGGTATATTTTTTTTTACCGACAGCTTAAAGATGATTACCATAAACTAAATGAAAACCTTAGCTCCAAAGGACTTGCTTACGGGGGCAGGATTGCCCGTGATTTAGCGGGCTTGGAAATCAGCATTCTTCTCGAACAAATTGACGCTCAAAAAGTTATTTTTGCCGGCTTTAACGCCTTCACCAAAGCCGAAGCAAGTATTGTAAAACGTTTATTATTGGAAGAAAAAGCAGCCATTTACTGGGATTTGGACCGCTATTATTTTGAACCACAATTTTTTGGCCTACATGAGGCAGGTAACGCTATCAGGAAATTCTTGCAAGATATTAAAAATCAGCAGGAAATTCACTTCCTTTCGGACGATCTGCTCCATAGGGAGTATCATTTCGTTTTACATGCCGTACAGGGCGATGTGCTGCAAGCCAAAGCACTTGGAAATGAACTTCGAAATAACCCCGATCCAACCGCTGCCGTAGTGCTGGGCGATGAAAATTTACTTCTCCCGGTAATGAACAGCATTCCCGATAATTATGAACAATTCAATGTTACTCTTGGATTCCCATTCAACAAAAGCGCAGGCTATCAATTTATCCGCCTGTATCTCGAATTTCATGCAGCACTCCAGCAATCAGCCGAAAAAGAAATTTACCTCAAGCCATTGCTAAGTCTTCTCTCTCACGAATTCAACCAAAGTATTCTTGATCAAACAGATAAAGAAGCACTCCTAGAATGGAGATTGAATTTGATTAGATCAGGAATTAAATTTTCGGATAAAAACACTTTATTGAATTCAACTGAAAATGAAACTTTAAAAACCTATTTAAAAAGCATTCTAACCCCAATAGAAGGCAACAGTGCAAATCAAATTAGTGTGATCAACTCCTTTCTGAACCTGATAACGTCATTTTTAGTTGAAAGAGAAGATAAAGGTTCTGCATTCCTGATCAATCAATTAAATCTGGCAGAACGTATTTTTAACAAGCTCGCACAATTATTTCCGGACTTACTACCCGAGACCAATAGCCTGACAATTACAGCAATTTTTATACGTATTGCCGGGGCTCAAAAAGTTCCATTTAGCGGCGAACCACTTCAGGGCTTGCAAATTATGGGCCTTTTGGAAACACGAAATCTCAGTTTTCGAAATTTGCACCTGCTCAGTTTAAACGAAGATATTCTTCCACGAAAACAGCTCAGCCACTCCCTTATTCCGGCTGATATCAGAAGAAGCTTCGAGCTGCCAGCTTTTACTGAAAAACAAGCCGTTACGGCCTATCATTTTTTCCGTTTGATCCAACATGCCGAAAACATTCACCTGTATTACAACACCGAAGCCGGAGATTTTGGTAGTGGAGAAGCTAGTCGCTATGTCAGGCAAATCATTCATGAATTGGCCGTTGTGAATAGTAAAGTTAAAATTACGGAAAGTAATTTCAGTTTGGGAAATACCCAAGCCGCCTTTACTGAAGAAATTAATATCCCCAAAAATGAGAAGGTGCTTGCTCAGCTCTTTCAAAAAGCTGCCTCAGGTTTTTCCCCTTCCAGCCTGGCTCATTACCTGGAATGTCCCTTAAAATTCTACTTTTCCGACGTGCTGCGACTTAGGGCTACAGAGCAATTTGATGAATCCATAAAGTATAACGAGCTCGGCACAATCGTCCACGAAACCCTGGAAATACTCTATAAGCCCTATATCGGGCAAAATCTGAATGAAAAAATCCTGGATTCCATCATCAAAGCAAGCCACGAAGTGCTCGAAAATTGCATCCGGCGATTAATACCTGGAGGGCTTGCGGATCAAGGCAACAGTTTGATAACAAAAGAAGTAGCGCATCACTTGGTGAATAATTTCCTGAAACGCGAAAAAGAAATTTTAAACCCTTCAGAACCAATAAATATCAAGGGACTTGAAAGTAAGCTAGAAAGTATTTTTATAATTCAGGGTCAACCAGTTAAACTGAAAGGCACAATTGACAGAATTGATCAAAAAGGAAACAATTTCCGCTTGATCGACTACAAAACAGGCCAGGTGAAACCGGATCAACTCAAGATAAAAAATTGGGAAGATTTATTGGAAAAGAAAAAAACCAAAGCGCTACAGTTAGCACTCTATTGGCTTTTGATCAATCGATCAGATTTTGCCTTTGCAAAAGCCAATTTTAGTTGTGGCATATTGAGTTTGCAAAAACCCCGTTCCGGCTTGATGACCCTCCAACTACCAGAAAAAGATTTAGAAACATCAGAAGCTATACCTCAAATCGAAGAAAAATTAATCGAGCTGATAGAAGATATTCTAAACGAAGGCATTTCGATTCATCAAACAGAAGATCAGGCCTATTGTAAAAACTGCGATTTCGCATCAATTTGCAATCGCTAACAAGATGCTTCGAAACTTATTTGTTAGAACCGTGTAAATATTTAAATTTGCTTTCGGAATCAAACCGTGCTCCCCAAAAACAAAAACCATGAGTGACGCTCTAAAGTTTAATGTCCTGATCGTGGACGACAGACCGGAAAACCTTCTTACACTCGAAGGTATCCTGGAAAACGAAAACCTGAACATTATAAAAGCCTCCTCTGGTAATGAGGCGTTGGCTATTTTGTTAGAGCAAAACATCTCCCTTGTGCTCATGGATGTGCAAATGCCAGGCATGGACGGTTTTGAAGTAGCAGAAATTATGCGAAGCAACGATCGTACAAAGTATATTCCTATTATTTTTATCACTGCTATCAGCAAGCAACGGCAGCATATTTTCAAAGGATATGAATCCGGTGCTGTGGATTATCTCTATAAACCACTCGACCTGGAAATTCTGCAAAGCAAAATCAAAGCCTTCATAGATTTTTTCCAGCACAAAAACGCTTTGGAAGAAACAACGCGAAAGCTAAGTAAAACAGTAGCCGAGCTTAATGAAGCCAAACGCATTGCGGAAGAGGCAACTACAGCAAAAAGCGCTTTTCTGGCAACCATGAGTCATGAAATTCGTACACCGCTAAACGGAATTATCGGAATGGCCGAGCTGGGCCTGATGGACGAAGAAATAGGATCATTGCAACGCGAAAGATTACTCGATATCAAAACATCCGGCGAATCTCTCCTCGAAATAATTAATGAAATCCTGGATATCTCAAAAATAGAGGCAGATAAACTTGAGCTGGAAGAAATTGAATTCAGTATTCGTGAAGTTATTGAAAAAGTTGTTAACCTGCTTTCTGTCAAAATTTTTCAGGAAAAATTAGAGTTTGTTTGCGAAATCGATCCTGATATACCCGACATACTGATCGGAGATCCTTTGCGCATCAGGCAAATCCTGATCAACCTACTTAGTAATGCCATCAAATTTACCGAGGAAGGAACCGTAGCGATTCATGTTAAAATGCTGGAGCATATCGAAGAACAGATCAGCCTGGAATTTGCTGTTGAAGATTCCGGCATTGGTATTCCCGAAGACAAGCAAGCCTATTTGTTTGACAGCTACACCCAAGCCGAAACTTCCACAACACGAAAACATGGCGGAACCGGATTAGGCCTTAGCATCAGCCAAAGACTGGTTAACCTGATGGGGGGTAAAATCAGCGTAAAAAGCACCTACGGGAAGGGAAGCAAATTTTTCTTCCGGCTCAACATGATTACCGGATCCCAAAAAGAAAAACCTTGGGAACTTAAGCTCAAAAAAGCCAATAAAGAATATAAAGTACTCGTAATAGAAGATCATACACAATCGGCAAAAGTAATCACACGCCTGCTCGATCACTGGGGCATTCAAAATGTACATGCCTTAGATTGTAGTAAGTGTTTTGACATTATAAAAGATCAGGAATTCGACCTGGTTTTGATTGATTATTACCTTAAAAAGATGAATGGTGTAGAAGTTGCTGAAGAAATCAAAAAACAATTGGGCAATAAACCGCAACCGGTGTTTATTTTGCTTTCGCCCTCAAAAGCCAGCATCGAGATTTTAAAGCTTAAGAAAGCTCAGAAATACGAATTCCTTACTAAACCCGTACTTCAAAACGATCTACGCCATTTGCTGATCACACTTTTTGGTTCAAAAGAGCAAATTTTTGAGGAGATAAATAAAAATCAGGAAGAGGTGAAAATGCCCGATATACCTCTTGAAATACTTGTGGCTGAAGATCAGATTATTAACAGAAAAATTGTAGTGCAGCTTCTCGAGAAGAAAGGCTGGCATGTAAAAGCCGTCGAAAACGGCAGAACAGCGCTTGAAGAAGCTTCAAACAAAAAGTATGACATTATCCTGATGGATGTTCAGATGCCCGAAATGGACGGCTTTGATTCAACCCGAAATATTCGTCAGTTTGAAAATGATAAAGATTATCACACCCCTATCGTAGCTATGACAGCGCATGCCATGAAAGGCGATCGCGAAAAATGTCTGGCTGCCGGAATGGATTACTATATTACTAAACCTGTAAATCCAAGTGAGCTGTATGAAACCATCGAAAAGTTTACAGCTCAGCTTCCCGCTGAATAAAGACTTTAACGTGCTTTTAAATTACCACTATGGACAACCTGGATTATAACAATGCAACCACTTGGGAGAAAATAAAATATTCTATCAGGTCATGGCGCTATATTGGTGTTGGTAAATCATTGTTAATCTGGTTTTTAACTATCTCTATTATCCCGTTGGCATCTATTAGTTTTATCAATTTTTTAAATGCCTACCACGGCCTTACCATTGTTGCCGAAAAATCGTTAAACACAAGCTCGCAGCTCAGGGTTGCCTATATCAATACTTTTTTCAACGAAATAGTTGATTTTTTGGAGCTTAACAATAATCAGCGTAACAATAGAGACTTTATAAAGACACTCGATTCAGCCTGGAAAAAAAGTAAGACAGAACTTCATGAATTTATTCAAAATAAAGAATGGAAGCAGATTACCGCTGAGCATAAAGATGAATTTAAATATCTGGCAAAGAAAAATGGTTATCACGACATTTATTTCATGGATAATAAAGGAAATATACTGTTTAGCCTGCGCGAAGAAGCAGATCTGGGGACAAATCTTTTTACAGGACCATATCGTTTCACAAAATTTGCCAACGCAACAAGAAATGCGATAGAAACCAAAACCTTACAATTTTCGGATTTGGAGTTTTACGAGCCATCGTACAACATTATCACAGGACATTTTGTGCAGCCTGTCGTTGATGCTAACGACAGCCTTATCGGTATGATTGCACTTCAAATAACCATGGATCGCATCAATCAGATCATCCAGCAAGATGCCGGCTACGGCGAAACCGGTCAGGCTTATATTGTTGGAAGCGATCGTCTTTTGAGGTCGTCCATGCGTTTTAAAGATGATGATGTAATCCTGCGCATGAGTATCAACAATACGAAAATCTCCGATTGGCTTTTCTATCTTCGCAATCGCAATAACCTTCAGGCGCTCGAAGAACGCGAACTAGAGCGTGAAAAAGTTTCAACATACGACTCTGACGAAACAGGGAAATATGTGCTGGGAATTTTTCGCAACCTTGATGTGCTTGAACCAATGGGTGTGAATTGGGTTTTGGTAGAAGAAATTGAACATAGCGAAGCTTTTGCCTACGCACGAAAACTTTCAGATATCGTAAAACTTTCTTTCATCATCACAATTATCCTCGTTTTTTTTACTTCCATTTTGGTTACCCGCTGGTTTGTAAATCCTATCAAACAATTATCGTCCTGGGCAAAAGAAGTTGCTGTAGGTAAGGTTTCGCGCAAGCAAATCAAGGCTCCAAGAAATGAAATAGGCGAAATGGTCAGCACTTTTAACCGATTGATTGATTCGCTTGAAAGCTATGCAAATGTTGCAAGACTGATGGCCAAAGGAGATTATACCGAAAAAGTAGAAGTAACCAATGACGAGGATCTTTTGGGCACTTCTATGAACCAATTGGTTGAAAGTCTGAAACAGGTTGTTGATCAGGCTAATCGCATTGCAAAAGGTGATTACAGCGTAACAGTTGTTCCGCGAAGCGATAAAGACACCCTCAATGTTGCACTTTATCAAATGACGCGTACACTGGCACAAAATGCAGAAGAAAACAGTAACCAAAACTGGTTGAAAAGTGGCATCAACGAGCTTGATTCTGGATTGAGCGGACAACCTGACGCACAAAAACTTGCTGCCTCCATAATCAATTTTACCTGTAGGTATTTAGAAGCAAACCTGGGCCTCATTTACCTGATCAACGAACAAGAAAACTGCTACGATCTTAAAGCTACTTTTGCTATAGATCCTGAAGATGACAGAATCAAAAAACATTTCACAACAAAAGATGGCCTAATTGGTCAAGTTGCTAAAGATCAGCAATTATTGATTGTTGAGGATCAGAAAAATAAGAAAGAAATTGAATTGGGATCCGGCAAATTACAACCCGTTCAGTACGTTTTATGTCCGCTGGTTCACGAAGGTAAAACATTTGGCGTAATAGAATATGCTACTTTGCAAAGCTTTACGCCACTTAAGCAAAGCTTCTTGCAGCTTGCAAGCACCAATATTGCCATCGCAATAAAAACTGTACTAGCAGCCGAAACTGTTAAAAAGCTGCTCACTCAAACGCAACAACAAGCCAACGAACTTGCCGTGCAACAGGAAGAACTAAGGCAAGCCAACGAAGAACTTCAGGAGCAGACCAATGCTTTAAAAGTGTCGGAAGAAAACCTGCAGGCACAACAAGAGGAGCTTAAGGTAACAAACGAAGAATTAGAAGAACGCACCAAAGCCCTCGAAATGCAACGCGATGCTATCCGCGAAAAAAATCTTGAACTTGAAAAAGCCCGCAACGAGATAGAACAAAAAGCTCACGATCTGGCAAAAGCATCTCAATACAAATCAGAATTTCTTGCAAATATGTCGCATGAGTTGCGTACGCCGCTCAACAGTATTTTAGTGCTTTCGCAACTCCTGTCCGAAAACAGAAAAAAACATCTTGACAACAAAGAACTTGAGTATGCCCGCACTATTAATGGCTCTGGAAGTGATTTGCTTGAACTGATTAATGAAATTTTAGATTTGAGCAAAGTCGAATCAGGTAAGATTGAACTTTATATCGAGCAAATGTATCTGGAAGACCTGTCGCATTTCATCAAAAAAAGTTTTGAGCCTGTTGCTGCCAAAAAAGGCCTCGAACTATTTATTTCTATTTCAAATGGTTTACCAAAATATGTACGTACTGATATCCAGCGTTTTCAGCAAATCATAAAAAATCTTTACTCCAATGCTATCAAATTTACGCATGAAGGCAGCATAACACTCAATGTGTTTAGGCCGGATAAAAATTACATTTTCAAAAATGACCGTTTAACTCCTGAATCAGCTATAGCCTTTACAGTTACAGACACCGGCATAGGCATTCCGGAAGATAAACTGCAGGAAATTTTTGAAGCATTCAAGCAAGCCGACGGAACAACAAGCCGTAAATATGGTGGAACCGGTCTTGGTTTAAGCATCTCAAAAGGCTTTTCGGAACTTCTGGGAGGCGAAATTCATGTAGAGAGCAAAGAAGGAGAAGGCACATCTTTTACCGTAATAATTCCTGAAAAATATGAAGCCCCTGACAAATCCGGAGTAGAAAAACAGCCAGTAAAAGTTAATATTGACGAAAAGCCTGAAAAATCTGATAAAGCAGAAACAGCCTCACAAAAGTCCTTTGAAAAGAAAAAACAAGAGCTGAAAACCTTTGAAGAAACCAACGACGATCGTAATGCTATCCTTGAAGGCGATATGGTTTTACTAATCATCGACGACGACAAAAACTTCACGCGATTGCTGCATGATTTAGCCCACGAGCATCGCTTTAAATGTATCATAGCGCATGATGGAGAAGCAGGTTTGCATTTTGCTGATTTCTACACGCCACACGCTATAATACTCGATATAGGTCTTCCGGGAATTGATGGCTTTGAGGTGATGCAGCGATTAAAGAAAAATCCGCGAACACGTCATATTCCAGTGCACTATGTTTCGGCTGCCGACAAGTCGATCGAGCACTTAAAACAGGGCGCTATTGGATATCTGAGTAAACCAGTAAATAAAGAAGATTTGGATAAAGTATTTGATTATCTGGAACGTATCGTCACCAATCCGCTCAAACACCTTATTGTGGTGGAGGATGAAGAATCCATGCGTAAAAGTATTTCTAATCTGATGAAAAGCGATAATATCGAAATTGTTGCTGTGAGTTCAGGTGAAGATGCCCTGGAAGAAATCACTAAAAACCATTTCGATTGCATGATCCTTGATCTTGGATTAAAAAATATGTCTGGCTTTGATTTGCTCGATACCTTAAAACTAAAGTTTCCTGACCTTGAACTTCCGGTTGTAGTATATACAGCACATGAATTAACCGAAGAAGAAGACCTAAAACTTCAGCAATATGCGAGTAGTATCATTTTGAAAGGAGCCCGAAGTTTTGAGCGCCTGCTTGCTGAAACAACACTTTTCCTGCATCAGGTAGAAAGTAAACTATCAGCCAAAAAACAGGAAATGCTTCGTAAAATCCAGCCCCGTGAAGATGTGCTGCAAGGCAAAACAGTGTTGGTAGTTGATGATGATATGCGTAATGTTTTTGCGCTTACGAGTGTGCTCGAAAGCTACGATATCAATGTTATTTTTGCAAAAAACGGTCGCGAAGGCATTGAAAAACTGAAGGCTAACAAAAATATCAACCTCATCCTCATGGATATTATGATGCCGGAAATGGACGGCTACGAGGCAATGAAAACCATCAGAAAAGAAAATAAATACAAGAAGTTGCCTATCATTGCCCTCACTGCCAAAGCTATGAAAGATGATCGCGAAAAATGTCTGGCAGCAGGTGCAAACGAATACCTATCGAAACCTGTTGACACCGCTAAGCTGATCTCGCTTTTACGCGTTTGGCTCTACAACAATTAAAAACTAAAGTAAAAACTAAAGCCTCAAAATATTACATGACTGATTCTGTGTATCCCGAACGAGATGATTCCATCCAACAACTCGAAATGGAATTATTGCTTGAAGCAGTTTTCAGACAATATGGCTACGACTTCCGGAATTATAATAAAGCTCATGTGAAACGCAGGTTAGTTAACAGAATGCAGCAGCTTAATCTGGAATCATTATCAGAATTACAGCACAAAATATTACATCATCCACAGGTTTTGGCGATGGTGCTGAAAGATTTATCAATAAATGTGACCGAAATGTACCGCGATCCTGCTTTTTATTTAGGTATCAGAAAAGAGGTGATTCCCATTTTACGAACCTATCCTTTCCTTCGTATCTGGCATGCAGGCTGCGCTACTGGAGAAGAAGTATATTCATTAGCCATTCTGCTTAAAGAGGAAGGACTTTACGACCGGTCGCAGATTTACGCAACTGATTTTAATACAGAGGTGCTTGAAACAGCCAAAAAAGGCATCTACCCTGTATCAAAAATCAAAGCATACACCCTGAATTATCAGGATGCCGGTGGAAAAAATTCTTTTTCTGACTTTTATACTGCCAGATATGATGCAGCGCTTTTTAACCCTGAACTAAAAAAAAACATCGTATTTGCAGAACATAATCTGGTTACTGATAGTGTTTTTGCAGAAACGCATTTGATTATTTGCAGAAATGTCCTTATTTATTTCAACAGAACCCTTCAAAATAAAGTACTCGAGCTTTTTAAAGACAGCCTGATCAAGGGCGGATTTTTAGGCCTTGGCTCAAAAGAAAACATCATGTTTTCAACTGTTCAGGATCAATTTTTAATCACCAATCCAAACGAGAAAATTTTTCAGAAAAAAATCCTGTAATGCAAGCATTTGAGGCTATCGTCATAGGATCATCAGCGGGTGGTTTGCATGCCCTGAAAACTTTGATCAAAAGATTGAAACCCGGCTTTGATATTCCAATTATCATCGCTCAGCACCTTAGCCCACATTCCGAAAATTATTTGGCTCATTTTCTCGATCAATTGAATACAATCAAAGTAAAAGAGGCCGATGAACGGGAAAAGATCTTAACCGGTCATGCGTACATTGCACCACCCAATTTTCATTTGCTGATTGAAAATGATCGCACTTTTAGCCTCACTGTCGAAGAAAAAGTTAACTATGCCAGGCCTTCCATCGATATTCTGTTTGAGACTGCAGCCGAAGTCTTTCGCGAAAAACTTATTGGCATAATCCTAACCGGCGCCAATCATGACGGTGCAAACGGGATAAGAAAAATACGGTTATTTGGTGGTCTTACCATAGCGCAAAACCCGGGCTCTGCCGAATCTGACACCATGCCAAAAGCAGCAATCCAAACTGGAGGAATCCTCAAAACCATGGAACTGGAAGAAATAGCTGATTTTTTAAATAGTTTGCTTAGCTAATTGACTACTCATCAATATATTCCAAATCAATAAAAACAGGCAGATGATCAGCAAAACCACCTTCGTAGCGTGGCCCAATATAAGTTCTGAAAAGTTTCTTTCCCATATAGCGCTCGTCTTCAGTAAATAAAAAATCAGGAGCAAATATACGCTGACTCCCCTCAACAAACCGCACACCCGATTTGGAGAATAAGGCCTGAGAAATGATTATCATATCAAATATTTGCCAGTCATACTGATGCTTTAAAGTCCCTTCAAAACCCAATTCAGATGGTTTGGTAAATAAATTTACCAATTGATAAGGATCAGATATTTCATCCTTTGAGAGTGCCTGCAATCCCTTTATAATGCTTTCGTCGTTGGGAGTATCATTAAAGTCGCCCATAATTACAATCTTAGCTTGCGGATGAAACAATCTCATAGAATCAACATGTTTGCGTAAAGTTTGAGCAGCAAGCATCCTCAACCGACGGGTGGGCAACTCGCCACCCCATCTCGATGGCCAGTGATTAATATAAACATGCAAAGTATCCGTTTGCACCAAAAAGGAAGCATAAAGCATGTCACGCGATCTAAAATTTTCATTTTCAGGATCTTTAAGTGGAATTGGAGAACTCGAAATCAACCTCAATTTACTTCGCTGGTAGATAAGCCCTACATCAATGCCACGTCGATCGGGCGAAGGATAATTTACATATTGATAATCAAAGTTTTTGAGCGGTGTACTTATGATTAAATCCCTCAGCACCTGATCATTTTCAATTTCGCAAAAACCAATTAAAGCCAAGGGCTGCCCCTCACCTGCCGCCAGTAATGTTTTAAATATATTCATCCGCTTTTTACGGTAACGAAAAAAATTCCAGGCCTGTTCGCCTTCTGGCGTAAAAGCATTGTATTCGCGGGTTGAATCAATTTCGGTGTCAAAAAAGTTTTCTACATTGTAAAAACCTATTCGATAACCAGCAGCATATTGAGCTCTAAGAGTTGGAATAAATAAGCATATGATGAATGCTACAAAAAAAATGTTCAAAAAAAATTTCAAAAATCGGGGTTTAAACCTCATTGGTGCGTATTTTTGTGGTAAAATTACTAAATTTTTCATGTTCTTCTTGAAGAAAATGCCTAAAAAACCGTTTTACATTATGTAAACTTGGCCATTTTTTTAATTTTTAACGTATTGTATATCAATATTTTAAAAAATATTTTTAATTTTTTTTCAAAAAAAGTGATTAGATTTTGAAATTTCTGACATATAATGGGTGAAAGGGACAACATAATTCGTTCTGCTGAAATACTGGAAGGTATCAAAAATCATGATCGTGAAATTCTGAATTTCGTTTATGAAACCTACTTTAATCAGCTTGCTGATTTTATAGTTAAAAGACGAGGTACGGAAAGCGATGCCTGGGATGTTTTCCAGGATGCAATCGGCGTGGTTTATGATTACGTTCATAAAAAAGATTTCAGCTTAGACGTTCCTTTTCAGGCGTTCTTTTTCACTGTGGCACGACAACTCTGGTTTCAACGGTTTCGCAAATCCCAAAAAGAGACAAACTTTACCAACCAGACAATGGAGCATATTCCTTATGAAGATGTCGAAACACTAAGGGATTATATGCGACAGCAAGTAATTACGAGGCTCACGCACCAATACATGAAAAAGCTGAGCCCCAATTGCATCAAGTTGATAAAGTTTTCGAATATGGAGTTAGAAACCGGCCTTATCGCTAAAAAACTGAATTACCTTTCCAACCAGGCAGTTTATAATCAGAGAAGGAAGTGCTTGAGAAAACTATTAAGTTGGATCGAAAATGATCCGGAATATCAAAATTTAACTGATTATGAAAGACCTTGAAAAATTTGAAAAGTATATCAAAGGTGAGCTTGAGGAGGGTGATTTGTGGGAATTTAAAAAATCGCTTGAAGTTGATGCCTCATTAGCGGCTGAATTTGAAGTGTATAAAGCAACTTTAAGCCCTCATGCTCAAAAAAAACATCAACTTATAGATGAGCTAAACACCATACGCCAGTCCAAAACACACAAAAATATCAATTTTGGATGGCAACGCATTACAGCTGTTGCAGCTGGAATAGTTATCCTGTTAGGAACTGGAATTGGGTTGATAAGAATGCAACACAATGCGAGCTATCAAGAACTCTATACGCAATATTTTATTGCTGAATCCGCTTCCTTTAATGTACGATCAGCTACTAATTCGCTGGAACAGCCCGTTCTGGATGGCATGCAGTTTTATGAACTGCACAACTACGATGCGGCAATTGAAATGTTTGAGAAAGCCCCAAACAACCTGATGGGCAAACTCTACAGTGGCCTTTCGATGATGGAACTTGGAGATTTTGATGGCGCAATACATAAATTTGACGACATCATCAACCACAACGACAACTTGTTTGTCGATCAAGCTGAATGGTATCAGAGCCTTTGCTTTCTGCGCACTGGAAAAAGAAGTAAAGCCATCGAGAAATTTCAGAAAATTGCTGATGACAATGGGGTGTACAAAACCAAAGCCCTCAAAATCCTGAAAGAAATTAAAAAAGAATAAATTCTTTCCTCCTGGTTGATACCCTGTATCAACATCTCCTAAAGCGTAAGTATCCCGAGAGAGCTTTTACAAACTTGCGCTTTTTTACTGTGCACCCTTGCTGTAAAAGTTTTGAATCTATTACTGGCGAGGGTGCGTTTTTTTTCAAATCTTTACTCTTTTCAGATAATCCCTTTTCTAATATTTTCATGCGGAATGATCAGAAAATTGCAGGCCTTAATTTTCATTAACAACAGACTAAGAATTAGGAAAACTCGACGAAATATGCAGGATAATAACATCTAAGTTGCCACAACTCATGGTATTCACCTCCGATTTTTGTTGATCGGTCGCAGCTTGAAAATTACAGCAATCAATAACAATAGCCCAATAATTACAGCAGCTATTATCCACTTATAATCAGACTGCAAATTTATAGGTGCGGCATCACCTATTACAACATATGAAGCCCAGAAATAAGGATGCGATTTCAGCTGATTTGCCTGTGCTAAAAAATCGACTTTTGCTTGCTGTAATGCTACATCTTTACCCATCCCACTGTTCAAATTTTTGTAAAACCTTTCCATCATCCAGGCACCGGTTTGGTCATGCACTTCCCAGTTTGTCATCACGATAGACGGAACACCTGCGTGCATAAAACCTCTTGTTAAACTAATAATTCCTTCGCCCTCACGGTATTTTCCGGTTCCTGTATTACATGCACTTAAAACAACAATAGATGCTTCCAAATCCATCCCAAAAAGCTCATATGTGCCAATAGAATATGCATCAAGGCTGTCATTTTGTTGCTGAAAAATCAATCTGGAATACAAAGGCTTTTCATCGTCGAGCACGGTATGCATAGCAAGATGAAGCATGCTGTATCCCGAAGCATTCTCTTTGAAATTTGCCTTTGTTGCTTCGTCTCCAGCAGCCAGATCGCCATCATAGACACTAAGCACCATATCAGATTCAGCCTTAGCATAAGGTAATTCATTTAGGTTTATCGTATCTGTGCCATTGATGGAAATCGGTTTAAATGTTTTATAATCAGGCACAAAAGCAAGCAATTTACCATTACCTCTTTGTTTTCGTTCCAGCTGCGAAAAATGTAGCGTAGCAGAATAACAATAGGCAATTGGAAAATCCTTGATCAAATAAGGTAGGTTACGGTAATCAATCCGTTGCGGAATAGAATCAACATGCCGAAGCAAAATCTCAAAAGGAAGGTATCCCAAACGACCTTCAGGCAGGATAAGCAATTTCCTGCCTTGAGCTTTTTCAATTACACCATCAAGCAGATGTTCATAAAGATAACCGGCCAAATCAATAAACTGCTGAAAATCGCGTGTAGCATGTTTGGATAAATCCTGCTTGAATTGACTAAGCAAAAGGTCTATCTTTTCCTCTATTATCCCCTTTTTGTCCTCAATTTTATGTAATCCACAGGATTCCTTATCAGCATAAATAAGGTAGAGATTGTCATTTCCGGACGCATAGGAGATAAAAAAATCATCGGGTCCTAATTGCTGCTGCACTTCTGCTAATTTAATAACCTCCGAATTAAACATAAGATCAGCATAATCAGGATAATCTGATCTTATCTGACTGAATATCTTGTCGATAGCTTCCATCATTTGAAGCTGTCTTTTCTCCATTATGGCTATTCTGTTTTCATTTGGAAAACTTTTCTGCTGTTCTTCGTAAATTAATTTCTGAATTACGGATAAGTCATCCCTCAATTGTTGTTCGCGTTGAATAAGTGAATCGTGTACACCTGCCATAATCATTGCCTCCGATTTTCGGATCGAAGCCAATAAAACAGAAGCCCTCCCCTTCTCGGCATAATAAAAGGCTTTTTCAGCATAAACAGTATCTCCAGTTTGCTGGTACAAAATTGCGGCTACATCAATTGCTTCTGCCAGTTTTATTTTAACATTTTGATTGAGCAACATCCTGCTTTCGTCTGTTACAAAAAGCCCTACCTGATCATAAATATCAATTGCATGATCAAAATACCCTAAACTTTTATCCAATAGCGACAAATCATGCTCTTTTTGAAACCAGCTGTGATACATGATAGCCCACCAAAAGTAAACATCCACTAAACGGATATTAGTAACACTATTACTTTCGGTTTTGCCGGTTCCGGAAAAACTACTATTTATATGAGAAGACAGCAACTTTTCGGAACGCAAAAACAAGCTATCAGCCCTGGCAAAATCCTGCGTTAAAGAATAGGCCGTTGCCAGTTTTCTGATTGCATTTGCATATTCTGTATCAGAAGCCCCGAATATCTTATAAAAGATTTCTGAAGCCTCCTGATAATAAATTACGGCTTGCTCATATTCTCCCAATTCTTTGAGGTAATCGGCCAGTGTAATTAATGAATTGGCAGTTTCCAGATGGTTTGGACCCAACTCGTCCAAAGCAATTTGAACAGAACGTCTGAATGTAGCAACTGCCTGATCCTGATTATTTAACCCTGCATATGATTTAGCCAGATTCCGGTATAACTGAACTTTAGTAATTGGACTAGTTACCAGATCAATGACTCCTATTGTCAGTGACTTAGCTTTTTGATAATCTTCCAAATAATTATAAATATTTACAATATTATTAGTTGCAGTTATAACCAAAGAGTGATTTTCAGGAAGATTACTCTTGTAAATATTTAAAGCATTTAAATAATACAATAGAGCCTTATCCTGTTCGTTTCTCAATCTCAAATGAGCACCGATGTTTACCTGTAAATGCCCCCACCATAAATCATTTTCAATGGCATACTCATTCATGATCTTATCTGCTTTTTGATAAAACATAAAGGCTTCTACAGATCTTCCGACCATGCTCAAAATTCTGCCGTAATTAACATAAAACCCTGCCATTCTGGGATGAAAATCACTAAATATTTGTTCTCTGATTACGCGAGAATTCTCTAAATAAAACAAAGCACTGTCAAACTCTCCCTTAAAGGAATAAGCAATGGCCATATTTTGATACACATCAGCCAGATCAATATTCTTTATGCCCAGCCTGAGACATTTTTCAAGTGCTTCGCGATAATAATAAAAAGCCTGGTCCTGATCACCAAGGTAATAAAAGGCAATTCCTTTATAGTTAATAACTTTAATACTGGCCGGGGCATTCTTCCCTTCGATTTGTTCAATAACCATCAAAGCCGAATCGAAAAGCTGAAGTGCACTAACAAAATCAGACTGACTTATCTTTATTTTCCCTTCCAAATGCAAGGATTCGTATGTGATCGCTTTGTTCTTGATACTATTGCTTAGTAAAAGTTCATTAAGCTGATTTAAATAGCGTTTCGCATTTTCGATATCCTGATTCAGCCGATATTCATTGCTTAATAAAAGTAAAGTCTGAGCAATACTGTCAGCGTCTTCTGCAAAAGATAGTGCTGTCCTGAAATAAGCTATGGCACTATCTGATCGGTTTAATTCACTAAAATGAATTCCTCTATTTTTAATTTCAGTAAATGAATGTAAATTTTGCAAAGAACTCTCAGACTGTTGATTGCACCAGACTTGAACAGACTGTAGCAAAATCAACAGAACTAAAAGATTTTTCATCATAACATAATTCCCCTTGTAATTATCAAATAATGTTCAGCATTTGAAGAGAATCTATTTGAATTTTAGTAAAGAAAAAAGCATGCAGGCAATCTTAATTTTTAAAATTTCCCTCCACTTCCACAAATCAATCTATTTACGCTAATACCTCTAAAATACAAGCAAATCCTTAGCCCCACGAAAATATAAAAATTTAGTCAGCCGACAAATACAAATAAATATAGAGGATAAAAAAAAGGAGTGTCGGCTGACACTCCCCTGGTTGTAGAATTAGTAGATACTAATTATTTAATGATCAACTTTTCATTTATCAGGATTTTGTATTGATTAACATCCTGAACAACAAGCTGATATAATCCAGGAGTCAATCCAGGAAGAACAACTTGTTTTGTTTGATTTCCTTTGACCGCATTTATCATTTTATTAACCAGTACTTGACCATTCGTGTTGTAAATCCTCACTAACAAATCAGTTGACTCATCCAATGAAAGTTTCAAATTAATAACATCAGTGGTAGGATTGGGGAATACCGTTGCTGTAACATCCTGAAATATTAGCTCAGGCATTTCAAACACAAGGTAATCAATACTTTTCCCATCCTGACCAAGAATCTGAGTACCACTTCCAAGTGTAAAATATTGACCATCGGGGGCTTGTTCTTTGATTTTAACAGAAATATTTGTCAGAGGCGTATTGGCATCTATTTGGAATCCCGACTCGATATCGATCCAGCTAATGCGCAATTGATTGTCAATTATGCTGTAATTCACCTCTCCAAGAGGGCTTTTCACATCCATTATTTCAAGCTGTTCGGGGTTGAAATTGATGGCCAAAACATAACCCAAAATAGCTTGCTCTGACAACTGAGCAAATACAGGAATCCACAATTCATCGGTATTTACGTTAACCTGAGATCTTGAAACAAATTCATATCCCTGAACTTCATCCCTGCCGGTTGGCACAAGCACACCCTCAGCATCACCTGTTCTGCTACCCCCAATAGATCCGTCACCATCCCGTGTAGAAGTATTCACTTCGTAATCCTCAAAAACCCATTCTCCAACAGGAAAAGGATTACCGAACAAGATGTGCTGAATGAGAATATAAGTAAAGTCGTCCATACCTATGTTACCATTGCCATTCACATCCATTGCCAGCTGCTGCATAGGAGTATAATCAATTAGCCCTGCCAGGTAAAAAACAATGCTTAAGGCATCTTCCATGGTTACCTGGCCAAGATCAAGATCAGTAGAAAACTCAACGTTATAAATTCCATCTGGTATATTTTCAAAGCCAAAATACCCATCAGCATTCGTCAATGTTGTTGCCACTAATTGTCCTGCCTGATCATACAGAAATGCTTCAGTCTCCGGAATAGGATACTCCGGATTGTTGTGATAAAGCAACGTCCCGTCAATATAATTTTGCCCCGAAAGCACAAATACAGTTAAACTTAGGGCTACTCCCAATAAAATTTTTTTCATAACTTAAATGTTTTAAACGTTTATAAAATGAATTACCTTTCTTTCCACCCATTATATGTCGTACACAATCAAAAACGCATCACTTTTTTTTAAAAAAAATTAATAAAAAATAATTTTTTCTTGTTAAATTTTGATTATCAGTTATTTACATAAATTATTAAATCCATCTTGTCAAATTTTATTTTTTACATTATGTAAACTTGGTTAAAAGCTAACCACCAAACTCCAGATAAATTCTTCCTCTTAAAAGACTAAAATTAATCAATACAGCCTTGCAGCTGTTAATAATTACTAAAATTTACTTTCAGAGCCTTTTAATAACCAAGCAGCAATCAGAAAATTGCAGCAACACTTATCTTTGCACTCAAACGAAAAACTGGAATACAACTGATAATGCAAATAAACTCTAAAATCATTTTAACCAAAGCAACTAATTTGTTTTTTGCTTTATTTTTTATCACCTTTCACAGCTTAAACGCACAAGTTGACATCAAAATTAAACTACCGGAAGTTAATCAGGAAAACTACTATCTGGCTCGCTACTATGGAGATAAATTTCAGATGGTTGACACGGCACTCATTAAATCGGATTCAATTGTTCAATTTGTGCAGCCCGAAATATATCCCGAAGGTATTTACTTGCTTGTAGATCAATCAAAGACCCGTTTGCTGGAATTTTTAATCGCTGATGATCAAACTTTTACATTGGAAATACCAAATAATCACAACAAGCAGCTAAGCTGTTCCGGCAGTATTAATACCTGTCTTTTTATGGAGCAGATGAATTATACCAATTTGATTTATAGTCAGATAAAACTACTTGAAGATAATCAGGATGATCTGGCAAAGAAAGATTCTTTATTAAATCTGCTTGCGACATATCAGGATAGTATCAAAACAAATTATAGTGATTCGTTTGTTGCTAAAATACTATCGGCGATGGAAGAAATTAAAATTCCTGACAGCATCGCCACAGATCAGCGAAAAGCCTATTACTACTACAAATCAAATTACTGGAACAAATTTGATCTTTCAGATGACCGGTTTTTGCGCAGTCCTTTATTAAACACAAAGATTAAACAATATTTTGAGCAGCTGGTTCCTCAGCAGGCAGATTCAATTATCAAAGAAGTTGATTTCCTTATTGGACAAACAAAAGATAATAACACCATGCGCGATTACCTGATTTGGTATTTTACAGATCAGTATCAAAACCCAAAAATAATGGGTTTGGATAAAGTGTTTGTGCATTTGGCTGATAGCTATTTTGCTCATCTTGAAATTGCTAACGCCAGTCCCTCTGTCAAACAAAAAATTATGGAACGGGCAGATCAACTGCGCCGCCTAACTCTTGGCTCACCTGCTCCGGATCTTTGGCTGGTTGATACAACCGATGTTTTTGTAAGTTTCAAATCAATTGAATTGCCCTATGTTGTTTTGTTTTTCTGGGATCACGATTGCGGTGTTTGCAAAAAAGAGCTAAAAACGCTGCAGGAATTATATGTAGCTCAAAATCGCAATTTTGAAATTTATGGTATTGCGGTTAATGCAGATTTTAACGCATGGGAGGCCTACCTCAGAAAAAATGATTTGCCCTGGATCAACGTAAACGGCATGAAAAGTATGACGCCAGATTTTCACGATTTGTATGATATATACGGAACTCCGGTCATTTATGTTTTAGACCCTGAGAGAAAGATTATTGCCAAACGCATCAAAGCGGATCAAATACCCATGGTGATCGAACACGATCAAAAGTTCAGGGCAACTAATGCCCAACGGTAGAAAAAGTTAAAAACCAAGATAAAAATCTTTCAATAGCTCGTAATACCCTGGAGTAAAACTACCATCTTGCTTTCTGATGGTAAAAAATGTTTCTTCAATTTGATTTTGAAGTTCCATTTTCAATAATAGATTGAGTCTGTTTGGAGCCTTTCCATCAACAGGAATGATATTTAATTTTTGGCATAAGAAAAAACCATTGCTCTTGGCATCCTTCATAAATCTTTCGAATTCGATGGATGGAATCACAACAGCCAGACTTCCACCCGGCTTAAGGCATTCACTGCTAATTCGAAGTAAATCATTAAATTCCAGACAGCCAGCATGCCTTGCAAGATTTCTGCGGGCTCGATTTCCCTGAAATGAGTCGTAAAAAAAAGGCGGGTTGGAAATAATCAGATCAAAAAAATTTTTGCACTGCTTTCCAAAATCACGCGCATCACAATGATGAAGCGTAAAACGACTGCTCCATTGAGAAACTTCAAAATTCATATGGGCTTCCTGTGCTGATTTTTCATCAATCTCAATTGCCTCAATATCCTGAATACCTCTTTGAGCCAAAATCATGGCAATTATACCCGAACCTGTTCCAACATCAAGCACTCTTTCTACCCCTTTCAAATTTACCCAGGCGCCAAGTATAATAGCATCCGTACCAATTTTCATGGTTGACTGATGGTGCATCATGCTAAACTTTTTGAAGTGAAAAGGTTGCGCTTTCATCCTGTTTTGATCATCCGTTCAGGTATAAATCAATCAGCCCATCAGGAGCATCAACAAGAATACTTTTATTTTTTCTGTCCACCTCCATAATAATTTCATCCTGTATGGGAATGAGCACTTCTTTGCCCTCCCGAAACACCTGAAAAAGGGCATGATTAGGATATTCGAGTATCGTTTGTATCAGCCCGATTTCCCCAAATGCTTTATCAGTTATCGTAAAGCCACTAACTTCATGAAAATAAAATTTATTTCCACTAAGCCTGGGCAAAAATTCAAGTGGCAAGTATAGCAATGCCCCTGTAAAAGCCTGAGCTTCGTCAATATGATTCACGTCTTCAAATCCAACATAGGCTTTATTGCCCAAAAGTCGAAAAGCTGTTACAAAAAACGGGACTAATCTCTTATTTCTTTCAACGAGTAAAAACTCCAGTTCGCTGTATGCTTCAGGTTCATCAGTATCAATTCTAATACTGAGTTCGCCATCAAGTCCGTGTGTTTTTATTACTTTACCAAAGTAAAAGCAATCTTCCTTTTCCATATCAAATTCTTAATTATTCAGCTAAGTTGCGGTTACCTTTGATGTGTTTCGGATAATAGGGACAATGCCTGCATCCGTTACCACAACAATAACCTCTTCGCGTTAAAAAACTGTTTGTCATTACTCTAAAACCGTTATCCAGGTAAAAATCTTCTCCTTCTTTCAACTGATTGTTAAATCTGTAAAAACGATCATCCGTATTCATTGCAAATTATTTCAAGTTATTAAACCCATTCAGGAAATTCTTCAAAAGTGATTGTCGTATTATAAAATATTTTGTTCATTAATCGTCTATAAATCAGCATCATTAAGTGGTTTGTAATATACACTAACAGCCAAATCATCCAACTCAAAAAGTTTAGCTTCAGTATTCCAGACATATACTTTTACTTGTGCAACTTCATCATGCCACGACGGAACTTTCATACCATAAGTACCATGTCGCCAACTATTTGTAATATCATCAGGCATTTGCTTTAACTTTTGCACTTTGTAAAATACAAGCTGATTGTTACGATTGGTTGCAGCATAAACAACCAGAGCATGTGCCGCCGCATTTGTCTCTAACTCCCTATACATCAAATTAGCAGCCACATAACACGGGCCGGACATTTCTATTATTTGACTTCCGTTTAGAACCAGTGTCGGACTATAAACAATTGTGTCATTCAGCTCGGCAAGATACATTCCGGAATAAGATTCGCCAGAAAGTTTGATTCCGTTATTTGTCCACAATGGCGAAACAGTTTCCATATCCATAAAATAATCAAGCCTCTGATAGGTTTTCAGTGATTCAAACATTGGTTCGGGCTGACCACCTAAAACCTGTTCATAATTTTTTCCTGTCTTTAAAAATACATACCAATATTTCTCCTTTGTCATGGAATCAGGATGTATTATTCCTCGTTCATACTGGTAGGCCTGAATAAGGTTAAGCGGCACAACAAGCATTAAAAAAAGCGTCAAAAAAATCCGACCAGCTTTAAGTTTTGTTAGGGAAGTAAAACCCAAACCAAGCAAAATAGCACAGATAGGATAGTAATCAATCATTGCCCGCATGCCAAAACTATCGCCGAAAAACCAATTCCACCAGGATGAAAGGACATAAATAAGCACTATAAAAAATCCACTGATACCATAAAACTGATACTTTGACCTTCTGTATAATACCATAAATCCAGAAAAGATCAGCAACATCAGTGGTGTATAAAGAAAAAATCCTTTTCGGTAGCTTAATAAAAAGGATAAAAATGCAGGATTTAAAAAATGAAACCCCTCATTTTTGTAAGTGTACAAAACAAAATCACCAGTTTGAATGAAATTAAATAAAGGCTGTAGCCCGAAGCTCAGGCAAAATGCAACACCAGCCCATATTACAGTTATTGGTTTTGAAAATAAGTTCGAAAGCCGATCTTTAAATTGGTCATAATCATCAGCAAAAAAAGGAATCAATAAAATAAGAAGCAAGTTTGTAGGTCTGATCAAACCTACCAGACCAAAAACAAATGCCATACCATAAAGATGCCTCGATCTTCCGGCAAGCATAAAATTGCGTGCAAAATATGCAAAGCCAGCTATTGCCGCAAAAGAATATACATGAGAATGCGAAGGATGCAAAAAAGCATAGTAAAACAAATTTGTTCCAAGCATTAAACTCAGCATAACTAACAAACGCACAGGTTTTTGAACGCTGTATGTTCGCAACAAGGCATTGGTCAAAAGCAGGCCTAAAGCAAGATAAAAAGCTGCAGCCAAACCCACGGCATATTGAAAGATAATATTATAACCATCCAAAGGCAAAAAAGCGATTTTGGAGTACAACATTGCCAGCAAATAAAAAGGCAGAATAAGCAAAGCTGTCCCCATATAATACTTGTTTACAATTTTTCCATTATATTCATGGAAATAATGCCCCATATAATCCAGTCCACGCCTGGATTTTTCATAATTAAATACCTGTCTAAAATCTGTTGTTTTATAGTGCAATACAGTTGGGAGGTAAGCATAATACCCACTTCCATCTCCGTCGATGTTTTTTTTTGCATCAACCCCCTGCCAAAGCTGAACAAGGATAAACAAGATCAAAATTCCGGAAACCAGTAAAGTTCTCATAACAATATTTCAAACGGCGAAATTAAGGAAAACCCCTGCAATGGCCTCTCAAGATTTCAATTAAAGCAAGGGCAATTGACGTTCAAATCCCGATTCAAGCGAAATAAATGTCTCCGTGAAAGTAATTTCAGGAACAGATTGAATTTTTTCGACAATAACGCGCTTGAGGTGCTCATTACTTTGTGTATAAATTTTTGCCAGCAGCGAATACTTTCCGCTAATATGATGGCATTCCACTATTTCAGGGATTTGCTGAATTTTCTCAAAAACCGCATCATGCGTACTGGTTGCCACCAAATTAACCTGAATCCCAATAAAAGCACAGGTGTTAAATCCTAATGCTTTTGGCGAAAGATTAAATTGTGATCCTGAAATTACTCCGGCCTCTGTCATACGTGCTATTCGCTGGTGCACAGCAGCTCCGGAAACCTTGCATTTTCGGGCAACTTCAAGAAAAGGAAGCCTGGCATTTTTTGTTAATAGCGCAAGAATTCGCTTATCCAAAATATCAAGTTGAAACTTCATGATCCAATTTAAGTTAAATATTTTATAATTTCTTGTAAATTCAAATATTTTAATTACAAATTTAAAGTAATATTTAGCTTTTTCAAACTATCTATCACATTTATTGCGCTTATGCTTACTTTATGATATTTTTGTATCAATAACTAAAAACTTAAACGCAATGAAATTTGATCCGGCAACAAACATTCAGGAATTAAAACAATTTGGCGAATATGGAGATGTAAATCCCTCTATAACAGACTCTGCCACATACACCTTTATGCAAGCCAAAACCATGTCCGACACCTTTCAAGGTGAAGCTGAAGGCTGTTTTCTTTATTCCCGACACTGGAACCCCAGCAACAAATACCTCGCTGATGCACTTTCTACGATGGAAGGCACTGAGGCAGGCTGGGTAACAGCTTCGGGAATGGGAGCCATTACTACAGCAATACTGGGCATTTGTCAAGCAGGAGATCATATCATCTCAAGCATGACCACTTATGGCGGCACCTTCGCCTTTATGCACAACTGGCTTCCACGCTACAATATCGAAGTTACATTTTTAGATATTACCGATCTCGAGGCCGTAAAAAATGCCGTGAAGCCAAATACCAAGATGATCTACACGGAAACCATGACCAATCCTTTGCTTCAGATAAGCGATTTACCGGAATTATCCAAAATTTCAAAAGCGAATAATCTGAAACTTGTTGTTGACAATACTTTCACACCCATGATGGTTGCTCCTGCCAAATGGGGTGCTGATGTTGTTGTTTACAGCCTCACAAAGTTCGTCAACGGCAAAAATGATTGTGTTGCAGGTGCTATATGTGCTTCAAATGATTTTATCAATTCGCTTATCGATGTAAATAATGGCACTGCAATGCTGCTCGGCCCCGTATTGGATCCGCTGCGCAGTTCGAGCATTCTCAAAAACCTTCATACACTGCACATCCGAATGAAACAGCACAGCTACAACGCGATGTACCTGGCAGAAAAATTTAAAGCCTACGGATTAAAATTCCGTTATCCGGGTATGACAGAAGATCCAGGCCACCATATACTGAAAAAAATTATGCATCCTGATTTTGGATTTGGCGGAATGATTGCCATCGAGATGGAAACTGTTGACAGAGCTAACAAACTAATGGAATTGATGGAATTGGAAAACGTTGGATATCTGGCAGTTAGCCTGGGGTATTTTAAAACGCTTTTTAGCAATAGCGGTAAAAGCACCTCATCAGAAGTGCCGGAAGAAATTCAGAAAAAAATGGGACTTTCAGAAGGATTAGTTCGTTTTAGTGTTGGCCTCGATCATGATATCGAAAGAAGCTGGCAAAAAATCAAGAAATCTCTTGAAGCCTTATAAGCTATTGCTAAATTACAAATCGTCTTAAACTTAAATGACCAGCCCGAAAAGGCTGGTCATTTTTATAATAGACAAACCCAACAAATGCCTATTGTTCAATATACGCTTCAATAGGCGCGCAAGTGCATACCAAATTGCGATCACCATAAGCATCGTCAATACGTGTGACAGGTGGGAAGTACTTATCAACCAGATGAGATTTCATCGGAAAAGCAGCCTTTTCGCGGGTGTAAGGGAAATTCCACACAGAGCTAATGAGCATTTCCGCAGTATGAGGAGCATGTGAAATCAGGTTATTATTTTTTTCTGCTTCTCCTGTTTCTACCTGCCTGATTTCTTCGCGAATGGCAGCCATTGCTTCCACAAAACGATCGAGCTCAGCAAGCGGTTCGCTTTCGGTGGGTTCCACCATTAAGGTGCCATGAACCGGGAAAGCTACTGTTGGTGCATGAAAACCATAATCCATCAAACGCTTGGCAACATCAACAGCTGTGATATCAGCAGTTTTACTAAATTTATTCAAATCCAGAATCATTTCATGGGCAACGCGTCCATTCGTTCCGGTATATAAAATAGGGAAATGATTCTCAAGTTTCACCTTCAGGTAGTTAGCACTTAAAATTGCTATCTCCGTTGATTTTTTAAGACCCTCAGCTCCCAGCATTTTGATGTATCCATATGAAATTGGCAGGATAAATGCGCTTCCAAATGGAGCTGCCGAAACTGCTGTAATCGCTTTATCCCCTCCGGTTTTCACAATTGAATGCCCGGGCAAAAAAGGCATCAAATGCTCTGCCACACCAATAGGACCAACACCCGGGCCACCTCCGCCATGTGGAATAGCAAATGTTTTATGCAAATTCAAATGACAAACATCGGCTCCGATAAAACCAGGGCTTGTCAAACCAACCTGTGCATTCATATTTGCTCCATCCATATAAACCTGTCCGCCATTATCGTGGATAATGCTCATGATTTCACGAATAGCCGTTTCGAAAACACCATGCGTAGAAGGATAGGTAATCATTGCTGCGGCAAGATTATCCTTATTGGCCTCGGCTTTTTCGCGCAGATCATTTACATCAATATTGCCTTTTTCGTCGCATTTCACAACTACCACTTTCATACCAGCCATCACAGCGCTGGCCGGATTGGTTCCATGAGCAGAAGAAGGAATGAGACAAATATTGCGATGACTTTCGCCCAAAGATTCCAAATATGCACGAATAACAAGCAAGCCCGTATATTCACCACTGGCACCGGAATTTGGCTGGAATGAAATCGCACTAAAGCCTGTAATTTCAGCAAGGTCCTTTTCGAGGTCTTCAATTAATTCATAATATCCACTAGCCTGTTCCTTTGGAACGAATGGATGTAAATTGGCAAACTCAGGCCAGCTCAGTGAAAACAATTCTGCAGCTGCGTTCAACTTCATGGTGCACGAGCCCAGAGGAATCATGGTTCGGTTCAGCGCTAAATCTCTGTTTTCAAGCTTTTTGAGGTATCTCATCATATCTGTTTCTGAATGATAGCGATTGAACACCTCATGTGTCAAAAAATCAGAAGTGCGAACCAGAGATTCGGGTAATGCTGAAAACTTGCTACATACTTCAGGATCACACACATACAATTCATGATGCTTAGTAAGAGCAGTAGCCAAAATATTCAAAATGCTGTTAACATCTTCAAGACTAGTAGTTTCATCAAGACTTATACTAAATACTTTCTCGTTAATCCACCTAAAATTAAATTGATTTTCTTCGGCTATTGTTTTTAGCATCGAAGTAGAATATCCATCAGGTAGTTCAAATCTCAGTGTATCAAAGAAGTGATTATTTAACTGATTTACACCTAATTTTTGTGATTCCTGATTAAGGACATTGGTAAGAATATGAATATGTTTTGCAATTTCTTTCAATCGCTCGGGGCCATGATAAATAGCATAAAAGGCTGCCATCGAGGCTAATAATGCCTGTGCGGTACAAATATTTGAAGTGGCACGCTCGCGCTTAATGTGTTGTTCCCTTGTTTGCAAAGCCATGCGCAAAGCAGGATTTCCATTCGTATCCTTTGAAATTCCGATAATTCTTCCGGGAATATATCTCTTATAAGTATCTGTAGTTGCAAAATAGCCGGCATGCGGTCCGCCGAATCCCATCGGAATTCCAAATCGTTGTGAGGAACCAACAACAGCATCAGCACCCCATTCGCCGGGAGGACTTAATAACACCAAACTTAGTAAATCTGCTGCCACAACAACTTGAATTCCTTTTGCTTTGCAGGAACTGATTAACTCGCGAAAATCATCAATATTACCAAACTGATCAGGATACTGTAGCAAAACCCCAAAGTATTGCTCATCCAAATTATCCGATTCAAAATGGCCTTCCACAACCTCAATCCCGACCGGCAGAGCACGTGTTTTAACGACTTCAAGTGTTTGTGGGAAAACCCCTTTATCCACAAAAAATTTATTAACCCCGGCTTTGAGTTGTGCTCTGCTTCTGCCTGCAAAAAACATTAGCATGGCTTCGGCAGCCGAGGTGGCCTCGTCGAGCAGCGAAGCATTGGCAATTGGCAACCCACAAAGGTCAGAAATCATTGTTTGAAAATCAAGCAAGGCTTCCAAACGTCCTTGTGAAATTTCGGCTTGATAAGGTGTGTAGCTAGTGTACCATCCCGGATTTTCAAGTACGTTGCGGGTAATCACTGCCGGTGTGATGGTATTATAATATCCCATCCCAATGAAAGATTTGAAAAGCTTATTTTTTGATGCGAGTCTTTTAAGATGATTTAAATACTCAAACTCATTCATTCCCTCACCAATCTCCAGCTTTTTCTGATTACGAATATCTTTAGGAATTACTTCATCAATGAGTTGATCAACAGAGGCTACACCAATGGTTTGAAGCATCTGTTCAATATCATGGTTAGTCGGTCCTAAGTGACGCTGAACAAAATTGTTTGTGATCATAAATGTACACGTTAAACGATTGAAAAATTCAATTTGGAAATATCCTGCTTTAAGCAGTATTTAAAGCGGCAAAGTTAGAAATTGTTTCCCTCAAATCAATGAATTTTGGCTATTTATTGTTAAATAATTAACAAAATAACCATGGTCTGTTTCACCAAATAATTAAACTAAACTATTTCTGTATATCAATTATTTAAAAAGAAAAAGAGAAGCAATGGCCTCTCTCTTTCACATTGTGCGTAATAAAAAATCTTAGTTACTCCAGTCGAACCAGGAAGCTAAAAATGACTGATCAGTATCATCAGTTTGTTCAATCACTTCAACCTTTGGTTTCAATTCTTGCTTATCCAAATCAGTGATCGTATCAACTGCAATTGAAGGTGCAATCACTAAAGCCACAACCGACATCAATTTGATTAAAATATTGAGCGATGGTCCGCTGGTATCTTTAAAAGGATCACCAACAGTGTCGCCAACCACGGTAGCTTTATGAGAATCACTCCCTTTGCCATGCAATACATTATCAAACATCACACCTTCTTCAACCATTTTTTTTGCATTATCCCAGGCACCTCCGGCATTGGATTGATATATCGCCAACAGAACCCCTGAAGCCATGACACCGGCAAGCAAACCACCCAGCATTTCGGCTCCGCCAATAAAACCAACAATAGCAGGAGCTAAGACAGCGAGTAATCCGGGCATTACCATCTCTCTGAGGGAAGCTTCGGTTGAAATTTCAACACATTTTTCATATTCAGCAGCATGCTCAGCATTATGCATATCATCAGATTCTTTCTGCGTTACATTTTCCAGATGCCCATCATACTTTTTCATAATGGCAAGTGCTTTAGTGAGCGCCGGTATTTCAAGGAACTGACGCCTAACTTCGGTAATCATCTTTTTGGCAGCACGACCAACGGCACCCAATGCCATCGACGAAAAGAGGTAAGGCAGCATTCCGCCAACAAGCAGTCCGGCCATTATCACAGGCTGTGAAATATCAATAGAGACTATATTAGCCTGCGTCATAAAAGCTGAAAAAAGCGCTAAAGCCGTTAAAGTAGCAGATGCTATGGCAAAACCTTTACCAATAGCAGCAGTTGTATTTCCAACAGCATCCAATTTATCCGTCCTTTGTCGCACTTCCTCAGGCAATTCACTCATTTGTGCAATACCTCCGGCATTATCAGCAATAGGTCCGTAAGCATCAACAGCCAGCTGTATGCCCGTGTTGGCAAGCATAGAAACGGCGGCAATTGCAATACCATATAATCCAGCAAAATGATAAGAGAGAATAATGGCCAAACCAAGCCCAAGAACCGGATAGGCTGTAGATTTCATCCCAACTTCTATTCCGGCAATGATATTGGTTGCAGCACCGGTGCGACTTTGCTCTACAATGGAACGAACCGGTTTGCCACCGGTTCCGGTGTAGTGTTCTGTGATTTTCCCAATTGCTGTACCAATAGCCAATCCCACTATAGTAGCCCAGTACACTCCGATAGAACTCATTTCAGTAACACTTCCATCAGGTTTGTAATAATTCCAGGTTTCGGGTAAAAACCATTTTATCAGAAAAAATGAAAAAACAAGCATAATTCCTGTTGCAATAAATTCGCCCCGGTTTAATGCTGCCTGAGGATTTCCTTTAGCACTCACACGCACAAAAAAAGTACCTATCATACTGGTTAAAATACCAAGAGAGGCTATTGCCAGGGGTAACAAAACAGGTCCCAGTTCAAAATAACCAGCAACCGTTGGTGAAGTAGTAAATGCAGCTCCAAGCACCATGGCAGCGATAATCGAGCCTACAAATGACTCAAAAAGGTCGGCTCCCATACCGGCAACATCACCCACATTATCACCCACATTATCAGCAATAGTTGCCGGATTCAAGTAATGATCCTCAGGTATTCCGGCCTCAACTTTTCCTACCAAATCAGCACCAACATCGGCTGCTTTGGTATAAATTCCGCCACCTACCCTTGCAAAAAGTGCAATAGAAGAAGCCCCTAAAGAAAATGCAGAAAGCACATTAAGCACCACTTCAAGCGACCAGCTAACCCCTATGATATTATTGAAAAGAATAAAAAGCAAGCTCAAACCCAGCAATCCTAAGGTAACTACGCCAATTCCCATCACACTACCCCCATTAAAGGCAACTTTAAGTGCTTGATTTAGTGAGGTTCTGGCAGCATGAGCAGTTCTAACGTTTGCTTTAGTAGCCACCCGCATCCCGATATATCCTGCCAAAGCAGAAAGAACCGCGCCAGTGATAAAGGAAATAACGATAAAACCATTCGATGTGTCCTCGGTATAGCTTTTGGCAAATAAAAGAATCGAAACAGCCACTACAAAGATCAACAGAATACGATATTCTGCTTTCAGGAAGGCCATTGCCCCTTTTGCAATGTAACCCGCAATCCGTTGCATTTTTTCAGTGCCTGCCTCTTGTTTGTTTATCCATCTGGATTTCAGTATCATAAAAACAATTCCTAAAAGTGCTGAAATCGGAATCAACCAGATTAAATGATCCATAGATTTGATTTGGTAAGGTGAGTTTTTAAATTTTTTGTCGGTCGCCTAAGTTTATTAATTAACGAACACCGCAAAAATACTATCTTACACGCATTAATCAAAAAAAAAATAAACTTATAAAGAAAAAAATTAACGCCCAGATGTTGAAAAAATTCCTAAAACTCTTACAAACCATCCAAAGCTCAGTGCAGAAAAAAGCCTATATTTAGAGCACTAAAAAAAGGACTAAAAAACATGCAAAAAATCGCATTAGAAATTACAGGAATGTCTTATAGTCAGTCACAAAGCGGGGCATACGCACTCATCTTAGGTGAGAAAGGAGGGCAACGAAAATTACCTATTATAATAGGTACATTCGAAGCACAATCGATTGCGCTTGGATTGGAAAAAATGAAACCCGCACGACCTATGACACATGATTTGTTTAAAAATTTTGCTGATAATTTTCAGATCAACATCAAAGAAGTCATCATCAACAAATTTGAAAATGGTGTTTTTCATGCTTTACTGGTTTGTGAATCCATAAATGGAATAACCGAAATAGATGCCAGATCATCAGATGCTGTTGCACTTGCTATTCGTTTTCAATGTCCGGTATTTACCTATGAATCTATTCTTAATGAAGCAGGGATTGTATTGGATGACGAAAAAGAGAACGCACAAAATATTTCTGACAAGAAAAAATCCCGCACTGAGGAGTTTTCTGAATATTTGACTGACGAACTGGAAGAAATGTTGCAAATTGCGGTTCAAAATGAAGAGTATGAAAAGGCTTCAAAGCTACGCGATGAGATCAGAAGAAGAAAACGTTTGTAGGTTGAAGAACTTTTATTCATCCCATTTAGCTATTTATTATTATGATTAAATCATTAGCTTTTTACGCGCTGCTAATCACAGCAGTTTTGACTTTTAGCACGGGCGAACAAGTTTTTGCACAGGCTGATACTTCCCAAACAACAATTGACACCCTTGTCGAAAGCACGGTATCCTCTTCAGAACCTGACGAAACCTCACAAAATACGTCAAACATTCTCGACATGCAACGCGGTGAAGGCTTTAGTTTGGCTACTATTCTCAGAGGACTATTAGGGATGCTGTCGTTGATCGCCATAGCTTTTATTTTTAGTAACAACCGAAGAGCCATCGACTGGAAAGTTATTATAACCGGGCTCGTAATACAATTGCTACTGGCAGTTGGGGTGCTTTATGTTCCCTGGATACAATACTTTTTTGAAGCTGTTGGAAAGCTATTTGTTTTAGTACTTGACTTCACTAAAGCCGGAACAGAATTCCTTTTTAGCTCCTTTGCTTCCAATAGTATTGAAAGTGCTATGCAAAATTTTGCAGTGCAGATTTTGCCTACAATAATTTTCTTTTCTGCCTTGACAAGTCTATTATTTTACCTCGGCATCATCCAAAAAGTGGTAAAAGCAATGGCATGGGCCATGACACGACTGATGAAACTGAGTGGCGCTGAAAGTCTTTCTGTGGCCGGAAATATTTTTCTTGGCCAAACAGAATCACCGCTTATGATCAAAGCCTATTTACCAAAAATGAACAAATCAGAAATTCTGTTGGTAATGATGGGCGGCATGGCCACCTTAGCCGGAGGAGTTTTAGCAGTATATATCAGCTTTTTAGGAGGCGAAGATCCGGTTCAAAGGCTACTTTTTGCCAAACACCTGCTTACGGCTTCCGTTATGGCAGCTCCGGGAGCTATTGTGATCTCAAAAATTCTGGTGCCACAAACAGAGGCTATTGATAAAACCATGGAAATCAGTAAGGATCAAATAGGAAGCAATGTGCTTGATGCCATCTCTAACGGCACAACAGAAGGTCTGAAACTGGCTGCAAATGTTGCCGCTATGCTACTGGTTTTCATTGCTTTTATTGCAATGTTCAATTATATTTCCATCTGGATTGGTGATTTGATCGGTCTCAACGATTCCATTGCAGCAATTACAGATGGTCGTTATAATGAACTTTCGCTGCAGTTTATGTTAGGTTATATCTTTTCGCCCATCATGTGGCTGATCGGCGTTAATGCACAGGATATTACTTATTTAGGTCGTTTACTAGGCGAAAAAATTATCATGACCGAATTTATTGGTTATGTAAGCCTTTCCGAACTCAAAACAGCACAGGTGTTTGCCGATCCCAAGTCAGTTATCATGGCTACTTATATGCTGTGTGGTTTTGCCAATTTTGCATCAATTGGTATTCAGATTGGCGGTATCGGATCATTAGCGCCCAATCAACGTATTACACTTTCAAAATATGGCTTGAAAGCATTGTTGGGAGGTACCCTGGCTTCTCTTATGTCGGCAACGATTGTAGGTATGTTATTGGGATAAAGATTAAATTAATTAATTAGATATCAGACTTATGAAACAATATCACGCCCTGTTGAAACACGTTTTGGAACATGGAAACACCAAAGAAGACCGCACCGGAACAGGTACATTAAGTGTTTTCGGTTATCAAATGCGTTTCGATTTGCAAAAAGGATTCCCCGCTGTAACCACCAAAAAACTTCATCTTCGATCAATAATTCATGAACTGCTTTGGTTTTTGAGAGGTGACACCAATATTAACTATCTCAATAATAATAAAGTAACCATTTGGGATGAATGGGCAGATGAAAATGGCGATCTTGGACCGGTTTACGGAGCTCAATGGCGCAACTGGAACAATGAGGGTATTGATCAAATCAGCGAAGTGATCGAGAGTATAAAAAATAATCCCGATAGCCGCAGGCATATTGTTGCTGCCTGGAATCCGTCCGTGCTTCCTGAACCCGGCAAGAGCTTTGCCGAAAATGTAGCCTACGGAAAAGCAGCCCTCCCACCCTGCCATGCCTGGTTTCAGTTTTATGTGGCCAACGGAAAATTATCCTGCCAGATGTATCAGCGCAGTGCCGACATCTTTTTAGGGGTTCCTTTTAATATTGCCTCTTACGCTTTGCTCACGATGATGATAGCACAAGTTACTGATTTGGAGCCGGGTGAGCTGATCATGAGTTTTGGTGACGCTCATATTTATGTAAATCATTTGCAGCAAGTTAACTTACAATTGAGTCGAAAACCCAAAAAACTTCCTAAAATGATCATCAATCCCAATGTAAAAGACATCTTTGCATTTCGTTTTGAAGATTTCGATTTACAACATTACGATCCTTATCCCGGGATTAAAGCTGATATCGCTGTATAAAAATTAAAAAATGCCGAAAAAACCTGTGCTTTCTTTAATCGTAGCTATGGCTCAAAACCGCGCAATCGGACTCAACAATACTATGCCCTGGCATTTGCCGGCCGATCTGAAACGCTTTAAGAAACTCACCAGCGGTCATACTGTAATGATGGGACGCAAAACCTTTGAATCGCTTCCGAATGGTCCGCTTCCTAACCGTAGAAACATCATTATCAGTGAAACCTTAAATCCTGTTCCATTGGGATGCGAAAAAGCTGAAAGCATCAGCGATGCACTTAGATTAGCAGAACATGATGAGGAAATTTTTATCATTGGCGGAGGCAGTATTTACGAGCAGTTTTTACCTAAGGCCGACAAACTCTATCTAACCATTATAGAAGCTGATTTTGAAGCTGATACCTATTTTCCGATCATCAACTTCAGAGATTGGGAATTAACAGAAAAAGAAGTGATGGACAATGATTTGCAGGCAAACTTCGTTTACAGATTTGAAACCTACGAAAGAAAATGATGAAGTATAGAAAACCGACAATTACTTTTGGATTTACATTTTTGATTCTGACACTTTTATATTTTGCAAGCTGCAAAAAAGATAATAGCGAAACAGGAAATTATCAGGCACAAGTAAGTGCTGCGCATAATCTTATTCTTCAAAAGCATAATGTGATCCAGATGACTATTGCCTATTTTAAGGCACTGAAAAATGAAAGTTTACAAACCTTCTCTTATGCTATCATTGACAGTACTGACGTTAGACTTACTATAAACCAAAACACTCAACTTTATACATTTTTACACACAATAAAATTAAACCCCATTTATAATCGTTATATGGGTGGTACAGTTTTAGTACAAACTGATTCACTTCCTTTACAGCCAGGAGTTCAAGCTACATTTAGTTTTGAAAGTTTTCGTTATTACTCCAAAAAGGAATTCCCGCCAAATATGTTTTCTGCGCAGAATATTCAATTAGTGCTTACTGATGTAATAAATAACCATTACATTTTTGATCAATACCTGGAAAATATTGTCTTCACAGATACTTCCGGCTTACGAAACATAAGACTTGATGGCAACATCAGATACGACTGGGAAAAATGGCCTGGAAGCGAATACTTTTATGATGAAAATGAAAAAATTATTATTTCAGCTGAGCTTTCATTTACAAATGATAACGGAGATAAGGTACAATTATCAACAACAGAAGATTACATTTTTACACCAATGTGCGGAATATTAAAAGGCGGCCATGGTACATTCACCTTCCTTAATTTGGAGCCTGATAATGGCGCACTTTATTACGATAATCATGAAACATGCAATATCCGTGGCAAAATGGAAATAGCTGATTTACCATTTTATCTAACTATTGATCAGTGGCTTATGAAATAATCAAGTCTTTTGCTTCTTCTTTTTGGCTGCCGGAAACAGTATGTTATTCAGGATTAGGCGATAACCGGGCGAATTGGGAAACATATCCAGTTCGGTAGGCGGATCGCCAACCAAATGCTGATAATCTTCCGGATCGTGGCCACCAAAAAAAGTCCAGAAGCCATTGCCAAAATTTCCATGAATATAGCGATCTTCATTAAAAGCAAGGTTATCTCCTAAAACAATCACCTCCGATTTCACTAAATCTTTGTTGAAAGCCGTGGTTTGGCCCATAAACCCTTTGATCAGCTTTTCGTGATTTTGGGTTAGCATAGTTGGCACAGGATCCCACTTGGCCGAAAAGTCGAACAAACTAAACACATCATTGGTTTCATTGATACTCCTTGACCTGTAATTCGTTACATCTATATCTGAGATTTCATATTCCTGTGGGTTCGTAGAAACTTTAAAATCCGTGAAGGCAACACAGTTGTCGTAATTAAGCATTTCGGGATGACCTGCACCAATGGGATCGCCATCATACATCACATCGCAAATATCCAGGCCATCAGCCGCCAAAGCCACATCGTAGCTATCTGTAGCCGAACACATGGCAAACATATAGCCGCCACCGGCAACAAATTCCCTGATTTTTTTTACCACCGCAAGCTTGAGCTGAGAAACCTTTTGAAAGCCGTGCCGTTCAGCAGTTTGCTGTTGCTTTTGCACATCTTCCTGATACCATGGAAAATGCCTGTAACGAGCCCAAAACTTACCAAACTGACCTGTAAAATCCTCATGATGCAGATGAAGCCAATCATACATCGGCAGCACATCCGAGAGCACCTCATCATCGTAAATAATGTCATAAGGTATCTCGGCATAGGTGAGCACGAGCGTTACGGCATCATCCCACGGAAGCTTGTTTTTGGGCGAATAAACGGCAATGCGGGGTACTTTCTGCAATTTCATCTCGTCCATATTCTTGCCCGGATCGGCAATATCCTGCAAAATGGCAGCTGCCTGCACATCGGCTATCACCTGATAACTCACGTTACGCAGCTTACATTCTTTTTCGAACAAGGGATGATGCGGAATAAGGTAACTTCCGCCACGGTAATTAAGTAACCAACTGATTTCTATTTCTTTTTCGAGTACCCAATAAGCTACCCCATAAGCCTTAAGGTGATTGGTTTGGGTTTCGTCCATGGGTATCAGCAAATAAGACGCCCTGGAAATTCCAGGAATCAAAAACAAAAGGAGAACAATTAGTTTACTGTAGTGGCGAATCAGCTTCATTATTCAGAAAGATTTAAACTACAAAACTACAATTCTGCTGCTTATAACAAACCTTAACGCATCAAATCAAATGTTAAACAGACTTAAATCTCAACTTTCTGTTTATGCGATTAGATAATAAGTTTGCCCTCTGTTTGAGCTTTCGTTGATTGTAAGATAAACCCTGCCATGAAAATCAGCACAAATTGAACAGTTTGGTTTTTCATCATTGTATAATTTAGATCACGTTGTTTACGAGCCCAACTATACAAAAAGCCCTGTTTTTATTAGGCTTATAGAACTTTTCTTATCTAAAAAAACCTTACCTTTGAACCATATAACTCATGCCCCATTTCGGGTATTTAATTATTTAATCTTCAGTAAATTACAAATATTATGAAGCAAACAGCATTAAACCGTATGCACCACGAAATGGGTGGGAAAATGGTTGAATTTGCAGGCTTTGAAATGCCTGTTCAGTTTGAAGGCATCAATATAGAACATGAAACCGTGCGCAATGCGCTAGGCGTTTTTGATGTGTCGCATATGGGCGAGTTTTGGGTTGAGGGGCCTAAAGCCTTCGAACTGGTGCAAAGAATTACTTCAAACGATGTGGCTTCACTCTACGATGGAAAAGTGCAATACAGCTGCTTCCCAAATGGCGAAGGTGGTATTGTGGATGACTTGCTGGTTTACCGCTTTAATGCTGAAAAATATTTATTGGTTGTAAATGCTGCCAATATCGACAAGGATTGGAACTGGGTGGTTAAACATAATATACACAATGCCCAAATCAGCAATGCTTCCGACAGCACCTCACAATTGGCCATACAAGGCCCTAAAGCATTGGAAGCCATGCAATCGCTTACGACTACTCCAATCACCAACATGAAATACTACACCTTTAAAATAGTGGAATTTGCGGGTGTTAAAGACGTTTTGCTCTCTACCACCGGCTATACCGGATCAGGTGGATGCGAGATTTATTTCAAGAATGAAGACGCCGAAAAAATCTATCAAGCCGTATTGCAAGCCGGTGCTGATTTTGGCATCAAACCTATTGGACTGGCAGCAAGGGATACCCTTCGGCTCGAGATGGGATTCTGTCTATACGGCAACGATATCAACGACAGCACCAGCCCGATAGAAGCCGGATTGGGCTGGATCACAAAATTTACAGACGGCAACGACTTTATCGACCGCCCGTTCCTCGAAAAACAAAAAGCCGAGGGCACTAGCAGGCAACTCAAAGCTTTCGAAATGATTGACAAAGGCATCCCAAGACAGCACTACGAAGTGTTTAACGAAAATGATGAAGTGATTGGCGAGGTAACTTCCGGAACCATGTCGCCCATGCTCAAAAAAGGCATTGGTATGGCCTATATCAATAAGCCATTCACTAATTTAGGCACTCAGATTTTTATCAAGGTACGCGATAAAAAACTGGCCGCAGAAATTGTAAAACTGCCTTTTTACAAAGGTTAAGTAAAATATTCATCAAAATGCGGGTAAGCCATTGCCCGCATTTTTTGTGCCCGTCGCAAACGACTACCCCTATCAAATTCTTTAGTAGTTTTGCAGCTTAAACAAAAACAGCCCATGTCAAACGAAACTGTAACAGACTTCAAGTGGCAAACTGAACAATTTGCCGATATTCGCATATTGCGCTATCAGATCAATGGCTTTGAAAAACTCAGCCTCAACCAGAAAATCTTCACCTGGCACTTGTATCAGGCTGCCCTCGCCGGGCGCGATTTGATCTATGATCAAAACTACAAATACAATCTTATTATTCGCAACAGCCTGGAAGCCGTCTATCAGCATTATGAAGGCAAAAAAAATGATGAAAACTGGGCTCATTTCGTTACCTATCTCAAGCGGATTTGGTTTTCGAATGGCATCCACCATCACTATTCGATGGAAAAATTTTTTCCGTCTTGTACCGAAAACTGGTTAAAAAGCGCTTTGAACAGTTTGGATGAATCCCAACTTCCAATTCCAGTTTATCAACATAAAAATGATTTTGTTGATTGGCTTACCGACATCATTTACAATCCCGAAATAGCTCCAAAGAGACTTAATCAGGACGAAGGGGCTGATCATGTGGCCCAATCGGCATGTAATTTTTATGATGGCTTAAACCAGCAGGAAGCAGAAGATTTTTATGCAAAGAAAAAACAGCCTGATGAAAATGAACCATTGTGGCATGGACTGAATACCAGATTAGTAAAAAGAAATGGTGAGATAAAAGAAGAAGTTTATAAGTCGGATGGTTGCTATGGGAAAGCAATCCGCAAAATTGTTGTGTTCCTCGAAAAGGCAAAAGATTTTGCCGAAAACGAAACACAACAAGCCATCCTGGAAAAGTTGATTCAGTTTTACGAAACCGGCGATTTGAAAACGTTCAATGAATACAACAAGCTTTGGGTTCAGGATACCGATTCAGTAATTGATCTGGTTCATGGTTTCATCGAAGTGTATGGCGATCCGCTTGGACGACACGCCACTTTCGAATCTGTCCTTTCTATGAGAGACGAGGAAGCCACCCAGCGTTTTGGAAAAATCAGCGAGCTGGCCCCATGGTTCGAGGCAAATTCTCCTATTGATGAGGCGCACAAACGCAAAGAACCGAAAGGCGTGAGCTACAAAGTGATACAGGTGATTGTCGAAAGCGGCGATTGCAGCCCCTCCTCTCCTATCGGCATCAACCTTCCCAATGCCGACTGGATCAGAGAGCGTTACGGATCAAAATCTGTTTCGCTGGGAAATATAGAAGATGCTTACGAAAACGCTTCTCATAGCACTGGCTCAATTGAAGAATTTTACTTACCTGAACAGCAACAAAGAATCAAAACATTCGGCGCACTGGCTTCTAAAATTCATACCGGACTTCATGAGGTGATTGGACATGGCAGCGGGCAGCTTATCCCTGGCGTACCGAGCCCCAAAGAAAGCTTGAAAAGTTATGCCAACACTTTAGAAGAAGCGCGTGCCGATCTGGTTGCGCTTTATTATATGCTGGATGAAAAGCTTATCGAAGAAAGATTTATGGAGAGCCTTGAAACCGGTAAAGCAGAGTACGACAGCTTTTTCCTCAACGGATTGATGCGACAGCTGGTACGCTTGGAACCCGGGCAACAACTCGAAGAAAGCCATATGCGCAACAGACAGCTCATCGCAAAATGGGTTTTTGAAAAAGCAGCTCCGGAAAGGATAATAGAAATGCTGGTTATCAACAATAAAACCTATATCCGCATCAATGATTACGAAAAAACCAGAATTCTTGTTGGTGAACTCTTGCGCGAAGTACAGCGAATCAAATCAGAAGGCGATTATCAGGCAGCCAAGGCTTTGGTTGAAGGTTATGGCGTAAAAGTTGATCAGCAGCTTCATCAGGAAGTTTTGGAAAGGTGGAAAAAACTTGGCATAGCGCCATTCGCTGGCTTTATCAATCCACAACTCGAGAAGGTTTGCGACAATGGCCGGATTGGTGACATCCGTATCATCTACCCGGAAGATTTCGCTGCGCAGATGCTTTATTATTCAAGTCATTTTGCGTTTTTACCGGCTTTGAATGATTAATTAAAAGAAAAAAGGCCTGCCGAAGTGGCAAGCCTTTTTTCTTTCGATCAAAATAGAATCTACACAATTCCCGTAAATCCCATAAAGGCAAGAGCCAAAATACCAGCTGTTACGAGGGCTATTGGCACACCGCGCATACCACTTGGCACTTCCATCAAATCCAGGTGCTCGCGGATACCAGCAAAAATAACCATCGCCAGTGCAAAACCAGTTGCATTTGAGATGGCATAAACAACACCTTCCAACAAGTTAAAGTCTTTTTGAATGGTGAGAATGGCCACACCAAGCACGGCACAATTAGTGGTGATCAGTGGCAAGAAAACTCCAAGCGCACCATAAAGAGCCGGACTTACCTTTTTCAAAATGATTTCAACCATCTGCACCAATGAAGCAATTACAAGGATAAAAGCTATGGTTTGGAGAAACTGTATTCCCAAAGGGGCTAGCACATAAGTTTGGATCAACCAGGTAACAATGGTGGCAAGTGTCATTACAAAAAGCACTGCACCGCCCATACCCATTGAAGTGGAAAGTTTATTGGAAACACCAATAAAGGGACAAATACCCAGAAACTGTGCCAACACAATATTATTGACAAAGATGGCTGATATGATAATAATGATATATTCCATGGCTTATCAGATTATTTTTTCGACTTATTCAGTTTGTTAGACAGCGCAATGAGGTAACCTAAAGCGATAAAGGCACCAGGAGCCAATACAAAAACGAGCATCAGATCGCCTGGGATCAATTTGATGTTGAAGATTGCTCCGCTTCCTAGAAGCTCTCTCACACCACCCAAAATAGTAAGTGCAAAGGCAAATCCTAATCCCATCCCCAGCCCGTCAACTATTGAAGCGCCAATTCCATTTTTGGAGGCAAAAGCTTCTGCCCTTCCAAGTACAATACAGTTCACAACAATCAATGGGATAAATAAACCCAATTGCTCAAACAAAGCTGGTGCATAAGCTTGCATCAACAATTCAACGATGGTTACAAATGAAGCAATAATCACAATAAAGCTGGGGATGCGTACTTTATCCGGAATAAAATTTTTAATCACCGAAACAACCAGATTCGACATCACTAATACAAAAGTGGTAGCCAGTCCCATTCCAAGGCCGTTGATGGCACTTGTGGTCACGCCAAGTGTAGGGCAAAGCCCGAGTAACAATACGAATACCGGATTTTCTTTGACAAATCCTTTGGTAAAATTCTTGAGGTTCTTATTCATTATTTGGTTCCTCCCTGATTTGCTTGATAAGTTTCATAGGCTCGTTTCACAGCATCCGTATAAGCACGTGAGCTAATTGTTGCAGCAGTAATAGCATCCACATCTCCGCCATCTTTAGTCACTGCAAGTTTAAATGAACCTGGATTTTTCCCGTTAAACTGCTCACTCCAGGACGATTTATTTTTTTGCATCTTATCGCCAAGCCCCGGAGTCTCTTTGTGTTCGAGTACCGAAATATTATTAATTGATCCGTCGGGCAATAAGCCAACCATCAATCTGATGTTACCTCCAAAGCCCTTATTTGTGAAAGAGCTGATAGCCACACCCACAAACTGATCGTTTTGATAAGCCAAATTAAACTGTAAGCTGTCATCCTCCCAGGCGGATTTCACTTGCAGCACTTCCAGCCGGTCAAATGCAGGCAATACTGCTTTTATTGCCGCCTCCTGCTTGGCTTTTTTGGCCAGAGCTATTGGTTCTTTAGTAAGGTTGAACACCATCCCAAGGGAAAAAGCTGCCACTGTTGAGATTAACAGCAGCGTACTTACCATATTGAAAAATGAAGATTCTTTCTTTTCAGCCATAACTGCTAACTTAAGATGTTTTTTATTTATTTCTTATTGGCAACCATCCCAAAACGTTTTGGTTTAAAGCTGTTGTTGATTAGGGGCACAAAGGCATTCATGATCAGAATTGCAAAGGAAACACCTTCCGGATAGGCCCCCCACATCCGGATAATGATCGTAATCAAACCAATGCCAATGCCATAAATCCATTTCCCGCTGATATTCATCGGCGAACTCACCATATCAGTAGCCATATAAATTGCTCCCAACATCAAACCACCAGTGAATAAATGGAATGACGGAACAACATAATAAGTTGGGTCAATCAAATGGAAAATCCCTGCGAAAATAAATACAGTTAAAATAATTGAAAAAGGTACTTGCCAGTCGATAACTTTACGCCAGACCATATACAACCCACCAAGGATGAGGGCAATAGCAGACATTTCACCCAATGAACCACCCATATTTCCGGTTAAACGGTCAAGATAATCAGGCATGGAAGGATCTGCTAAAATCTGATCAACAGTTTTTCCTGCATCAAGGCCTTCTTTCAAGAGGCCTAAAGCTGTTGGACCAGTGATAGCATCTGTAATGCTTTCGGCAAAAAGCGGCTTGGCAACCGGCCAACTGGTCATTTGAACCGGAAAAGAAATCAGCATAAAAACACGACCTACCAATGCAGGATTGAAAGGATTTTTGCCTAAGCCACCAAAGGACATTTTTCCTATTCCAATGGTAACCAATGCACCAATCACTAAAATCCACCAAGGCAGGTTAGACGGCACATTAAATGCAAGCAATAATCCGGTAACAACAGCAGATCCGTCCGTAATCGTAACAGGTCCTTTGATGAGGTACTTCTGAATTACCCATTCGAAGAACAAACAGGAAATCACGGCGATCAGCAACACACGAACTGCATCAATGCCAAAGAAATAGATAGACACAAGGATAGCCGGAATCAACGCCAGCACCACGGTGTACATGATCTTTTTAACGTTTTCCTCTCCGTGCACATGCGGAGAACCTGATATGATAAATTGACTCATTGTTTTCGGTTTAATTATTTGCGCGAACGAATAAGTTGTCCCACTTTGTTCTTGCCAAGCCTCAGGAAATCAAGCAAAGGAAGATATGAAGGACAGGTAAACTGACAAGACCCACATTCTATACAATCCATAATTTTCTCATTTTCGGCACGTTCATACAAGCTAAGTTTGGCAAGCTTGGCCAAAAGATAAGGCTCAAGACCCATCGGACAAACCATTGTACATTTGGAACACCGGATACATGTTTGAGGACTGTTGCGCTGGCTTTCATCCCGCTTCATCAATAAAATACCTGACGAACCTTTCACAACAGGAACATCTAAACTTGTTATTGCTTTTCCCATCATTGGCCCGCCATTGATTATTTTACCCGTATTTTCAGGAAGACCTTCGGCAGCATCAATCAGTAGTTGAATTGGAGTACCCACCCTCACCAAAAAATTGGAAGGCTTTTTAACGGCTTTCCCAGTAACCGTTACAACCCTTTCAATCAAGGGTTTATTCTTTTGAACTGCATCATAAACAGCTACAGCAGTACCCACATTACTCACCACGCAACCCACTTCGATAGGCAATTTCCCTGAAGGAACCTCCCTGTTTACTATAGCTTTGATCAACTGCTTTTCACCACCTTGAGGATACTTTACTTTAAGCGGTTGAATTGAAATACCAACATATTGCTTTGTTAATTCATTCAGGTGATTTATGGCATCTGGTTTATTATTTTCGATCCCTATAATGGCTTTTTCCACTTCAAGAGCCTTCATCAGAATTTTTATTCCAATAAGCATCTCTTCGCCCTTCTCGAGCATCAGCCGGTGGTCGGAAGTGAGATAAGGTTCGCACTCAACACCATTGATAATCAAGTAATCAGCTTTTTTACCCTCAGGTATCGTCAGCTTAACATGCGTTGGAAAAGTAGCACCTCCCAAGCCTACGACACCACAATTTTTAATCTGATCAATAATAGTTTGCTTGTCAGCCTTAATTTCCCGAACAATGGTTTCAGAAGTATCAATTCCTTCTTCCCACTGCTCATCTTCCTGGACGTCAATAAATATAGCAGGCCTACGATACCCTGAACTGTCAATAGCATCATCTATTTTGAGTACTTTCCCTGTAAAAGGAGCGTGCAAATTTGCAGATATAAAAGATTCGCCTTTGGCTATCAGCTGTCCTGTTTTCACTTCATCACCACGTTTTACAAGCGGCTTGGAAGGAGCTCCCAAATTTTGACCAAGCGGCACTATGGCTTGTTTTGGGAAGGATAATTTTTGGATGGATGCATCAGCCGACAACTTATTTTCTTCGGGATGGACACCACCTTTTTTAAATGTTTTCAACGCAATCATCTTCCTTGTTATTTATGATTGAGATTCATTGTTGGAATCCTGTTTTGTATCCTGCATAACAGCCATTGATTTCTTTGTTTCAACGACATTTTCCTCAGATTCAGGCTTTTTCTTCCTAACGGGGAAATTGATCTCGAGGATAGAATCTGTAGGACAAACATCTACACACTTCCTGCAAAGTTTACATTTGATGGGATCAATATACGCCAGGTTATTATTCATAGTGATGGCATCGTAAGGACACACTTTGAAGCATTTGGAACAACCAATGCAAGCTACTACGCAATTCTTTTTAGCCACACCACCTTTGTCCTGATTGATGCAGGAAACAAAAATTCTGCGATCTTTCTTCCCTTTTGGCCTCAGTTCGATGATGCCTCTTGGACATGCCTTGACACAAGCATTGCAAGCCACACATTTATCATTTACCTCCGGAAGGCCTGTCTCAGGGTTCATGTGAATAGCATCAAAATCGCAGGAGGCAACACAATCGCCCAGTCCCAGACATCCGAACTGGCAGCCACCTTCACCTGCAAAAAGATTGTGCGCAAAAGCACAAGTTGACGGCCCATCGTAATTTGCTTTCACAGGAGAATGGGCTTTGCTTCCATTGCACCTGATCACAGCTATCAAAGGATCCTGTTCCTCTACTTCCAAGCCTAAAATGGAAGCTACTTCTTTCATCACATCATTGCCCCCTACCGGACAGTTTAGGCCTTCGAGCGATTGCTTTTCATTGGCTGATTTAACTAATGTTTCAGCAAAATTGCGGCAACCAGGAAATCCGCAACCACCACAATTTGCCTTTGGTAAAACCTCATCAACCAGATCAATTTTTGGGTCCTCGATTACCTTGAACTTCTGAGCCACAAAATAAAGGATCACAGCAGCAACTGTTCCCAATAGCCCCAGTGTTATTAACGCATACATTAAAACCTCATTCACGGTATGTAGTTTTAGGTTAAAACTTCATTTTCAGGCTGCCCTGATTCATTAATACTTTGAAAAGGGAAATGCCAATACTGTTTTTTTCTGAACAGCAGGGCAAAATTAACAGATTAGACCGTATTTTCAAGCGATTGACTTACAAGCTATTCAAATGCTATACTTCTGTATTATAGCTATTTAGAAATTTAATATTAAAACAATGTATAAGAGAAAACCCGAAACTATCTGATAATCAGATTAGTTTCGGGTTTGTTTAGAAACTTTCTAAATTGCCACTTAATCAGCAATTTAGAACATATTTAAAGAACTCTATATTTATTGATATCCAAAAATCAAAATGTTTACTCCTGAATCAGCACTTTTTCTGTATATACCTGATCACCAATAGTTACTTGTAAATAGTAGGTTCCTGATTTGAATTGAGTGGCGTTTATCTGATCTTCATAAACAGCCTTGCGAGCTGATCCTGATGATTTTAACAATACCTTACCAAGATTATCAATCAACTCCCATGAAATTTCACTTACGGTTCCATTATTTACAAATAGTATAATGTAACCATCTGATGGATTGGGTGTTACAGAAATTTTTGCCGTTTTTTGCTGTTCATTGACACTGGTACAATTATCCACAACAAGAGTAAGCACATCGGTATCATTGCCTTCACACACTTCAGCAGCAAATACCTCAAGGGTAAGTTCCACACTTCCATTCAGGATATCGCTTTCGCCTGGTGCATAGGTAGCATTCAACAGATTGGCGTCATCGAAGCTTCCGTCTCCGCTGGTGGTCCATATAGTGCTATCAGCATAAATGGCTTCTCCATAAAGTTCGATCACTTCATCCTGACAAATAATTGTGTCGTTGCCTGCAATGGCTTCAGGATAATTGTGAATAAAGACAGTGAAATCGTCCGATACCTGTGTGCCATCATATCCGGTAGCGGTTATTGTAAGGCTTACTTCGCCGGAAATACGATCATTTTGACCGGGGGCATAAAGCGTTGCAAGACGATCGTCGTAAAGCAAAATTCCATCACCAGAAGTAACCCATTCAACGCTTTCCACTGCGAGTGCAGCAGCTTTTGTATCTATCGTGGTTTGATCAATACACATATATTGATCCTCACCGGCATCAATTTCGGGAGCCACACCAGGGGCAAAATTGAAAGAAGCAAAATGAGTTCGCCAATTACTCCCAAGCTTGTACATCTGTGTATACCAGAATGTTGAATCATCAGCAGGGTCAACTGACATCGCGCTGTAATCGCCCCAACGATTCACATTAGTTTGTGCGCTTGTTCCATTTACAATTACAGTTTCAGGTATATTAAATTCGCCGAGCGGTGCGTTAGCTGTACGACCTGCATAACGAATGCTTGGATAAGTAGTTGTACTGGAAACGCTATATCCAACTGCAATATTTCCATTCGCATTCATGGCAATACTTCCCATCCAGCGATAGTCGAGATCAGGCTGCCAGGTACCTTGCTGATAAATAGACCAGTCATTGGCAGCTTTGCGCAATTCGTACCAACGAACAGCAGCGCGTGCATTAGCTGTAACAGTATGATTGGCAACCAAAGTGCTGTAGTCACCAAAATTTCTGTATTGCAAACGAAACATCAATTGCCCGCCAATGGCATCAAGTGTTTGGGTAGTACCCGGTTGAGGAATGGAGCCGACATTAGCATTGAAAGCCTCAACAACCAGACTGTTTTGCATGCTATAAGTGGAGGAAGATGGATTGCTCCAGTTGATCTCAGCTTTCCATATTTCAAGGTTTTTATTTCCTGTACGGTTCATATGAGCAAACCAGGCAGGCTCATCTGTTGGAGGAGGTGTACCATCAAAATCAGCAGGCATAATACCAAACTTTGAATTAGAAATAGGAAACATAATCATCTCAGCATCAGGATCGCCGGCGAGCATCGCATCACGATCAAGGGCAATTGCACCGCCACCAATATAAGCAGTTGCGCTGGAATTGAAATAGTTGAAGGTACCCAGATAAGCATTATGCCAAACGCCAAACTTTGGATAATCGTTAAAATAGTTAAATTCAAAAGCATAACGATACCAGGCGCCAAGCGGGTCGCCGGTTTCGGAAATGGCCACGAGTTCCCAGAAACTACCATCGCCCGTATTCACAGCAAACTGGCTGGCAAACCAACGATCGGCACCCTCGTCATACAAAACGATTGGGTCGCCGTCGTTTGTTCCGCTCCAAGGTCCCGGAAATCCATCCCATAAGGTACTGTTATCGGCCGGACCATACAACTTAACACCTTCTTTATTATAAATTGCAAAGGAAGAATTAATCATCAAAAAGTAATGATCCGGACCAACATCTCCTTCCGTATCAGGAGGGTAAACACCATTAACATTTCCCAAAGCCATCACTGAGCGCAAAGGCCAATAATCGCCGTCGCGCAGGTTATTTCCGTGAACAACTGCATCAATAACATCATTATTTTCAGGCACATCGAGATTAAAAGGAGGCTTTTCAATTGAAGCATTTCCAACCAGATCATTTTTCCAGGCACGCTTCCGTTCGCCTGGAATGACTGGCATTACATCGCGTAAAGGCTGTGTTTTTTCGAAATAAGTGGCTTTAACCACTCTTTCTGCTTTGTAAACAGTACGATCAAATGCCTCTGACTGCCCAAAAACAACAAGACCAACCCAAAGCATCATAAAAAGCGTAATACTTTTTTTCATTTTTTATAAATTATTATGGTTTAATATTTTACAATAATTATTTCATTCATAATAGCCTTAACTTAGGCCGTGAGTTGGAAACTAAATTTTCGGCCTAACCGATTCCTTAGCCTATACAAAACAAAATAGTAAGGAACTAAAATTCCTAGGGCTAGCAATCCTGCAACACCCTCCCCCAATCCAACTGAAATACTGATAATTAAGGTAAGAAGCAGCACTAAAAACGGCAGGATGTAACCTAAAAAAACAGCAAAATTTCCAAGCGATTGCTTCATCATAACGTTCACCTGCTGACCACTTTTAAAGCTATGCTCAGGAGGCAATTCAACAAAAACCCTTTTTTCTTCCATTTCGGACATATTACATGCTCCTTTAACCTGACAGGAAGTACAGGCCGATTTGGCCAGTATCATCACCTCTGCAACATGACCTGATATCTGCATTACAATTCCCGGATGGGTAACTGAATCAGTTTGCTCTGACATTTTTATTAATGTTTAATACTGCAAAACTAATCATAATTCAAATTTTACACCCTGATAACACTTTTTAAATTGGATTAAAGCAGCCTTTTAAGGTGTAGAAACAGACACTGGCAGAATTTTACCATTAAAATACCGACTGCCATTCAGTGCAAAATCAGCAACAAAAACCGCCATTTCTTTGGCAGAAAGCGGTGCTTTATAACCCGGAAAAGCCTGGGCCAGCATTTCTGTTTGGGCAGATCCAAGAGCCAAAGCATTTGCCTTGATCTGACGATCTTTGAGCTCCTCTGCCAAACATTCCATCAATACGGCAAGGGCTGCTTTAGAAGCACTATAAAGCGATAAACCCGGAAATTTCAAACTCCCTTGAAAACCTCCCATACTGCTGATTCCCAACAAATGTGATCCACTATCCAAACGTGGCAACAGCATCCTAAAAAGCCTGAAAGCTGACTTAACATTGATGTCAAAAAGCTGATCAAAATCTGAATTGGTAAGCTCGGCAAATGGTTTGTTAATTAATAAGCCGGCATTGTAAATCACGACATTCGGTTTAAAGTTATATTCTTCGAGGCTTTGTTCCAGAACGTTAGGAAAATTTGAAGCGGTAAAATCAAGCGCTAGATTAATCAAGGCTGGTGAATCCGTTTTGGAGTTGATTTCGTTTGCAAGCTTATCCAGCTGGCTAATGTTTCTGGAAACAGCAAAAACGCTGTTATTTTCGTCTGTCGATAATAGTTTTGCAAGTTCAAAGCCAATGCCTTTACCAGCTCCGGCGATCAAAATAGATTTCTGCATAGTTCAGGGCATTTTACGGTTTTCGTTTTCAAACTGTTTTTTCATTTGAGCTACATCTACTGCGCTGATTGTGAGCATTCCCGTTTCGTCAACTGTAATTGAAATATTGAAATCAGCATCCGACACAAACGGATCGAAGTTCATATAGGCCACACCTTTTATAGGTGTTGTGCTGTATGTTTTGGCCAACTCAACGGCCTGCTTGTAATCTTTTGAAAGCGGAATTCCAGCTGCGCGGGCAATGCGCGAAGCCTCGTTCATTGCTAATTGATAATCCCCGTAATACACCAGTAAAATGGAATTAAATCCTTCCTCAGGATTTGAAAAAGAGGTTAGCTGCGAATAATCTGTGTCAAGTGTAAGCCCTATGGGTTCTGATAAACCAAGATTTTTAGCCCAGTCAGGCAGTGAGGTAGCAGGATTAACATTTGACCGGCGGGCAATTATCCTGCCATAGGTTTCTTTTAATTCGTTTAATTGTTCATCTGCCTCTTTATCAGTAAGTTCACCCAAAGACCGGCTCTTTTCAATACGTTCCACCTCGGCCTGCATCGCATCTACCAAATCCATGGTTTGACCAATACTTTCCATCGATTTATTAAAATGACTCAACTCATTTTCAAATTTTTCCGTCTCTGATTTTTCCTCCGAAAGGCATGAAAACAAGAACAAAAGGAGAACAATCAGAAGCCGATGCAAAAAGCGATAAGCCATAATTGAATGTTTTGAGATGAAGCAAAGATAAATTATTTTTCAGCCCGATGGGTTTCAAAAGAACAATCCCTACCAAACTAACCAAACATACCGGCACATTTGTTGTGAGCCAACAACTATCTTAATTTATTTAATTTCAATACTTTGATAGGTTGTAATCCAAATTAACAACCAGACAAGTTTTGCCATCAGTTCTACTCTAAAAAAAGCTGTAATTTTGGAAAAGATTTGGCTAGCACATTCATGAAAAATATAATATTAATTTTCAGTCTTTTAATAGCATTTGCCTCTGTTTTAAGTGCTCAGGAGCGTGATTTTTTAGTTACCGAAATCAAACCTCTTATAGAAAAACAAAATGCTTCCGGTTTAAGAAAATATTTAGCAGCGGCGATTTCACTCAACTTACCCGATCAAAAAGGTGTTTGCAGCCAACAACAGGCAGAAAAACAGTTGGCAAACTTTTTCTCAAAGCTTGAAAATCCTGTTTTTGAACTACTTGAATCAGGAATTACAACGGACTCCAATGCCTCTTACCTTATCGGAAATTTAAAAGATTCAACAGCTGGATTCCGCATATACATTTTAGCTCAAGCACAAAAGAAAAAAATTCAATCCATACATATCAGTCTGATTCCATGATGAACACAGAAACACTCATCGAACAGCATATTTTAGCAGCTATCCACGAAGATATTGGTGATGGAGATCACACCTCACTTTCAACAATACCGGCAGCAGCAACTGGAACCATGCAATTGCTTGTAAAAGAAGAAGGTATCATCGCTGGAGTAACTATTGCACAAAAAGTTTTTGAACTGATAGACCCGGAAACAATTTTTGAACAACTCATCCCCGATGGCAGCCCTGTAAAGCCCGGAGATATTGTTTTTAAGGTTAAGGGAAAAGTAATAGCCATGCTTTCATCAGAACGTTTGGCGCTCAATTATATGCAAAGAATGAGTGGTATTGCCACCAAAACATCAGCCTATAAAAAACTGCTTCGGGGATTGCCAACAGTGCTGCTTGACACACGCAAAACAACGCCCGGAATGCGAATTTTTGAAAAAATGGCTGTTGCTATTGGAGGCGGAGCAAATCATCGTTTTGGTCTTTTTGATATGATTCTCATTAAAAATAACCATATCGATTTTGCCGGAGGAATTGCTAAAGCACTAAAAGCAGTTGGCAATTACCTCAACGAAAAACAAATTGAAATTCCGGTTGAATTAGAGGTTAGAAATTTTAATGAGTTGGCCGAAGCACTTCAGATTGGCGGTTTCAATCGAATTATGCTGGATAATTTTACTCCGGAAAACCTTAAGCAAGCCATAATACAGATCAATGGAAAATTCGAGACTGAAGCTTCAGGCGGCATAACGGAGGCCACGCTTTATAATTATGCTGCCACAGGTGTTGATTATATTTCGATAGGCGCACTTACTCACCACATCAAAAGTTTGGACCTTAGCCTCAGAGCCCTAAAAGCTTAATATGTCACAATTATTGAAGCTGTATTCAACATTTAAGTCGCTAATTACACGAATCAAGGAAAAGCTGGTGGCATTTCTTCGATTACTCATTTTACCCGGATTCGATGAAGTGCCCTTTTATGATGTGCTTGTGTTTTTTATGAAAGGCCTTTTTAAAGGAGCTGTTACTACACGGGCTGCAGCAGTGTCGTTTAACTTTTTCCTGGCAATTTTTCCATTTATCCTTTTTCTTTTCACACTGATTCCATACCTGCCAATCGAACACTTTCAGGAAACCCTTATGGAATTGTTTCAGGATATCATTCCTTCGGATACTTATCAGGAAGTGGAACATACAATACTTGAAATAGTGACGCGACAAAATACAGGTTTACTATCGTTGAGTTTTATCCTCACCTTTATCTTTAGCACTAACGGCATAAGCGCCATCATGGATGGTTTTAACGGCACCTGGCATAGCATCGATACAAAAAGCTGGCTGCAACAGCGGCTTTCAGCTGTTTTCCTCATGGCAGTGCTTTCAGTATTTGTAATTCTCGCCATTGGTTTGATAACAACAGGAGGTGTTGTAATTAATTGGCTGATATCAAGAGACTTGATTAGCGGAGGCTTAACTGCTCAATTATTACAATTCTCAAGATGGATTGTAACTGTTTTCCTTACTTTTTTTAGCCTCTCGATGTTGTATTATTACGCCCCGGCCAAGCGAAAAGAATACCGGTTTATAAGCCCCGGAAGCATTTTGGCGACCGCTCTATTTATCATTGGCACCTTATTGTTTAACTTTTACATATCCAATTTTTCCCGGTATAACGCACTCTACGGTTCCATCGGAACACTGATAATTTTTATGATGTGGATTTACTTTAATGCCATTATTTTGCTGATTGGCTTTGAACTCAACGCAAGTATCTTACGCGCCAAACAAGAAAACCGGGCTTTGGAAGATGTTATAGATTAGTTGGTAAGGAACTTAAGAAATCTCATCTCAGATGCTCCTTCCGGTTTGACTAAATAACTACCTTCCGCAAGAAGGCTGGCATTAATTTCCAGCTTTTTAACATCCCTAAGGATCGGCATATTGATCACCTTGTCACTTAAATCATAAATTATCAGACGTTTATAAGCTATAATTCCATTTGATGAAATTTTCAGTAGTTCATCCACAGGATTAGGAGTGATAATCAAGCTTTGAGAATCAGTTAAAGCTTCAGCCAGTCCACTACATTCATCGAGATAATAATCAGCACTGGTTGAGTTTGTACAACCATATTCATTTGTGTAGGAATAATGTACGGTATGAAAACCTATCTCTAAATCCTCCGTAAAAAAGTAATTATTTACAATGCCATCACCTGAAAAAACACCCCCCGAAGGATAACCACCACTTAAACGAAAAGGAATCACATCAACGCAGATTGTATCAAAATTTAAGACCAAAAAACATCCGGTAGTGGCAACTCACTGACATTGACCTGTATTTCCATCTAAGCCGAACCTTTTTCGCTGTAGGCCAAAACGCTATATACATCAATATCTGAAACCAGACATGAGACTGTATCACCTATGCTTTATAGCGCCGGTCCTATTGAATCTCCTTGATGGTAAAGTGTGTAAAATATACTTGAATCAGATTCTGCGAGATAAACACTTAAGTTATCCGTCTTGCCAAAACAATAGGAACCACCGGCCATTACTTCAAAAACAGAAAAAGTTTGAAAACTAAGTGGCCCGGGCTAATCACTATACCCACCACTCTGGCAAGTTTTTTTAACAGAAACATCATAGTTGGTGGCAGCGGTCAAAGTGTCGATACCAAAATAAGTTTCTTCCAAATCAGGGAATACCAACCTACTGTATTCGAATTAAATCCGGTTGGCCCTCTAGCCAAATCAGATGTCTGACTTTGATCCATTAATTGCCATTCAAAACCAACAGCGGTATCATTAAGCGCTACTATTCCCAAAGCATAAGGTATATAGCAAATCACTATTATCCGATAAAATATAATGTTGTCCCTACGAGACTTTTTCTTAACCTGTAACGCACTGGCTACACACATTTTGTCCCTAACGGAACAGTCCCGTTAGGGACAAAATGTGTGTAAAATAAAAGCTTACCCCTGATTATCCCAAGTCCCGTAGGGCCGGCATTATTACAGCGTTTGAGCGTTTTTATTTGAATTATAGCGGACAACAATGATCAAGAAAGTAAAAAAGTTGATTAATTTTGCCTAAACGAAAAAAATGACATTCAAAATTATATCCGTTGTAGGTGCCCGTCCAAATTTTGTGAAAATTGCCCCCCTCGACAGAGAATTTAAAAAACACCCTGAAATTCAGCACATGATTTGCCATACCGGACAGCATTTTGACAAAAATATGTCGGATGACTTTTTTAAACAATTAGAAATCACACAGCCTGCTTACAACTTAGGTATTTCAGGTGGCAGTCATGCCACACAGGTCGCTGACATTTTAAAAGCATTTGAACAAGTGCTTTTGAAAGAACATCCACATTTAATAATTGTTCCAGGCGATGTTAATTCAACACTTGCAGCAGCTTTAGCCGCTTCAAAACTAGGCTACCCTATCGCACATATCGAAGCAGGATTGCGTTCGTTCGACAGAACCATGCCCGAGGAGATTAATAGATTATTAACTGATCAACTTTCTGACCTGCTTTTTGTTACTGAAAAAAGTGCCATCGCAAATCTCCTAAAAGAAGGAATAGATAGTTCAAAAGTATTTTTTACGGGCAATATTATGATTGACAGCCTGATACATCAAAAGGAACAAATACAGGCTACACAAATATTAGAGCAACATCAGCTTGAACATGGAAATTTTGCCATTGCAACCTTTCACCGCCCTTCAAATGTTGATAATGAAAAGACACTCAAGCAACTGGTTAATTTTTTAAATGAACTATCAGGCCGAATCCGGCTGATATTACCACTTCACCCCCGCACCCGTGATAGGCTCGAAAGTTTTGATCTTATGCATAGTATTAATAAAGAAATTATACTAACCGATCCCTTACCCTATATTTCATTTTTATCTTTAATTGAAAAAACCAGAGTTGTGATCACTGACAGCGGAGGCATTCAGGAAGAAACAAGCTTTTTGAAAATTCCCTGTGTGACTGTCCGAAACAATACAGAAAGACCTGTTACTATTGAGGTTGGGACCAATTATTTAGCAGGAACCGACTTTAACACGGCTTTGTATTTAGTGGATCAAATACTAAACAATCGACATAAAAAAGGAAAGATTCCAGAACTTTGGGATGGCAAAACAGCTGAAAGAATTTATCAACACATCAGTCATTTTCTCAACCTCCGCGCATGAAAATTTTAATGGTTTTAGATCACGAATTTCCTCCAGATATAAGGGTTGAGAATGAAATTGAAACCCTCACAGCTGCTGGACACGAAATCCATATTGCATGTTTTACAATGAAAAACCAAGCCGTTTACGACCAGTTTGGCAAAGCACATATTCATCGAAAATCAATTAGTAAACTACGACACAAAACCAGTGTTGGCTGCTTAAAATTTCCTTTTTATTATAATTTTTGGAGGCCATTTTTATTTGGGTTACAGCAACAATATCAATTCGATATCGTGCATATTCATGACTTACCCATGGCCAGACCTGGATTTGAAATGAAACAAAAATATGGCATCAGGTTTACACTTGATCTTCACGAAAACTGGCCAGCACTGCTCGAACAAGCAGATCATGTGAAAGGTATTTTAGGAAAGTTCTTATCGGACACCGTTCAATGGAAAAAATTCGAATTGAAGATGTGTCAACATGCCGACAACATTATTGTTGTTGTTGACGAAGCCAGAACGCGACTAAAACAACTTGGCATTGAACCAAATAAAATTGAAGTTGTTTCAAACACCCTCAATCCGGCACATTTTAAAATCCCCGACACACAGCCTGACGAAGCTTATTTTACACTATTTTATGCTGGTGGCATCAACCGACACCGTGGACTGCAAACTATCATACCAGCACTTAAACATTTGCCCGAAAAAGTAAGGCTGTTTATACTTGGCGACGGATCCTTTGTTGAGGAATTAAAATTAATATCCCGGCAAAATAATGTTGTGAATCAAGTAATTTTTCTGGGATGGCAGCCTTTCGACAAAATGAATGAGCTCATGGGTGAAGCAGATATTTGCTTGATACCGCATGTTAAAAGTGATCATACAGATAACACTATTCCGCATAAACTTTTTCAATATATGTTTGCAAAAAAGCCGGTTATTGCATCTGATTGCAAACCCATTGAACGAATCATCAGGCAAAATAAATGTGGAAAAATTTATGAATGGCAGGATACAGCTGCTTTTGTTACCATAATAAAATCGATTATGAACGAAAAACAAAAACTAAAAATCATGGGAGAAAATGGTTATCAAGCTGTTATAGAAAATTACTTATGGAAATATGATGCTGAAAAATTGCAAAATATTTACAAAGCATGACAAAGGATAACCTCAATGTTTATGAGAAATTTGATTGGAAATCGTTCACATCAGCAGATATTGCTGATAAAATCCAAATAATATTTGAGCTTATTCCTGATGATGTCGAACGTATTTTGGATGTTGGTTGTGGTAACGGTGCAATTACTAACATTTTAGCGGAAAACTATGATGTTACTGGTGTTGACAGAAGTAAGGAGGCACTAAAATTTGTTAAAACAAAAAAAATTCAGGCCAGTGCAGATAAAATTCCTTTGCCTGATAATCAGTTCGATTTGGTATTTTCAAGCGAACTTTTAGAACATTTGGAAGCAGAAACCTTAGGAAAAACTGTTGGAGAAATTCGACGATTAACAAAAAAGTATTTATTGATTTCGGTTCCGAACGACGAAAACCCGGATAAGCTGTCGATCCGATGTCCAAAATGTAACTTTGATTACAATCGTCCCAATCATATCAATGTTTTTGATGAACATAAACTTGCCACTCTTTTTCCAGACTTTAGCCTGATAAAAACAATCAAAACAGGAAAAAAAGTAAGGTATTATGCTCCATTTTTACTTAAGCTTAAAAAACGATTCACGCCATCACATTCCTGGATTCCATACTATTGGATTGCAAAAGATAAAAGAAAAACCATCTGCCCATCATGCGAATATGTATTCGAATATACTTATAAATTTCACCCTATAGCTAGTATCCTCGATATTACCAATGTGATTGTTTCTCCCAAAAAGCCCTATTGGTTAATAGTTTTATTACAAAAAAAATAACCCATGGGAATCATCAAAACACAAAGCATAACTGGGACAATCCTGTCATATCTTGGCGTTATTTTAGGATTTGTGACCACTGCTTTGCTTTTCCCTTCAATTTTATCCAAGGCTGAGATTGGATTATTACGATTGTTGGTATCTGTATCCGTCCTTTTTGCTCAGTTTTCGGGTTTGGGATTTAACGCTGTAACACTACGCAACTTTCCATATTTCAGAGACCTAAGCAATAATCATCATGGTTTCTTAAAACTATCTTTACTGGTCAATTTAGCCGGATTTTTAATTGCCATGATCGTTTTTTTCGCGATCAAACCATGGATAATTAGTCAAAATATTGAAAAATCAGCCCTATTTGTGGAGTATTTCAATTACCTGATTCCGCTGATTTTTTTTACCACCTTTTTTAATGCACTCGATAGTTACTATCGTGCAATTTACAATGCCGTAAAGGGATCGCTTTATAAAGAAGTTTGGCAACGTGTTTTTATTATGCTTTCGGTCGTGTTATATTATTTTGATCGTATAAGTTTTGACCAGCTAGTTTTGCTTTATGTAGTTTCGATAAGCCTGCCAACCTTACTCATTGCCTGGTCAATTTATCGTAGCGGACAATTTGTTTTCGGAAACTTTAGAGGCTTCATCACCAAAGAAATGGCACGGAATATGCGTTCGGTGGCAATTTTTGGCATTGCCACAAGCTTTTCTGGCATCCTCATTCTGAATATTGATGTGGTGATGATAAATGATATGCTGGGACTGGCAGACACAGGTATTTATTCTACTACCTTTTACTTCGGCACGCTGATTTTAATTCCCTCACGCTCAGTAATTAAAATTGCAGTGATAGTGATTGCAGATAGTTGGAAATCCAATGACACAAAAAAAATCATGGAAATATATGATAAAAGTAACAGAACACTTTCAGCCATTGGTCTTTTATTGTTTTTAGGTTTAATGCTTAACCTCGATCAGGTTTTTGATATTTTAGGCTCTGATTTTGAGGCTGGTCGAATGGTCATCGTATTTATCGGCCTTGCCAATCTGATTGAAATGTTTACCAGTGTATCTCAGTATATTATCAGTAATTCAAATCAATATAGGGTCATTACCTGGTTTTTATTGATTTTCGCAGGATTGCTCATCATAACCAATTTGATATTTATACCGCTTTATGGCCTTGTAGGTGCTGCCATCGCATCTTTATTAGCAAGATTTATCTACAATTTAATTTCATGGGGATTTGTTTATTACAAATTTGGCATGCAGCCATTTAGTTGGAATTATCTGGTATTAACAGGGATTGGATTGATTGCATTTTATCTTGCCCGCCTTACACCAGCTTTTGATTGGTACGTCTGGGAAATCATTACGCAAAGTGCGGTTTTCACTATACTTTTTATGGTAATGCTTTATGCTTCCGGATTTTCTGCCGATATCAATCAAACCATCAATGGAATGCTCGCCAAGCTACGCATCAAAAAATAATTAAATTCGCATTTTTTCTGAATATATAAATCTTAATATGGAAAAAACCACACATAAATCGAACATTATTTTTATCGGTAGCGGCGCCATTGCCACAGCTCTGGGTAACATATTGGCTGCTGATGAAGATATGGATGTTTGTCTCCTTTCTATCGAGCAGGATGTGGTTGATGATATCAATCAAAACCATATCAATTTCCGGCATTTTCCGGCTACACAACTACATCCTTATCTGAGTGCCAGTATGGATGTGAATATACTTAAAAATGCAGATCTGATTTTTCTGGCAATACCCTCAACAACGATTGTAAATTACCTGAAAACCAACAAGGATCTAATCCCTTCTTCAACACCAATCATCAATCTGGCAAAAGGTTTTGGCAATGATTTTCAGCTTATTCCGGATTGCATCTCCGAGCTGATGCCTAATCCGGTAGGCTGCCTTAAAGGCCCTTCCTTTGCGCGTGAAATAATCAATCGCCAACCTACCGCATTTACAATTGCTGCCACTGATCCCAAAATTCATGATTTTCTCCAGGATATTTTTTCAGGCACAACCATTCATCTGGATTACTCTAACGATCTTCATGGTGTGGAATATGCCAGCATTTTAAAAAATATTTATGCCATTATTATTGGAATTGTTGACGCAAATTTTGACTCGCCAAATTTGAGGTCGCTTGTGCTTTCGAAGGCAATAAACGAAATGCGACAACTGATCAAAACATTTGGCGGACAGGAAGAGACCATTTTTAAATATTGTGGGTTTGGTGATTTTTCACTTACTGCCTTGAACGATCTTAGCAGAAACCGCACCTTAGGCCTTTTAATCGGAAAAGGTTTCTTTTCGCAGGATATATCCAAAAAAGTAGTGCTTGAAGGTAGAATTGCTGTTCAGGTTTTTTATGAAGAGCTTGAAAAAAGACAGCTGACAGGCCTCAACTATCCACTAATGACAGAACTTTACATGGTGTTTAATACTGATTATGATATTGGAAAATTCGTAAACAATATCCTTAACGATTAAGCATTTTTTCAAACTGTTTGGCCATTTCACGGGTTAGCTCAAGCCTGGAGTACTGTTGAACACTTCCGGAAGTTGAAGCTAAATTGCCTGTTCGGTAGCGCTTATAATAATCCCAAATGTATTTTTTAAGCTGATCCTCATCCTCAAAATCTACCATCACACCTGCGCCGGTTTTGGATAATATTTGGGATGCATCTCCATTTTGTGGTCCAATTCCCAAAATTGGTCTTCCGGCTCCCATATACTCAAACAGCTTTCCGGTGAGTATCAGATGTGCATTGGGTGTACGATTGATCAGCAACAACAATACCTGAGCACGCATTTGCTCCTTAATCACCTCATCATGTGGCAAATATGATTGTATTTGAACTTTTTCGAGAAGCTGAAATTCTTTTAAAGATTCTCTTACATACACATCGATGTTCCCAATTAGTTTGATCTTTAAGCAACCCGAAAAACCAGCGTCCTCTTCACACAACTCTTTTAATACTTTCCATAAATTCAGTGGGTTACGTGTTTTGACAAGAGCCCCAATATGAGCCAAACTAAAATCGCTGTCAGGCTTTATTTCTTCTGATTTTTCGAAATCAGAACTATCAAATCCATTCGGAATCACGCAATAATCCCGTTTCCGGATAGCATTAAATTCCCTTTGCATTCCAGAACTTACAACAGTAATAGCATCAGCATTTTGTAATACTTTTAACTCCAGCTGATGGTGTTTTTTGTCGGCTCGTTTTCCCAGCATTAAATCCTGATAATAATCAATATTAGTCCAGGGATCCCTAAAATCTGCCAGCCAGGCAACTCCTGTTTGTTCTTTTAACTGCATAGCAATCAGATGCATGCTATGTGGAGGGCCAGTTGAAACAATTAAATCAATCTTGTTTTTACTGAGCCAGTTTTTTAAAAACTTCACTGATGGCTTAATCCAAAAACGTCGCGCATCCGGAATAAATACATTTCCTCTGATCCAGATACTAAGCTTTTCTGTCAAGCCAGGCTTTTTCTTTTCCGATAAAAAAGCCGTTTGAATACGTTCATCTTTTCCCCGTCCAGTAAACGTTTTGTACCAGCGGTAAGGCTCCCAAACCTTGGTTTTAATAACTTCTATTCCAGTTGGAATTTCATTAACAAGACTTTGATCTATCTGCGGCGACTCCGGATTTTCGGGAGTATAAACAACGGGTTCCCAGTTGAATTCTCTCAAATATTTAGCAAACTTCAACCAACGCTGAACCCCTCCTCCACCGGAAGGTGGCCAATAATATGTGATGATTAAAACCTTTTTCATAAAGGTTTATGCTTCGGCCTTTTTCTGCTTAACTAAAAAATTAATGAAGATACCAACTGCCAAAAGAATCAGCAACAGGGAACTGGCCAGACTAACCTTTTCACCAACAGCCCAAACACGCGGCTCGTAGCGCATTTCCAGCTGATGGTTTCCTGCCGGAATCAGGGCTGCCCTTAAAATATAATTAGCTCGTAATAAATCATGTTTCTGACCATCCACATACAAATTCCATCCTTTAGTTGTCCAGATCTCAGAGAAAACAACCAGCTGATTATGAACTGACCTCAACTCATAATTTAGTTTATTAGGAGCATATTGCGTAAGCTTGATCGTTGCTGATGAATCAATCTGAGAATCAAAATCATTCAACATCTCCCGAAATTCGTTATGCAAAACAGCCGTTTCCCGCAGATTTACTGCTTCCAAAGCATCAATCTCTTCATTTGGGGTCTGAACCCACACAATATTTTCGGCAAACCAGGCATTTCCAAAAGCAAAAGTATTTCGCAAAGGTGCAGAAGTTGGGCTATAGATAAAATAGCGCGTATTTAACATATTCAATACTTGCTGTTTAGCCAGCACTGCATTGATTGATTGCATGTTGGGATTTTCGTTGAAAACAGAAGATACAGCCTGAATCTCCGCTTGAAGATAATGATCAATCAAATCCTGATAACGTTGTAGTTTTGCCCCATGATAACCACCAATAGCATGATGATAATAGCTGGTGCTGGCATCGTTAAAAATATTCTTAGTCAAATCCAACACCCTGAAATTCGGGTCATTATCTTTCAGTATTTCTTTGTCGGCCTGCGTAAGCTGGAAAGGGTTTTCAACTTTTCTTTTTGGAACAAAATTGTCATTATTCAGATAACGTTGTGCCACAGGAACCATATCAAATAAAATCAAAAGTATAAATGCAGCAATAAGCCAGGAAGCTTTTATTTTCTTAAGGCTATAGAAATATAAAACTGCTGTGGCAAGCAGGATAAAGATAAAACTTCGCAAAGCATCTGCCTTAAAAATACTTACCCGAACTGCCTCAAGCTGACTCAAAAACAAATCTATTTGCGAAGCATTTCCCGGATTCGACTCTTTGATACGATTAAACTGTTCCAACTCAAACTGACTGAAAAAGTTGAAAAAAGTAGTTGGCATGAGGTAAAATAAAAAAGCAAGCCCACCTGTTAACCCAAAAGAAATCCAAAAATATTTCTGTTTACGACGCAGAATTTCAGGATTTTGATAGAGCTGATAAAGACCCAGAAAACCTAAAAGCGGAATTGTAAGTTCGGCAATAACCAGCGTCATCGAAACCGCCCTGAATTTGTTATATCCGGGTATATAATCAAGAAAGAAATCAGTGAAGGGCATAAAGTTTTTCCCCCAACTAAGCACAATAGATAACACTGTAGCCGACAGCAATATCCATTTGTATTTGCCTTTCACAAAGAAGACCCCCAGCACAAACAAAAACACAACAATTGCGCCCACATAAACCGGTCCGCTGGTTCCGGGCTGATCGCCCCAATAAGCATTTTGTTGTGCCAAAGCCTGACGCATTCCCCTGTCAGCTTTTTCTAAAGCCGGATGATTTGAACCTAACATAGCAGTGGCTCCTCCTTTCGCATTGGGGATTAATAGCGACCAGGTTTCGCCAATGCCATAACTCCAGTTTGTGATATAGGATCTGTCGAGACCCCGGGTTTGATCATCAGCATTTTTGGTTAGTACCGGCTTTCCTCGCATGGATTCTTTTCCATAGTCATAGGTAGCATAAAGATTGGTGCTGTGTGTAAGGACTGCTAACAAGGCTCCAACTATCAAAAAACCGCTGGCTTTAAAAAAATTCGGCATAGTTTTGAAACGAACCGCATCAATCAGCTGAATGATTCCCAGAATCACCACAATAAGCAGTAAGTAATAAGTTATCTGTAAATGTCCGGCTTCTAATTGTAGCGCGAGTGCTAATGAGGCCAACAGAGCTCCCCAAAGGTATTTTCCCCGGTAAGCCAGCACAATACCTGCTAACACCGGCGCCATATAGCCTATGGCATAAGCTTTTGAAGTGTGCCCGGCCCCTAAAATAATTAAAAAATATGAAGAAAAAGCAAAAGCAATAGCGCCTGCCATGCTCAGCCATGGATTGACGCGCATAACGAGCAGCAAAACGAAAAATCCGAGCATATACACAAAAACTGCATTAGCCGGATATGGCAACCACAGCTGAACAACTTTTTTTACATACCGCATCAGATTGTTGCCATAAATCACCGAAATCTGCCAGGCAGGCATTCCACCAAACATGGAATTTGTCCACAAGGGTTCTTCTCCCGTTTCTTTTCTGAAATCCACTATTTCTTTCGACATGCCTTTCCACATGGCGATATCGTGTTGTTCCAGTCGTTTGCCTTCGAGCAAAGGATTAAAATAAGCAATCGTTATCACTAAAAAACTTAAAATGGCTGTAATTATGGCTATCAGAAATTTAGTTCTTGCGGGATTGTTATTTTTCATTTTCAGGCTTATTATTGTCTTTTACTTCTTCAAAATCAACGTATTCACCAATATTAGGATCTACTCTTGGCTGATCGTTCCCCGACATTTTTACTTTTACCTCACCATGCTTTGTTTCTTTTTTTGCCTGATGAGTATCACGCATCTTTTCCTGCATCTTACGAAAATAACGACTAAGCAACCACGGCATTCCGTACCTAAAAAACAGACGGAAAAGATAAAAAATCAGGATAACCCAAAAGATGAATAATAAAAAACCTTCCATAATTGGTAAAAACAACACATTATTAAAAATGCGAAATTAGTCTTTTTTAAAGAAAATCATGGAAATGACTGATTGATAAAAACGTAAAAAAACTAAAGAAATACAAAAAAGCTGGCACAAAAAAACAGAAGGCGAATATTGCATCACCTTCTGCCTAAACCTTAAATAAATCAAGAAACAGCTGCTAACAAATTACATTTCGTCAGAAACCGTAAGTCTTTTTCTGCCTTTTGATCTTCTGGCTTTTAAGACCTTGCGTCCGTTGGCAGTAGCCATTCTCTCTCTGAAGCCGTGTTTATTACGACGTTTTCTGTTTGATGGTTGAAAAGTACGTTTCATTGCTCAATTGAATTTTCAGGTATATGATTCGCCAGCAGCTTCTGTTGCCGGATGGCTTGTTAATTACAATTTTGGGAGTGCAAAAATAGAAACATTTTTTAGACTGACAAAGTCATTTCTCAAAAAAACGAAAAATTACCGGAAGTTCGTTGAATTCCTTCCGGTAATAATCGTAAATTAAAAAATATCACTTCTTTGGTGTGTGTTTCAAGGTTTCAACCAGATATTCCCAGAAAAGTTTTACTGTGTCAATATTTACTTTCTCGTCTGGTGAATGCGGATGACGAATGGTTGGCCCAAATGAAATCATGTCCCAATTGGGATAAGCTGCTCCCAAAATACCACATTCCAAACCGGCATGAATTACCTTTACTTCAGGAACTCTACCAAATTTGTTGTTATAAACATCTTTCATGACATGAAGGATGGGCGAATCCACATTTGGTTTCCAACCTGGATAATCACCTGATGAATAGGCTTTGCCACCAGCTTTTTCGAAAACTTCCCGAATTTGAGCAGCCAGCTTTTCTTTATCAGCATCTACCGAGCTTCTTTGTAAGGTTCCAATCACAAATTGTCCTTCATTCATTTTAACAATTGCCAAATTTGTAGAAGTTTCTACAACACCTTCCATATCTTTCGACATGGCAATAACTCCATTCGGACATTTGGCAACAGCTTCAAAAAGACTGTTTTGTGATTTCGCATCAACAACATTTTCAGGCAATTCGACAGCTTCGGCTTTGATAGATAAACCACCATCTGCTTCGGCAAACTCATCTTTAGCAATGGCTTCAAACTCAACCGTAAACTGTTCAAAAAGTTCTGCATTTTTAGTGGGCACAACCACTGTTGCAAAAGCTTCACGCGGAATGGCATTACGAAGACTACCACCGTCGATTTGAGCCACACGCAACCCAACTTTATCGGCTGCCATAAGCATTAGGGTATTGATAATTTTATTCGCATTTCCGCGACCCAAATGGATATCCAAACCGGAATGACCACCTTTAAGTCCTTTTACAACAATACGATACGCTTTATGATCAGCAGGTGTTGCTTCCAATGAATATTTAAACTCACCAGTGGTATCAACACCACCTGCGCAGCCAATATACAGCTCGCCTTCGTCTTCCGAGTCCATATTTAAAAGGATATCGCCTTTCAAAATCCCGGGCTTGAGTTCGTTAGCACCTGTCATACCGGTTTCCTCATCAATAGTAAAAAGGGCTTCGATTGGTCCATGCTCCAGATCAGTAGCTTCTAAAACCGTCATAGCAGCTGCTGCACCAATTCCATTATCTGATCCGAGGGTTGTACCCTTTGCCTTTACCCAGCCATCTTCGATATAAGTCTCTATGGGATCTTTTTCAAAGTCGTGATCTGTTCCTTCATTTTTCTGAGGAACCATATCGAGGTGAGCCTGTAGTATGATTCCCTTACGATCTTCCATGCCTGGTGTGGCAGGTTTGCGGGCAATTACATTTCCTACCTCATCAACGATGGTTTCAAGACCCAATTTTTCACAAAATTCCTTTGTGAAAGCGATAATTTTCTCTTCCTTTTTTGATGGGCGTGGAATTTGCGTCAGGCTATGGAAATTTTTCCAAATTCCTTTTGGTTCCAGATCCAAAATGCTACTCATAATGATATAAATTTAAGTGAATAATCTGTTTTGAGGGGCTAAATTACAACTATTTCCGGATAAAAGCATAGTGCAGAGTGAAGTTCCATGAAAACAATTACAGCGAAGCAGAAATCAGGCAGGGCTTTTTGGCAAGTCAATCGAATTAAGTATTTTTACTGCAAATACTTAACCATTATGCGTAAAAATATCCGGAATCAATTACCCATAAACATCAATTTGAACGTGCGTGGACTTTCTCAATCCTCCACTTTAGCGATTAATGAAAAAAGTCGTCAACTCATACTGGAAGGACGTAAAGTGTATAAGTTTGGGCTTGGACAATCACCTTTTCCGGTTCCTGAACCCGTTGTAGAAGCTCTGCGCAGGCATGCCCACGAAAAAGATTATCTTCCCGTAAGAGGCTTGCTGCCACTTCGTGAAGCTATCGCGGCCTTCAATAAGCGTACCCAGTATATTGATTGCTCGCCCGACGACATCCTCATTGGCCCAGGTTCCAAAGAACTTATTTTTATTCTTCAATTAGTTTATTATGGTGATCTGATCATCCCAACACCAAGCTGGGTGTCTTATTTTCCGCAAGCCAGAATCATTGGCCGTCATGTGCAATGGGTGCCTACAAGCGCCGAAGAACACTATCGCTTATCACCCGAGAAGCTTGACATGATTTGCCGCTCGGATCCTAACAGACCCCGAATCGTAATTTTAAATTATCCCAGCAATCCAACAGGTTGCACCTATCCCACAGAAAAACTAAAGGAACTGGCTGCCGTGGCCCGAAAATACAATATTGTACTGGTTTCTGATGAAATTTATGGCATGATTCATCATCAAGGGCAACATGTTTCTATCGCCCGTTTTTATCCTGAAGGAACAATTATCAGTAGTGGATTAAGCAAATGGTGTGGCGCAGGAGGCTGGCGATTAGGCACATTTTCGTTTCCTCCGCAACTGTACTGGTTGCGCGAAGCCATGGCAGCAGTAGCAAGCGAAACATACACATCAACCTCCGCTCCAATTCAATACGCTGCAGTAAGGGCATTTGAAGGCGGCGATTATATTGATCAGTATCTGGACGATTCAAGAAGGATTTTACGGTATATGGCTAAAATTATCAGGCAAAAGCTGGCAGCCGTTTCCATTACAACGCCACAGGTTAGTGGCGGATTTTATCTTTATCCCGACTTTAGTCTGTATCGCCAAAAGCTGAAATCCCATAATATTTTAACATCCGCTGAATTATGCGACAAAATTCTGGAAGAAACAGGAGTTGCATTACTCCCCGGAATTGACTTTGGGCACCAGCCAGATGAATTGGTTGCACGACTGGCTTATGTGGATTTTGATGGAAGCCTGGCATTGGAAAAATTGTCAGCTTTTCAGGATAAAAAACTTCAGGAATCTTATATAAGGGATTACTGTCCGTCCATTTGGGAAGGCACAAAAGCTTTGTGCGATTGGTTCAGTATGCTTTAAAAAACATGCTCTATCTGAAAACGACATCTTTAATCACTTCCTTACCTACTTCCTGATTCAGATTTTTAATAATCAGGCTTTTAGCATAGGAAAGTTCCTGTCGCAAGGCATCAGAATCCAGTTTCACGAAAAGCACTTGTTTCTCAACATGTAAATCCAGTGTTTTCTTTTTAATGGTGGGTCCTACCACTTTAGGCCAGCAATTTATCAGTCTTACCTCATCAAGGCGTGGTTCCCAGCCATAAATCCGCAGTAACTGCCGGATCACATCTCCCAAAGGTTCTTCATTATTCGTGGACATAAAATCAGGTTTTAGGATGAGGTATTTTGGTATATTACTCCGTTGTTCACTTCAAAAATCCGGTGATCAATTTGACTTTCCTCAAAGAGTTTATCAACCCTTTGTTGCTGGGTATCAGTAAGAAAAACCTGCCCGAAATGATCTTCACCTACAAGCCTGACAAGCTGCTTAACACGCTGATCATCAAGCTTATCAAAAATATCATCCAGCAGCAAAATTGGTTTGTAACCCATTTTTTTATGGGTAAAATCGTACTGCGCCAATCGAATTGCAATTACAAACGACTTTTGCTGACCCTGCGACCCAAACTTCTTGACCGGAAAGCTATTCATCAAAAACGACAAATCGTCTTTGTGAGTGCCCACAGTAGTAAAACGAGCTGATCGATCGCGTTGTAAATTTTGATTGAGTAAATCCTGCAATGTACTTTCATGCAGATTAGATTCATACTGAATGAACACTTTTTCGTTGCCTCCGGAAATAAGATCATAATAGTGCTGAAAAATATCCTGAAAATCGTTCAAAAAAGCTTTCCTATGCTGATAGATAATCGTGGCTGGTTGAATCATTTGGGCTTCCCACAAACTCAAAAGCTCTCTGTCGAAACGCTTGTGTTCTGCAAATTGCTTCAATAAGGCATTCCGCTGTCCAAGCGCTTTGTTGTATTTAATTAACGCATCGAGATAAACAGGATTAAACTGCGAAATCACTCCATCGATAAATTTCCTGCGCAATTCGCTTCCGTCATTAATCAGATCATGATCATGAGGCGAAATCATTACTAAAGGAATCTTTCCAATATGATCTGCCAGACGATCATAAGTCTTTTTATTCCATTGAAAAAGCTTTTTGTGTCGGTGCTTTTGAATGCAGCTCACCTGATCGGTTTCCATCCCCGGACGCTGGTAAAAGCCATGAACAGTAAAAAACTCGTCTTCATGCCGAATATTTTGCTGATCATTGGCATTGAAATAGCTTTTACAAAAAGACAAATAATAAATAGCATCAAGAATGTTTGTCTTTCCGGCACCATTACGCCCGACAAAACAATTGATTTTTTCGGAGAACTGCATTTCGGCAGCCTCATAATTTTTAAAACTTACAAGTTTGAGGGTTTGCAGATGCATAAAAAGTTTGTATTCCTGCAAAAATACAAGCTAATGGCAGAATAAAGAAATCTAATTTACAAAGTCGCTCAGGCGGGTTACAATGCTAATGTAATTTGGCGAACCCACTGCATGGTGTGTTGATCTGGAATAATTAATCTGGAACTTTGAGACACGAATCCCGAGGCCCCAAGAAAATCCAACCATTCCTAACTTATCAGGAATTTTCATTTCCTGACGCCGCTTGTAATTGTAGCTTCCTCGCAAAACTAAACCTTTGCCGATGTAAAACTCACCACCAATAATGATGTGCCGCAGAAGCTGATCTCCAAAGTTTGCCAAACCATCTTTTTCCTGCAATTCACCAGTTATAGGATCAATATTCCCATCCAGATCGATAGGATCATCATAGGTAAGATCCCATTTTTGTATATTATCATACACAACCATAAATCTAAAAGGCACATGCTCAAGACGTTTCGAAACTCCAAACTGCATCGTAAAAGGAAGACTCGCATCAGCATCTTCAAAAAGCGATGAAAGTTCTGTACCAATATTTCGGGCTGTTAAACTGAGCAGCCAGCCACTTTTGGTTTTGTAGTTTGCCCCCACATCTACCGCCATGGCAAAAGCATTGTAAGTTTCGTATTGTCGGCCTAAAAATTTAGCATTGGCACCAATACTAAAGTTCGAATCCAACTGACGCCCCCAACCTAAAGTAAAAGCATAATCCGCCGCCGAAAAACTTCCTTCGGTGAGGCCACTCTCATCGGCATAATCAAAGCTTCCATAGTGATGGTACTGCAAACTGGCTAAAAAATTACCTGTTTTCTCAAAACTACGAGCATATTGCAAACCTGCATAATTGATATCGGCAAAATAATCCACATAGGAAAGAGCTAGTTTACCACTAGTTTCTGCCGAAATAAGCGCAGGATTATACAATCCCAACTGGATATCGCCATCATCAATCGGAACAAGAGAACCTCCCAAAGCCGCTACTCTGGCAGCATTTGTTGAATTTACAAAGCCATAGGCCCCCTGATCGGCCTGTTGTGCTTTTAACAGATTAAACTGAAAAGCTAAGGATATTAACAGGAAAAGTAAGGTTGTTTTTTTCACAATCTGAACATTTCGTTTTGCAGCATATTTGCCATGTTAACGTACAAACAAAAGCTTTAGTATAATCTGCTGTTAAAATCAGTAATCACTTACTATTTTAATATTTTTCCCCATCAATTAGGCGGCTTATCACGTACATCCAATTTGCTATTCCGGAAATATCCAGAAGTCCATAACGTTTAATAATAATCATTTCAATGTTCATTTTATCCTGCAAATCAGTTATCTGAAGAGCAATCGGAAGCTTTAAATCTGAGCGATCAATTTGATCGTGGATAAAGCTTTAAACCTATTGATTCAGCATCAGATTTGTTCACACTAACCTGGTTAAGCCATTCATCTTATAGTAATTGCAACTCATCTACTGGCTCAATGCTGTAAGGAGGTTTCGCAACATTCAATTCCGGATATAAACTATTCGGATCATTTTCAGGTTTTGCAACGCGCAAAAAAGCTGAAAAAGAGGATACACAGCTCCAATCGTCACCCACGACATTAGCACCCTGCAAAGCCGCCATCAGCTTATCAGCCATTGTTGGGAAAATGTGAATAACATGGGATTTCATCGAATCTATGATTTGCTGGCTCAGCAAAATATTTCCCTGAATGCTGTAATTTACACCTTCGTGAGATAACCTTTGCAGTCCTAACAACTGGTTCCCGTTAAAGCTGCTGATCTCGCATTTCCTTCTTCATCAAAATCAACAATACCGTATTGTCTGCGTTGAGGCTGATTCTGCACATCATTTTCAACTAACCAGTTAATAATTTCAGCTGGTGAAAGCCCTTCGAGCATTTTGATGTGGCCATTAGATTAGCTGAAATCTAATAGCATTTGGCGCAAATTGCGTCTTGTTAGGGAATGATATCGCTGACAATTACAGCTCCGCCGGTGATAGCAGAATTGTCCAGGCAGCTTGCACCGGCACTTCTGACTTCTCAGGTAATTGTGTCAAACGCAATAATAGAAATGGTATCCAGAGCATTATCATTTAAAAGCAAACCAAGAAATATAATTATTGTAAAAAGTGTAAATTTCATTTTTTCATTGATCAGATGATAGGGAAATATAAACGATAAGCTGACTAACTTTAAATTCAGGGCTTTTCACAGGTTCGTTGTAAAAGGATATCAAAAAAAATCCCGCAAAAGATTTTTATAATCAAAAGCGGGATTGTAAGTGATAATCAGCAATTGCTTAATCTTGTTGCAGTTTCTTGATCAGATTCAAGGCGCTTCCGGCTTTAAACCATGCAATTTGATTCTGATTATAGGTATGTTGCACTTCGAAGATATCGGTTGTACCATCAGCATGATTCAATCGGATTTTTAGATTCTTGCCCGGAGCAAAACTTTCTAAACCAAGCACATCAATCCGATCGTCTTCACGAATCAGTTCATAATCTTCTTTATTGACAAAGGTGAGGGCCAGCATTCCTTGCTTCTTCAGATTGGTCTCGTGGATTCGGGCGAATGATTTCACCAGCACCACTTTTACGCCCATAAAACGTGGCTCCATAGCAGCATGCTCGCGCGATGAACCTTCGCCGTAGTTTTCGTCTCCCACAACAATAGAACCAAATCCACTTTCTTTGTAAGATTGAGCAGCATCGGGGACTTTGCAAACCTCAGCAGTGATTTGATTTTTAACAGCATTGGTTTGGTCACCAAAATAATTTACAGCGCCGATAAGCATGTTTTGGGAAATATTTTCAAGATGACCTCTGTAGCGCAGCCAGGGGCCGGCCATTGAAATGTGATCTGTTGTACATTTTCCTTTAGCTTTGATCAGCAGGTACATACCTTTGATATCTTTGCCATCCCAGGGAGCAAAAGGCTCGAGCAATTGCAAGCGGTCAGAATCGGGTGCAACAACTACATCTACATTACTTCCATCTTTGGCAGGCTCCTGATAACCATTATCTTCGACTGCAAATCCGGCTGGCGGAAATTCAATTCCCTGAGGTTCATCCAGTTTCACCTTTTCTCCATTTTCATTTACCAGATAATCTGTCATCGGATTAAAGTTCAGCGTTCCGGCAATTGCAAATGCTGTTGTAATCTCAGGAGAAGCCACAAAACCATGGGTATTGGGATTTCCGTCGTTACGTTTGGCAAAATTGCGGTTGAAGGAGGTCATAATAGAGTTTTTTTCACCCTTATCAGCATTATGACGTGCCCATTGTCCAATGCAAGGGCCACAAGCATTAGCCAATACTACTCCTCCAATTTGCTCAAAAATTTTGAGATAGCCATCGCGCTCAACGGTATAACGGACCATTTCTGAGCCAGGAGTAACGGTATATTCAGATTTTACCTTCAAGTTTTTATCTGTTGCCTGTTTGGCAATAGAAGCAGCACGTGAAATATCTTCGTAAGAAGAATTGGTACAGGAACCGATTAAACCAACCTCAAGTTTTTCGGGCCAGCCATGAGCTTTGACAGCTTCGGCAAACTTAGAAACAGGCGTAGCCAAATCGGGAGTGAATGGCCCGTTGATATGCGGTTCAAGTTCTGAAAGATTGATCTCGATCAGTTGATCAAAATAATCATCAGGTTTGGCATAAATTTCAGGATCAGCAGAAAGGTGTTCTGCGATTTTATCTGCCTCTTCTGCTATTACTGCCCGGCTTGTTCCTTTCAGGTACTCTGCCATTTTTTGATCGTATCCAAAAAGGGATGTCGTTGCTCCGATTTCGGCACCCATATTACAGATCGTGCCTTTTCCGGTGCAGGAAAGCGACTCGGCGCCTTCGCCAAAATACTCCAGAATAGCTCCTGTACCACCTTTAACAGTCAGTATCCCTGCTACTTTCAAAATAACATCTTTGGCAGAAGTCCAGCCACTCAATTTCCCTGTAAGTTTAACACCGATCAACTTTGGGAACTTCAATTCCCAAGGCATGCCAGCCATTACGTCCACAGCATCAGCGCCACCAACGCCAATGGCTATCATACCGAGTCCACCAGCATTTACGGTATGTGAGTCAGTTCCAATCATCATTCCTCCTGGAAAAGCGTAGTTTTCTAATACTACCTGATGAATAATCCCTGCGCCAGGCTTCCAGAAGCCAATACCATATTTATTGGAAACACTGGCCAGAAAATCGAACACCTCTTTGTTATTATCTTTGGCTGTTTTAAGATCTGCTACGGCGCCCAGCTTAGCCTGAATAAGGTGATCGCAATGCACTGTTGAAGGTACAGCAACTTTTGTCTTGCCAGCCTGCATAAACTGTAGCAATGCCATTTGAGCTGTTGCGTCCTGCATGGCTACCCGATCAGGGTTAAAATCAACATAGGCGTTTCCACGTTCGTAGGCCTTTTCGGGTAGAGGCTCCGAAAGGTGGCTGTATAAAATCTTTTCGGTGAGTGTGAGCGGCCGCCCAAGTAGTTCTCTTGCTGCCTTGATGCGACTGGGCATACCGGCATACACAGCCTTAATCATGTCTAAATCAAATACCTTCATGCTTAATTATTTAAAGTTTTAAAATTCATTGTTAATGTAATAACAATAAGATCAAGCTATTACTGCAAATTTAGTGTTTTCCTCTCATTCAGCGGCTCATGATTGCAAATTTATTCTGTAAGCATAAGTTTTCCGGTAACGGTGCGATCCGGAAGCATTAGCCGATAAATATAAACCCCTGATTTAAGATCGTGAGCTGCTATGTGTTGATTGTCAAACAACCAGTGAATCTGATTCGTACCGACAAAAGTATCTGATTTTTCTGCCATATAAACGGTTCTGCCATGCGAATCGATTACCTGAAGCACCACTTTTGCCGCTTTAATAAGTTCGAAGGCAAACGTGAACTTTTTTCGTGCAGGATTAGGATAAACCACCACGCCAGGAAATCGGTCGCGGGATTTTATGGCCGTAATAAAATTTAATTGTAAAGCCATATCATGTGTAAGCTCATCAATATGCAGGATCATTCCATCCTTGTTTGCTTCCTTAATCCGCACGGAATCAATGACTCCCGTGTCAGTATTAAACCAATCCAATCGATAGGTTCCCGGCATCAAAGGGAGAAAAACCTCTGCTGATGCCGGATCCGGAGGCAAACCTGTATCATAAAATGTTTTCCAGTTATAATCCCTGTTCTGAATCCAGACCTTCATCTGATCGTCTGTCTGCAAACCAAACGCCCTTATATGCGGCAGAAAATCCTCAAGCACAATTTTTTCTATTTCAATCACGCTTGCAAAACCAACGCCAATATTATCAAATGAAAGCTGATAATTTCCGGGAGGAAACTCAATCCAATAAGATTCGTTGGGTTCAACTGATTGTTCGAAAATTACAGCAAAATCTTGTTTCACTTGCAGCACAGCTTGGTTGACCTGACTTCCTGTTTCAATTTGCAAAATAGTTTCATGCAAAAAATTTGCTTGAAAAACCGGAGGATTTCTTAAGGCTGAAAACAGTGATAAAGGACCATAAAGATAGCGATTCAGACTATCGGCCGAAGGAACCAACTGGCCAGTAGTGTGCCATTTAAAAAATTTTGATGGAGACGGGGCGGTCAGACTAAAATAATTAGGAATAATTTTCCAATCATCGCGATCGTCGGCATCTGTAATTAAGTGCAAGAATACCGGATTTTCAGCTGGATTTTGTTCTGAGAAGGCGAAGTTGTGCACTGCACCAAAACGTCCATACAAGTTTAGCTGATCTACATATTCTTCCCAGTACCATGGCACCACACCACCCATGCTACCCGAAATGGACGAAGCGAAAAGAGCGTTGTGCAGGGCAAGTCCTTGCGGATCCCAGATTGCCATGGAATCGCTGAAGTGTCCGATACCGAACTCGCCGACAAGCACAGGTTTTTGATAATTCCTGAGGTACATATTCATTTGCCGCACTACATCGCCGGCCAAATCAGCATGTTTATAATATAGGTGCAGTTGTGTGAAATCAACAGATGGATGTTGCCATACCCGAGGTTCACTTTCAGGCAAGGCATAACCCACTGAAACCAAGTGATTCCAGGGATCATTTTGTTGCAACCAATTAGCCATATCGATCACCCAGTTGCTGATTTGATTTTTGAAGTTACTATAAAAAGGAAAGTTATCAGTTTCTGAAAAAATCTCCCAAGCTGCTAAATTTCTGGAATAACCATAACGGGCAATGAGATAACGCATTCTGTTTTTGTATGCTGCACGAGCATCCATGTTAGTAAAAAATTCCTGTGGCTGCTTGCAAAATCCGCCATTGTCAATATTATAAGGATTGGATGTCCAGTCTTCGTCAGAAAAGCCAAAATTGAGTTCGTTGTGAATGGAAATTGCAAGCTGAAGAAAAATATCTTTATGATGTGCCATTCTGAAAAGGCTATCAAGCATATAGGCATCCTGCTGTTGCGGCATATAATTTCGCAAACCACCTTCCCACTCCAAATGATAGCCCCAAGGTGTAAGCATCAGTTTGGCAAAATTTCCGCCATGATGAGCAAGCAGCTCAAAATAATGCACCATGGGATCATAGCCCGGATAATTGCTTGTCCAGGCGATGTTTTCGCCTGAAAGAAAAACCAGTTTCCCTTCCTGATCAACCAATTGACGCCGATTTGGGGCAACTTTCAAAAAACCACGATAGTCGCTTTCGGCCACCCAAAATGATTGCCATTCTGTTTCACTTTGTCCGGTTTGATCCTGCAGAATAAGCATAAACTCCCAACTTCCAATCTCGCCTGGGGAGAAGCGTATGCGGTAATGCGGATCACCAATTGGCATAAGTTCCTGCCCTGCTAACGTTTCAAAGTCCTGAAAATAAAATCCTTCAACCGTCATCTCGGCAAGCGAAGGACTTCGAAAAACAGCCTTTAATACGATTTGATCGTAATCAAAAAAATTAAGTTCATCAGCAGTTTCAACTTCAATCTGAATTTCAAAAAGTGCATTCAATTCAGGAGAATCAGTTAGTTGCTCAACAGTAACAAGCTGTGGCTGAGCAACAATCTGAACTACTAACAGAAAAATCAATGAAATGCTAAACAGCAGTTTTTTCATTAGCGATTAAAATACATTTGTAAAGATAACACAAATGGAAATAAGTGGTTCATTTTGAATAAACCACACAAATTCCGTTCGGTAAACCTAAACTAATTTTCGAGCAGGCCACGTCCTGTTTTGATTATTTTTCCTTCGGCCTTCAACTGCTGAATGAGTTTATCAAGCACTCCATTCACAAAAATTTTACTTCTGGGTGTGCTAAAATATTTTGAAATATCGATATACTCGTTCATTGTTACTTTAATTGGAATAGACGGAAAAGCAAATAGCTCGGCCAAGGCCATTTTTAGGATTAGCATATCCATCACGGCAATGCGGTCTTGCTCCCAATTTGCGGTAGTAGAAGCAATCAATTTACCATATTCATCACTGTTTAAAACCGTCCACCTGAAGAGCTGCTTCACAAAGTTCAAATCTTCATTATCTGCTTCATTTGCTGTTTTATAAATCGTGGGTAAAGGAGTAAGTGTGTTAAAATCAGCATCAAGCGACTTAAAAAACTTTATCAGCAGATAGGAAACCAGATGATAATCATCCACAAAATAAATACTGCGCTCGTCGTAGAAAGATTGTAACAATTCGAGCTCAGCAAAATACTTTTCTATGATCTGAATTAAAAATCGTTTCTCGTTATCAAAACCATGATCTTCCGCATTCATGAATCTTTCATATTCAGGAAGTTCACGTAAGAAATAATAAAATTTTCGGATGATTTCCTGTTCCTCGCCCCAATTGATTTTGTATAGGTTCTCTAATTTACGGAACTGAATATTATCAGCAAGTGTATTCAAAATAGAATGCTCCACAAAGCGACGGTTAGGATTCAGGTCATCCTTGGTTGGGAAATGCTTTTTCTTATTGTCCTCGATGCGGTTTTCGGCATAGCGTGTAGCTTCAATTAAAAAAGAACATTGCCAAATAAACAACTCATAGAGCTTGTTTATACTTAATAACAACTGCTTTTCTCCCTGATGCAGATCGTTATTACCAGATTGGTAGTAAGCATAAACCGATTGAAGAACTTTTACCCTGAGATGCCTTCTGCTGAGCATGATATAGAATGGAACTAATTGCTAATATTTTGAGTGGGCAAATGTACAAAAAAACAATTCCGGAAATAAGGAGTAAACAGTAAACTAATTTCCAAGCCATTTAAAGGCTTTAAAAAATATCTCCACATCTTTCCAAACCGTGTAATCTCTTGCGTATAGCAGGTTAAGCTGATTGATCATTTGAACCTCAGTTACCGGACGTTTAAAGACCAATGCCGGACAAAGCACTCCATTGCGAATTGCGGGAAGTTTTTGTGTTTGCTGATCAACTTTACAATAGCCCACCCAGGATTTCCTGCCAAAAATTACGAGCAAATTGTTTTTCAAGTAATTGAAAGGTCGCTTCACAAACCAAAACAACAGCGGCCACATCACCAAACCGCACATAGCCGCGAGTATATCAAAAAACCGCTTGCTTCTGCGGTTTGGATTAGAATCTATTGCATTGATACCAATGGTATATAAATCGCCCCGCGTATCAATTGAATTACTACCAATTATAGACAAGCTGTCTTCGGGAGCAATTTTGTAATCCACACCGGCAGCGTGCCAGGCGACCATTTTATCAATGATAGTTTGATGCGGGAGGTTTTTTGAACAAAAAATCACTTCATTAATGCGGTAAATCGCAATTATTTCGGGCACCTGATGAATATGTCCGATAAAAGAAGCAGGTAGTTTTTCATCAGACTTTGTTTCGACAAGACCCACGAACTCAGGTTTTATTGCCGTTGATCTGAGTAATTCCGCTACGCGCTGTGCTTCTGCGCCATGTCCGATTACCAAAAACCGCCTTTTAACGTCTCCTCCCAAGGTAAAGCCATCCATTTTGAGCAGGTAAGCACTAAACCTGATCAAACTCGTTACAATTGCCAGCCAAGCAGTTCCCAATAATATTAAAGCCCTCGAAAACCTCAGATTTTCAGGCAATAAAGCATAAAAAACCAAAATCATTAAGCTCCCCACTCCTATTCCCTGAAGGGCTTTTGGAATGCGATAAGGCTTATCGTAACCACCACTAAAATAGACCGAAACCAGCCATATAAGCATATAAGCAGGTAATACAAATGTGACCAGCACGAGCGGATAGTTGCCACCTTCGCGGTAAATGGTAAAATCGCCCCAAAATTCCTGGATCAGTAGCAAGCCTGCAAAACCAGTAACAGCATCCAGAACCGGCAGCATCGCACGTTTGAAAAACCGCGCCATTATTGCCAAAAAAGCCCGAAAATAAATTGCGATATTTATGAGAAAAGTAAAGGTGGAAGCGCGTTTTTGACTGAAATGTTTCTGAGCAAAAATGATCATCGCATTATAGAAAACAAAAACATAATTCACACTACTTTTTTTTGTGCTTTCACCTTTATAGTGAATGATACGCGTTTCGGGAAAATAATAATTCTTAAATCCAGCCTGTGTTATGCGATAGGAAAGATCGATATCTTCGCCATACATAAAAAATGCTTCGTCGAGCAAGCCAACCTTGTCGAGCACCGAACGACGCATCAGCATAAAAGCTCCTGCTAATACATCAACTTCATGCGTTTCATCCTTATCCAAAAAGCCCAAGTGATAGCGCGAAAAACGTTTGGACCTCGGAAACAGTGATGCTAATCCAAAAATTTTATAAAAAGCTGTGAGTGGTGTAGGAAGTCCTCTTTTTGATTCCGGTAAAAATTTACCTGTGCCGTCAACCATTTTCACTCCAAGACCTCCGGCATCAGGGTGCGCATCCATAAAATCAACCACTTTTTCGAAGGTATCGTCCTCTACAACAGTGTCGGGATTCAGCAGCAAAACATACTCTCCCGTCGCCTGTCTGATTGCCTGATTATTGGCTTTGCTAAAACCAACATTTTCTTTGTTTGCAATTACTTTAACCTCCGGAAATTTCTCCTCAAGCATGCGTAAAGAGCCGTCAACTGAATTATTGTCAACCACAAATATCTCGGCTTCAATTTTTTGCAGCGCCTTACGTACCGAAAAAAGGCATTGTTCCAAAAAATGTTCGACATTATAGTTGACAATAACTATCGACAGTTTCATAGAATAAGTCTGTTTTTGAGGCCTCAAAATTACAGTAAAAATCTACAAACTTGCCACTCAAATCATTTTGAATCCTGACTTGGATAAGCAACCCGACATTTTTCTATTTTTGCCCTTCACCTGACACATCACTTTATGACCAGACAACTCAAGCTCAACGAAGACTGTGCATCCGTTGCCATCGACGGTTTTATGATTCTGGCCGTTTTAGCCACATCATTTATTCCTGCGCTTCCTCAATTTGGCCTCAAAACAGGCTGGAACGGCTGTACAGTGCTGAGTACAGAAGTTTTAACATGGATGAATACACTCCGCTTAGTAATGACATCGCTTTAATTTTTCTTTTTTGCTTTAGCTGGCCACCTGAATAGTGGGAAATCGGGTAAAGGGATTATTATAGGCTTTTCCGGTTTTTTTATAGTATCGATGATTGCGCAATTTATTGCCAGCAGCGGTTCGATGAAAAACCTGGGATCTCGAAACTGTATTGTTTTCGCTTTTGCTTGGCTTGTTTATCAGCAATGTTTTAGACACCCCAAAATGGCTAAAAGCCGGTATTCAAAGTGAGTTTTATATCCAAATAGGGCTTGTGTTGCCAGGTGCTAGCATTCTTTTTACAGAAATAATGAAAGCAGGTTTATATGGTGTGGATCAGGCTGTTATTGTTGTGGTTACGGTTTGGTATTTTACTTATTGGATAGCACGCACACTAAAAGTTGATGATGAATCAGCGTAATGCTGGCAAGTGCTGTAAGCTTTTCGGAGTTTCAGCTGCCATTGCTACAGCTGGAGCTATCAAAGGCGACAGCAAAAAGCTGAGCTATGTGATTTCATTAGTACTCGTTGTAGCCATCCCGATGATGATTTTTATACCACTTTTAGCCAAATGGATGAATCAGCCGGATGAGGTGAAAGGCGCCTTGATGTGAGGCTCCATCGACACCACAGGTGCTGTAGTTGCTGGCGGTACAATCGCCGGAGATATCGCACTCAAGTTTAGCACCATCATCAAATTCTCTCAAAACGTGTTAGTGGGAGTTGCGGCTTTTCTAATTTCCATCTTTTGGAGATTAAAAGACTCCAGAGAAAACCCGACAGGAAAAAAGTTGGCTTGCGGGTGATCTGCGATCGCTTCCCGAAATTCGTTTTGGGATTTATCTTGGTCTCTTTGGTATTCTACTTTTTCATCCACAACCAAACAGCTGTTGAAGCTGACAAAACAATCAAAAGCTATCGTTCACTTTGGTTTAATCTGGCTTTTGGAAGTATTTACCTGGAAACCAGATTTGCCGACTTAATCAGGATGGGTAAACGTAAACCACTCTTTGCTTTTCTGATTGCTCAGGCCTTCAATATCCTTGTAACTCTTGCGGTAGCCTAGGTACTTTTTGGTTTACTTTGGGAAGGTTGACAACAAATTTTTGAGCTTTTTCCCCAACTCCTACTTAAATTTTCATTTTGAAAAAGACGAGCCGTACAACCTTATTTTGCGTAAACAACCATTATTGTCCTGCTTAATTTTATAAGTTCTAAAATGTGTCGTACCGTAACTGCGGATTTTTACAATACTTTCATCTGTCATCCCTGCGGGATTTTGAAAGCCATTTTTAAAAGCGATAGTATGGCAACTCTACTTGTGCCGAAAATCAAGCAATCACAAATCGACCGGAATTAGCAAATTTGCTGAAAACAACAATTTTAGTTTGTCTTTCTTTTAACCTCGACCCAGATGCAACATCCCTTTGGCAGCTCATTAGGGCAAAGCCTGAACAGGAATTGAACCGAAAACCAGAAATTTTTGCATTCACTTCTTACGATGCAGCCTGGTTAGTTTTGAAAACTTAACTCGAAAGCGCACATTTTCCAAACGCAGAACTACTGCATCAAAGCCGAATTAAACAGTTAGCTCAATATTTTGAAACAACGGGATCGACACAACTTTATAAACAAGGCAACCGCATGACAGCTTCTTACGATCTTTGGGGTATAGCACCAGATGGTACGACCTTAAAGCCCATTACAATAATCTCACAAGCGAATTAATCCGTATGAAATGAGATTAATGCCGCACTTAAAAAATCAAAAATACCTGCCAAAGCATGCTTAAACAAACACTTATAATTTTGTACTTTTGAAATCGTTGCTGATACAATCAGTTTCATGAAATTGCGGGTTCGGTTTCATGAAAAAAAGTTTTCGGTCGCTACCCTGGTTGAAACAATAAACTATTTTAGTACTTTCGTATCCTAATCCTGTGATGTATGCAACATATTAGAGTTTTTAGAAGCATTTTTACCGGGTTTTTGCTTTTGATTGCTGTACAATTACCGGCTCAATTTATGATGGAACAGCCTGATTTTGAAAAGAAATGGGTTATCGGCGGTGATTTTGGATTGGGTTTTTCAAATTATGGCACCAACATCCTGATCTCACCACAGGTGGGTTACAGGATAACGCCGGTCTGGGAATTTGGCACGCGATTGACTTACAATTACTATAGTTACAATCAGAACAGATTAAAATTCTCGACCAACAATTACGGCGGCGGTTTTTATACCACATATGAAATCTTTAGAGGGATTTTTGCCCATCTGGAAAATGAATTGCTGAGCTATGAAAAGGTATATTATGACCCACTTACGCTGGATATTACTGACAAACAGCGCACAAGCATTCACAGCGTTTTTATAGGCGGAGGTATCCGACAATATTTTTCGGGCAGAGCATTTGCCACAATAACTATCCTTTACAACCTCAACGAAACTCTGGATACTCCTTACACCAACCCGCTTTTTAGAATTGGCTTTGGTGTTGGACTTTAGTATATTCTCAAATCCGCAAAAAATTATTATTGAGTACACATTGGTTGTTTTGCAATAACATGAGGTGGATTTAAGGCTATCTTAAAAAAACACCTCATCATTTTTGTTGTAATATGGATGTAAAACCTATTTTACAATGATGAGTAAAAGAGCATCAAAATACTTGATCAGGTGAGCCTTCAGATCATATTTTTTCCATGGTTGCATGAAGTAATGCAATTAATTCCTGATTGTTAGGATTGATTTTTTATCCGCAACTGCAAAAATCATAGCAACAATCTAGGTTGGTGTTAAGGTGAGTGAGGCTGTTTGAAGTGGGCAGCCTTTTTCTTTGGGATAAAAAAACTCCGGATCATGCTGAGTTGACCCGGAGTTTAGTTTTAAAAACCTGTTTGTTTATTGTGGCACCACATAAATATTTTCATCATTACGGTACCCAGTTTTGTTCATATACCAATCCGGGAAATCAACACCTGAAGATTGAGCCCAGGCAGCAAATTTGAGATGGGCAGTAAGAATATCAGCTGCTTCAACAGGATATTCAAAATTAATAGGAGTTTCAATTGCCCAGGGTAATCCGGTTGTTGACAGATAATAATTGTTATTTCCGGGATTAGAGGCGTCATTATTAGTTCCATACAACTCCTCGTCAACAAATTCTGTTGGAAGCTGATTTTTCAGATGCACCTCATGACTTCTAACCTGATCCACGAAAATGAATGGGTTATAAGGTGGCGTTCCAATATTCTGCTGAGGATCGCTAAAGTTCACAGTAACAGTATTTATTGTTGTCTGTACATATTTACCTCCGGGAATTGTATTAGCCATACCACCATCCATGATCGGATTGATATTATCAACCAGGATCACTACGGTTTCATTTGTATGACCAGCCTCAAAACCCTTAGGATCAAACATTATAGCATTTCCTAATTTGATGTATCCTGTTACAATTTCTACCGTTTCGGGCAGAGCATCAAACACCAGTCCAAATCCATTGTCGAGAGAAGCACCATCTGCCATAATCTGGTACTTAACAATTACATCAACCACTAGATTTTGCGCATTGGTCACAGTTTTGTAATTCAGGTTAATCACAAAATCGTTAAAGTCGTAATCACCATAAGCAGGCCATAAATCTTCGAAAGCCACACTCACGTAATCTACTTCATTTGGATAAAATGAGTTGAAAGCACGCTCAGGGTCAGTTGGGTAAGCATCCATTTCATCAGCGATTCCATCACCATCAGTATCATTGGCAGTACCCTGAGCTATAGTAATAACAAGTGTTTTAGTATCTGTACCGGCACCGTTTGAAGCACTAATCGTTACATTGTAAGTTCCGGCTGTTGTTGGTATTCCACTTATGGTATTTCCACTAATGGTTAAACCGGCGGGGAGGTTTACAGCGTTAAAATTCATTGGCTGCGATCCGGTTGCCTCGATAATATAGCTGAACGGAAATTCTTCGGCTCCGGAAGCTGTTAACGCACTGGTAATCTCAGGCGCCTGAAGGCCTTCAGCAATAGTAATAATTAGGGTTTTTATATCATTGCCGTAGTCATTCGTTGCCGTAATCAATACGTTATACTCGCCGGCAAATGTTGGGGTACCATTAATTTGGTTTGTCGAAGGATCAAAGCTAAGGTTTTGAGGCAGATTACTTACTTCAATCGTGATTTCAGGAGAGCCTGTTGCGGTTACGGTAAAAGTGCTAAACTGATCACCGGCAGTTCCTGTGGCGGTAAGTTCATTGGTTATTACGGGAGGCGTTCCAACTGTCAGCACAAGTGTTTCTGTTGTTGTTCCACCAGTATTTGCAGCACTTAAGGTGATATTGTAAACACCTGCAGTGGAAGGACTTCCTGTAATTTGACCAGTTTCAGCGTTGAAAATCAAGCCATCAGGTAAATTTGTTGCATTAAGCGTGATAGGTCCTGCACCCGTAGCTGTTAAGGTATAGCTTAATGGTTCGTCCACAGTAGCCTGTTTTGTAAGAACACTTGTAATAACAGGTGGGTCAACAGGTTGAGTAATTTGAATCACGAGCATTTTTACATCCTGACCATAAGTATTTGATGCTGTTAGTTCAACATTGTAAGTACCGGCTGTAGCCGGAGTTCCGGAAATAGTAGCTGTATTGGCATTAAAACTTAAACCAGCCGGAAGTCCTGAAACGGTATAAGTGATGGGTTCAGTTCCAGTAGCTGTAATTTGATAGGGTGTTAAAGGATCTCCAACCAACCCACCAATTTGCAATGAGCTGGTGATTTCGGGCGCTTCAAAAGTTCCACAATCAGGGATTGGGACATCTATACAGTCAGTGGTAACATTGCTATAAGAGGCATTACTACTATATTCTTCCTCATCAGCGCACAAATCCAAATTCGATAATTCAGCACTTGCATTAACCCGCCCCTTATCTCGAGCCTTGATTTGAGCGTAACCAGAAGACGGCCCCTCAACAGCTCCATTAATCACAAACTCGTCTGCCTTAATCAAACTTGCCTGTCCCAAAATTGTTTTATCGTTACCATTCCCTGTAAATTCTGCATCACCATCAACATAAATGTAGCCATTGTTTATTAATCTACCTTTTTGTTTGAAATCATCCTCACTAGTTAGCAAAAGTTTACAATAATTAGTAAAAACGCTGCCAGGATTCAAATCTAAATCCTTATTAGTTGTAAACGTCCCATAGTTTGTGATTTCGCCTTCTGTAATCATTTTTATGGAGGATGTGATCACACCCCAATTCTCCACAGGGCCATTCAAACTGATAGAACCATAACCGGAAAAGTTGACCGTACCATAATTATTTAACGTATAATTCAAGTTATATTTAGGTAGCGTAAGTGTTCCCGATGGTGAAACCTGAATTGTCCCCTCTGGTGAATCTTGTTTATACTTGTTCACAGAAGCTGTGCCACATACTTTTAGTGTTGCACCCGACCGAATTATCAAATCATGTATATTGGCATGATTACCCGCCGAAACACATCTTGTTTCTCCTGATGGAATTGTAAGATTTGAATTGAAATTATTTGGCAAAATATCAGCAGGATCGCAGTCACAGAATGGATCCACAACTTTTTGCTCCAGATCTTTGTTAGCAAAGCTGAACGAAATAGTGTTTCCCGATACAGGAACAGCTACATACTCATTATTCTCGTAAGCATTGAGCCTGGCTACGTAAACTTCTTCCAAACGTGAAGCAATTCGCAGCGGAAGATTAAACATCCCCTGGGCATTGGGCGTTCCGGTTAAAATCAGTTTTCCGCCCTCATTGGGATGTCCGTCATAAATCTGAACGATTTCTCCTCCGGCTATTCTACTGTTAGTGAGTTGAATAGCTGTTTGAACGTTTTGAAAGCTTTCGAAATTAAAAGCTTTATCAACCCGAAGATCAGTAAATGCCTTAGGTTCATCGGTGTTGTTGTTATTATCGTCTTTTCGACAAGATTGAAAAGCCAGTGCGATAACCAACAAAGCCAAAATTGTGTGTAGTGTGCGCATGTTTAATAATTTTGTTTTTATAAAATCAACTTTCAGGCCAAAGATACTATTAATTTGAATATCAATATTTTAAATCTTTTAAATCTTTTAAGCTAAATTCCTGTTTTTGGCGGATATTCTTATATTGGGAAATATTCTAATTAGAGCTTGCTGATAAAGTCAAGCGGTTGATTCATAATGGTCGGGATCAAGTCTGCCAATAATTCAGACAGAGTGCCTAAAAATTTTAAATCGCAGTTTACTAAAGTATGCTAGGATTTAAAATTTTGATAGCAAAGTAGATATCGGACATTAAAGACAAGCTCTGATTAACTGAAAACTTTATTATGCAAATATAGGTATAGCCATCAGCTTAAACAACAAAAAAGCCCTATCAGAACATCAAAATATTTGTTCAACAAAAATAACAACAAGATATTCCGTCAAAGTTTATTCATAATCATTCTAAATTGATCAAAATCCAAAACGAAACATGGGTTCAATTAAAACGTAATAGTTATTTTTGTTTCATGCATCTGAAAGGATCCTGTAAAAAAGAATTTTTATAGATGCAGCAACTTTATAATCAAACCATTAACAAATGAAAAATCGTTCTACTTTCCACCTCACAAGCTTATTAGCATTTCTTTTGCTGATAACTGTCGGTTTACAGGCACAATCTCTTCATTTTCAATTCGAAAACAACAGCTCGAAAGAAGGATTTAAACTAGAATCTTCGCGAAGTAACAGTGCCGTAATCAGGCACAGTATCCCACAAATGACGATTGAAAACCTTGAACTGGAGCAAGCCACAGGTCAGGTTATCAGCCTCAACAGAATTTATTTGCCAAATAATGCCGGAGCTCCAAACCTGCCAGGCAGCAGCCGGTATATTGCTATTCCTGAAGGAGCCACAGCCCGGTTGGAAATTTTAAGTTACCAAAAGGAAGTAATTGAAAACATTGACCTGTTGCCGGCTGCACCTATTCAGTTGGATACTGATGATAGCCCGGCTGATTACTCCAAAGACATGCGTATTTACAGCAAAGACGGCCTTTATCCAGCTGAACCCTTTTTGCTTTCGCCAGTCGAAGAAATCCGTGGTGTAGATGTGGTGATGTTGGGTATTACTCCTTTTCAATATAATCCGGTTCAAAAGCAATTGATTGTTTACCACGATATTCAGTTCGAAGTTGTTTTTGAAGGCGGCAACGGCCAATTTGGCGACAACCGGCTGCGCAGCAAATACTGGGATCCAATTATCATGGATATGGTATTGAATCACGATCAGCTGCCAACGATAAGTTACACCAAGTCAGGGCAATCAAATCGCGAAACGGGAGCCGAATATCTGATCGTAATTCCTGATAATGAAGATTTTGCCGCTTGGGCTGATAGTATCAGATTATTCCGTGTGCATCAGGGCATCAGCACCATGATAGTTGATGTGAATGATATAGGAGGCAATACTGTTGCTGCTTTCGAAGCCTATTTTAATGATGCTTACTATAACTGGGACACGCCTCCTTCGGCTGTGCTCTTGCTGGGCGATTACAATACCAATGGCACACAAGGTTTGATTTCGCATATGCTAAGCGATCATCCCGGAGGCTATAATCCATATATCTCTGACAATCCATTTTCGGATGTAACAGGAAATAATTTGCCAGATATAGCATTTGCACGCATCACGGCAACCAATGCTGCCCAATTGGAGTTGATGATTAACAAATTCCTCAATTACGAACGCAATCCTCCTGTTAATCAAGGTTTTTATGATAATCCTGTTACAGCTATGGGTTGGCAAACCGAACGCTGGTTTCAGCTTTGTTCGGAGGTTATTAACGGATTTTGGGAGCATGGTCTGGGGAAAAGTCCTGTTCGCGAAAATGCTATTTATTCAGGCTCGCCTGGAGGAGCATGGTCATCAAATGCCAATACATCCCAGGTGGTAAACTATTTTGGACCCATGGGATTAGATTATATCCCTGCCAATACCAGTCACTTAACCGACTGGGGAGGCAATGCAAGCCGAATCAATAACGATATCAATAACGGCGCCTTTATGGTTCAGCATCGCGACCATGGCTACGAAGGTGGCTGGGGCGAACCAGATTACGGCAACAGCGACATCAATGGCCTTTCCAATGATGATCTTACTTTCGTTTGGAGCGTAAACTGTCTTACCGGAAAATTCAACTACGGCAGCGAATCTTTTGCCGAAAAGTTTCACCGTCATCCCTTTGGAGCAGTGGGTATAGTAGCTGCAACAGAAGTTTCCTACTCTTTTGTAAATGACGTATATGTGTGGGGAGCTTACGACAATATGTGGCCTCAATTCATGCCTGATTATGGCAGCAACCCACCGGCAAGAGCCATCTTCCCTTCATTTGCCAATGCCGCCGGAAAAATCTTCCTGGAGCAGTCAAGCTGGCCCTATAATCCACAACATAAACCCATTACTTATAACCTCTTCCATCATCATGGTGATGCATTCCTGAATATTTATTCAGAAATGCCACAGGATTTGGCTGTAAACCATATGCCCGTTTTATTGAGCGGACTCGACATGTTTGAAGTTACCGTGGAGGAAGGCGCATGGATTGCCCTAACAGTTGGTGACGAAATTATCGGAACAGCCGAAGCAGTTGACGGAACTACACAAGTTCCGATCAGTATTCAAGAGCCTGAAACACAGATTAGAATAGTTATTACCAAACAGAATTATTTCCGCTATGAGCAAATAATTGAATGTATTCCTCCTGATGGTGCTTATGTGATTTTCAATGAAAATATCATCCATGATGCTGCAGGCAACGAAAACGGCCAGATCGACTGTGGCGAAGATATTTTACTGGATATTGCCCTTAAAAATGTAGGAAGCGAAAATGCAACTGCTGTTTCTGCTATATTGACAACGGAATCGCCTTTTGTAACGATCACACAAAATGAGGCCACTTTTGGCGAAATTCCTGCCGGCGAAATCATGATGTTGGATGAAATATTTGCTTTTACGGTTGCCGATAGTATTGCAGACAATCTTAAAATTCCTTTCGAAATCACGATGAACAGTGAAGATGAAAGCTGGACAAGCACTTTTATTTTAACAGCCTACGCTCCTGAATTTAAGATTGGAAATTATACCGTAGATGATTCACAAGGCAATAATAACGGCAGGCTCGATCCGGGCGAGACAGCTTTTATGCATTTCAATTTTGAAAACACCGGCCATTGTGATGCTTCGGCAACAACTATTATGCTGAGCATGATCAATCCATTTATTGAAGTAGTATCGGATAATATTGAATTTGAAAATATTGCAGCGCTTAGCTCACAGGAAGCTATTTTTGAAGTATTTGTTAATCCTGCTTCACCTGTTGGTGTGGCCGCTGAATTTTTGGTAAACCTTGAATCAGATCCCTACTCAGCCGAAAAATCTTTCACCACTAAAATAGGTTTGATCGTTGAAGACTTTGAAAGCGGCGATTTCGAAAGCTTTGGTTGGCTCTTTAGTGGCAACCAGCCCTGGCAGCTTACTGAAGATGATCCTTACGAAGGCGTTTATGCAGCCAAATCAGGTACGATCAGCGATAGCCAAAGCTCGCAAATTATGGTTAGTTATGAAGCCGGAAGCACCGATACCGTTTCATTTTTCTACAAAGTATCATCAGAAGCCGATTACGACAAGCTAAAATTCTATATCGACGGCACCAAAGTTGGCGAATGGAGCGGTAATATATCCTGGACTAAAGCCAGCTATCCTGTTGAAGAAGGCCTGCATCAATTCCGATGGGAATATTCCAAGGATGGCTCTGTTTCAAATGGCCAAGACTGTGCCTGGATTGATTTTGTGGTTTTGCCTCCGGAAATCACCACAGTAGCATGGGCAGGCTATGATGCTGAAACCTGTGAATCAGAAGCTGTTCAGCTGGAAGGCTATGTTGATCACTATGAAAGCTTTAGCTGGAGCACAGCAGGTGATGGCACATTTGATGACGCAAGCGCTCTTAATCCTGTTTATACTCCCGGTGAAGCTGATGTGGAAAATGGCAGTGTTGTTATTTCCCTGACAGCTACTGGTGAAGATGATCCAGTAACGGATGAAATGCTGTTACTTATCCATCGGGCACCACAACTGATTTTTGGAGAAGAAGCTGCCATTTGCGCCGGCGAAAATTATATTTTCATTGAAGGTGAAGCTATCAATTATGAAAGCCTGCTTTGGACCAGCAGTGGCGACGGCGTTTTTGAAGATGAAACAGCCGTTTTACCCGTTTACATTCCCGGCGAGGAGGATATCACGAATGGATCTGTAAACTTAACGCTTGAAGCTACTTCAACAGGAATATGCGAAAGCACCAGCACAATTTTCAACCTGATGATACATGCTTTGCCCACGGCTCAGATCAGCGGCGACCAAACCATTTGCGAAGGCGATGAAGCTATCGTAACGCTTAACCTTACCGGTCATTCGCCCTGGCAGGTGATGTTTGAAGGTTATATTGATCCTACAACTGTTGAAACAGAAACATTTGAAATGATAATGACACCAACAGAGCCGATGAGCATAACGCTAACCCATGTTGCAGATGGCAACGGCTGTATGAATATCGCTGAAGGTACTGTTACCATTGAGATGGATTATGCACCTGAAAGCCCAGCAATTCCTGAAGGACCAGTTTCGCTTGACCTTTACGAAGTCACAAGCAGCGATTACAGCATTGTCGAAGTTGCTGATGCGGAATCTTACGAATGGGCACTCATTCCAGAAGAGGCAGGCGTTTTGACAAACGAAATGAATCAGGCCAACATCGTATGGAATGCAGAGTTCAGAGGTGAAGCCACATTAAATGCAAAAGCCATCAACAATTGCGGTGAGAGCGATTGGAGCGAAAGTTTGACAATCGAGCTCTTCAGTACAATTGGTCTGAATGAGTTTGCGAACGGACAGTTAAAAGTTTATCCAAATCCTGCCGCTACGATCTTAAATCTGGAGATTAACAGCGCAGAGAACAAAGCTGTTGTGAGCCTCAGCAATCTTTTAGGAAAAGAAATCTGGAAAGAAGAGATCACAACGCTTGAGGCACAAACTGTCCAAATTCCGATCAGCACGCTGCAAAACGGAGTTTATATCCTGAACTATCAAACAAAAGCTGCAAACAGTAGTATTCCTGTGATGATCAGGAAATAAGTAAATGTCAATTGAATCTTTAAAAAGACTGTGCTGAAAAGTGCAGTCTTTTTTTTTAGTATCTAACCAGATATTGATTAATCCCAAGCTTCTCAAAAACCAAAACCCATGCAAAAAAGACTATGCAAGCATACTTTTTTTCCTTTAAATGAGTGAATTTGATTATTAAAAAAGAGGAGCTCCAGTACGATCAAAGTAAAATTTAAAGCGCAATTAAATGCCAAAGATGCGTTTCAAGCAAAAGGAAAAAGTGTTGCTTTTAAGCTGATTTTACTCCTTTTTACGAGCATCGCCTTTATTTTTTATGGATATTTTCATACGCTGTTGTCCGGTATATTTCACAGAAAAAAGTTGAAAAAGTCTGAATATGAATACCGAAGCACTCATTAATGCTGACCTGCCCAAGTCAGGAAAATGCTTAGCCGATTCAGTAGATCACGGTTAACTTCTTTGTGGGAACTAAAGGAACCTGATGATTCGAATAATGAGCAATTTAAACTTTTGCAACATCTTGTTGTAAACAACGAAGAAAATTTATGGTGCTACACTGGCTTTTGAGGCGTATTAATATGATTCCACACCAAAATACAACGCCCCTTATTTTCTTTTACAAAAAATGGAAATAGCCTTCACAAATCTGGATGATAAGAAATAGGAATACTTCAGTATCTATTGTCTCAAAATAAAAGTATAGGTAATAGTACCCTTTTGAAGGTCAATAGCCGTTGGGTCTTCACTAAAAGTGGATTTGTAGGCAGCACGCACGGCAATATTACGCAGGTTGGGGTCAATAATTGTAGTGCCTTTGGGGCTAACAGACGCACGCTTTACGATGCCTTGCCGATCAACCCAGATATCCACCACCACATCACCCTGCTCTCTGAATTGTTCTGTTGGCTTTTCCAGATATTTGGCTCCACGGCCACCTAAGCTAAATGCTGGTCCGTCGCCTTTCCCACCTTGTCCATCATAACGTTTTACATCCCGAAGACCTTCCGGGCGTCCCTGATCTCCTGCTTGTCCGGTAATGCCTTCTGATTGGGGCGACTGACCAGCGGCACCTTTAAAAAGTGCGCGCTCATTAACTACCGGTTTGGGCTCTTCTTTCGCGGGTTCTGGCTCTTCCTGCGGCTGAACTTCAGGTTCCGGCTCAGGCTCCACTATTTCTTCCTGTTTTAAGGGCTCCTCCGTTTCTTCCTGCTTAACTTCTTCTATCTGAGGAACTTCTTCATTTTCAGCCGTAACAATCTCTTCTTCAATAACTTCTTCAACAATTTCCTGAACCGGAGGTTGCGTTACCTGCGCAACATTCTGAATAGGGTCGTCGGGTTGCACCCATCCCAATCCCAGATCGGAGTAACCCAAATCTACCTCAACACCTTCCTCACCGGGAAGCGGCAAAGGTGTGGTTAAAGCCATAAAAAGCAAGGCAAGCAAAAGCCCTGAATGGAATATTATTGTTCCAATCAATGCTCTTCTGCGATCCCTATCTTTAAATATTTTCATTGTTTAGCGGAAGTTGCTAATATTACTTTATGTTTCTGTCCGGTTTTCTGATTGATTTTGTTCACTGCATCTATCACATTAACAACATATTGCACGGCAACAGTTTTATCTGAGCGCAGCACTACGGTAGCTTCCTGTTGCCCTCCTATTCCAGCTGCTAGCCTGCGCTCGAGCTCGTCAACATTTACGCGGCTTTCGCCAACAAAATACTGATTATTCTGATCGATATAAACAGTGATAGTCTGTTTGGCCATCGTTTTGCTTTCACTTGAGGGCAGCAACAACTTGATGGCATTTGGCGCAACGAGTGTTGAAGTAAGCATAAAGAAAATCAGCAATAAAAACACCAGATCCGACATGGATGCCGTACTAAAATTTACATTGCGTTTATTTCTGGTTTGAATAGCCATAGTTTGAATCTTTTAGCGTGCTGGTTCGTGCAATACATCCATAAATTCTGTTGCGCGTGCTTCGAGCAAGTAAACTACCTTTTCTATTCTGGATACCAAAATATTGTAAAATATATAAGCCAGAATACCTACGATTAAACCACCGATGGTAGTAATCATTGCCTGGTAAATCCCGGAAGAAAGTAAAGCAATATCGATATTATTTCCGGCCATCGACATATCATAAAAGGCTCTTACCATGCCCATTACAGTACCCAAAAAGCCAAGCATCGGAGCCGCTCCGGCAATAGTAGCCAAACCAGCAACACCTTTCTCAAGCTTGCTCACCTCCAGTTTTCCCACATTTTCGATGGCGGCATTGATATCATTCAAAGGCTTGCCAATGCGCGAAAGTCCCTTTTCGATCATCCTGGCGATCGGTGTTTGGTTATTCTTGCAAAGCGCAACGGCAGCGTCCAGTTTTCCGGCATGAATAAACTCTCTGATATCATTCATAAAGTGCTTATCCTTTCCGGAAGCCCTTGTGATAACCAGATATCGTTCGATAAAAATATACACTGCGATGATGGAAAACACACCTAAAACGGCCATTATCCAACCACCCTTCATGGCAAGATCAAGGATAGAAAGTCGGAGTTCTCCTTCCTGTGCTTCGAGCACAGCCCCACCCAAATCGTTGGAAGCTGATTGCACCTGCAATAAAAAAGCTGTAAGCATAAGTTTAATTTTATTGTAAAAGTATTTTGATTTTCCCTTCAATGCGAGAATATCTCCCGTCAATTATCAAATTTTCCCTGTTAAGATAACTGGTTTTCGCCAGCTTTAGTATATTTTCAGATCAAAGAAGGATGCCATATTTCTCCACTGCAACTATCAGAGGTTGCTCCCGTAACAGATGCCAGTACATTTACTTCATTACGAATTTTTAAAACACCCAGAAACGCAAATATCAATGCTTCCTTGAAGTTGAGGAGAACTTCATCTGCAACAATAATTTCTGCCTTTGTTTGCCTCGTCAATTGCCGTATCAAATAAGCATTCAGCGCTCCGCCCCCACTCACCAATACCCTGCTTACCTTCCACTTGTCAAACTCCGTTTTTATTCGCATCACAAGATGCTGAACAAAAGTATGAGCAAGGTTTTCGGCCTGATCCTGATAATCAGCAAACAATGGCTTTTGATCTATTTCAAAAAACTCCCTCCCCAAAGATTTTGGCGGCATTCTTTGATAATAGGCATGATTTTCCAAGGCTTCAAAAAGAGATGGAATAAATTTACCGTTTTGTGCAAGAGTACCATCAAAATCCATTTCAAGACCTTTAAACCCAGCAATATAGTTTAAAGCCTGATTGGCAATACAAATATCATAAGCTAATCGTTTTCCATCGCGTTCAAAGGACAAATTGGCAATTCCTCCAATATTGAGACAACAATCGTACTCGGAAAACAAAAGCTTATCGCCAATTGGAACCAATGGAGCTCCCTGTCCGCCTTTGGCAACATCTTCTGATCTGAATTGGTTGATAACCGTCAAGCCACAGGCATCCGCCAAAGCCTGACCATTTCCTATCTGCAGGGTAAAAGCATCTTCTGGCCGGTGAAAAATAGTGTGCCCGTGCGATGACACAAAATCTGGTTCGAGATGATTCTCCTCAACAAATTTCCTGACCTCTTTTCCCAAAAAGTTGCCATAAGCTTTATCTAGCTTTTCGAGCTCTGCAGCAGAGGAATGGTAAGCTTCGGAAAGCTTTATTGTCCATGATTTGGGATAAGGCACAAAACGACTTTTTTTTATCACATATTTCCATACCTCTTTTTCCCTGAAAAATTCAGTCGCAACCAAATCAATCCCATCCAGAGATGAACCCGACATCAAACCAATGACCAAATATTTTTTTTGAGGCATTACAACAGGGGCAAAAGTTTCTCCAAACGTATTCCACGGGAAGCTTTTATCAGAATGTCATATCCTTTCGGTGCATCTTCTTCCAATCTGCTAATAAGCTCCTCAACTTTATTAAAATGAAGCCAGTCATCGCCTGAATAAACCTTCCCAAACTCATGGCCGACCAGTATCACATTTTTAAATCCCAGATCAATCACCAGCTTCAGGATATTGGCATGTTCGGCTTCGCTGTCATTTCCAAGCTCGAGCATATCGCCCAAAATGAGCATGGAACGCTGGCCACAACGTTTTGAAAAATTGATCAGCGCTGCTTCCATACTAGTAGGATTAGCATTGTAGGCATCCATCAAAAGCTGATTTTTCTCTGTTTCAATGATTTGGGAACGATGATTGGCAGGAATGTATTTTTCGAGCGCCTCCACGATATCGTCCTTTTCCACCTCAAAGTAATTACCCATGGCAACCGCTGCCATAATATTCTCGAAGTTATACTGCCCAACAATCTGCGTTTGAATCATAGCCTGATGTGTGTGGTATTCCCAAACTACAGCAAGATAAGGATCGTCGGCAACAAGCTCGCCATACACTTCGGCTTTGTTGTCGTAACCATAGGTAAAACGCTTGATATTAGCAGAAAGTTGATCCAGCAATTCATTGCTTGTATTTACAAACAATTGCCCGCCATGATCGTCAATGTATGCATAAAGTTCGCTCTTGGCATTAATCACTCCTGTGAAACCTCCAAAACCTTCCAAATGAGCCTTTCCAATATTGGTAATCAATCCAAAATGTGGCATTGCCAGCCGACATAAAGCTGCTATTTCGCCCTGATGGTTTGCTCCCATCTCGATTACAGCAAGCTCAGTATCCGGTGTCAGCTTTAGTAAAGTGAGCGGAACGCCAATATGATTATTAAGATTACCCTGCGTAAAAAGAACCTTGTATTTTTTAGATAACACAGTTGCAATCAGTTCTTTGGTTGTTGTTTTTCCGTTAGACCCCGTGATGGCAATCACTTTGGCCGACATTGACTTTCGGTGCATGACAGCCAGTTGTTGTAAAGCTTTTAAGGTGTCATCGACCACCCAAACCTTAGGATGATCTTCAAATTCTGACAAATCAGATACAGCAGCAATCGCACCATTATCAATTGCCTGAAAGACAAACTGATTTCCATCAAAATTATCGCCTCTCAGGGCAAAAAAAATCGCTCCTTTCTCCAGCTTACGGCTATCCGTACTCACTTTTCCATGCTGCAAAAAAAGCGCATAAAGCGTCTCCAGTGTTTTCATTTTATGGGATTAAAGTCAAGGAAACAAAAATACCCGATTTGCTGTACACAATTTCAAAGGTTAGAAAAATTTCATCAAAAAAGCCCCGTCGGATGACGGAGCTTTTCAAGTATCTTAGTTGGATTTACCTGCTAACCAACGAGCTGCCAACTTTATTCATGGCACAGCGAAAACCAATTGAGCTTGCCGACTCATCCTCGTTCAGGAAGCGACGTGTTCCAGGACTCAGGTAATAAGGTCCGTCAGCCCAGGATCCGCCCTTATAAACACGGGCTTTATCAGATATCAAAGAAGTAACGCCATATTCATACATTTGATTGGTCATCTCCTTCTGATCCTCAGGAGGCGTACCCCAATCATCCTGAATTGACGACATAAAATCGCCATCACCATAGTTTACGTTATAACCACGACGGTAATTTTTGCGATTGGCAGCTTCTTCCGGAGTAACCTCAACATACACCATTCGGCCTAGCGAGTCTTTTTCGGCAAGGAAACCGTCAGCATCACGTTTTTTATTGGTAAAAATATTTCCTCTATAAGGATTATAATCAGCTACATCTTCAAAAGTTAAAGGGCGATACACATCAAGCACCCATTCCGAAACATTGCCTCCCATATTGTACAAACCATAATCGTTTGGCCAGTAAGAGCCAACAGGAGCAGGCAAATCGGCTCCATCATTCAGGCTGCCTGCAACGCCCATATAATCACCTCTTCCTCTTTTAAAGTTGGCGACAAAGCTTCCATAAAATTTATTGTCGTCAGTCCTTAATCCATCACCATTCCAGGGATAAACACGTCTTTCAACCACACGTTCCTGCATGGTATTCCCAATCAAGCCAAGGGCAGCATATTCCCATTCTGCCTCGGTGGGAAGCCTGTATTTTGGAAGCAATAACCCATCTTCAAAACGTACATTACGCACGCCTGTTCCACTTGGGTCAAGATCTTGTTTACCATCTTTAATAAGGCCTTCGTATTGGCCTGCCAGGTATGCCTCGGTATTAAAATTATTTTTATTCTTCTGATCAGGATCAAAATCCAGAATACCGGCTTTGATCAGCAGCATTTCATTTACGCGATCGGTACGCCAGTTGGCATAGTCATTAGCTTGCAGCCAGGTTACGCCAACTACGGGGTAATCGTGATATGAAGGATGCCGAAAATAAACTTCAACAAGTGGTTCGTTGTAGGATAGCCTGTTGCGCCAAACAAGTGTATCAGGCAGTGCACGTTGCACCACCAGTGGAAAATCCTGTCCATAAACCCTGTTTAACCAGTAAATGTATTCCAGATAGTCCAAATTACTCACTTCGGTTTGATCCATATAAAAACTGGAAACCGTTACCTGACGCGGCATATTATTCCATTCGTACAGGATATCTTCCTGAGTGGCTCCCATCATAAAGGTGCCACCTTCAATTGCAATCAAACCTGGGCCGGTAATCTGCTCTTTGGATTCAGCCACCTCAAAACCTCCCATCTGGGGATCGTTATAATTCCAACCTGTCGTTCGCGATGTCTCCTTTTGACAGGATGAGCCCACTAGGATAAGGGCTCCAAAGACAAGTAAATTACTGAATTTTGCTTTTCTGAACATGTGAAACTGATTTATTCTTTTTAATGAACGTGTTATTAACTAAAAACCTGGTGAATTTATTGTTCTGATTAAACGTTTTTTAGGTTCTTTATAGATGCAAAAATCCCAGGCAAGTGAAATTTCATGGGCTCCTCCGGTATTGGCACCTATTTCGGAAAGCGTGAAATCATAACTATAACCAATCCTAAAATTATTGTAATTGATACCAACCAAAACCATTGCCGCATCAATATTTTCAAAAGCATGCCTAAACCAACCTCCAAAAACAAATGGATACATATTTACATAAACGCCTGCATTTAACTGACTGAAGATTCCCTGGTTGACGAACATCACATTGGGCTCAACGGTAAAATCATCCTGCCTGTATTGACCAAAACCTCCCTGCGTCAGATTGATTACTGTACCTGCATGAAGTGTTAATTTTATATCAAGCGGAACAGATTCCGTTTCATAAAAACTAAGCTGAGGTTGCGTGAGATGATCCGCTGCCACTCCAGCAAAAAAAGCATCCTTGTACCCAAACAATAGACCGGCACCAAAATCAATAGTTGATATCTGATTATTGTCGGGTGCTGTTTCTCCGCTATTATTAGATATTATTCCAGTCACAGGATTGATTTGATCAGCAAAGATAAGCTTTTCCCAGGCAAGTTTTTCCTGATAATACGCACCCCGCACACCAAAACTTAAATTAGCACTGGATGTTAACCGAAGCTGATAAGAGTAGTAAGCATTGATAGCCGTGCGGTTATAAGCTCCATCACCTTGCTGATCGTTCATAAACATCAGGCCGTAGCCACTGTTGATAGCTGCCAGGCTTTGATCAAAAGCAAGACTGTAAGTTACATAAGCATTTGAGACTGAAGGCCACTGATTTCGATAGTTCAGATTCAACCTTCCGCATGCTGTATTTCCGGCATAGGCCGGATTCAAATACATCGGATTGGCATAAAACTGTGAAAAAGCTGCATCCTGAGCCCTTAGTGTAAGTGCCAGAGAACCAGCCAGAAATACATTTAAAACTACTATTCTTAATTGCAAGCGACCGAATTTGATTAAATTTTCGAGCCACAATGTTACAACGATTTTCTGAAATACCGAGCAAAAAGATATCAAAAAGGTCTGTTCACAATAAAACATGGCACTTTGCGTTCATGAATACAAAACATCTGCATGTTAGGTTTTTTAAAGCAGTCAGCAAAACTTTTTTCCCTGCATTACGTTTCAGATAAAAATATTCGAATGAATTACCGATTCCATAAAATTTTAATCCATAAGATGATGCCAGGTTTCGTAATTGCGATGCTAATGGCAAACAGCCTGTCAGTTCAAGCCCAGATCGTTGAAAAACTACCCATTAACATACACTGGAATCAACCTGACAGCCTGCATTTTAAAGACTACGACAAGCTGATCAGACTCCATTTTAACGGAGCCGTTTATGATGATATGATTTCGGAAATTCCTTATTATATAAATACTTTTCCCGTTTTTGATGATCAGATAACCGTAGAAGCAACGCTTGAGCAAGAAATCTACGAGCCGCTTCCGGATGAACAAAAACAGCTTATCAAAACTTCAAACTTAAGCAATCAGTTTGCTCTCGAAACAAAACTATTGATCGCTCAGGGGACACCCTACCTGCAAATAATACTCAATCCGCTTCGTAATAATAATGAAAATCAATTGGAGCGTCTGCTTTCGGCTGAGGTCATTCTTAATATTGTTTATAATACTGAAAACTCAGGTCGAAATGCTAATCAAACAAATTTTGCCAACACTTCCGTGCTTTCAAGTGGTAACTGGTTCAAAATTAAAGTGCCCGAAACAGGTGTGTACCAACTAACTGTTCCCGAATTGCTGGAGATTGGTATCAATACCGGAACTACAGACCCCAGAAACCTCAGAATTTACAGTAATGGCGGAGGTATTTTACCCGAAGACAATCAGGCTTTCAGACATGATGATCTGGTCGAAAACCCAATTGTTGTTGTTGGCGAAGAAGATGGCGTTTTTAATGAAAATGATTACGTTTTGTTTTTTGCCTCAGGGCCGCTCAGCTGGTCTTATAATCCGGAGAATGGCATTTATGAAAGGAATAATAATCCCTTCGACAACTACAGTTACTTATTCATCACCACAGATTTAGGAACCGGAAAACGCATTCAGCCAGCTGATATTCCTTCTGGGCAAACCAGTCAGGTTATCACAGAATTTCCTGATTACCGACTTCACGAAGTGGATGAATACAACCTCACCAATACCGGCCGAACCTGGTATGGCGATCTTTTTGATGTGAATCTGACAAAAAATTTCCTATTCAATATTCCTGATGTAATAACTACAAGGCCTGCCCACCTCAAACTCGAACTGGCCGGCAGGGTATTGCAGGGAAGTGCTAATTTTGGTGTTTTTGTAGATAATGATTTAAAAAGAACCCTACCCATAAGTATTACATCTGCAACAGGTTACGATTTTGCCCGTACCAATCAGGCCGATTTTGAATTTGAGCTTTCGGGCAATTCCATCGATGTAAAGCTGAGTTTTAACAGAAGTGTAAATTCAGCCAGAGGCTGGCTCGATTATATTGCTGTTAATGTATGGAGAAATTTACGCTTCGATGGGCCTCAGTATCAGTTTCGAAATCCAGAAACGTTTAATCCTGGCACGGTTCACGAATACCAGCTTTCCAATGCCAGTTCAGGGATAACAGTTTGGGATATTTCTGATCCTGTAAATGTGAAACAGGTAAACGGATCGCTCTCAAATGGTCGTTTCATCTTTAAATCAGAAGCCAGTGTAGCCAGAAGCTTTTTGGCCTTTGACGGCTCCTTATATTTAAAAGCAGAATTTGTTGAAGTGGTTGAGAATCAAAATCTGCACTCCCTTAGAAATATTGACTACCTGATCATCAGCCATCCCGACTTTTTGGAACAAGCTAACAGGCTGGCAGAAATTCACAGAAATCAGAGCAATCTTAGTGTTTATGTTACAACTCCTCAAAAGATTTACAATGAGTTTTCATCAGGTGCAAAAGATATCACTGCCATCAGAGATTTCAACCGTATGCTCTACACCGAAAGCTCGCCCGGCCAAAAACTGAAATACCTGCTATTGTTTGGTGACGCCAGTTTTGATTATAAAAACCGTTCCGAGCGCATCTCCGATTTTGTGCCTACCTGGGAATCCAAAGAATCATTAAATCTTGTCAATTCCATTGCAAGCGACGATTATTACGGCTATCTCGATTTTAACGAAGGTGGTGGCAATAGTAGCCTGCTTGATATCGGCATAGGCAGGTTTCCGGTAAGCACACCCCAGCAAGCAACCCAAATTGTTGATAAAGTTGTTTCGTATCTTCGAAAGGACGAAGTAAATATGAAACCCTGGCGCAATTTTATCACTTTTGTTGCCGATGATGCAGATGGCAACCTTCATCTTGGTGATGCTGAGGACCTCTACACCTACCTCAACGCTAATGAGCACGCAATAAACATTGACAAGATATTCCTGGATGCATACGAGCAGGTTTCTACGCCAGGAGGACAAAAAGCACCTTCCGTTAATGAAGCCATCAACAGGCGAATAGATAAAGGCACCTTAATCATGAATTATTCAGGCCATGGAGGCGAAGTGGGCTGGACAGAGGAACGCATACTCGAAATAGCTGATATACAGGGATGGAGAAATTTTGATAAGCTTCCGGTTTTTATTACAGCCACTTGTGAATTTAGCCGCTACGACGACCACACGCGCACCTCTGCCGGCGAAATGGTTTTCATGAATCCGCATGGCGGTGCCATAGGGATGTTTACCACAGCCAGAGCTACATACGCCTCAGCAAACCTGGCTTTGAACATGGCTATTTACCGAAATAATATGTTCGTAAAAGAAGGCGGCGAATACCCGCGCTTTGGCGATATCATCAGAAGATCAAAACCCAATGGAAGCGCCAACGACCGGAAATTCGTTTTACTCGGCGATCCTGCATTGCGGTTGGCTTATCCTTCCTTTACTGTTGAAACCACCCACATCAACGGTAGCTCTAACACAAGCCGAATGGATACCCTTAGAGCGCTCGATCAGGTGGAAATTAAAGGTTTTATTGCAGATGAAAATGGTGGAATAATGACAGATTTCAATGGAGTGATCTTCCCCACTGTTTATGACAAAACCAGTGTTATCACTACCAGAGGTGACGAAAACTCACAAGTGACCACTTTCGACCTGCGCAATAGCGTGATTTACAAAGGGAAAGCAGCCGTAGTGGATGGCCTATTCACTTTCAGCTTTATGCTGCCAAAAGACATTGCCTATAATTATGGTGGTGGCCGAATCAGTTATTACGCTACTGATTATGAGCGGGAAGCCAATGGTTATTATGAGAACATCCTGATCGGAGGTTTCAACGAAAATGCCGTTGTGGATCAAAATGGCCCTGCCATAAAGCTATTTATGAATGACACTACTTTCGTAAATGGAGGAATAACAAACGAAAGCCCAACGCTTCTGGCTTTTGTTTCAGACGAAAACGGCATCAATACCACAGGTGCCGGAATAGGACACGACATTACAGCCAAAATTACCGGAGCCACTGAAACTACTGCTATCCTAAACGATTACTATGAAGCCGAATTGGATAGAAGTGCTTCAGGAATAATTAGTTATCCATTGAGTCATCTTGCCCCCGGCGAACACAGCCTTACCTTGAAAGTGTGGGATGTTTTAAATAATTCCAGCGAAGCTACTATTCAATTTGTTGTGGTGGATAGCGAACAGATGGTTGTTGAAAATCTGATAAATTATCCCAATCCTTTCATCGACGAAACCTTCTTTGTTTTTGATCATAATCAGGCCGGCCTGAATATGGATATCACCATACAGATTTTTGATATGAGTGGCAGATTAGTGAAACAACTGGAAGGCCAAATCGCAGGTAATGCCTTTCGCTCAGAACCTATCAGATGGAATGGAACTTCAGATTACGGTCATAAACTCCCGAAAGGTTTGTATATTTACCGCCTGCTTGCAGTAAACGAAAAAGGACAACAGGCAGAAAAACGTGCTAAATTGATTTTTTATCGCTGATGAAACACATTTATTACACCCTATTTATACTCTTTGCGCTGGCTTTCAATCTGTTTGAAACCGATTTGAAAGCCCAGACTACCGATACACTGCGCGTAAACTGGCTGCCTCATCAGCCCATACAGCTTAAATCAGGTGTTCAAACTTTTTTGCCTTTTTTCGAAAATGCCATAACCCGCTACGAAACTGCTGGTTTGCCCTGGCAGATTCATCAACTTGCCACATCGAAAAATCAACGTATTTCAAACCCCGAGCTTGTAATAATTAGTTACGATACCCTCACAAATCACAATCAGCTTGCTGATTTAGATTTCCTTGAAAATGATTTTCAGATCAAAACAGAAAAACATGATAATCAGCATTATCTAACCGTTTTGCCACTTAAAAGAAGCGGAAATCATCTTATCCGACTCACTAGTTATCAGATTAAATATGAGCTGGTTGAGGATAATCAGCAGATGCAGGATGAAACTCCTGAATGGAAGCCAAATTCTGTTCTCGCAACAGCTAACTGGATCAAAATTGCAACCACCCGCGAAGGTATCTATCGGATTACGGCTGCTGATCTGCAAGAAGCCGGCTTGAATTCTGCTGATTTTAACCCTAACTATTTTGCACTGTTTGGTAATGGAAATGCCATGCTGCCTGAAGAAAACAGCACGGTTCGACCCGACGACCTGATAGAAAATGCACTGGCAACATTCGGCACAGAAGATGGCAGCTTTGATGCAGAAGATTACCTGCTTTTTTACAGCCCCGGCCCTGTTTACTGGCGATACAATGTTTTCACCGGAAGATACGATCACCAGCTAAATTATTACAGTGATACAACTTATTTTTTCTTTACTCCTGATTATTCCCAACCCGGTAAACGCATTATGATCCAGGAGGAAGCACAAGGGAATGCAGGCCAAACAATAACAGAATTCCTTGATTACCGCTATCACGAATATGATCACGAAAGCCTGATCTTGTCGGGAAAAGAATGGTATGGCGAAATGTTTACTGCCGATAGTCCTATGAAAAGCTTTTCGTTTGAATTTCCAAATTTAAACAGGCAAAAACCTGTAAGTCTGCAAATTCAACTAGCAAGTCGGTCTATTAACGAAGATTCCTATTACTCAGTAACCAGTAATGGGATGAGCCTGGTTGATAGCACTAAGGTTTTTCAATTATCGGTGGATAACCCCATGTTTGCCCGCGAGTTTACGAATACTGCAAATTTTAATGCCTTGTCAGATCAGGCCAATATCGAGATTATATATCACGCCAATGCGAGCAGCTCGCGTCTTTGGCTCAATTACATCAGGCTGAATGCTTACCGCGAACTAAAGCTTATTGGAGATCCGCTTTCGTTTCGGCTCCCTGCTGCTGATACCTTGCCGGATATCGTTGAAATGCAAATTTCAGGAATTGGAAACCAGCTGATTTGGGATGTGAGTGATTTAACCAACGTCAGCCAGCAAAACTATCGCATTATTTCAGGAAAGGCAAAGTTCAAAACAAATACCAATACCGAAAAACGCTGGTATGCTTTTACTGTTGATCAAAGTATGGAGCCTGACGACCTTTACCCGATCGAAAATCAAAATCTACATCAGATACAACAGGCTGATATGCTGATCATCACGCATCCTTTATTTGGAAATCAGGCTAATGAACTGGCCATCATGCATAATGAGATAGATCAGCTTAATACAGAAGTGGTTGATGTAACGAAAATTTACAATGAATTTGGAGGGGGAACTGCCGACATTACTGCAATCCGTGATTTTATCAGAATGGTATATATCAGGAGTAATAGTACCCTTAAATACATCTTGCTATTTGGAGATGCATCATATGACTACAAAAATCGCCTGGCCGGAAACACTAATTTTATTCCAACCTATCAGGCAAACTCCAGCCTGATAGAAACCCAAAGTTTTGTTTCCGACGACTATTTTGGACTCATGGGAGCCGCAGAAGGAGGCTATATGAGTGGCATCCTTGATCTGGGTATCGGACGTTTTCCGGTTGCAACCGAAGAAGATGCTGCAATTATGGTTGCCAAAAACAAGTATTATCTCCAAAAACAACTTGAATTAGCAGGATCGTGGCACAACAACATCACTTTTGTTGGCGACGACAGGGATAATAACCTACACTTCGATCAGGCAGAAACACTTGCGCGACAAGTGGATACTGCACGTACTACTCTGAATGTGTCCAAAATCTACCTCGATGCCTACCCGCGTGTCACTGTAGCCGGCGGATACCGCTATCCGGAAGCCAGTGATGCCCTGATGAAACGAATTACCAACGGGGCACTCATCGTTAACTATACAGGGCATGGCGGCGTAAATGGCTTGACAGACGAAAGAGTTTTCACAATTTCGCATATCAATAGCCTTACCAACAAGGATAATATGCCGTTTTTTATCACTGCAACCTGCGAATTCAGTCGTTTCGACAATCCCAATTTTGTTTCAGCCGGCGAGCAGCTTCTCCTGAATGCCAATGGTGGAGGTATTGGGTTGATGACGACGACGCGATTGGCGTTTGCTCATTCCAATTTTGCACTCAACAAAAAGGTTTATGCAGCCATGTTCGATCGCAGCGATGACGCTTTTAAACGATTGGGTGATATTTTAAGGCTCAGCAAAAACCCAACAAGCAGCAGCATCTACAATTTTGTTCTGCTCGGAAATCCTGCCCTTAAGTTGGTTTATCCCGAAAAAACGATCACCACAACCAAGGTAAATGATATTGCTGTATCTGACAGGGAAATTCAGCTGCACAGCATGTCGGAGGTGAGCTTTGAAGGCGAAATTGTTGATGCCGCCGGGCAAACAGATTCTGGTTTTAATGGCTATGTTTACCCTAAACTCTTTGATAAAAAGACGGTTTTCACAACGCTTGGAAATGACCCCAAAAGTCGTGTTTCACCTTTTTCCTATTTTGCCAAGGTGCTTGTTGAAACCAAGGTTACGGTAAAAGACGGTAAATTCAAATTTACCATCCGGCTGCCACGGGATATCGCTTATCAATATGGGCAGGCCAAACTAAGCTATTATGCTGTTGATACCATTAATTTTACTGATGCCACAGGCTATTTTAATAAGCTGGATATTGGCGGGACAGATCCCGATATTGTGCCGGATAATCAGGGCCCTGAGATCAGACTATACATGAATTCACCCGCATTTAAGCAAGGAGATATCGTGGCACCTGACAGTGATTTATGGATATTACTGAGTGATTATCAGGGCATACATCATTTGGGTAATAGTATAGGACGTGATATAGTACTGAACACACTCGCTCCCGGAAACAAAAAAACCATACTGAATGAAGCTTTTCAACCGGTGGCTGATCATTTCGGGCAAGGCTGGATTAAAGTTCCTATGAAAAATTTGGAAAACGGCGAGCATATCCTGAGTTTGAAAGCCTGGGATTTGCACAATAATTCTTCCGAAGCCGGTATTCGCTTTTTTGTTGATCGAACAGCTGCTTTATCGCTCAATCGGGTGCTCAACTATCCCAATCCTTTTGCGGATGAAACTGCTTTTGTTTTTGATCACAACAAACCGGGTGCGCTCTTCGACTACCGAATTGATATTTACGCGATTGACGGGCGTTATATGGTTAGCCTCGAAGGAAGCACTTCGGGCAATGGCCAGCGTTCAGAACCTATTGTTTGGAACGGAAGGGATCGCAATGGCAGGATGATCCCTCCCGGAGTGTATGTGTATCAACTTTTACTCACCGACGAAGAAGGAATTCAAAGCACTGTTTTTCAAAGATTTATCCGCACAAATAAATAGCCTGATTCTTAACAACAATATATCACACAAGAAAACGTTACTTTTGCACACAATTTTTTAGAACATTCACGCAAAATTTATGAAGCTTAAAACCCTTATCTTAGTTGCTCTGACCATTGTAGGTTTGCAATCGCACGGGCAAGACAACAACTACAATTACAACAATCTTGCTGGCGGCAATTTAAACGTAATCACTACTGCCGTTCCCTTTTTGATCATTGCACCTGACGCACGTGCCGGAGCAATGGGAGATGCCGGTGTTTCCAGCTCACCTGATGTGTATTCCATGCACTGGAATCCTGCCAAATATGCTGTTTTTGAAAAAGACATGAGTATCGGACTCTCTTACAGCCCCTGGCTGCGTAATCTGGTTCCGGACATGAACCTGGCTTATCTTGCATTTCACAAGCGCATCAATGATATGTCAGCTGTTGGTGCTACTTTGCGCTATTTCAGCCTGGGAGACATCACTTTTACAGATATCAATGGTCAGGAATTAAACACTTACAGCCCTAACGAATGGGCAGTGGATGCAACCTACTCCCGCAAACTGACTGACAAACTTTCTGGAGCTGTAGCAGCCCGTTTTATCTACTCTAATCTTACACAAGGTCAGGTTGTTGGTGGTGGCGAAACTTCTGCCGGAATCTCAGTAGCTGCTGATGTGGCCGTGTATTGGGAAGATGATGTAAACTGGTTTAGGGATATAGATGCTAAATTTGCCTGGGGCGTAAACATCTCCAATATCGGTAACAAGCTGGGCTATAGTGAAGCCAGCATTAAAAAAGATTTTATACCAACAAATCTGCGTTTTGGCCCCACGCTCACACTCGAACTGGATGATTATAACAGCCTGGCTTTCTCTATTGATGTGAATAAACTTTTGGTTCCTACTCCTCCAATTTACCGTCGTGATAGTTTAGGAAACCCTGTGCCGATTCCAGGCACCGACAAATTTGAAATTGCTGCCGGCAAGGATGATGACGTTTCTGTTGTTGGTGGTATGATTCAGTCTTTTTATGATGCCCCTGATGGTTTTAGCGAGGAGATGCGTGAACTGAGCTTTGCCCTGGGTACAGAATACTGGTACAACAAAGTATTTGCCTTGCGTGGCGGATTTTTCTATGAAGATAAATCCAAGGGAAATCGCAAGTTCTTCACCCTTGGTGCAGGATTGCGATACAATGTATTCGGGCTCGATTTTTCTTATCTGATTCCGATCGATTCCAGAAATAACCCCCTGCAAAATACCCTGCGCTTTGCTCTTACCTTTGATTTGGGTAATGCCGGCAATGCAAAATAAGAATATCAAAAAAATATTTAAAAGCCGTCTGATCAGGATATCAGGCGGCTTTTATTTTTCTGCGGAGAAGAATGTTTCATCCGGAAAATTAACCAGAAATAAGCTTTGTGTGGTCCTTGTAAATGCTGTATAAAGCCATCTGAAATCATTGCGATCGGCTTGTTCTTTCATAGCTAAAAAGCCGCCATCAACAAACACTTTCGGCCATTGGCCACCCTGGGTTTTGTGACAGGTAAGTGCGTAAGCAAACTTCACCTGTAAGGCATTAAAATAAGGATTTTTCTTCATCTCGGCCCAACGCTGCCGTCGCGATCCAATATCAAGATAATCCTCCTCTACCCTGCCAACAAATTCCTGAAATTCCCTCTCACTTAAGGAAGGCCCATCTGCCATTAAGGTGTCGAGCATGATTTTAACAGTAAAAGCAGGGCTTTCAGGATAATCAACCAGACTTATTTCTACATCAGCAAAATGAAGGTCGTACAATTCCTCGTACTGATTTATTCTGTTAATCACTGCCATATCGCCATTGGCAATAAATCCGCCTTGTTCGGTAGCTTCAAGCCAGAAATAATTATTCTTAACAACCATCAGCAAATCGCCGGCTGCCAGTTCGCTGTCTCTGCCCAAAATCCGATAACGCACTTCCTGATTAAAACGGTTTGCCCGCTTATTCGAACGGCAAATGATAACAGCTTCATTAAAATCGCGGGAGCCAAAGGCCGATTGTAACAGCTCTTCGAAATTTTCAGGAGCCACTGCAACCACATCCTGAAAAGGCTTCAGGTTAAAAACAGGAAACTCAAACAAATTCTGATTCAGCCTGTTGCGCAAGCTAGTGGCATTCGATAAGATACCAGAATCAAGGCTCTGCCGCATCACATCCTGCAACTCAAAACTGGCCGTAGTGATGGGATACGTAGCTTTTAAGAGATTAAAATCCAGGGCAGGACTGGTTTCCAGCCCAACAGGAGGCAGCTGTGCCTGATCACCTATCAACAAAAGCCTGCACTGTTCGCCTTCAAAAACATAATCCAACAAATCATTCAACAAGCTAGCCGATGAACCAAACTGACTATCGCTACTCCCATCAGTGATCATCGAAGCCTCATCAACGATAAAAACAGTTTTTTTATGCTTGTTAACCATCCTTTGCACCTTTACTGTGCCATCGGCCATCGTAACACGCTGATAAATTTTACGATGTATTGTTGAAGCCACCTTTCCGGAATACTGATTCAGCACTTTTGCTGCCCGGCCAGTGGGTGCCAGCAAAACAAAACGAAGCCCAATTTCAGGCAGAACATCCACCAGCATGCTGACTAAAGTCGTTTTACCCGTGCCGGCATAGCCTTTTAAAAGATAAGTTGGATGATCTTTCTGCGAAATTAAAAAAGCGGAGAGATGGCGCAAAACTACGATTTGACCAGCTGTTGGTTCAAACACAAAATGCCTTAGCATGAGCTGGAATAGCTGAGTCCTATCCATGATCAGAAAGGATATCCTATTCCAAAATTCCAAACTATATCCTTCAGTTTCAATTCATCCACCCGCCACCTATCACCTATTGGGCGGGCAGGATTTCTTAAAGGAAGTGCAGCATCGAGCCTGAAAATGAAGAAAGAAAAATCTAACCTGAGTCCAAATCCGGCATCAATTGCCAGTTCCCGATAAAAATTACTGAAAATGAATCGTCCTCCGGGAAGGTAGCTGTTCTCATTTTTTGTCCAGATGTTACCAACATCAGCAAATAAGGCTCCCTTAAAAAAACCAGCAATAGGGAAGCGATACTCAAAACTACCTTCGAGCTGGATATCTCCGATACGTTCTACATTATCTGTTCCGCTGTAGCTGCCCGGGCCTAGCTCGCGAAATACCCATCCCCGCATACCATTAGCACCACCTCCATAAAAACTACGCTCAAAAGGCATATCAGCAGAATTACCATAAGGCAGCCCAAAACCTATTAAAGCCCTAAATACCAATTGATTACTTTTACTGAGCATAAAATACTGCCGAAAATCAAAATCAAAACGCAAAAACTGAGCATAGCGAATACCCAATAATTCGGAATAATCTTCCTGCTTGCTAATCAAGGGTGTTCCATTAAAAAGCGAAAGCACGTTGCCAGACGATTCGATATTAGCTCTGAAATAGGAAAAGTTTTTAATCTTATTGATATTCTGATTGTTAAATATAAAACTATAGCGCAATCCAAAGATTAAGTGATTAGAATACTGATCTTTGATCCGTTGGTTAATTTCCTGATCGAGGAGTTGTTGAAAGGAATCGGATGGTCTTACCATCACTGAATTCAGGTTAAAGGGAGTAAAAATATGCTGTATGGTGTTTGATGTCATCCAATCATAACTTACGGTAGCTTCGGTGATATACCGATCGTAGTTAGAGCGAATTTCGCCGCTATAACCCAAATTAAACGATGTTTTTGGCTGATATTCGAGCACAAAATTTCTCAACCTGATAGGGCTCAAAAAACGTGGAAGGATCAGGTTTGCGTTCACTCCAAATTCGTAAGTATTAAAAATAGAAGCTTCAGAAGGCAGGTTTGGGTTGTTTCCAACAAGGCTAACGCGCTGTGCTTCACCTCCTCCTCGAAGGCTAAGCCGAAAAAGCTCAGCACCTCTAAAAAGGTTTTTATTTGAATACACCAAACTACCCCTCAGGCCAAGATCTCCGGCTGAATTTGTTCCCTCCACTTCAATGGCATAAGCATGAACCTTCGATCTTTGAAGTTTTATTGCAACATCCAGTAAACCAGTATCGGCCTCGGGTGGGCTGATTGTCTCAAAATTAATATCTGTGATTGCAAAAATTCTAAAATTACCTAAACCCCTGTATGTTTGTTTCAATTTTCGAAGACTAAACGGATCATTTTCGCGTAGCTGTACAACCTGACCAAAAGTTTGGGGCCTTATCCGGGGATCACCAATAGCATAAAAATACATGGCATATGGCCTATGGTCACTACCAAAAGACAGTTCAAGTTTTACACTATCAGTAGGTTGCATATTAGCCTGTGCCGGAATGAAATTAGGAAATACAGAAACTTTGTTGATAAAATAGGGTTTATGTGCCTGCGTTCCTTTTTCAGTCTTTACGCTATCAATCAAAAGCTTCACATTCATTGACAGTTGGTTGAAGTTGCTGTCCACTTCAAAATAAATAAAGTCGCGTGAGAAGGCATAAAAACCGTTATTTTTCAAATAATCGGTTATTCTGTCACGCTCCGCATCCAATTTATAGGCATCGTAATTAACGCCTTCACGCAACTCAGCTTGCTGTTGCAAAGGTTTTACCCATTTGGCAAGCGCACTATCATAGATTTCATAATCGTAAGAACGAATTTTATATGGTTTTCGGGGCTTTACAGCATAAATAACCTCAGCTTTGAACCGTTTTATTTTGGCACTGCTTGTAACGTCAGCGTTAAAATAGCCAAGGTTTCGCATATAGCGTTCCATTTGATCTGCACCTGAATTGGAAAGAGTTTTGTCGTAATAAACAGGCTCTTTCCCAATCTTTTCATTTATCCACTTCCAGAATTTCCGATCGGTTTTTTGTATTGTTTTGTAATATACCCACAAAGAAAATCGTGTACCAACAATCTGATTATTGGTAGGTTGGCCTGCAAATGCTGCAAGATCAGATTTAGTAAAAGTTGTCTTTTCGTTTGTTTCATTCTGAATATCCACCACGTTTTTGGTCACGAGGTATTGACCTTCAGGAACTAATCTGCGGGTGCTGCATGATTGAATCAGCACGACAGCAAACAAAAACAAAATAATTTTGAATATTGACTTCATTATGGATTAAAACGCAAAAGTACAGGATTTTTCGGCAGAAACATGATGATAATACGACTGACAAAACACTGACAAAATAATTTCGGAATACTTTTTGAGAAGAACCTTTCATGCAATCATCAGAAAAAGAAAGAATAAGAACCAGCATTTTCATTCCATCACTTTTTTTATTGGTGATGTGGCTGGTAAAGATTACTGAGACTGTATTCCAAATCAATTTAAATTTTTTGGGCATTGCGCCTCTCCAAATTCATGGACTTCCAGGCATCCTGCTTTCTCCTTTTCTGCATGGCGACTGGAATCATCTGATGGCTAACTCGGTTCCGGTATGTGTTCTGATTGCTGCGCTTTACTATTTTTACCGCACTTTAGCCACAGAAATCCTGGTGCTAACAGTCTTGCTCAGCGGCTTATGGGTTTGGCTTGGTGCGCGAAGTGGTGTGCATATTGGCGCTAGTGGTTTGATTTACGGACTGGCTATTTTTCTGATGTTTAGCGGATTTATCAGACGTGAAAACCGGTTGATGGCGCTCTCATTTGTTGTAGTCTTTTTGTACGGAAGCCTGATCTGGGGTATCTTTCCCGAACTTTTTCCTGAGAAAAACATTTCCTGGGAAGGACATCTTAGCGGCCTCGTGGCCGGCTTGGTACTTGCCTGGTATTACCGCAAAAAAGGTCCCCAAAGAAAACAGTATTCCTGGGAGGATGAAGAGGATGAAGAACAAGCGGATGAAAGCTTCGAATCGAGCAACAACACCAGCGGTCAATCAGAAAAGCCTTATTGGGATATTCCTCAGCCCGATAAAGAAGAACTGAAAGTGGTGTATCGTTTCAAGAAAAAACACTAGACAAAGCGCTTGCTATTGCGCATCAACAAGCGATCAAAAGCAAACAGCAATATGGCCGTTACCAAACCAATGCCAGTAAACAACCACCAGATATCAGCCGGATTATAAGTATCCCAGAGATAGTTTGTCAGCTCCGGAACGGTCATATTATAGGCTCTTGCCGCTTCAAAAAACAATTCATTTTGCGTAAAGCTTTCAGATATTTCCGGCATACTGATCCCTTTGGCGGCCATATCCTGACGCAAAAGAAAAACCTTATCCGACCAGCTTCCATACACAGGTCCCGAGAGCAAACCCGCGAAGAAATTACCACCCGACATTGGCAAAAAAGAACATCCCATATACAAACCCACCTTATCCCGAGGCGCAATCCGACCAATATACTCCGTGATTTTGGGTGAACTGGCCATCTCCCCAAAAGCAAAAATCAGGATAGAGAAAAACAGAAAAAAGGCATTGTTGAACATAAAGGTCAATCCGATACCTACTGATGCGATCACAATTCCTACTATCATTGCATTTATAGGCCGCAAACGCATGACAATACTCGAAACAATCACCTGAAATACAACAATATAAAGTGCATCAACATTCAGAATCATTTCCGGATTTACAGTACCTTGAGGTGTGCCAAAAATATTAGCCAGCACAGGCGAAATATCTGCCATCCATTGATAAAGATTACGTGTATCGATCCATTGATCGATAAAAACCGGCAGCGTGTAAAACAACTGAAAATACATACTCCAAAAACCGATAATCAACAGCAAAAACAAAAAGAAACGGAAATCTCTTAACGCAATGAAAATATTTTTAATCGCCTGTACAATGCTGGCCCACAGTTTACTGTCGTTCTTTTCTCTGGGAGGTTCCTTGTAAAAAAATAGGACCAGCACAAAATTCAAAGCAATGATTGCTGCACTCAGATAAAACACGTAATTCCAGGAGGTTTCGCGCAATTTGCTAGCCACAAAAGGACCAATCATAGCTCCCAGATTCACCATCATATAAAAAATCCCAAAACCTATCGATGAGTTATCTTTATTGGTTGTTTTGGCAATGGTAGCCGAAATAACCGGTTTAAAAAGTGCTCCGCCAACTGCGATATAAAAGAAGGCAGCGAATACCAGACTATAATCTGTCAGATGCCCCATTACCAGATAGCCGGTCGAAAGGATGCCGAATGAGAGTAGCAACACTTTCTTGTAACCCAGTTTATCAGCGATACTGCCGGTGATGACAGGTAAAAAATAAAGCAAGGCCGAAACCAGCCCCATCATGGTGCCTTTTTCCTCCTGTGAAAAGCCCAAAGCCCCAGTATCCCTCGAAGCTGTGAGGTAAATAGCCAAAACATTAAACAAGCCATACCATGCCCATCTTTCGAAAAGCTCCATAGTGTTTGCAACCCAGAAAGTACGCGGAAAATGCGAAAAAACTCCTGTCTTCATTTGCTGAGGTTAAAAGTTTATTTGGATGAAAACCTATACCGGTTTACCCGATAGGCACAACTACCCAACGAAGGCACTTTAGTTCTTCTAAAGTTCATCATAAGCAACTGATCATCAGCTTCATTCAGCTGAACCACCATCGCAGCTTCCACCATTACTGTCATAGCCATACTGCTACCGGGCGGAACACAACTGGAAGAAGCAGCCTTATACCATAAATTTTTAACTGCGATTCCTTTAGACATAAGTTGCTCAATAACCTGCTGTTCATCAAAACCATAGGCTGGCTTATCCTCTTCGAACTGATAGGCATAATACACTCCGGCCGGAAATTCATAGCCATTGCTGTCGTGATCTTCCAGCACCTTATTAACCACTTTAGCTGATTGATTCCGTGTTGAACCACAGGAGATTAAAACCATACTTAAGACAATAAAACCAATTAGTCTCTTTAAATATCTCATTATCTTTTGCTATTAAAATTTAACATAATACTTCAGAAAAGGTGACAAGCTATCGGAAGCCGGCGCTAATTCCAATAATTGATCAAAGCTTTGAAGCATTCCTTTTCGGTCTCGGTGATTGAATACTGCTTTAGTAAGGGGATAAGAAAAGTAGGGGTGCCTCACAACAGCTTGAAACTCCGCAAAATTGATCTGCAAAGGCTTTAGGGAAGCTGTATCAACTTCTACATATTCGCTAAACGAGGAATACCGGTCTTCATCCATTCCATATACTTCTCTAAGCTGTTTTTTATCGACAAAGCCGCCTAGAATTTCACGGTATTTCAAAATGCGATGCGCAAACCATGGACCCACCTTCGGAAGCTGAATCAATTGCAGTGAATCAGCTCCATTAAGTTCGACCACCATAATTTTAGGTTTAGCTTCTTTCGGTTTTACTGTCTCCTCTACTGCGGCTGCTTGATCTGGCGATTGAGAAGCCCGTGCAATACGCTGATTTCCAGCTGACGGAATTCTAATAAAAGGTTCCAGGATGGCATATTCTGTCTCCGAAATAGTGTAAATCTTTTTCAAATCCTCCTTGCGAAAAAACTTACCTCCTTTACTTTCGTAATTTTTGATGTTACGAATCTGATGAGTGGTAAGACCGAGTTTTTTCCAACTCTCTTCAGCTAAATTATTGGGATTGAACGGAAAAGGATTCAGCTTTTGTTCGATTACTGACCTATCCGGATTTGCAACATTAAAATTTTCATTTGCTTTGGCATCCCCCAAGGCTTCAAACTCTTGCTGATGAAGCGCAACGATTTCCTGCAACTGGTGTTTTGAAAATGCAGGCGTTTTTCGAAAAATATCAGGAATAAGGTTAATACTTATCAACAGTAACATCAAAAACAGCAGGCCGATCAGAGCAAATTGCTCCTTTCTTGAAAAACTCAACTGGTTTTTGATATCAGTCATAAAATGCACCAACTGCTTTTATTAATTCCCACTACCGAATATGCTAAAAAACCCTAAACCATTCAGGAAAACAAAAGCAATAGCAATTGGCGCCAAAAAGCGAATGATAAATAAATAGGCAAATTTAAACCCGGCTTTAAACTTTCCCTGATTAGAAATTTCGGCAAAAACAGCATCCTTAGTCAAATACCATCCAACAAAAAGTACGATCAGCAGACCGCCGAGCGGAAGCATAATGTTAGCCGAAACCATCTCGAGCAGATCAAACAGGTTATATCCTCCCACGCTAAGGATTGCCCAGGGACCTTGGCTCATGGTACAAGCCACACCCAACACAGCAATAGAAGAAGCTGCAATAACCGTTGCCTTCTTACGACCCAGATTAAGCTCTTCAGAAAGATAAGCCGTTACTACTTCGAGCACGGAAATCGTTGAAGTGAGTGCGGCTATGGAAAGCAGCAAAAAGAAAATGAGGGCAAAGAAATAACCTCCGGCCATCTGATCGAAAATCATCGGTAAGGTGATAAAAACAAGTCCTGCGCCGGCTTCCGGAGCTATTCCAAAAGCAAAAACCGCCGGAAATATCGCAACACCAGCCAGAATGGCAATCAAGGTGTCAGCCGCTGAAACTGACAAAGCCGTCTTACCCAGATTTTCACCTTTTCCGATGTAGGAACCATAAGTTATCAGGGTTCCCATACCGATTGAAAGCGAGAAAAACGACTGTCCAAGCGCTTCCAAAATCACCTTGCCGGTAATCTTTGTAAAATCGGGTTTAAACAAAAATGTCAAGCCCTCTGCAGCTCCCGGAAGGGTAACACTTCTAATACCCAAAATGATGATAATTACCAGTAACAAAGGCATTAATATCTTCGTATATTTTTCGATACCATTTTTGATTCCTTTATAGACGATAAAGGCAGTCAAAAACATAAAAATATTCTGCCACATCAACGGACGAAGCCCGCTGGTACGAAAAAGCTCAAAATTTTGCGTCAAACTTTCGGCTGACTGTGCCTTAAAACCGTCAGATATGGCAAGATACAAATACTCCAGCGTCCATCCCGAAACGGTTGTATAAAAGGCCAGAATAAAAAAAGCAGCGCTAATTCCTAAAAACCCTGTAAGCGGCCAAAGTGATTTTGGCGCAAGTTTCCTAAAAGCTCCAACGGCATTTCTTTGCGTGTTGCGGCCTATAACAAATTCTGACAACATCACCGGCACTCCGATGAGCACAATAAATCCAATATAGATCAATAGAAATGCGCCGCCCCCATTTTCACCGGCAACATAAGGAAAACGCCAAATATTGCCAAGCCCGATTGCCGAACCTGCAGCTGCTGCAATAACTCCAAGTCTGGAACTGAAACTATCGCGGGGAGTATTCAGATTGATTGCCATAAAAATTGTTTTAAAGAAAAAAATTCAATGCAATGATATGAAATCAGACCCAAAACACAAAATAATTGTATCAGGAAGCCCTCATAAAAACAGCTCATTCGTATCTCAGCGAATCAATCGGATTCAAGGCGGCAGCTTTATTAGCCGGAATAATTCCGGAAAGCAAGGCAACAATAAAACATAAAATCACAGCCATAATAATCCACACCCATGGGATAATGAATGCACTTCCTATAAAGACCGACAATATATTTCCAATTCCGATACCAGCTCCAATACCCAGTAAACCACCAATTTGTGCAATTATAACGGCTTCAGCCAAAAACTGATTGCGAATGGTTTTGCTGGTAGCTCCAACAGCTTTTCTGATCCCAATTTCGCGTGTACGCTCTGTAACAGACACCAGCATAATATTCATCAAACCAATGGCTGCTCCAAACAATGTAATCAACCCGATAAAAGTAGCCCCCAGCCTGATTTGTCCTGTCAGGCTCAAAAGCATATTGGCTATATTATCGCTCTTCACTATGCTAAACGATTCCGGTTTACCAATCTGATCTCCCCTTATCACCCTGAAAATCCCCGTAGCTTCTCCAATTGCGGCATCCATCATCTCAGGATCATCAACACGCACACTAATCCCATAATTCATATTGGGTCTCGAAAAATATTGCCTCACATTGTTAACAGGCATCAAACAGTTGCGATCGCCAGAAAAGCCCATGCTGGATCCTTTTTCTTTCATCACACCAACAATTCTGTAACGCCCCGGGCCTACAGTAATGATCTTACCAACGGGATTTTCGCCACTAATAAAGAGACTCTCAACAATTGCCGAACCAACCACTACTACATGCGCTCCAGTTGCAACTTCATGTACGCTGATATTCCTTCCAAACTCAATCTCAAAACCGGCATTATAAATATAATTCTCATCAATTCCAATCACCTGAATATTCGGGTTGGTTTTCTGATTATTATATTTCAGGGTAGCGATTCCTGTTCCGTTAGTAGAAATACTGGTTGAAACAGGCAATTTGAAATTTTCTTTAAAAGCCATGGCCTCATGGTATGAAATATTTTTATTGACCTTGGGACGGGAGTGATCGCCCCCCATGTGAACCACCATATCCCGATTTCGGATATTGAAGGTATTGGAACCCATCATCGAAAAATTCTCGGTCAGGTAATATTTCAGACTGTCGATTGCTGTTAAGATGCCCACCAGCGCCATGATTCCAAAAGCAATAATGGCCACTGTAAGTGCCGTGCGAAGTGCATGACTGCGAATTGACTCCAGGGAAATACGAAAGTTTTCGCCGATTAAGTTCTTAGCATCCATATTGAACTGAATTAGTCTTTTTCGCCAAAAGCCAAATCGCCGGCATCTCCAAGACCGGGAACGATGTAGGCCTGTGCTGTAAGTTCATCGTCAATACCACCAACCCAAACGGTAAGATTTTGAAGCGACAGGTTTCGCTGAATATGATCGAGCCCTTCGGAACTGGCCAAAACCGACACGATATGCAAGGCGCTGGGCATTCCGTTAGCCAGCAAACTTTTCATTGTTTTTACGATAGAAGCACCTGTTGCGAGCATGGGATCGGACAAAATCAGCACCTTTCCTTCGATTGAGGGACTTGAAACATACTCAACACGAATGGTGAAATCTTCGTTTTTGTCGTACTTGCGATAAGCTGTAATAAACGCACTGTCGGCTTTGTCAAAATAATTCAACAGCCCTTGATGAAGTGGCAATCCGGCCCGCAATATAGTAGCCAGCAGCGGCTGCACTATAAGTTGATTAACCGGAGCAACGCCAAGCGGAGTTGTAATATCGACCGGCATATAATCCAGGGTTTTACTAATCTCATAAGCAAAAACCTCGCCTACGCGTTCAAGATTACGTCTGAATCTCATCCTATCTTTCTGGATTTCAACACTTCGCAGTTCGGCAATGAAATGATTAAAAATTGAATTCGTTTCTCCAATATTGATGATGGTAGCCATAGTTGAAATGTTAAGGAGCAAAAATAACCATTAAGCAGCAGAAAGTAACAAGGAATTCAAAAAATCATTTCCTTTTCACAATTCTCAGAGCCAGCCGACCTAAGACAGGCAGTCTGTTAAGCTGAATTCCGGGATAAAAAGTTTCTTTACTGCCAAAACCCTTGTAATATCTTGCCAGTCCTGGCTGATCTGAGCCTTCAAAATCGAAAACGAGCTGCCCCGGGCTATGCATTTTGATCATTTCATCAATCAAAAAACTCAAAGCTTGATTTTCTTTGGCCAGCTCGTTAGCCCCCGAGAAAAGAAAAACCAGCTTACCATGGCTTTGCATAAAAATGGCTCCGGCACACAATTCATTAGGTTTGCTATAAACGCCTATGACCTGCGCCTGCCCTCTGTATATTCCGGTATAAGCCAACTGTTTAAGTCTGTTATACTCCAGATCGTTCCAGTGACTGATGGTTCGGCCCCTGTTTTCCCTGAAAAGCTTTACCACATCTTCGGGTTTTACACTGCGCGAAAGCTGAAGATTAGCATGAGCCGCCTTTTTTAAATTCCGTTTGGTATTTGAGCTATAATTTTTATAAATGCGGTCGTAACTGTTGATCAGATCGAGCTCGTGGTTGCGATGCCAGCTCAGGCCTTTGGTTTGCTTTTCGGGTTTATTATGTGTGTTGAGCCTGATCTCGGCAAAGCGATATTTTTGCGGAATGGCAGCTATAAAATTCTCAACAATGACGGGGCTTAAGATGCTCGTTGAAAAAATCCCCAATTGCTGCGCAAAAAACGGCTGAAACAGATAGCTGACGCCATATTTTCTTTTTCCGGTAAGCGGAAACACGCGTTCATAATCATTTTCGACCAGGGCATGCCATTCGGGATGAACGATATCCAGGTACCACGACCAGGTATATACGTTTCCGTTAAAAGCCTTTTTGATGCAGCTGTCCCATTTAATTTTATCTATCTCGGAATGGGTTAGGTATCGGATCATGCAAAAGTATTTATGGCAGGGCTTCTTCTACCAGGGTTTGATAAACATTTTGCCATCCCGTCCAGCGTTTTTGATCGCTAAGGGTTTCGTTGTGCCAAAGCAGGATAAACTTTCCATTCACGGCTTTCACAGTTTTGATCAGGGCGGTTGCTCTTTCCAGAGCTGCTTCTGCATCAAGTTTAAGATAATCGCGTAAAGTGCCATCCATCACAGTAAAAGGATGAATCATGAGTCTGGTTTTTACATCATGATCCAAATCATAGAAATAAAAATCATCAGCAATACCGGCTCTAAATCCAGGCTGGGAAGCATAACCCATAGTGTAATCGTGCAAAATATCCTGCTCAATCAAATTGTGATAAGTCTCGGGCAAATTCATCCTCAAAAAATGCTGCCTGCTGCAATTGATTTCACGGTTAAGTACGGCACTCAATTTCGATACTTCCTGCTTGAGCAAATGCTTATCCTCAAAAGATGCGTAGGAAGGATGTATTCCGATATCAGCATAATCGCCCAGGTATTTGATGAGCTGATGAAAATGCCTGTTTCGTACGCTGATGTTTTTGTCGTTGCGACCGTAATCAGCAAATAAAATAAAATAAATCGGCCTGAGTTTGTATCGCTTCTGCATGCCAAGCTGCAAAGCAAAAGTATCAAAAGGATCCCGTTCTTTTGAGCGCAGGACAGCAGTTCGTTGTCGTATTTCCTTAAAATTTCCGGTGAAAAGGTCTTTTAGATAGCCGCCCAACGATCTTATCAGGCCTTTGTGCAGGTAAGCCCAGGCGGAATCGATATCGTAGGTTGGGACAAAACGATAGGTTTTCCTTGTTATCTGAAGTTCAGGAAATAAAGCTTTCAACTTTGTTTCCAAGAGATTAATCCACAGGTTTACAATGGGTTGATCCAGAATTTTCAACTCGCTGAGCACCGACGAATCTGCCTCAAAGCGTCCATGCACATCTCTTATAAAAGGAAGGTATTCTTCGTAGCGACTTACCAGATAAAACACTGCAGCAAACACGTCAAAAGGCAGAAGCGACTGCTTGTTAAATACCGGAAAAAAAGCTTTCAAATTATCCAAATCAAAAGCTTTGAGCTCCTGACTGTAGATTTCACGTTCAAATAGCAAGGGGACACTTTGCTGAAAAACTCCCTTCGAAAGTGGTTGATCGGCATAAATCAGCCCGGCTCCTTCCCAAGCTATAAAGTACTCAGGATCAGAGATCAGCTCATAAGTGATTCCTAACTGCTCTGTAAAAACCAAATCAAGGGTATAACGCAAACGGTTAGTAATCTTAGAAGTGTAAATCAAAAGTTGAGGGTTCATAGTTTTGCTTCAACCTCACAAAAGTACATGAATTTTTCAGGAAGGCCATAGCATTTCATTGTTGGTCGAAATTTTACCCTAATTTCGCCTCTTTAAAGCTGGTGGTGACGTGTTTTCATATTGTCATTCAATAAGATTGTTGGCCGGTATAATTTAAATAAAAACGCTCAATCGCTGTAATAATGCCGTCTCTACGGCACTTGGGATAATCAGGAGTAAGCTTTTATGCTATCCGCATTTTGTCCCTGGCGGGGCTGTGCCGTTAGGGACAAAATGCGGGTAGCCAGTGCGTTACAACAGGTTAAGAAAAAGTCCCGTGGGGCCGACATTATAATTTTACCGGACAATAATGATTCAGTTTAACAACAGAAATTCTATTAGTGTAAAAAGACTAACTTTACCTGCTGAAAACAAAACTTTTATTCAGTAATCAAAACCTGTACCCCATGAAGAAAATTTACCAGAATTTAATTGTCATCCTCCTTGTATTAGCTCCAGCCTTTCTAAGTGCGCAGCCCTGGGTTCAAAACGATGCCATATTTAATCCCGGAGGCATTCCAAGTCTTTCCTTTTCACAGCCGCGTTTTGCCGACCTTGACAATGACGGCGATCCGGATATGATCATCGGCAACATCAACGACAAACCATTTTATATGGAGAATGTGGGCACTCCTGAGACTCCGCAGTTTGCTCCCGGCGAGGATTATTTTGAAGGTATCAGTTATATTGATGCCGAAGTAGCCATTTTTGCCGACCTCGATAACGATGGCGATTTGGATATGATTACAGGAGGATACACCGGCCTGCATTTTTTCGAGAACACAGGCGATGGAACTAACCCGCAATTTGAAGAGCAAGCGGGTTTTTTTACGATTTTAGCGGGCATCAATTATCCCGTTCCCGATTTGGCCGATGTGGATGATGATGGCGATCTTGATCTTGTGATAGGCCTGAGTGAAGACGGACAGGTAAAGATTTACGAAAACACCGGAACTGCTGATGCGGCAGCATTTTCGGAAGCCGATGTTACAGAGATTGGCGATGTTGGTCTTTATGCCTATCCCTGTTTTGCCGATCTGGATAACGATGGCGACACCGATCTGCTGGTTGGACGCGACGGATTCGGATTCCGTTATTATGAAAATACCGGCACCCCTTCCAATGCTGTTTGGACTTATATTCAAACTGCTTTTGAAGGCATGGGAAATGAAACCTATTGGAACTCACCCGATTTGATCGATCTTAACGGCAATGGAACGCAGGATCTGATTTTCGGAACAGCATCAGGGCCATTGGTTTACTATGTTAATACAGGCACCCCCGAATTGGCCGAATGGCAGCTGAATGAAAGTCTGTTTGGTGGTGTGATTGATGTGGGTGGCGCCAGCAATCCCGTTTTTGTGGATTATGATGGCGATGGCGATCTGGATATGTTCACAGGCACACAAATGGGCGACATCAAATACTTTGGGAATACAGGCACCGTTTACAGTCCGATTTGGAATGAGCAAAGTGATGCTTTCACCTCACTCAAACACAGCATTTACAGCGATGTAGCCATTGGTGATCTGAATGATGACGGCCGCATGGATGCTGTTGTAGGTGATTTGAGCGGCAACTTGTTTTATCACCAGAATACCGGACTGGGATTCAATTATATCGCAAGCACTTTTGCCGGATTTTCCTTCGGTGGCTGGTCTTCGCCTTACCTGATTGATATCGACAGCGACGAAGACCTTGATTTGGTGGTTGGAGCTGAATCAGGACAAATCCATTTTATTGAAAATCAAGGCGACAGTCAGAATGCAGTTTGGGTACAAGTTCCCAATTATTTTGGCAGTATTGATGTGGGATCCAATGCCGTGCCCACATTTGCCGACCTGGATTTTGACGGCGACATGGATATGGCTGTGGGGAATGTTTCGGGTAATGTGAAGTATTTCAAGCATGAAGGTGGCAATTGGGTGGCTTACAATTTGATAATGGCCGGTGTAAGTGGCGGGCAGAATACCAGTCCGGGCTTTGGCGATCTGGACGGCGATGGCGATGCCGATCTGACTTTGGGTAATTATGACGGCACCTTCAATTATTTTCAGAATATGGAAATCGTAGTGGGATTACAGCCTAAAAGTGAAACAAAAACCGAAGTAGTAAAGCTGTTTCCAAATCCGTTTAAAGATCATTTAAACGTCATTTTAACAGAAAATGCAGGACAATTGAAATACCTGAAAATCATGAATGCAGAAGGACAGGTGATTTTTACCAGGGATTACAGTTCAGCACAAGCTTACAGCAGCTTTAGTCTTTCTCTCGATTTTTTACCAGCAGGATTATATGTTGTTGAGTTGGGTACTGAGAAGCAAATGATCAGGCAGAGGATTGTTAAGAGATAGTTAGTTGGGTTGTTGATTTGTTGATTTGTTGATTTGTTGAGGAGTTTACGAGTTCACGGGTTTACGGGTTTACGGGTTTACGGGTTTACGGGTTTATGGGTTTACGGGTTGATGGGTTTACGGGTTTATGGGTTTACGGGTTTATGGGTTTACGGGTTTATGGGTTCACGGGTTTATGGGTTTACGGGTTTATGGGTT
>JACCQN010000001.1:214437-220587 GCA_015709215.1 Bacteroidales bacterium
ATGGGTTTACGGGTTTATGGGTTCACGGGTTTATGGGTTTACGGGTTTATGGGTTTACGGGTTTACGGGTTCACATCTTTGATGTGGACTCGGGCGTCAACGATGTGGACTTGAACATCTACGATGTGGACTCGGGCATCAACGATATGGACTCGAACGTTTAAATTCTTTTCTTTGCCCCCAACCTCTACCTGGCACTAGATCTACCTGACGGCAGACAGGCAAGCCCAATTCTTGGGGGCTCCAGCCCGGTGACATTTGAAGTGAAGATCTAATTTGTCTTGATAGCGCAACCTCCCGACATTTCAGTCGGTACAGGCTGTTTGGGTTCAGCATGCAGTTACCAAAGCCGTTGCGCGCTGACCCCTTCAAGGGGCTTCGGGGTGCGCGCAGGGTTGCCAAAAGCCTAATAAAAGAAGTGTGAGTGTGAGCAAGAGTATTGAGGACAGTGGATAATGAAAAATGAATGTGCTAATTAAGTTTAAACGAGCCAACGCCAAAGCCAAGAGCCAAAAGCCATAAAAAAGAAGCAAGAGTGTGAGCAAGCGTATTGAGGACTTTATGACTTAAAAAATGAATGTGCTGCTTAAGCCGAATACGAGCCAAAAGCTAAGGGCTAATTGCCAAGAGCCAAAAGCTAAATGCCATCATAAAAAACTCCCGCCGGCAAATGCCGGCAGGAGCACCAAAACCAATTAAAAAATATGGAACAGAGGTTCTATTATTCTTCCGGCTTTTGTTGCTGCCAGGCTTTGTAGATTTTGCGTCCGCCATAGGCAGCACCCAACGACAGAAGTATTCCCAGGCCTCCGCCAATGGGAGCTGTACTTCCGGCAGGCTGATTGCCGCTTGATCCGTGGCCACCCGGAGGTGGCGGAGGTACGCCCTGTGCTAACAAGGCCTGACTACTTAAACTTAAACCAATTACTAAAATGACTTGTGCGATTATCTTTTTCATGTTTTCAAATATTTGTTTTATTCAACGATTACTTTAACACTCTTTTGGGCTTTGCTGTTGAGCAGTTGCACCACATACACACCAGCCGGGAAATCCAGCGGCAGGCTTTGCAGGCCTTGTCCGTTTAATTGCTTTTCGAGCAACAGGCGGCCTTGCAGATCGAGGATGCGCAGATTGGCTGCTTCCATGCTGTTTTGCACATAAAGTGTATTGTTATAGGTATAAGCCCTCAAACTGCCTTGGCTGTCGTTTTCATCCAAACCTACCACACCAAAATGAAGGAGGAAACGGTTGGGGTCGTCGCCTTCGGAGGCAGTGAAAGAGTAGGTGGGGCTTTCGTTAAGCTTTGTTGAAATTCCTGTTGTCAAATCTTCTAAAAATACATTCATTTCAATATCATTGATGCTGGCCTCGATAGTATATGTTTCATCAGCACCTATTCTTAATGAGACAGGGATAGATGTCCCCTCCTCAACTTTTGGTAAACCATTGATTGCAAATTGGACGTTTTCTTCATTTGAGGTATAAATCATTGGAACTTGCATATTGGCACTCATAAGTTTGAATGCATCATAATTCCCATCGAAATCGGTGGTTGCCTGCTCATTAAAATGGATAATGGTCTTATCATGAAAGGTATTACCCGTTACTTGTAAGCTTAGGCTACCAGCTAAAAGATTTGTAGAAGACTTGTAATAAACATCCTGACCAGCATGTGTTAAATCTGCTTTTTCAATAGTAACTGTTTTAGTACTTCCAGTATTATTTGCATGTACCATAAAACCCTGTCCTGCAGGAATATAACTTGAACCTCCTGTGCTTGTAGAATTATCACCACTAATCCTTAAATACGCAATGTAGTTTTGACTGCTGGCATCATAGTAATAAAGTGCATTATCTACTCCATCGCCCAAAGTTACAGTATTCCAATCAATAGCAGCTGGATAAGGGTTACCGAGCAGATTCCACCCATTACCTTCTCCATCTGTGTAGGTGCAATTTAAGGTATAGGATGCATTATTGTTAAGTGTTCCACTGAATGCTTTCGTAACAGGATTAGTTGGGTAAGCTACAAGATATCCTCTTCCAACTACAAAATTATCTTCAAATCCTGTATTCCATGCGCCTCCTGATACCTTTGAATTGATCCATGTGTTTAAGGTTTCATCAAATTTGTAAAAATCCACATCGGTAGCAGGAGTGTTTTCAACAAACTCTGGTCTGATAGCTTGATTGCTTACCGGTGATGAAATAAAATGGTATTTAGCATCTGTTGAATTGTCGTAGTTAATTAAATAACGCTCAACTGTAACAACACCTGAAACAGTGCCATTAATAATTAAGGATCCAGTGCCGCTGGCATCGGACTTGATGGTAAGTGAGCCGTTGAGGGTGAGGTTGTTACAATCGGCTTCAGTTGACGAAGAAATGACTACTGTTCCTGAATTTCCTATGGTAGTATTTGCGGAAGAAGTAGGAATTCCATTACTCCAATTAGCCGCCGTATTCCAGTCAGTGGTTGAGGCTCCTGTCCACACAGTTTCGTAAAGCAGAAACTGATTATTATTTAAAGCCCCTGGTGTAGCAGTTGCTGGTCCCTGCCATGCAAAGTCATTGTATGTAGTACCAGTACCACTTAGTTGTAATGATTGACCATCAGGTGTAGTGTCTGTTTCTGATACACCAATATCCGTTGATTCAATACCAATTGCCGGGCCACCTGTAGCAGTAAAATTTCCTTCATAGCTTAAAAACTGAATCAATGTCCCGTCATAAGACAATGCCACACCATCGGGTGCTCCATTTTGTATTTCAGTAGTACTCCAAGTATAAAAAGTGTATGCACCTACAGAGGTTCCTGTTACCAGATTGACAACCGTTTCAGACCTATAAGAAGCTCCGTCATTACCATTGTATAGATTCACTACGAATTTTGACAGATCGTAATCTCCTGAATTTTTTATGACAATTTCAATCAATTCATCAACATCAGTACTATTATTATCGTAATGAATTTCATTAATCCAGGCGATGGGGGTAGCCGGTGCCGCATCTGTTGTAGCCGTGGCTTCTGGTACAGTGCCGTCAGTTTTAAAATCAATGGAAGTGCCGCTATTGGTGTAAGGATAGATTTGAAAGTCGTATTGGGTTTCAGCAGTTAATCCTGTAACCTGATAAGATTGAGTACCATGTGCTACTTTTATATTAAAGTTATTATCACTCCAATCAGTATCATCAGCAGGGTCAGTTCCATCTGCTACACTTAAATATGTACCGGCACCTGTTTTGCCTACAATTAAAAACCCATCAGCAGCCTGAGCTCCATCATTGTCGCTCCAGGTAAGGTCAATTTGGTTATAGCCGTTAGCTAAAGCTGCGAAGTTATCGGCATGATTGGTTGGTTCCGGATCGGGTGGAGCAGTAACGCTTCCACTGCAAGTAACTGTCTTATCAGTTGCACCTGCTGATGTGGCTGTAATATCTTCATTATTATAGTTATCAATAGGCAAACCTGCTTTCAGACGAACATAAATGGTTGTTTCTGCAACCGATCCGTCCGTTTCCGTTAGTGTAATTGTGCTGCTTGTAAAACCACTACCTGATGTTTCTGAAATTTCGTAATTTGTTGGTGGAGTTAAGGTGATATCTGCTGTTAGATCACTCCCCTGTGCAGTGAAAGATTGCTCGTCTGATGGTCCGTTTCCGACCAGGTAGGTGAAGCCGGTTAGGGAGGAGGGGGTAACTGTGATGAGGGGGGTGGGGCTGCCGCCACTTGGAATATCTCCGACAGCAGTTGTTGCAGACCAACTACCAGTAATTTCTGCAATGCTTGTGTTATCAATTGTGCGTACTTCGATTTTATCAATTGTAGTTCCTGTGGGGCAAACCAAAGTAAAAGCACCAGTACTTAGTGTAGTTGAAGTTGCTGTAACCAATGTTGTACCATTAAATCCAAGAACGACATGTTTTATAGTGTTATCATACCCCCCTGCACCAGTAAAAGTTCCAGTTAGATTGAATGGAGTTAATATTGAAGTAGCATTAGGCAAAGCCACAGTCTGATAATTTGAACTATAGCCTGTACCTAGCCTATCTCTATAACTGGCTGAAGTAGCAATATTATTTCCTCTTTGAAATAATATCCAAAAAGTTGTTGATGTAGTTGGAGTTCCTGGAACCTGCGGCCCACTGGAATAGGAGTTTGATGAAATGTAAGTATCATTTGCTTCATCCCAAGGATTATACTGATTACTACCATTGTACAATCTGTAACGTGCATCATTTGATGAATAGCTCGAAAGTGTCATTAAAACAGCACTTTCTGATGCAGTAGATGACAAATCAACGTATGTCGGCCTAAGAGTTACAATTGCACTCTGCCCCCACGCATTCCCCACTCCCGTCATCAGGAAAAGCGCGATTGTTAATGTTTTGAGTAAACTAATTCTTTTCATAGATTAATTGTTTGAGGTGAATAAAAGATATTTTTTTAAGGTTGCTATTATATTTAGGTTGCTATTATATTATTGTGTAAAAAAGAGGTGGGCATGCATTGATAAATAAAAATTGGTAGTTTCATGTGCTACAAAAGAAACAAAATTTACGCTAACACACTTTAACAAATCATTAATAATCAATCAAAACTTATCAAGTGTCTCGTTGCTATGTATTCATTTTACATAATTACAAGTACTTATGTAAAATAAAAACATCCTATTTTGGGGTATGAAAAGTTTGGCGCGAAAAAAAATCCCTCTGGTTATGATTACCGGAGGGATATAGTTTTTTGGGGTTAGCTGTAAACCAGCAGTAATTGTGATGAATTGTTTCAGACCACTGTCATACCGCCATCAACGGGCAGGGTAACACCAGTGATAAAACGGCTTTCGTCGCTGGCCAGGAAAAGAACTGCCTGGGCAATATCACTATTGGTGGCATAGCGTTTGAGCGGGACACTGCTTTCAAAGTTTTTCTTTGCTTCAATAGCTGCTCCCGGAGCATAGCCTTCCTCGAGCGAGCGCATCATGCGGTTGTCAACCGGAGAGGGATGCACTGAGTTCACTCTGATTTTGCGTGGAGCCATCTCGACAGCCAGGGCGCGCATAATACCCACATCGGCATGTTTGCTGGTGATGTAGGCACTGATATTGGGACTTCCCGTCAGTCCGGCAACAGAGCTGGTGATAATCACACTGCCGCCGTCTTTCATGTGTGGCATTACATATTTGGCTCCCATCCACACCCCGCGAATGTTTACTGCGACAATTTTATCGAAAACGTCGGTCGGATAATCCTCAATAGGTTTCACCACTCCTTCGATGCCCGCATTGTTAAAGAAGACATCAATCTTTCCAAAAGTTTCAACAGCTTTATTCACATAACGTTTCACGGCTTCTTCCTGCGTTACGTCTGCTGCTTCCCAGGCCAGGTTAGTATTTCCAAGCTCTTTGGCGGCCTTTTCCAAATCTTCAGCTTTCAGGTCAACCAAAAATACTTTGGCACCTGCTGCAAGCATTAATTTTGCAGTTTCTTTTCCAATTGCACCAACACCTCCGGTGATGAGTGCTACTTTGTTAGTTAGATTCGTCATTGAAATTTGTTTTAATGATTCGTATGGATGACTAACAAAAAATTGCTGAAGATTGTTCAGTTTTCATTAAAAGAAAATCATTAAACAAACGTTAGTACATAAGGCATCTCTTAATATGAAAGAGCTAATTTTTTCCGTAAAAAGACTTGCATTGCTTAGAGATAAAGTTTTATCTTTGCAATCTCAAAAGAGGACCCGTAGCATAATTGGATAGTGCATCTGACTACGGATCAGAAGGTTAGGGGTTCGAATCCCTTCGGGTTCACTTGAAAAATCAGGGCGTTACAAGATAATTGTAACGCTCTTTTGTTTTTTGTGTAGCCTTGTTTGCCACTTTTTTTTTGTTGCTAAGATTATTGGAAGCATTTTTCAAAGGCGGCTTCTCGACTGCTATAAATGGCGGCTTCTCGACTTAAATGAGAGCACCTTGCAAAGGCGGCTTCTCGGCTTCGCTCGAAGACCTTCGTTCATACTAAGCAAGTCTCTTGTGTCATTTAATTATGGGCTTGGGTTGTTTGCTTACAAACGAATTAGCTTGAAAAAACTAGGTGATCGAGCGAAGTCGAGAGCACCGAATTAAATGAGAGCATCTTTCAATAAC
>JACCQN010000097.1 GCA_015709215.1 Bacteroidales bacterium
ATCAAGTGATTGAGTGTTTTTTGGTTTGAGATTTTCGAAGATATTTCGGCAGATTTGAATAGCGTGTGTATCATTTTCGGCAAAATAATCGGCCACGCCTGAAATGGCGGTATGTACATCAGCTCCGCCTAATTCCTCAGCAGTAACCTCTTCGCCGGTTGCCGCTTTTACGAGGGGTGGGCCGCCAAGGAAAATAGTTCCTTGATTTTTAACTATGATGGTTTCGTCACTCATGGCCGGCACATAAGCGCCTCCGGCTGTGCAGCTTCCCATCACAATGGCCACCTGTGCCAGCCCCATGGCCGACATATGTGCCTGATTGTAGAAAAACCGTCCAAAATGTTCTCTATCAGGGAAAACAGTATCCTGCTCAGGCAAAAAGGCGCCTCCCGAATCAACCATATAAACACAAGGCAGGCCGTTTTCCATGGCAATCTCCTGCGCTCTCAAATGTTTTTTGATGGTGTATTGCATATAGGTGCCGCCTTTTACGGTAGCATCATTGGCGATAATGATCGTCTCGCGCCCGTGAATCACGCCAATACCGGTAACAATTCCGGCAGAGGGGAATCCATTGTCATATAGCTCGTATGCTGCCATTGGCGAAAGCTCCAGAAAGGGTGTGTTTTTGTCGATCAAAAGGTCGATGCGCTCGCGGGCAAGCAGTTTGTTGCGGGCTTTATGCTTTTCAACAGCATCTGGATTTCCGCTGGAAATGCTTTGTTTAAGGCGTTTGCGATAGGTTTTCATCAAAGCTTCAAAGGCTTTTTTATTGCCCTGAAAGCTTACCGAACTGGTGTCGATTTTTGACTGGATTGTGTACAAAGCGGTCGTTTTATGTTTAGTTGTATTCAAACTACTTCCGCAAAAGCGGAAATTCTTCAGCAAAGGGTAAAAGTAAAAAAAAAAGTGGAAACGGCAGGATAAATATCTGTTTAGTATTTAGAAAAGGTTTTACCATATGATCAACAAAAACGCATCTATCTTGTTAATAATCTTGCTTTTTGTACAGATTGAAAAATCTACATATTTTAGCCGCAGTTAAAACGCAATGCTTGCTCATCAAAATCAAAATACAATGAATTATCCTAAAAAAGTTACAATCGGAGATATTACAGTTCGTGACGGCTTTCAGCACGAGGAAAAGTTTATTCCAACAGAAGCAAAATTATGGCTTACCGAAGAGCTGATTCTTGCTGGTTTTAAGCACCTCGAACTGACTAATTTTGGCAATCCAAAGGGAATGCCTCAGTTTAAGGATGCTGATGAGCTTCTTAAAAGGGTTCGCAGCAGCAAGCGGATTCAGCACCTGCTTCCAGAAGTAAAACTCACAGCTGTAACCATCCGCGAAAAGGCTGTTGAACGTGCCATCGATGCCCGTAAAGCGGGTTATGGCCCCGACAGGATTTTGCTGATGGTGAGTACAAGCGAGTCGCATCAAATGAAGAATTCCGGACTCACAATCGAAGAATACTTTAAAATGGCCGAAAAATACATTCCGATGGCGTTGGATGCTGGTATGAAAGTAAATGGCACTGTTAGCACCATCTGGGGATGCCCTATCGAAGGGCCAACGGAAATGGGTAAAGCGGTTGAGTTTGCACAGCGCTGGTTTGATGTAGGTGCTACAGATATCGAACATGCTGATCACGACGGTTCGGCATCTCCCGACAGAATTTACCGTTATTTTTCGATGTTGATGGATAAATTTCAGGATTCTTCCAAACATATTGTTCATTTGCATACCACGCGGGGCTGGGGTCTGGCTAATGTGCTGGCGGCTTTGCAGGCTGGTATGACCAATTACGAATCAACTATGGGGGGCATCGGCGGACAGCCGGCTAATTTTGTCGATGGTGTGCCGGTTTCAGGCACAGGTAAATATTACTACAACGAAGCTACTGCTGTTGGTTTGGTCACAACCGAAGATATGGTGGTGATGATGGACGAGATGGGAATTGAAACCAATCTGGATATTGATCGCATTTTGGAAACAGGAAAAATGGTGGAGAGAATTGTAGGTCGCAAGCTTCGTTCCGAAAGCATTTATCAGGGTCGTATCCCGAAATCGCTTTCCGGAAGAAAATAGCGGATGATGATTTCAATGCTTCAAAAAGCTTAAAAGCTGTTAAAGGACGCATTGATCTGGTTCAATTTAGTACTTTAGCTGACAGCTTTATTTAACAATTTGCCCATAGGCTCATTATCTATTATGATACACATCACTGAAACCGCCCGCGATGCCATGCAAGGCATCAAAAATTTTATTCCAACAAGCAATAAGCAACAGTATATCAACGCTTTGTTAAAAGTTGGTTTTAATACTTTAGATGTAGGCAGCTTTGTTTCTCCAAAGGTTATTCCACAGATGGCCGATACCCTTGAGGTGATCAGGGGGCTTGAATTGCCCGAAAATCCACCTGAAATTATGGCACTTGTGGCCAATAGAAGAGGGGCGGAAGAAGCCCTGAAATGTAAACGCGTGCAATGTCTCTCGTATCCTTTTTCCATTTCGCCCACCTTTCTGAAACGCAATCTGAATGCCACTGAAACGGAAGCTTTGGCTATTGTAAAAGAAATTACCGAGCTCGCTTTTCCTAATCAGCTAGGTCTGGTTATTTACCTTTCGATGGCCTTGGGCAATCCTTATGGCGACGACTGGAGCATTCAAATGGTAATCGACGGAGCAGCAAAGCTTTATGAGTTGGGTGTACGCAGGCAGCCTTTGTCTGACATCCTGGGCGAAGCCACACCGGATACAATTTATAAGGTTTATGAAGCACTCATTCCTGCTTTTCCGGAGGTCGATTTTGGCCTTCATCTGCACACACGGCCTTCAGAGAGTTTTGCCAAGCTCGAAGCAGCCTGGGAAGCCGGTGTGCGCAGCTTCGAAACGGTTCACAATGGATTGGGAGGATGCCCAACCGCTGCTGAAGAAATGGTTGGTAATCTGAGTACACAGGATTTGCTCCACTTTTGCGACAGGAAAAAGATTACTACAAATCTCGATAGGGAAGCTCTCAATAAGGTTGTGCTGATGCAACAAATGGGGTGAAATTTACTTTCGTTGACAGTGTGAACGATTAATATTATTTTTGAAGAAAAATAGCAGCATGAGTCAGGAAGCAATAAAATTAGAACTAATAAATTGGCTTACAAGGATTAATGATAAAGATACGCTTAAGTTTCTAAAATCAGTAATGGATTCAAAAATTGGATCCGGGGACTGGGGAGCTGAGTTAAGTCAAGAGCAGCGGGCAGGGATTGAAAGGGGGCTGAATGACCTTGATAATGGCAGGTTTGTGCCTCATAGTGATGTAAAGAGAAAATATGGGCTATAAAGTTTTTTGGACGGATGAAGCTGTTTTGAATCTTGAAGAAATCATTGCTTACCTGACTTCGAAATGGAGTCAAAAAGAAGTTGAACACTTTAAACATAAGCTTTCAAAGCATCTTGATCTCATTTGTAGCAATCCTCTTTTATTTCCGGTTTCAGAGGTGCAACCCCGACTTCGAAAAGCTGTATTAAGTAAGCAAACATCTGTTTTTTATGAAGTTAAGTAGGAAGAAATCTTCATTGTTTATTTATTCTTAAATGCTAAATCTGTTTCCAGGCTTAAATAATTATTGTAAAGAACTTTTAAGCAACAATGAAAATCCTGCTCCTTGTTATTGGAAAAACTGACCAGTCGTTTCTGGACGAAGGCATGAGGCTTTATTTTACTCGCATTGAACGCTACCTGCCATTTGAGTTTAAAGTAATTCCGGATTTAAAAAACCGAAAACGCCTGTCGGAAGCAGAACAAAAAGAAGCCGAAGCCAGGCTGATTGAATCTCAGCTACAGGCAGGTGATGTGCTCGTTTTGTTGGACGAAAACGGCAAGAACTACCATTCACGGGGCTTTGCTGCTTTTTTGGAACAACAAATGCTGCAATCGGTTAAGCGCCTGGTTTTTGTGATTGGCGGCCCTTATGGTTTTACTGATAAGCTCACGCAACAGGCTCGTTTCCTGATTTCGCTCTCACCAATGACATTTTCGCATCAGCTGGTCAGGCTGGTGTTTGCCGAACAGCTGTACCGCGCTTTTTCTATCATCAAAGGCGAGCCGTATCATCATGATTAGGTTGATAATTTTGCTGTCAACAAACGTGTTGTTTTATTTAAACACACTATCTATTCTTGTAGTCATTGTGGCAGCAAACCCCAACTAAGCTACATAATTCTACATTGGAAATGGATTTGCCGATGAGCTAAATCCTTACCTTTGCTTCAGGCTATGAAACAAGGCAAATTAAGCAGATTTAAGGAATA
>JACCQN010000022.1 GCA_015709215.1 Bacteroidales bacterium
TAAGGAATATATGCTTCCGGCATTGGTGCTGCTTGTGCTGGCTTTTTTCTTTTTTCGAACCACGCAAACGCAATTTCCGGCACATATTCATGCCTGGACGCAAAGTGATCGCTATGCTTTAGCTGTGGGTTTTATGGAAAATGGTTACGACTTTTTTCATCCTGCCACCCTCAACCTCAAGCCTCGCTACGAGGCTGCTATTCCGGTTAATGATGCACAAGGCATCACCAGTGTTGATTTTCCTATAATCGAATATCTTGCTGCTCTACTGATGGGCATGTATGGCCAGCCCGCTCCCTGGATTTTTCGATCGTTAATGCTGTTTATTGGATTGAGTGGATTAGTCTTTTGGTTCAGGTTTTTGCGCGAAGCTGGCGTTAACTATGAACTTTCGCTGTCAGGAATGTTGCTGGCTTTTGCTGCTCCTGTATTTACCTATTATCTGAATGGTTTTATCCCCAGCACCAGTGCGATAGCTTTGAGTATGGCTGCCTTCTATTTTTTTGCACGCTACCTCCAAGATGAAAAGACAATCGCACTGATAAAAGCCCTAATTTTTGTTACAATGGCTGCCCTCATCCGTAAACCTTTTGTGATGGAAGTCCTGGCCTGGACAGGAGCTTTTGTGCTTTTGTATTGGAATGAAAAATCGAAGCTTAGGATTGTTTTACCGGGCTTTTTAGCTTCATTGGCAGTTGTTGGGTTTTATCACATCTATAATAAATTTCTGAGCTTTAACTATGGGTCTCTTTTCATCAGTGATTTAATGCCGGCTGATTCTCTGGCAGAAACAATACAGTTTATTAGGATGAGCTGGGCCAATTGGAAACTGACTTATTTTTCTTTGCCTGCCTGGATAATGATTGTTATAGCGGTCTCCAGTCTCTTGTTTAATGGGTTTGGTGATAAAACAAATAAACTCGTCGGGCTTTGTGCATTGCTCTGGCTGGTAGCATCCGGGCTTTATCTTTTAGCTATGTCTGTGCAATTTCCGGCACATGATTATTATTTTTTGGATAGTTTTTTTCTTCCCCTACTGGTTTTGTCGGGATTGGGTTTGCGTTTACTTTCTAAATCCAAAAATTTTCCCCAATGGGCTATGGCAGTAGTTGCTTTTGTGCTTATTGGATGGATGCTTAAGCAAAGTTATTCCATACAAACAACGCGCAATACTTTTAAAAGCTGGGACAGGACAGAGATTACAAGACGTAATTTTGAAGATGGCGCAAAACTCTTAACTGAAGCCGGTGTACCTTCTGAAGCCCGAATTTTAGTGCTTGATGCCTATACTACCAATATACCCTTGTTGCTCCTTCAACGTAAGGGCTACACGGTGATCAATACAACACAGGAAAACCTGAGGCAGGCAATGGAATGGGATTTTGATTTTATAGCGATCCAAAACAGGTTTTTGGCCAGCGATGTCCTGCGTAATTATCCGGAAATTGCCGGAAGGCTGCTTCCAATTGCCAACAACGGACGAATTGGTGTTTACAGAAAAACAGCACCTGCTACACCGCTTTCGTATGAAAAACTTGTGATGAAAGAGCATCAAAATATCGTGTATCAACAAAAGTTAATAAACACTTCGCTCGAAAAGGACAGCAGTCATAATTGCCACGTGTTTCAAAAGGCTTTTCTCCCATTGGCAGATACAGTAATTGATGCAGAAATAAATGAGGCAGCGGTTTATTTTGAAGCCAAAATCTTTTCTGCAAACCTTCCCGAAAAACTTTTTTTGGTGATGGATGCCAGCACGGATGACGGATTGAAGCATTATGAAAGTTTTGATCTGAAGCCATTTTTTGAGGCAGATAGCACGATTGGAAGTCCGGCCTTAATGATGCACTTGCCTCAAGGAATCAACAATGAATTAAAACTCAGGATTTACCTGTGGAATGCCGGAGAGCAGTATCTTTGTATTGAAAATCTAGACTTTAAACTGATACAATACCAAAATAAATTATCACAATACCCGAACGATTATGAAGAATATTGATCAATTCAATCTGAAAGACAAAAAAGTGTTGGTACGAGTAGATTTTAACGTACCACTCGACGACAAGTTTAAAATTACTGATGATACCCGCATTCGTGCAGCCATGCCAACAGCCAAAAAAATTCTGACTTCCGGTGGCTCGGTAATTTTTATGTCACATTTGGGCCGCCCAAAAGAGGGCCCCGAAGATCGCTTTTCGTTGCGTCACCTCATTCCGAATCTGGAAAAACAACTCGGACGAAAAGTGCAGTTCGCTAACGATTGCATTGGCCCAGAAGCTGTTGAAAAAGCTGCCGCATTAAAGCCTGGCGAAGTTTTGCTGCTCGAAAACCTGCGTTTTTATAAAGAAGAAACCAAAGGAGACGAAAATTTTGCAAAAAAACTGGCGCTGTTAGCTGATGTGTATGTGAATGATGCTTTTGGAACAGCTCACCGCGCTCATGCCTCTACTGCTGTTATTGCACAGTATTTCCCCGGAAACAGCCTTTTTGGCTACCTGATGCAGGATGAAGTTTCGAATCTCGAAAAAGTGACTCAGCATCCCGAAAGACCTTTTACGGCTGTTTTGGGCGGTGCAAAAGTCTCCGGGAAAATCGAAATTATCAACAACCTCCTCGATAAAGTTGACAACCTCATTATCGGCGGAGGTATGATGTTTACCTTCATCAAAGCCATGGGCGGCAAGGTTGGTAATTCCTTAATAGAGGATGATCTACTCGAAACAGCTAAAAATGCTGTTGAAAAAGCCAAAGCCAAGGGCGTAAAACTCTTAATCCCAACCGATACCTTGATTGCTGATAAGTTTGATAATGAGGCCAAACAGCAACAATGCAGTGCTGATGAAATTCCGGATGGCTGGATGGGTTTGGATATTGGACCCGAAACCATTGAAGCTTTCACACAGGTGATTCTTGCTTCAAAAACTATTTTGTGGAACGGCCCGATGGGCGTGTTTGAGTTTCCTAATTTTGCCAAAGGCACTAGTAGCATTGCACATGCCATTGCCAAAGCTACAGCCTCCGGATGCTATTCTCTGGTGGGCGGCGGCGACTCTGTGGCTGCCGTAAACAAATACGATCTGGCCGATAAAGTGAGCTATGTTTCTACAGGTGGAGGGGCAATGCTGGAGTATATTGAGGGTAAAGAACTTCCAGGTGTTAAGGCAATTCTGGAAGGCTAGTAAAACAAAGACATCGCATGAAAAATGGAGTAATTAGACCTTCCTTTTTTCATAAGATACACTTTGCATTCAGGGCACTGGAAAACCGCAACTTCAGATTGTTTTTCTTCGGTGCTTTGATTTCGGTATTGGGTACCTGGATTCAAAATCTTGCCATTGGCTGGCTGGTGTATAAGCTAACCGATTCGGCTTTTTACCTGGGTTTGGTCGGTTTTGCCAGTCAGATTCCTGCTCTTATACTTACGCCCATTGCAGGAGTTTATGCTGACAGGGTTAACAGACTCAAAGTGTTGATTTCCACACAAAGCGTGCTAATGGTGCTGGCTTTTTTGCTCGCTGCTCTAACTTTTTCCGGACATATTACCGTTACTGCCTTAATTGTGCTTGTCGTCATTAATGGCATTGCAATTGCCTTTGATACACCTTTCCGTCATGCTTTTCTGCTCGAAATGTTGGGCGACAAAAAGCTTATTCCCAATGCGGTAGCTTTGAATTCCATGTTGTTTAATACTGCACGTTTTATTGGCCCAAGCATTGGAGGTTTGCTAATTGCCATGTTTGGTGAAGCAGTTTGTTTTTTGATTAATGGAGTAAGTTTTAGTGGTGTAATTGTGGCTTTGCTCCTTATGAAACTACCTGGATTTGTTAAACCAACAGCACACAAAACGGTTTTCAAGGAATTGAAGGAAGGTTTGCATTATGCCTGGAATTTCTTGCCTACCCGATATATGATCAGTTTGGCGATGGTAATTAGTTTTTTTGGCCTTCCCTTTCAGTCGTTTTTGCCTGTGTACGTAGCAGATATTTTAAACGGAGATTCACAACTGCTTGGTTTACTGGTTGGAGCGCTGGGAGCCGGAGCTCTTTCAGGAGCTTTATTTTTAGCTTCACGCAATAATACCAGTCGTTTGCCACTTATGATACGCAATGCAGCGCTACTTTTTAGTGTGGCTATGATGGCTTTTAGCATATCAAAACAGAGCTGGCTCTCGCTGATGCTTTTATTTGTTGCCGGTTTTGGGATGATTATAAACTTTGTTTCGATCAATACACTTTTGCAGACAGCAGTTGCCGAAGATCGCCGTGGAAGAGTATTAGCACTTTACAGCATGTCGTTTTTGGGTTTTACACCTGTTGGAAGTTTATTATTGGGAACAATAGCAGAATACCTGAGCGTTCCCTATACTACATTGATAGCCAGTTCAATCTGTTTGATTTATGCCATATTTTATGCCACAAAGGCAAAGCTGGTGAAGCGGCAACTACAATAAAATTCCTGAAGGATGGGAGGAATTATTGGAACCGTTTTCTGATAAAAGAGTAGTAAAACCCTCAAGAAGTGATGGTTTTCTGTAGCAATTCCTTATTTTTACGGCAAAAATTATCCAAATGAAGAAATTGTTGTTTTTTCTGGCAGTGATTTTGCTGCCTTACTACGGATTATTTGCCGGCGAGGGCATGTGGATCCCGATGTTGCTCAAGCAACTCAACGAAAAAGAAATGAAAGCAATGGGCATGCGCATCAGTGCCGACGATATTTATTCTATTAATAATACAAGTCTCAAGGATGCCATTGTGCTTTTCGGCCGCGGTTGTACTGGTGAAATTGTGAGCAATCAGGGCTTGTTGCTTACGAATCACCACTGTGGATATCGCCAGATACAACAGCACAGTAGTGTCGAAAATGACTACCTTACCAATGGGTTTTGGGCCATGAGCAAAGATGAAGAGCTCCCCAATCCAGGCCTTACAGTTACCATGATGAAAAAAATGGAGGATGTAACACAGCAGGTGCTCGATGGCGTGAATGAAGAAATGACCATGGAAGCCCGTAAACAAAAAATAAAGGAAAATTCAGATGCGCTGATCAAAAAAGCGGAAGAAGAATCAGGTTATACTGTAACAATTAAAGATTTCTTCATTGATAATCAATACTATATGATTTATAATGAAGTCTTTAAAGATATTAGGCTGGTGGGCGCTCCTCCTTCCAATATTGGAAAATTTGGGGGTGATACCGACAACTGGATGTGGCCACGGCATACCGGAGATTTCTCTGTTTTCAGGATTTATGTGGACAAAGAGGGCAAACCAGCTGATTACAGCCCTGATAACGTGCCTTATCAGCCAAAATCACATTTGCCTATCTCCTTGAAAGGAATTGAAGAAAAGGATTTTACGTTTGTTTTTGGCTATCCTGCCCGTACAAGCGAATATTTGCCTTCACATGCTGTAAACTTGATTACAGAAGTAACCAATCCTCCCAAAATCAAACTGCGCGAAACGCGTTTGGATATCTTCAGCAAATATGCAAATACCGATCCTAAAGTGCGCATTCAGTACGCGGCTAAACATGCCGGCGTGGCCAATTACTGGAAAAAGATGATTGGCGAAAGCAAGGGAATTCGCCGCTTGAATGGCATCGAACGTAAGCAGGCCTTTGAAGAAAAATTTATGGCCTGGGCCGATATTTCGAAAGGTAATTTTGGTGGCATAATCCCCGCATTTGAAAAAACTTATGAAGAGATGGAGCCGTACAGGCTGGCTTCGGACTATGTGCGTGAAGCTGGTTTGGGAATCGAATTGATCAGTTTTGCAGCACGTTTTAATACCCTGAGTGAGGTAAGTAAGGAAACTCCGGACGAGAAACTTCAGTCGCTTGTAAAAGCTGCAGAAAGTCAGGCTAAATCATTTTTCAAAGACTATTATCAGCCTATTGATCAGGAAGTTGCTGTAGCTTTGCTGAAACTTTACCGCGAAGATCAGCCTGCCAATTTCCGTCCTGAAGTCCTTAACCTGATTGATGAAAAATACAAAGGTGATGTGGAAGCTTATGTAGAAATGCTTTTTGCTAAATCTATCTTTGATGATGAAGCTGCTGTGAATGATCTGTTGCGCAATTTTGATCACCGGTCTGTAAAAAAAATTCTAAAAGACCCTGCTTTTCAAGCATATAAAAGCATGGGTGTTTTCTATGAACAAGAAGTTGGTCCGCATTTGCAAAGGTTAACTGCACAAAACGATAGCCTGCAACGCCTCTATATGAAAGCTCAAATGCTGATGCAACCTGAGAAGCGATTCTATCCTGATGCCAATTTCAGTTTGAGGGTAACTTACGGATTAGTAGAAGGTTATCATCCTGCTGATGCTGTTTATTATGATTACTTTACAACTTTAGAAGGCATCATGGAAAAGGAAGACCCGAACATCTATGATTATGTAGTAGAAGAGAAGCTGAAAACCTTGCACACCAACAAAGATTATGGCCCATATGGCGATAAGAACGGACAAATGCAGGTAGCTTTTGTTGCCTCAAATCATACAACAGGTGGTAATTCGGGCAGTCCGGTTTTAAATGCTGACGGGCAAATGATCGGGATCAATTTTGATCGCTGCTGGGAAGGAACCATGAGCGATTTGATGTACGATCCTGACATGGGACGCAACATAGCCGTTGACATTCGTTATGTATTGTTTATCATGGATAAGTTTGCCGGTGCAGGTCATTTGGTGGATGAAATGACGGTGATCGAATAGGGCAAAAAAAGCAAGCTGTTAGAAGGAAAAGCAACTGTTTGGAAAATCAATCAGTTGCTTTTTTTAATGTTAATTTTTTCAACAAACAATGAAAAAGATGATTTTTATAGGCCGAATATTGCAGTTATATTCCGAAATATTATAGGCCTAAAATTTGGAATTTTTTGGTCTTATAGCTACTTAGGGAAAACTTTTTACTCTCGGAAAGGATGAAATGCAACCACTATGAAGAAAATGTTCCCAATACCTATTTCTGGCGCACACATGATCAGGCAGAAATTGATTATATTGAAGACCTGAATGGGTGGTTGAAAGCCTTCGAATTCAAGTGGAAAGCTGGTAAAATTTGTTTTCCTGAATCCTTTTTAAATGCTTATCCCAATAACCAAACACAAGTAATTAATCATGATAATTTTGAGTCATTCGTTGGAATAGCCTATCAATTTGGAAATTTGTAAGCACTTATTTCTTATTCAATTCCTGCTCTGAACACCTTTTTAACATAAAAAATTCCCCACACTGGTCTGCTGACGTTTACATTTGTCCTATCACTTAAAATAGCTTCATGGATACAAGCACAACTTTGAATTTACCTGCCTCTGAAAAACCCCGCCTGGTAATCATCGGAGGTGGTTTTGCCGGAATCACGCTGGTTAAAGCGCTGAATAAAAATGACTTCCAGATTGTGGTGATTGATCAGAACAACTATCATACTTTTCAGCCGCTCTTGTATCAGGTAGCTACGGGCGGTCTGGAGCCTGATTCGATAGCCTATCCTTTGCGCAAATATGTTAAACGTTTTGGCAGCTTGTTTTTCCGTTTGGCGGAAGTGCAGCAACTTTTGCCAGACAAAAATCAGCTGATTACATCACATGGTATCATGAATTATGATTATTTGGTTGTTGCCACAGGCGCCCGCACCAATTATTTTGGGAATGCCAACCTGGAGCGCTATACCATGGGGATGAAGACTGTTCCGGAAGCGCTTAACCTCCGCAGTTTGATCCTTCAGAATCTTGAACAGGCTATCGTTACCAAAGACCCACTCAAACGACAGGCTCTGATGAATTTTGTGATCGTTGGTGGAGGTCCGACAGGAGTGGAGCTTGCCGGAGCCTTAGCCGAACTCAAGCGTTTTGTTTTTAAGGAGGAGTACCATGATTTGAAAATGGATGATATGCAGGTTTTTTTGATCGAAGGATCTCCAAGACTCTTGGGAGGCATGTCAGAAAAATCATCCAAACGGACGCTTGGTTTTTTGAAAAAACTGGGCGTGCAAGTTTTCTTGAATTGTCGCATCAACGACTATGACGGGCATAAAGTAGAGATTGAAAACGGTTCACCCATTCTTTCCGAAAATGTGATTTGGGCGGCAGGTGTAAAAGCAGCACCGATTGCAGGGATGGAGCAGGCTGCCACCGGACATGGCAGTCGCTTGCTAACGGATGCCTACAGCTATGTAAAGGGTTTTGAAAACTGTTTTGCTGTGGGCGATGTTGCTTTGATGGAAGGCGATATTCATTATCCAAAGGGTCATCCGCAGGTGGCTCCAGTGGCTATTCAACAGGCAGAGCTCCTGGCCAAAAACCTGAGCAGATTAATTCATCAAAAAGCTTTGAAGCCTTTTCAATATAAAGACAAGGGAAGCATGGCAACAATTGGACGTAAAAAGGCTGTGGTGGATGTTGCAGGTTTGTTTTTCAGCGGAACATTTGCCTGGTTTGTATGGCTTTTCGTACATTTGATGTCGATCGTCGGCTTTAAAAACCGGCTGGCAACACTCTTGCAGTGGTTCTCAAATTATATCAACTTTAACAGTGCGCTAAGGCTGATTATCAGGCCTTATCAACCAAAGAAATAAAAACATGGCCAAGACCAAAACCGTCTTTTTCTGTAAAAACTGTGGCAATGAATCTGCAAAGTGGATCGGTAAATGCTCGGGCTGCGGCGAATGGAACACCTATGTAGAGGAAACTGTTGTAACAGGCAAAAAAGCTCAGACGATTTCCAATAGTATTGTAATGCCCGGATCGGCAAAACCTTTGCCGGTACAAGAGATCAGCAGCACCAAAATTGATCGCATGGATATGGGCTACGCCGAGCTGAACAGGGTACTGGGTGGCGGTTTGGTTCCAGGCTCTTTGGTGTTGATAGGTGGAGAACCCGGTATTGGAAAATCAACTTTGATGCTGCAGGTGGCATTGCAACTCAGTGAAGTTAAAGTGCTTTATATCAGTGGCGAAGAGAGTCAGCAACAGCTTAAAATGCGAGCCGACAGGATTGGCATTCGCAACCAAAGCTGCTATATCCTCACCGAGACAGACACCCAGGAAATTGTTCGCCATTTTAAGGAGATGCAACCTGATATGGTGGTGATTGATTCTATCCAAACCTTGCAATCTCCTGGTTTGGAAGCCACTGCCGGAAGTATTTCGCAGATAAGGGAGACGGCTGCTGAGATGAACAAACTGGCCAAAGGGTTTCAGGTTCCGGTATTTTTGATTGGTCATATCACCAAAGATGGCAGCATTGCCGGCCCAAAGATTTTGGAGCATATGGTAGATACGGTTATCCAGTTTGAAGGTGATCGGCATTACGGCTTCCGTATTTTACGTGCTATCAAAAACCGCTTTGGATCGGCTGCCGAATTGGGCATTTTCGAAATGCATGCTAATGGATTGCGTGAGGTTACTAATCCGAGCGAGATTTTGCTTTCGCAGCGAGAAGAAGCGGTGAGTGGTGTGGCAATTGCGGCTATGGTTGAGGGTTTGCGCCCTATGCTGATCGAAACTCAGGCGCTTGTGAGCACAGCAGCTTATGGCACACCACAGCGTTCAGGAACGGGATTTGATATGCGTCGGTTAAATATGCTCCTGGCCGTGCTCGAAAAACGTGCCGGCTTTCGGCTGGCTGCCAAAGACGTGTTTCTGAATATCGCAGGCGGCATCCGGGTGGACGATCCGGCAATTGACCTCTCGGTGATTGCAAGTATTTTATCGTCAAGTGAAGATATCCCGATTGATTCAAAGGATTGTTTTGCTGCAGAGGTTGGTCTATCGGGCGAGATCAGGGCTGTGAACCGCATTGAAGCCCGTATTGCTGAAGCTGATAAATTGGGTTTCGAACGTATTTTTATTTCCAAATACAATCAGAAAGGATTTGATTCGCGTAAGTTTAAAATTGAAATAGTTGCTGTGGCATCTGTTAATCAGTTGTTTGAAGCTTTATTTGGGTGATTTTTTATCCGTTTCACACTTAAATTTATCAGTAGAATTACTGTTAATTTGTGTAGCGTGGTCAACAAATTAACGTTAATTTGTGTGCCATGGTAGATGAATTTATAGTATTTTTGAAAAAAACTAAAAATGATTCACCGTTTTATTACTAACAGGATTTTAGAAAGCTTAGTTCCGGGCAGGGTTACTGTTTTGTTTGGTGCCCGTAGAACCGGCAAAACAACTTTACTTAAGGCAATAACTGAAAAGTTAGCTGAAAAGCGTGTGTTGATCCTTAATGGTGAGGACCTCACAGCTGCTGAGATTTTATCTTCTGGCAGAGCAGAAATACTCAAAAATCTTACGCAAGATTATGATTATTTATTGCTTGATGAGGCTCAAAGTATAAACGGAATTGGTAAAAACCTAAAACTATTAATTGATACCAGACCCGAACTTATAGTTTTGGCAACTGGCTCAGCGTCTTTCGATTTGCGTAATCAGCTGGGCGAACCTTTAACTGGTCGTTCTATTCATTTTATGCTTTATCCGATTGCTTTTGGAGAATTAAACCTGGATTATCTTGAAACGGTAAAAAAACTTCCTCAGCTGATGATTTATGGCTCTTATCCACAGATTTTAATAGAAGAAAACGAAAAAGACAAACGACGATTGCTGGAAAACATTAAAAACGACTATTTGCTGAAGGATATTCTAATGCTCGGAAATCGCAAGGATAGCTTATTCGTTTTGAACCTGTTACGACTGGTGGCATTTCAGATCGGAAATGAAGTTTCATTCAATGAATTGGCTAATCAGTTGGGCACCACTGTAAAAACTGTGCAACGCTATCTGGATATTCTGGAGAAAACTTTTGTGTTGTTCCGTTTGAATGGTTTCAGCCGAAATCTTCGAAAAGAAATCACTAAATCGTCTCGGTATTATTTTTGGGATAACGGCATACGTAATGTGATTATCAATAATTTCAAGCCATTGGAGCAACGGGATGACGCAGAGAAATTATGGGAAAACTATTGTGTTTCGGAGCGCATCAAAAAACAGGTGTATCAGGAAACTTTTGCTGAGTTTTATTTTTGGCGTACTTACGACCAACAGGCGATAGACTTGCTGCAAGTGGCTGATGAAGAAATTTCGGCTTTTGAATTTAAATGGAGTAAAAAAAGTGCCCGTATTCCAAAAGCCTTCCAAAGTCAATATCCTGAAGCTGATTTTCAGGTTATTAACAAAGAAAACATGCATGAATTTTTAACTTTTTAATTTCCCGAAGCAACCAGTTTCAATCCCACGAGGTTACTGATTAGCCTGCATTGCTTAGAAAAACCATATTTTTGTCACAGCATCACTTTCAGGAATATCCGGCGGGCTTTTGCTGAGGCAGCTGCTTTTATCCGGAATATATTTACCTGAAGATCGCCACCCATAGGATCGACTAGTTTTTTGATGATTGAAAGCTCTAAACTCATTCCTTAGAAAGGTCGTGCTGAATCTGCTTCAACCTATAAAAAGCATAAAAAATGTTCTTGATATATGATTGTGGTATTCCAATTCCTGTCATGTGTCGCAAACTTTTATGGTCAGCTAGTAATGATCCTTTTAATTGAGACAGGTTTGCTGCTCCAGTAATTTCGATTTTGCACTGACGGTTGCATTTGATAGCGTTGCCCACTGGATTAAATAAAATCTGGTGCTTTATGGTTTTTTGAAATTTGATCCTTTAACTGAGCGTTATTATCAGGATGAATAAAGCTCAAAACGTGCTGTCTGATTGTTTTTTCTGCTGTGAGTACAAAGCATTCAAATATCGCCCTAATGACAAACAGAATGATGCCATCATGATGAATAAGTGCTGCATCGCTGATCAGCTTCATGTGTTCGAAGGAGGAGGCAGGGTGCACATCGGGATTCATGTTTCAAAACATTTTAATTAAAAGAAGTGGAATGTCGGGGTAATATAACACTGAATGTGCTGCCTTTTCCGGGCTTGCTTTCTACCTGGATATTGCCTTGATGTAATTTAATGAATTCGTGGGCAATGAGCAGGCCAAGACCTGTACCTTTTTCGCCTGAAGTGCCAACCTGGGATTTTGGACTTTCCATCTCAAAAAGGTTGTCCAGTGTTTCCTTACTCATACCAATCCCTTCATCTTTGATCTGTATTTCAACCTTTGCTGAATCACTTTTTGCGGAGATCCAAATTTTTTGATTGGGATAAGTAAATTTAATGGCGTTTTGGCAAATGTTTCGCAAAACCGATTGTAGCATACGTTCATCCGCTTCTACGAGGGTGTTATCAGGGATTTTGGTTTGCAGGATTATGTTTTTGGCTTCAACTTCGGTTTTGAGCTGTTTGCAAACTTCTTTTACCAAATCATTTACAACCAGCTGTTCCGGATTCAAAGGCATTAGCCCGCGCTCCAGCCGGTTCCAGCTAAGTAGTTGATCTATCAACGTATTAAGTTGTTTAACAGTTTCGTGCAAAGTTTTTAACATGCTCAGTTGTTCCTCTTCATTCGCTGGCGGATAGTTTTCGAGTAAAAGATTGGTCAATGTTTCAATTCCTGCGAAAGGGCTTTTCAGATCATGTGAGAGCACCGAAAAGAAACGATCTTTTGTAGCATTTGACTTTCGGAGTTCCTCTATGAGTTTACTTTTATGAAGGGCCAGTGCTAAATGATTTGCAGCGAACGATCCCCATTCGAGTTCGTCGTGTGTAAACTGATGATTGTCAAGATATCCAAAAATAATGGTTCCCAGCTTTTCTTCTCCAACGATCATCGGAAAACCAATATATGACTTTGCGTTGAGGTGCTTAGGGAATAAATTATTGTTGTAGGGGTATTTGCTGGGATCGCTTACCACGACAGGTTTTCCTTCTTCCAGGACAGTTTTTGTAAAAGTTTCTTGTTTAAGATTTGTATCAGGCTCTATAAATAAGTCGAACATAGCTTTGTGGGCAGCAATTGGAATTGGCAGCAGATTTTCCTCATCCCAGGCTGTAATATAACACTCGTTTGATTGCATCAATTCTTTAAGAGATTCTGCTAATTTTATCCAATGCCTTTTGTCGGTTTGAGGCTGGAGTGCCAACTGGGATATTTGATTGAGGTGTGCCGATTTGAGTTCTTTTTCTATCAAAAGCTGTTGCACACGTTTGAGTTCTGTGATATCAATGCCCGAGGCTAATAAGCAGTCGATACTTCCGTCATCTTTATAAATCAAAGTGGTTTTCCATAAAAAAGTAATTGTTTTTCCATCCAGCAGTCCCAACTTGCTTTCGACGGCTTCATCGGGTGTTTTTGCTTCGTTGAAACAGTGATTCAAAAAGTGTTTGATGTTTTCTGTTTCCTGATCATTTTTGAGCAGCGTTGTCCATTGCTGGCCGATTAGTTCAGGTTTTTCAAAGCCAGCCAAACGGCATCCGGCCTGATTGATCAGGCTGATGGAATGATCTGGTTTAATACCAATAATCGCTGAGCCGGCAATATCAAGGTATTGCTGAGCTTTATTTTTTTCGTTGATGATTTGTTGTTCATAATTTTTCCTGTCGGTAATTTCACGAGCGATTGTTAATAAGCGGGTTTTTTCGCTCATCGTAACATTAAACGTACGCACTTCGAGGATAATCTTATTGAATTCGTCGCGTTGCAAAATCAGTTCATAGGGTTTGCTTGATTTACCCATGGCGTGCTGAGCCAGCACAATTGCTACTTTGGGCACCTCGCTAAGTGGTAATTGAGAAAGATGTAAGAGGTTTTTTCCGATATAATTGTTTTTGCTTAGCTTGAATAGTTGTTCAGCTGCTGTATTGGCATCGATAAGGTGGCCTTTGATGTCGGTGAGCAAGTAGGCTTCGGGGGCTTCATCAAAAAGTATTTTTACGCTGTTTAAACTATTTTTTAGTTTAATGCTCATTTCTTTTTGCTGGCTAATATCCTGTATATAAAGCCAAACCATGCGTTCACCATTTTCTTTAAAAAAACTTTCTCCATGTAAGATTACCGTAACAGGATGACCGTCTTTGTGAAAATATTCTTTTTCGTATGGGCCAAACTGACCCGAAATATAAAGAGCCTCAGTTTGAATCCGATCAAGTTGATGAAAACGTTTAGGAGTGATGTCGAAATAAGTAAGTTGCTGCAATTCAGCTTTGCTGTAGCCCAATATTTTTGTCATCATGGGGTTGCAATCGGCAAATCGTTTAGTAGTTGAATCGATTAGCGTGATGCCAAGCGGGGCTTTGTGGTAGAGTTTTCTAAAAAGGGTTTCTGTTTCGTTCTTATTGAGTTTAGTGTTTGCTTTAAACACACTGAAGTCGGGTTTTTTTTGCCCGCGAGCCACTGCATGCGAAACGAGTGGAAAAAGTAAAACCAGTGATTGAGGGTCATCCTGATCAGTGATTTTGCATTTCCAGGTAATCTGCTCCAATGTGCTTTTGATATGGGTGTCGAAAATGCGTTCATTTTCCTGATTGAACCAATCTTTGGCCAGTTCAGAATCGCTTACTCCCGGGAGGATTTGCTGCATCATCTGGCCTTCCAAATCTCCAAAAATCTGATTAGCAGAAGGATTGACAAACAATATTTTGCCTTCACGACTGCAAACAAAAAGCGGGTTGGGTAGCGCCTGAAGAATAGTTTTGTAGGAGAGCTCCATTAGCAATAATTCAATTTTTTGGCAGCCAGTTTTGAATTATCTCAAACAGTTCTGCCGGCTTAAACGGTTTAGTGATATAATCATCACAACCTGCATTCAAACACATAAAACGGTCATCATTGGCGGCATAGGCAGTAACGGCAATTATTTTAAGATCGGGATTAATGGCTTTTATTTGTTTAGTAGCTTCCAACCCATCCATCACGGGCATTTTAATATCCATCAACACCAGGTCAATTTTGTTATTTTCCTTAACTATTTCTACTGCTTCGCTTCCATTGCGGGCATAAAGCACATTATAGGGTTTAGATTTAAAAATACGTTTGGTGTACAAAATATTAAGATCCTCATCTTCGGCAACCAAAATTGTTGGCCATTCTTTATTTTGATCTACTTGAAGCGGTTTTTCTATTGGTTTTGAAAGTTCCATATTAATGGCAGATTTTAAGGGAATATGAATATAAAATGTTGTTCCTTGTCCAATGACAGAATCTATCCGGATATGACCCTGCATCAGATGTACGAGTCCTTTTACTATAGTGAGTCCAAGCCCGGCTCCTTCCTGATTGCGTGTGCTGGAAAAATCTTCCTGCATAAAAGGTTTGTAAATTTCGGGCAGGGCTTCCTGGCTAATACCTTTTCCGCTATCGCGCACAAAAAGCACCAGTTCATCATTTTGAGTTTTGAATCCCATATGGATAAACCCACTTTCGGTATATTTTAGTGCGTTGGTCACTAGTTCGTTTAATATTTTATACAGGTAGCCACGATCGCCATCCATACTCATTTTTGGGGATTCGTCCGAAATCATCATCTTCAGCTCAATATTTTTGGCTTTGGCCTGATGCTGATGTTTTTTGTAAATTTCAGTAAGCAGGCCGGCTAAATGAATGGTTTCAACGTTGAAAGGCATATTGCCCGACATCAGCAGCGACACATCCATGATGTCGTTGAAGGTGTCGGTAAGTCGCTCTACGCTTGTTCCCAAGGCATCGATAAAATCACGGCGATCGTCTGGGCTGAGATCAGGATCAGAAAGCAGCTGCGAAAAGCCGACAATGCCATTCAGAGGGGTGCGAATTTCGTGTGAGATATTATTTAAAAAGGCTGTTTTAAGCCTGTCGCTGGCTTCAGCTTTTTGGCGTTCTTTGGCAAGAGCAGCATTTTTTTCGAGGATTTCCTCGTTTTGATGTTTCAGCTTTTCGTTCAGGCTGCTTAGTTGCTGGTTTTGTTGTTCGAGTGTATGCTGATTGCGTTTAAGCAAATGATCGGTTCGCTGCTTAATTTTGAGGTTAGTGAGTAGCTCGGCAAATATCTGTAGCAGGGATAATTCACTGTCGGAAAACGATTTGTGTTGCTTCACGGCATCAAAACCCACATAGCCCAGGCAGTTTTGTTCTTCCATTAAAGGGATGGTAACCAAAGATTTTATCTGCTGAGGCTCCAGTATTTTATAGAGCTCACTGTTTTTATCAAGTTTTTGAATATCATCAACGATGGTTAATTTGCCTTGTTGATGAGAGGCTACCCATTTCGGAATCAATTCGTTGGGAACCCTTTTCAGGTTTTCTATTTCGGAGCTTGTGCCTTCCGAACACCATTCAAAAGTATTGGTCATGTATTTTTCATCCCACACATAATCAAAAATATACACCCTGTCAACACCGGCAAAAAGCCCAATTTGCTTGAGTGCATCATTAATAGCATCATTGGTTTTGGAGAGGGGAAGGTTTATGAAGCGTGTTGCGAGATGGGTAAGGGTTTGAAGAAATCGGTTATTTTGCACTAGAATGCTCTCGAGTTGCCTGATGTTGGTTGTTTCGCGGAGCATTAGCAAGCAGCTGCTGTTGTTCATGGATGAAACCCGTGCCTCGTAAATAAGTTTTTGATTGTGAACTGGAATGATCAAATCAAAAACCTGTGTTTGCATACTACTACTTGCCCGTTTTACGGCCAACACAATGCTTGAGGCAGCATGTTTATCCATAAAATCGCTTATCAGCATTCCTTTTTGTGGTTCTTTTTCGGCAAAGGGAGGAATTTGTTGCTGTAAAGATTCTAATAAAAATCCTGAATTATCCAGCACAAACATCAGGTCGGGCATGGCTTTTATTACAGCTTTTAAGCGCGATGTGGTGTCGTGTAGCTGAATGGCAGAATGATGCTGTTTGGTGATATCGCGGTTGATGCTGCCAAACATATAACTTCCTTCGAGCAAAACCGGAAAAAGGGTAGTTTGGATGATGCGTTCGTCCCCATTGCGTATTGAGATTATCCGCTCTTTTCGTTCGTGAATCCATCGCGTATCTTTACGGGCCAGCAGGTTTAAAATTCTATTGCGTATCGTTTTGGCTCCTTCCGGCGATTTTTGTCTGATTTCTTCCGGTCCAAGCATAAACATCACATCCCAGATGTATTTGCCAATCATATCACTGGCTTTGTATCCGGTAATGGTTTCTTCTCCTTTATTCCAGAGTGTGATTTTACCTTTTTCATCAAAAAGGATGAGGCCATCGTCGCTTTGCTCCACAACAGCCCTGAAACGTGCTTCACTTTCGCGCAGGTTTTTGGCCATTAATTGCTCCTGTTCATCGTGGTTTTCGTTTGAGGGCTGGAGCAACCAGAAGCTTTCTTTACCAATGTTTACAATGGTGGCCAACAAGAGCCATTCATTGTCATTGTGCCGGAGCATCAGTTTTTTATCACCGGATGATGCAATATTTTCAGTTTGCTGTTGGGGTTCAATTTGTTCAATTTTTTTTGGCAAACCGAATGAGGCATAGTCATTTTTACTAATACCAAGTGATAGTGCTGCAGCCGGATTGGCATAAAGCAGGCTGAAGTTGGGATCGGTAATTAGAATCCAGTGCCTGAGCTGATCCAGGAGAGCTGTATCAGGGAATGATTGCTTTGGCATGTTTCGTTAATTTGGTTTGCTTGAAGTTTTTCGGTTGGCTGGTTCGTTTGTAATCACACCGCTTTCGTTTCGCCAATGGCAAGTTAAAGAGGAGAGGTAAAAACAGCAAGTTTTAAAAAGTGACATAATGCTTGTTGTTTAGGGCGCAAATTACAACGTATGGGCGTACATTTATGATTATACAGTCGTACACCTGTGTTCTCGGTGTAAAATTAAGTGATTCAGGAATAAAAGACAACTGCTTAAAAAGAAATCGTGACAGTAATCGGTATGTGATTTATCTAATTAATTGATTACCAATTCTCCAGCAAGCTGAAGCAGATTTGTTTCACTTAGTTTAACCTGCAAACGGGCATTTAGCAATCTGCTTTCAGCTGAAACGAAGTTACGTTGTGCTTCTCTGAACTCCAGACCCGAAAGGTCGCCCAGCCTAAAACGTTCAGTGGCGATGATAAGGTTTTCGCGGGCAGCCAGTACATTATGTGTCTCCATATTCAGAAGTTGCAGGTTGTTGCGGTAGCTTTCGAAATGTTGATGCAGGGTGGCTTTCATTTCATTTTCGAGTGCTTCAAGGTTGAGTTTGCTGCTTTCGAGCAGTATTTTAGCGTTTTGAGTTTCCCGCTTAAGGTTTAGCCCGTCAAAAAGATTCATTCTGGCACTCACGCCATAGGTGAGTCCATTGGTGCGGCTTGTTTTTAGAAATCCTGCTTCAGAATTTTGATCGTTAAAAGTGTAGCCCAGATTGAAATCCAGGCTTGGTGCTTTGCGTCCTTTGATTGATTTGAGGCTTAGCTCGGCCAGTTTGATGTCGTGCGTGCTAAGCAGCAGCGAAGTGTTTTGTGCCAGCATCTTTTCCTGAAGCAGGTTTTTTGAAAGTGCCGGGTTGATGGCAAAACTATCACTTACTGCAAAAGCTATACCTGGCTCGCGGCCTAAAAGATTGTTGAGGCTGGTTTTAAGTTGGATAAGTTCGTTGTTTACGCCCAGCAAAAGTGCGCTGTCGGCATTGCGATCTACTTCGGCCTGAAGCAGTTCCAGGCGCGAACCGGCTCCAATATCAAGCATCTGAGCTGCCAGCTGAACCCTTTCCTGATCCACTTCGAGGGTTTTAAGGATAACTTTTTTATGGTTAGTCAATTGAACCAAACTGTAATAGGTGGCAAGGATATCAAAAATATTGTTTTCGACAGTAAGCAGTAACTCCAGCTCACTTTGCTGTTCCATTGTTGAAAGCATATCGGCTCTGGTAAACATTTGCAACCCGTCAAAAAGCGTCCAGTTGAGCTGGGCAGCAGCTGAAAAAGCATCTGCTTTGGCTCCTTTCCGATCGTTCATCTGGCCAGTCAGAAATTCCTGCTTCGAGTCGGTGATACTGTAGGATTGTCCGGCATCAACAGATAGTTGTGGCAGAAAACCTGCATTGCCAAGGGTGTTATTGTTTTCGGCAATTTCCAAATCTGAACGTTGCAGGCGTATGGCATAATTGTTCTCGAGCCCGATTTTCACAGCATCTGATTCTGTGAGTAACAACTGAGCCTTGATGTCTGGAATGTTAAACAAAATAATCACAAAAATTAAGGTATAGCGTATCATGGAAGCTGCTGTTATGAATGATTCAATTCCTGTTTTATATTCTGATCTTCAATCTGATCAGCAAGGTTAGAAACCGCTTTTTGCTTTTCTGAGATATAGGCATACATTGCCGGAATCACAAAAAGTGTAAGCAGGGTAGCAAAAGTTAGCCCGCCAATGATAGCAGTTCCCATAGCTACACGGCTTTCTGATCCTGCCCCAAGTGCCAATGCGATTGGTACAGCGCCTAATATGGTTGAGAAACTGGTCATCAGAATTGGTCTGAAACGAGCCACAGCAGCTGAATGTATAGCTTCGAACTTGTTTAGACCCTGTGCTTTGCGCTGATTGGCAAACTCTACTATTAATATCCCGTTCTTCGAAACCAGCCCAATAAGCATGATGATACCGATCTGACTAAAAATGTTTAAGGTCTTTCCAAAATACCAGAGAGTTAGTACAGCACCCGCCAATGCTAAAGGAACGGTGAACATAATAATTAAGGGGTCGCGAAAACTCTCGAACTGAGCCGAAAGGACAAGATAAATCAGGATAAGTGCCAGCAAGAATGCAAAAACCATACTCGAACTGCTTTCCTCAAAATCTTTGGAAGCCCCGGCCAAGGAAGTACTAAAAGTATCATCCAATACTTCTGCTGCAATACGATCCATTTCGGCTATACCGTCGCCTATGGTTTTCCCGTCAACAGGATTGGCCGAAACAGTAGCTGAAACATAACGGTTGTAGCGATAAAGCTGTGGAGGATTGGTTTCTTCAACAATTTCTACCAGATTAGAGAGCTGTAACAATTCACCCGCATTATTTTTCACATACATGGTTTTTAGGTCAAGAGGTTGATTACGGTATGATCGCTCCAGCTGACCTATCACCTCGTACTGCTTGCCGTTCATGATAAAATACCCAAAACGCGTTTCGCTTAGGGCAAACTGCAGGGTTTGGGCGATGTCCTGTGCCGAAACACCGAGTGTACGAGCTTTCTCTCTGTTGATAGAAATCTGAAGCTCCGGTTTGTTGAACTTGAGGTTGAGATCGGCCACCTGAAACACCTGACTTTGGTTAACTTTCTCCATAAATTCAGGAAGTATCTCACGCAACTTATCAATCTGATTCGACTGAATTACATACTGAACAGGTAATCCACCACGTTGAGTTCCAATGGATTGATCCTGTACAACAAAGCTTCGGGCAGCCGTAAGCTGGGCCATCCGTGCACTCACTGCATTTGCAATTTGCTTCTGACTACGTTCCCGTTTATCGGGTTCAACTAATTTTATTCGGGCAAAAGCAGTATTAACAGAGCTGCTGGCTCCATAACTTGGCGATGTAACAGTTACCAAAGAGTAAATCTCCGGAACTTCCTCTTGAATCACATCAATCATCTCTTTCACATAATCTTCCATAAACTCAAAAGTACTCCCTTCGGGTGCCGTAACAACCACTCGCATTCCCGACCTGTCTTCAATAGGGGCTAGCTCAGAGGGTAAATTCTTGCCAAGCCCATAAATAATCAATACTGAAATACCAATTACCACAAAAGCCATCCATTTAACCTTCAGGAAAGCGGTTAATGCATTAGCATATAGCGTATTGAGCTTTTGAAAAAAAGGTTCTGTGGCTTGATATAACCAGTTATGCTTCTCCCTCTTTTTTAGGATTTTGGTCGAAAGCATGGGCGTGAGTGTAAGCGCTACAAAGGAAGATATAATTACTGATCCTGCCAGCACCACACCAAATTCGCGGAACAAACGTCCGGTAATACCTTCCAGAAAAATGACCGGAAGAAATACAGTCGCAAGCGCTATAGTAGTTGCTATGATTGCAAAGAAAATCTCTGCCGAACCCTCAATACCTGCCTGAAGAGGTTTCACACCTTTCTCAATCTTGCTATAAATGTTCTCAATCACCACAATGGCATCATCCACCACCAGTCCTATCGCCAACACCAAACCCAGCATGGTAAGCACATTGATTGAGAAATTAGCAATATACATGATGAAAAATGAACCTACCAGCGAAATAGGAATCACAAGCACCGGAATAATAGTAGTACGCCAGTCGCGGAGAAAGAAAAATATAACCAACACAACCAAAACAAAAGACATATAAATGGTTTGCTCCACTTCCCTGATCGAATCGCGGATAAAATCGGTATTATCAAAGCCTATTCCCAGCTCAATATCTTCGGGCAGATCCTTTTGGATTTTTTTAACCCTGCGATAAAATTCATCAGCAATATCAATATGATTTGAACCAGGCTGAGGCACGATAACATTTCCGACCATAGGTACTCCGTCACGTCGTAAAATTGTACGTTCGTTGAGTGGAGCCAATTCAGCATAACCAATATCTTTAAATCTCACTAAACCATGCTTGTCTTCTTTGATTATGAGGTTGTTAAACTCATCCGGCGTTTCGAGGCGGCTGAGAGTACGTATTGTTAGTTCAACAGTATTTCCTTCTATCCGGCCCGAAGGCAACTCAAGGTTTTCGCGGAGCAAAGCATTCCTTACGTCAAGCGGACTCAGGTCGAAAGCAGCAAGGCGTATAGGATCCATCCAGAGCTTCATAGAATAGCGTTTTTCTCCCCATATTTGTATAGCACTTACACCCGGTATTGTTTGTAAACTTTCTTTGAACGTCCGCTCAGCTATTTCGGTTAATTCTAACAATGACCGTTGCTCACTTTTGATATTCAAGAAGATAATCGGCCTGGCATCAGCATCAGCTTTAGAAACGATGGGAGGATCAGCATCAGGCGGAAGATTACGCAAAGCCCGCGAAACACGATCACGCACATCGTTGGCTGCAGCTTCCAGGTCGACCGAAAGATCAAACTCAACGGTAATGGTGCTACGTCCATCACGACTCACCGAAGTGATCGTCCGGATACCGTCTATCCCGTTTATTGATTCTTCGAGTGGTTCGGTTATCTGTGATTCAATCACATCGGCATTGGCACCTACATAATTTGAACTTACCGTGATAATGGGCGGATCCACGCTCGGATATTCTCTAACGCCCAGCGAAACCAGTCCGATAATTCCAAACAGGATAATCAGAATCGACATCACAATAGCCAGTACCGGCCTTTGAATACTTAGAGAGGATAAACTCATAGCTTAGTTTATTGCTGTAAGTTGAACTTTCATGCCAGGATGCATCTGTAATAAACCTGTTGTGATTACTGTATCACCTGATTGTAATCCGGAAACAATTTCAACGGCAGATTCTGTGCGCAAGCCCGTTATAACATTTACAGCTTGCGCTGTACCGTTGCGATATACAAATATTTTGTGAGTGCCCATTTCTGGAATAAGTGCTTCTGCTTTAACCTGTAAGGTTTCTTTTTTGCTTACCAGTGGAATGATGACACGAGCAAAAGAGCCAGGCACTATCTTTTTATCACTGTTTGCATACAATGCCCTCACGGGAAGTGAGCGTGTTTTTGAATCGATGCGGGGCTCGATGGCATAAATGCTTGCGGTAAATTTTCCCGGGTTATTTTCTACTGTAAAACTCACTTCATGACCATTATTGATGTAAGGAGCATAACGTTCAGGCACGCTGAAATTGAGTTTAACAGGTTGTATCCGCACCAATGATACAATTGGCATCCCGGGCGAGAGATAACTGCCTTCGCTGATCTGTCTGAGCCCAAGCTGTCCGGTAAATGGTGCCCTGATCAGGGTTTTTTCGAGCTGAGCCTGCAGCAGGGCTGCTTCTGCCTCCAAAGTGCTCAGTTCGGTGAGAACCTGATCGTAGGCTTGCTGGCTGATGCCTTGTTTTTCGAGCAATTGGCGCTGTCGTTGTTCGCTTTCTCGGGCAAGCTTTATCTGATGATTGTTGCGATCGATCTGGGCAAATAAGTCTGCATTATTAATGGTAACCAAAAGCTCACCTTCTTCGACGGTTGTGCCTTCTTCAAAATGAATTTTGATGACCTGACCGGCAATTTCGGCTGATACATCAACCTGTTCATCAGCCATTACAGAGCCACCTGCTATTAGCTCATCGGTAAGCGGAGCTTTTTTAATAATCATGGCCTGAACGGGTAAAACAGTGCTGGCACCTGAGGGTGCACGTAAAGGATCTTCGGTTTCTTTGCCCTCGAAAAACCCTCCCGATAGCATCAGCCAAATGAACAAAAGGATTACCAAACTCAGACTGACAAGCTTAATAAGCGTATTTTTCTTCATGTTTTATATTGTTCTGTAAACAAACCCTGATGGACTTTAAAAGTTCAATGCCTTAGCGATAAAATTGCCTTGAATGTGCGCAAAAGTAAAATTTTTCAAGCTTTCAAGCTTTTGGAGATTCTGAGATTTAGTTAAAAAAACTATTTCTTTTGTGTTTTTAGGTTGATTATTTGTACTTTAATGGACGAAAGTTATTCCCAACACGCTTTGCAAACGCCGATCAATATGTTTTGCAGCACTGTTCTGATGGTTATGGTGCCTCTTATCCAACTTACTCAGCTTCTAAAAAAAGATAGCCATTATAAAGCTATTTTTAGGCTAGATGGGATAAAGTGATTAAAAACTAAAATACAATAAATCAGTAGGTAATACCAGAATAGCTTAATTATGCCAGGCATAATCCTGAACTTGCCAAGCACAAGGATTTACTTTTAAGAGTTGATTATTTCAACACCTGGGGTCTTTTTTATTGATAAAGCAACGAAGCCTACAGCGCTATAACATTCTTAACAAAAACAGCGCAAATACCTGTGCGGAAGTATTTGTATGATAAAGTGACCGAAGCGTATAACAATCTGGGAGTTTTATGCGGCAAAAGTATTCAAACGGATTTTTCTCTCAAATACCCGCACAAAGCTCTGGAACTGGATCAGATGCGCGCTAATCAGGTTGAGATAGCCAAAACCAGTTACGATTTAGGACGTATTTATCGCGGACAGTCGAAATATTTGATTGCTTATGCGTATCAAATTAAGGCAGTTGAATAGATGCGGCAGCAAAGGGATACGCTGCGTCTGATGAAAGCCTTGATTACTCTTGACGTGCTGAGTTCAGATTTGAATAAGAAAGAGGAAGCTATATCGTATTATCTGGAAGTAGAAAATATGGCTGATGCGTATAGCCGAAATTTTGGCCAAACTGTCCTTTACAACAATATCACAGCTTTTTATATGGATGAGCTGCACGATTATGAAAAAGCTAAATATTTTGCCCGTAAAGGATTGAAAGCAGCACAAATTGACATGCAAAGGCTGATGTATTTATATTCGAACCTTGCTTCAATTTTTAATCAATCAACCCCATATAATAGTTCATTATTTTATCATCAAAAAGTTATAGGTATAACGCGATTCATTATGGATATACGCAAATTTTGGTGGGGGGCTTATAGTAATTATGCGCTCTTGATAAGGTATTATGGAATGTATGATTCTGCCGCAATTTATTTCAACAAAGCATTAGAGGTACGGAAGAAAGTGGAAACAGATACTGGAAATATAACATTTTAGCTGCAATGGCTTCATTTGAAAGTATGCAAGGTAATTTCCTTTCGGCTTATGATCATCTCTGGCAATCGGTTATGCTAAAAGATTCTGTCTTTGATGAGGAAAGCGACCGCAGAATTGGAGAATTACAAATGATTTTTGAAATCAAGACTTAAAAGGCACACGTTTCTGTTTTACAGTTCCGCAGAGCAAATAAACCAAACCAAGACATTTTTCTAGCTTTGCATTTCAAATCAAACCTATGAAATCTAAATTTATCCGAACAGATACTTATCCTGTTTCGTGGCATGATATTGATGCGAATGGAAAACAGAGCCTGAGGTCGTTTGCTGTTTTTATGCAGGAATCGGCCTGGAGACATGCTGAGGATCTGGGTTTTGGTTTCAACTTTATGGCTCAGCATGATGCCTTTTGGGTGCTTAAAAGCATTCGGGCTCAAATTTTTCAGTATCCGGCCTGGAAGCAAAATGTGCTGCTGCAAACCTGGCACCGTGGCTATCAGGGGTTGCTGGCTTTCAGGGATTTTAAACTATTGGATGAATCAGGAGTTACACTTGCTTTGGCTGCCAGCGATTGGATAATCATGCACCAACAAAGCCGACGCCCGCTCAAAACTGATATTTTGGAGGAGTTTGCCACAACGGCATTGGAAAGGCGGGCTTTGGAGGATTTTATTTGGGCAGAAAAGCATTCTGGTAAACTTGTTTATGAAGCAGATCGCAAAGTCAATTTTTCCGAAACAGATATGCATGGACACATGAATAACACCCGTTATTTTGAATGGGCAGCGGATGTTTTGAATGAACTTTCGGAAGCGCAAACACATGTGAAACAATTTGAAATGCAGTTCCGCAACGAATGTCGTGTTAAGGATGTTATCAAATTATCAGCTCTACAAAACGGCAAAATCTACACCATAACAGGCGTCAACAACCGTAATGGGAAAACGATTTTTCAGCTTAACTTGAGTGTATCCTGATGGTGAGTGTTTTAAGGCTTGTATATGTTGTTGAGCGTGTCATCTCTCTCCTTAGTTCAGGAGATAAATTTGGTTTATTTCCATAACACTTGTTAGCCGCGACGAAACATTTATAACAACGTCAACTACTGAATAATAATATTACCTTAAATCCGCAACCTCTTATTAACAATTTAAATCAAAACACTGTGTATAAATAATATACCTAGCGTTTGACAGCTATGTTTTCCACATATTTTATTTAAAGGTACTAAATCAACTGTAGGATGAAGGATGAGATATTTATCGATCAATTTTGCAGTTGTCTTTGCACAAGGATTTAATGGCAAGTCAAAATGCCATTCAACGCACTAATCATCCGAAATCTCACTTAGTTTTTTACGGTAGGTCGAAAACACATTGGCACGCGACACATAACCCAGATAACGTCCTTTATGAACGACCGGAATATTATACTTGCCCGATTCCTGAAACTTACGGGCCACTTCGGCCATGGGCTCACCGGGATCGATGATATATTTTGGCATCACCATCAGGTTTTCAACAGTGGTATCGTAAAGGTCGGTGTCGAACATAATATTGCGCACATCATCCATCAGGATATGCCCCATAAAAGTTTCATCTTTATCCACAACGGGGAAAATATTGCGTTTGGATTGCGCAATGATTCCAACCAACTCGCGCAGCGTAGTACCTGGCCTAACAATACTGAAATTGGTTTCTACAAGCCGTCGCAGGCTCATCATATTCAATATACTACGGTCTTTATTATGTGTAAGCAGTTCACCACGTTCGGCCAATTGATAGGTGTAAACAGAATTGGTATTGAATATTTTTACTGTGGCAAATGAGATGGTACTCACGATCATCAGCGGAACAAAAAGTGTGTAGCCATTGGTGATTTCGGCAATCAGAAAGATCCCTGTAAGCGGTGCATGAAGGATTCCGGCGATCATACCGGCCATACCTACCAAGGCGAATTTTCCGGGATTCAAATCGCCCAACCCCAGCTGATTTGTGGCTAAGGCAAAAAACAAGCCGGTGAAGGCACCAATAAAAAGGGCAGGAGCAAAAACGCCCCCCACTCCGCCAGCTCCAAAAGTAAAAGCAGTGGCAAATGCCTTAACCAGAATTATAGCGATAAAAAGGATGAAAACTACCCAGCCAATATCTTTGTATGGAAAAAATATGCTGTTGTTATATAAAGCGCCATAGTCTCCCTGCAAACTTTGGTTGATGGCTTCATAACCTTCACCATATAGTGCCGGAAAAAAGAAGATTAATACTCCTAGCAGCACACTGCCAATTAGAAAGCGTTTCCACATACTGCCAAAACGCTTAAAATATTTTTCAGTAAAGATATATACCCGCGTAAAATAAGCCGAAGTTAATCCTGCCAAAATGCCCAGCGCTAAATAATAAACCGTGTTGGACGGATTAAAAGCTTCATGCAGCTCGATGGGATACATAACTGCCTGACCCATCATAAAATAGGAAGTGAGCACTGCCGTGAGTGAGGCTATCAAAAGTGGTACGAGTGATGCCATCGAAAGATCTATCATGATTACTTCCAGCGCAAAAACTATCCCGGCAATGGGCGACTGAAAAATGGCTGCCATGGCGGCGGCGCTCGACAGGCTGATCATCAGGGTGATCTGCTTGAAATTGAGCCGTAGCAACTGCCCCAGATTCGATCCGATGGCTGCACCTGTTGAAACGGTAGGCCCCTCGAGCCCCACCGAACCCCCAAAACCTACCGTAAAAGCACTGGTGATGATGGCCGAAAAAATATTATGCATTTTGATGATGCCGTTTTTCCGACTGATTGCATACAATACGCCGGGAATGCCATGACCAATGTCCTGCCGCACAATATAACGCATGAAAACAATCGCCAGAAAAATACCAACAGTTGGGTAAATGAAATAGAAATAGTTTTCGTATTGACTGGTAAATCCACTCGTCAGCAAATCCTTTATCAGATTAGCAGCGTACTTGATAATAATGGCCGATAAACTAGCTAAAACACCCACAACAACGCTCAGCACATATATCCATTGCTTATCGCTGATATGGTTGCTACGCCACTGCAAAAAACGTCTCAATAGGATTTCTGCTTTCAAAAGGTTCTGGATTTAAGGTGCGAAATTATCAAATTGCTTTCATTTTGACAACTAAGAGTTCGGCATTACCCGTCCGATAAGGCTGAATCAGCTTAAATCATTCATTTTATTATCTTCGCAGCAAAATAGAAACATAATGAAAATCATCAGCTATAACGTAAACGGAATCAGAGCCGCCATCAACAAGGGCTTTCTCGACTGGCTCAAAACGGAGGCGCCGGATGTGATTTGTCTGCAGGAAATCAAGGCAATGCAAGAACAAATCCCTTCGATGGATTTTGAGGCACTTGGCTATCATCATTTTTGGTTTCCGGCTCAAAAAAAAGGTTATAGCGGAACCGCTGTGCTTTCGAAGATTCGGCCGGATAATGTGGTTTTTGGCATGAATATGCCACAATATGATAATGAGGGAAGGTTATTACGTGCCGACTTTGGTGAGCTGAGTGTTGTAAGTGTTTACCATCCTTCGGGTAGCAGCGGTGATGAGCGTCAGGCCTTTAAGATGCAGTGGCTGAGTGATTTTCAGGATTATGTGCTGAACCTTAGAAAGGAACGTCCCAATCTGATACTTTCGGGCGACTATAACATTTGTCATCAGGCTATCGATATTCACGATCCGGTGCGCAATGCTACTGTTTCGGGCTTTTTGCCTGAAGAAAGGGAATGGATGACGGGTTTTTTGGAACAGGGTTTTATCGATAGTTTCAGACACCTTAACAAAGCTCCGCACAACTACAGCTGGTGGAGCTATCGTGCCAATGCCCGCGCCAATAACAAAGGCTGGCGCATTGATTACCATATGCTGTCAGAAAATCTGCTTCCTGAATTAAAATCTGCTTATTTATTGCCCGATGTAAAACATTCAGATCATTGTCCAGTAGTAGTAGAACTGGCTGATTAAAAGCTATTTCTCAAGTACTACAAAGGCGCTGGCCATTTCTTTTACATGCGATATGCTCAGGTGAATGTGTTTTACCTGCTGTTTTTCTATAAATTCTTTCACTTTTCCGTGAAGGTGAATGACCGGTTTGCCTAATTCGTCATTAATCACTTCTATCTCGTGAAAGGCCATGCCATAGCGATAGCCTGTTCCAAGGGCTTTAAAAAATGCTTCTTTGGCTGCAAAACGTGCTGCATAATGTTGGTATTTGCTGGCTTTATGGTCAGCATATTCTTGTTCGCGTTCAGTAAATAATTTTTCCTTTAGTGTAGTCCCGTTATTCATATGACGCTCCATTCGGGCCACTTCGATGATGTCGTTACCGATGCCAAATATCATGTCAAACAGTTTTGAGCAAATTTACTTTTTTTTGATTAGATGTCAGATTTTTAAAAAGCAGCCACGGTAGTTAAAATGATTAGTTAAACCTACCTAAAATCAAGTATATTTGCTTATGTTTTTAATTGATTTGGTTTACAATCTGAGTGTTTTAGTTGCCATTAGCGTGCTATCAGGGTTTATTGATTTGCGTTATAACCGCACAAAATTGAATGGCAAAGTCTTTCAGGGAGTATTGTTTGGTGTGGCTGCAGTTATTGGCATGTTATATCCTTTTGTGCTTACAGAAGGAATAATTTTTGACGGACGTACAGTGGTTGTGAGCCTGGCAACAGCCTTTTTTGGGCCGGTTTCGGGGTTAATTTCGGGGCTAATCGCATCCGCATATCGGATTTTTGTGATTGGTGGCACTGGTACTATAATGGGTGTGCTTACCGTAGCATCGGCTTTTGTTGTTGGGTTTGGTTTTTACTTATATAAGCGTCACAAGGGTTTAAAGACCTTTAACCTCAGGCAACTTTACCTGATGGGTTTATTGGTGCATATCATCATGTTGTTACTGATTTTTACCCTTCCGGATGCTTATCAAAAAGAGGTTTTTCAGATGATTTCTCTCACTGTTGTTGGTGTTTATCCTCTTGTAAGTGTGCTAATTGGGAAAATTCTTTCTGATCAGGAGATGAATCATGAATTGATAAAGACGCTTAGGCAAAGTGAAGAGCAATACCGGATGCTTATCACGCATCAATCGGATTTGGTAGTGAAAGTGGACAACGAAAACCGGCTTCGCTATGTGAGTTCTTCCTATTGCAGGCTTTTTGACAAAACAGAGGAAGAACTCCTCGATAAAACCTTTGTGCCGCTTATCCATGAAGATGACAGAGAAGCTACAATCCAAGCAATGAAAAGTTTAAGTGTGCCTCCGCATACAGCCTATATCGAGCAGCGGGTTGGCACACCAAAAGGCTATAAATGGTTGGCTTGGTCTTACAAAGCCGTTTTGGATAATATAGGAAACATTGAAGCTGTAATAGGTGTAGGTCGCGACATTACTGAGCGTAAAAATGCTGAACTGGAAAGTCGCCGAAATGAAGAACGCTATCGTCACCTGTTCAATGCATCGCCTTTGGGAATCATCCTCGAAGATACTAACGGTATGATACTGGAAGTGAATCAAACCTTATGTGAGTATTACGAATATGAAGCGCACGAACTGATTGGAAAACAAATCAATGTGTTGGTTCCTGAACAATTTCGGAAACAGGTAAAAAAAAACCTGAGAACAATTTTGCACAACAAATTGCTACACAGCACTGTTGAGGGAATCACAAAAAGCGGCACAAAAAAACAACTCGAGCTGATCGAAACAGTGATAAGCCTTCCAGATGATAAGCTGGGCATTCTTTCCATGGCTCGCGATATTACAGAACAAGAGCTAACCAAAGAACGCTTGCGTCAAACACAAGTGCGTAATGCGGCCATTATCAGTGCTATTCCGGATATGATGCTCTCATTGAATCCCGATGGAATAATAGTGGATGCCGTTATTAATAGGGAGGGAAATGATAAAGTGTGGGATGAAAACAGGATGATCTCTAAACAAATTCAAGCTGTTGTGCCTCGAAGCCTGGCATCTAAATTGATTCAAAATCTGACTAAAACACTGCAAACCGGCGAATTGGTTTCTTTTGAATATGCCATTGGTTTGGGGCATAATCAGAGTTGGTTTGATATCAGAATGGTTAAAAGCAGCGACACCGAAGTGCTGGCTATTGTGCGTAATATCAGCCAGCGCAAGAAGCAGGAAATTGAAATCCGACATCAAAACAGGTTTATCGAAAGGCTGTTGGATTCCATTCCCCATCCACTTTTTTATATGAATCGCGAAGGTGTTTACCTTGGAGTGAACAAGGCGTTTGAAGACTTTTACCACATCAGTAAGCAGGAAATTATTGGCAAGAAAATCTATGACCTTTCTTTTGAATCCGAACCTTTTGAAAGAGATCAAAGCGATCAGGCTATTTTTAATGGAAAAGAGCAACAACAGATTTTCGAACGGACTATCCAACTCAATGATGGCTCCCTGCGTGAGGCGATTATCACCAAATCGCCTTTTCCCGACAGCAGTAACCAAATTGGCGGTTTGATTGGCATAGTGATGGATATTACCGAACGTAAAAAGATGGAACGGGATCTGCTGCAGGCCAAGGAAAGAGCCGAAGAGAGTGATAAGCTGAAAACTTCATTTCTGAATAATTTGTCGCATGAAATCCGTACTCCGCTTAATGCTATCGTAGGATTTTCCGAATTGCTTGAAATGGGCTATCCGCCTGAGCAACAGGAAAAATTTATCAGAACGATCAATAGTAATGCCGAGCAACTATTGCATATCATCGACGATGTGCTGGCTATTTCGCGCATGGATTCTGAAAGGATGCCCCTTGAATCTTTTATGTTTAATGTAAAGGATTTGTTGTTGGATTTAAAGGACACTTTTGAGCCTGAGGCAGAAGAAAAATCTTTGGATCTGATTCTTGAAGAAGCTCCTGAGCTAGTGGTAGAAGCTGATAAAGGAAAAATCAGGCAGGTGCTTTCTGGCTTTATTTCCAACGCTTTGAAATACACGGAGCAGGGCAGTATTCATTTTGGTTGCAAACAGCAGCATAATGGCTTGTTGTTCTATACCAAAGATACCGGAATGGGAATACCAAAGGCAGAACAACAAAAGATTTTTGATCGTTTCTATCGCGGAGATGAGGCTCAAATGAAGGCTATCCGCGGTAATGGGTTGGGGTTAAGTATTGCCAAAGGTTTGGTTGAACTGATGCAGGGCAGGATACAATTAGAATCGGAGCCTGGAAAGGGAAGTGAGTTTTCATTTACTATCCCGATTGATTTATATGAATCTCCAGGCCCCAAAATGACCCGAAAAATCAATCCGAAGCTCTCCTTATCTAATATTTTAGTGGTAGATGATGAACAGGATAATTTTGAACTGATTCGCTTTGGCCTTCTTAATATTTGTGAAGGGATTGATCATGCCCGTAACGGACAAGAAGCGGTGGAAATGATAAAAAGCAAAGATTACGACCTTGTGCTAATGGATATGAAAATGCCTGTAATGAACGGTTATGAGGCAACTACACAAATTACTGCCCTGAAACCTTATATCCCTGTTGTGGCAGTGTCGGCATTTCAACTTCCTGAAGAAAAACAACGTGCCAAAAAGGCAGGTTGTGTGGCTTTTTTGGAAAAACCTATTCAGATGCAACAGCTATTCAGGATTTTAGCAGAAATAAGACGATAGTTTTGCAAGATGTAAAACAAGACTTTATTCAGTTTATAACATTATTTTATGGATGAATTGAAGTAATTCTCTGTTGGTAAAATTTCTTCTTGTAATCACCAAAAACTTTTCACGTAATATTTTTAAAACAACTGCATGTTGATAGCTGCTGTATCGACAGAAAAACTTTCTTCCCATCCAATCATAGCATTAAAGCATTTGAAATGTGAAAAATGTCGTAAGTCACTTACTTTCAAATCTGCTGCTTTTAATAAACCCTGATCGAGCAGAAAAGCTCTTTGCACGCCTTTAAGCAGGGGATTGGCGGGTGTAAACCATTCATTCCCATAACGAAAAGCAATATTGCAATAGGTAGTATCGGTGATTAAATCATTTTGCACAATCAACACATCATCAGCCTCTCTTTTTAGCTGGTGTAAATAATTTAAGGCTGCTCGGTCGGTAAATTTCAGCTTGTAGCTCAAACGATTGGCTTTAATGAGTTGGAGCTTTTTAACGGGTTTATAATAATAAACCTGATAGTTGGGTTGTTGCATACGCTTGCCATACAGTATCCGGCATTTGTACTTGCCTCTTACAGGATAGGGATGGGCGTTAATCCAATCCCTGAGTGAGGGTTTTACATAGATTCCAAAAAGATTTTCTGTTGCATAATCCATCCTGGCCTGATGATAATCCAAAAGTGGGAACTGCCCATCAATCAGCAAGATGCTTTCGAGTAGGGGAAAGGTTTCGTTAAATGACATTTCTTTTATTATTTAACTTCTTGTATTGCAAATGGTAAATACACCTTTTCCAAAAGTTCTTGAAATTCAGATTTTGCGTGACTGTTTACGGTGATGCCGCCACCGGCTTTGTAAACCAAACCATTTTTTGTTTGTTCCACAAAGCGAATCATCACACCGCTGTCAACATTTTGGCCATCGAAAACGCCCATTACGCCTGTGTAATAGCCTCTTTGATATTTTTCCAGTTCCTGAATGAGTTCAAGGGTTCGCTTTTTGGGGGCACCTGAGATAGAACCTGCCGGAAGTAATTTTTGAAACAAATTTCCCAGATTATCCAAATAGTTTGCCGGCAGCTCACCGCTGATCTTGCTGCTGGTTTGCCAAAGCGCTCCCTGCCATGTAAATACCTTTTGAAGAAAGCGGAATTTATCCACGCGAATATTTACCGCAATACTATTTAAATCGTTTCGCAAAAGATCAACAATGGTATAGTGCTCAGCCTTTTCTTTGGGATCGTCAATCAGTTGCTGGTCTGCACCTTCGCGATCGGCTTTGATCGTACCTTTCATCGGAAAAGTACTTATTTTTCCATTCTGAATCGTAACAAAAGTCTCTGGCGAAAAAACCACACATTCTTCAGCCAGCCATAGTTTGTATCTGGCCTGGCTGTGATCAAAAATCTGGTGCAGATTTAGATTAGTATTTACCGGAACAGGCATAGTGAGGTTAAGCAAATAGGAATCGCCCCGACGAAGATGAAACATCAGCTGTTTAAAAGCTTGCATATAGTGTTTTTCATCAGCCTCCAAAGGATAAAAAAAGGTTTTTTCAGGTAGTTTGTCAGGCTTGCCGTAATCAGGCCCGATGCCATTGATATTGTATCTTATCTGTTGAGGATCAATTTCATCCAATGGTATAACAAGTGGTTTTTGAAGCTCATAATCCAACACAAATAAGAATGGAACGCGCGCTTTTCCGAGTATATTCATCTGTCGAAAGATTGCCTTAGCCTGATTCATGCGGGCAAAGATAGTTTTCCTGCGCTTTATTTTTGATCTTTGTTGTCCGGTATAATTTAAATAAAAACGTTCAATCACTGTAATAATGCCGTCCATAAGGGCCTTGTGATCATCAGGAGTAAGCTTTTATGCTACTCACATTTTGTCCCTGGTGGCACAGTCCCGCTAGGGACAAAATATGGGTGGCCAGTGCGTTACAGGTTAAGAAAAAGTCTCGTAGGGATGACATTATATTTTATCGGACAATAGTGATTTTTGATGACAAATAATTCTTTCTCTTTTCTTTTTTATTGGTTTTAGTACATTTGCCCCTCAAGTAAATGCTATGAGAAATACCTTTCTTTTTGTTTTTCTGTTTTTTATAGGAATAACCACACAGGCGCAGGATACCCTGAAAGTGATGCACTACAATTTGCTTTATTATGGAGTTGTAACAAGTTGGTGTACAAATGATAACAATAATGTGGATAATAAAAATATTCATCTGCGTACTATCCTCGGTGAGGTGCAACCGGATATTTTGACCGTAAATGAGATTTCTGCTAATGAAATAGTTCAAAACGAATTGATGCAGAATACTTTAAATGTGGATGGAAAAGATTATTATCAAAAGGCAGAAGTGCGTAACCAGGCTGGATCGAGTATTGTGAATATGTTGTATTATGATTCGCGCAAGCTTAAATTGAAACAGCAATATACTGCACAACAATATGTTAGAGATGTGGATGTGTATGAGTTGTATTATAATTCAGCCGATTTGGCACTTGGCGATACGGCTTTTGTGGTTTGCGTAGTAGCCCACTTAAAAGCAGGTAGTGAAGAAGGTGATGCTGCCACGCGAAATGTGATGGCTAATGACGTGATGCAGTTTTTGGAACAGCATTATACCAGTGAAAACGTTTTATTAATGGGCGATTTTAATTTGTATTCGGGTTCTGAAGCAGCTTATCAGACGATTACCAATTATGCCAATATCGATATGCGTTTTCTTGATCCAGTGTCACAAAACGGCTCTTGGCATAACAATTCGGCTTTTGCTGAAATACACACCCAATCTACTAATACCAGCTCCAATGGCTGTGCTTCCTCGGGCGGTATGGATGATCGTTTCGACTTTATCCTTATCTCGGATGAGGTTAGGTTTGGAACCCGTAGTGTGCGCTATGTCACTGATTCTTATCAGGCCTTTGGACAGGATGGAAACAGGTTTAACGGAAGTATTATCAATCCGGCAAATACTGCTGTTTCTGAGGAAATAGCAACTGCTCTGCATCAAATGTCGGATCATTTGCCGGTAGTTTTAGATTTAAGGGTTGATAAAGTGCTTGACCTTAACGAGCAGCACATCAAGCCGTTTTTGGCTTCCATTAAGCCTAATCCGGTTCGTGGACTGCTGCAGCTGGAGTTTTATTTAAACAAACCAAATCAAATGTGGGTAAACATCTATGCAATTGATGGTCAGTTGATTAATAGAATGGTTTTGCCTGCTCTCTCCGGAAAGAATAGTTTTCAGATAAATCTTGAGTCTATGCAACCAGGCATTTATTTATTGCAATTACTTGATGAAAAGGGAAATGCTGAAATCCTGAGGGTGATAAAAGCTAATTAAATCAGCTGTTGATTTCGCAATCAAAAACAGCTGTAAACGCTGATTTGAGAACCGTTTTCACCTTTTCAATATCCTGTGCCGAACCCAATTCTTTTTCCATGGAAGTAACACCCCGGTCAGTAAAACCACAGGGGTTGATGTAATCAAAAAATCGCAAATCAGTATTCACATTAAAAGCAAAACCGTGCATAGTAACACCTCTGCTGGCTCGTACACCTATAGCACAAATTTTCCGTGATTTGCCTTTAATTTCCGGATCGAGCCACACACCAATAGCACCTTCAAGACGCGAAGCTGTGATGTTAAATTGTGCCAGCGTATGGATTACGGCTTCTTCCAAACGAAAAATATATTCGCGCACGCCAATTTCAAAACGGTCAAGATTGATAATAGGGTAGCCCACTATTTGTCCGGGCCCGTGATAGGTGATGTCGCCTCCGCGATTAATGCGGTAAAATGATGCTCCTTTTGAGCGTATAAAATCTTCATTCACCAGCAGATTTGTTTCGCTGCCACTTTTGCCTAACGTATAAACATGTGGATGTTCCACAAACAGTAAATGACCTGCATCTGATCGACTGTCTTTGTTTTTGATCAGCTCCTGAAACAATGTTTCCTGATAGTCCCAGGCCTGCTGGTAATCCATGGTTCCGAGGTCAGTGAAAAGAAGTTGTTTCATGGTTTTTAATTAAATAATAAAGCCTATTAAATAGTTTGAAGTATTTCTTTTTCAAAAATTTCTATTTCATCATAATCAATATTAAATCGATCACGTTTTATTTCAAATAGCTTTTGTTCAGCAGTTTTCAGGGTTTTAAAAATGAAAGGTTCCTGAATTATTCCATGGTGAACCCATATCACTAAATATATTCTGATCATATCGAATTTAATTTGCTTGTTCTTAAATACCAATTAAAAACATCCTTGTACTCAAGGAAATTACAATGATCAATCAAACCGCTTGATTTAAAAGTTGGTCTATTAATTTGACGAAGAAATAGCATTTTTCTTAAATCATTTGATACGATACTAAATTTTGGTTTAAGTTGAGGTTCAATAAGATGTAAATCATTAAACCGAAGTAATCCAGAATAAATCGGTGTAGAATGTTCAACCTCAAATAATGCTGATAATTCACTCGTGCCTTTTTTTAACCAGATTACATCTACTTCTTTGATAATGTTTTGAACGGTATCATACCTTTGAGGCAATTCATTTATGCAACTAAATTTTTTAGTCACATTCCAATCAAGTTTAGATCTATCGTTTGTAGGAATCCAAATATCGAAACCTTTGTAAAGACCAATTGAGCCAACCAAAGTCTGGATTTGTGAATGCGAAAACTCAGGTAAATCATTTATTAAGCTTTTGTTAAACCGTGATTCAAAATATTCCCATCCCAAAAAAGCTTCAACATTAAACCTACCTGCATTAGCTACATATAATTCTAATTGATCAGTATTGTGATATAACTGTACTTTAAATTGACCATCACTCGCAGGGTTTATATTATTAAAAATATCTTCATAGTCTTCAAACGGAAGGAAGAGTGGTTCTTTTTGATTATCCCAAAGAAAACAAATTATGGAGTTAAAACCTTCTAGCTGTTTAAGGTCTTCATCTTTTAATCCATAAAATGATTGATTTCTTCCATGAATTTTAGAATACCTGATATAAATCCTTAATGCATTATTACCAATCTCATATAAAGACAAACTGTTAGGTAATTTTTTCAATTTGCCATACTTTTCCTCAAGTTGATTTAAGAATAAAATTTTTATTTGATTCGACATGTGGATAAAATGACGTTAAGGATAGATTCAACAATCTAAAGGTATCGATGAAAATCTATTTTTATGGTAACAAGTTTAAGAGATTTTTTTACAAAATATGTTTTTCGGCATGATAGGAGCTGCGTACCATTGGGCCGCTTTCTACATGACGGAAGCCCATTTTCAGGCCTTCCTCTTCATACATTTTAAAAACCTCTGGTGTCACAAACTCCTTTACAGCTAAGTGATTACGGGTGGGTTGCAGGTATTGACCAATCGTCATAACGGTGGCACCGGTTGCACGGATATCGCGCATGGTTTCGAGCACTTCTTCAATTGTTTCTCCCAGTCCCAGCATCACACCCGACTTAGCGATAATGCCGGCTTCAGCAATAGTTTCGAGCACTTTGAGGCTTAGGTCGTATTTGGCCCGGCTACGCACCCAGGGCGTCATGCGGCGCACTGTTTCCAGGTTGTGCGATATCACCTCCGGCCCGGCTTCCACTACTTTCATAATGAGCTCTTCGCGTCCGTCAAAATCGGGGATCAAGGTTTCCATTGTAGTGCCCGGACTTTCCCTTTTGATGGCTTTGATGGTGAGTGCCCAAATCTCGGCACCGCCGTCTTTCAGATCGTCGCGATCTACAGAAGTGAGTACCACATGCTTGAGCTTCATCAGTTTAACGCTTTCGGCTACACGATCAGGTTCCTGCCAGTCAGCCGGAAGCGGACGACCGGTTTTTACGTTACAAAAGCCGCACGAACGGGTACAGATATCACCCAAAATCATCAGCGTGGCGGTGCCTCTTCCCCAGCATTCATGCATATTGGGGCAATGGCCGCTTGTGCAGATGGTGTGCAGTTGGTGTTGTTCAACGATCTCTCTTACAGAGAGGTAAGTCTTTCCGGCAGGCACCTTGGTCTTGAGCCATTCGGGCTTGCGCATCAGTATATTAGTACGTTCTTTTTCCATGAACTTGCTTTCACTTTTGATGAGTTGCAAAATTAAGCATTATAACCGGAAAAGATGCCCGATTCTTTGTGAAGCTGAAAGCTTAAAAGTAAAATTAACCCAACTCAAATGTTGTAATGCCAAAAATCTTTTGAATGGGTAATGCTGGTTGTTGGCCATAGTATTTCCTGCCGCATTCAAAGACGTATTCGGCCTGATAATTTTTTAGCAGCTCAACGGCATCCTAATTAGTGACTGGAATATCCAGCTCAACGGATTCGTTTGGTACGGCATTCAGGCAAACCTGATAAAGGGCTTTAGCAAAGGGGTAGTTTTCAGCATAAAGCGGCCCTATTTTATAGCCTGTTCCAGCTTTGCGCAGCAGGGCATAAACTTTCAATTCCTAATCTTCTAGCGCTATTTACTAATAAAACCCATAAAACTGAAAAGACCATTATTTAGGAAATAATAGAGCCTCCTACAATTAATTCGTCTTGCTTAAATTAACCCAAAAAACATTTTAAATGATTGATCAAAAAGATGTTAGCTAATTAAAACTGAAAATTAAAAATAGCATAAATTGGGCTTAAAGCAAATAGAAGTTGAACGCAAGCGCATAAGCTTAAATGTTTTGTTTTGCGAAACTTCTGTACCGAAAACTTAATTAAACTTGATAAAGTGTGGTTTTCTGTTATTTTTGTTGGCTCAAGCTTTAGCTGCCGATGTCATCATAAAGGTACTAACACAAATTTCCATGCAACAAAGTATTAAATTACGTTTTATCTTACTCACCCTGATTATTTTACCATTTATTGTGTTGGGGCAGCAAACCACTAAATTTCCGAAAGGCTTGCAAAAGGAATATCAGCCAGGAATGGACTTTCCCGATTTTACCTCACTCACCACCGAGCATATTGTACTGAAATCAACCCTGCCTACTTCGGTTGATAATTCAACATTACCCTATTTGCGGCCAGTTTTCAGTCAGCAGGGAGCATCTTGCGGACAAGCTGCTATTGTAGGTTATAATTTTACATACGAGATAAACCGTCTGAGAGATGTGGCTTCTGATACTTCCATTCATTTATATCCTGACCATTTTGTATGGAATTTTATGAATGCCGCTTCCCCTTACTATGGTGTAGGAGTGAGCTATTTTCATACCTTCGATCTGCTCTACGATGCCGGAAACCCAAACGAAGCACTTTATGGGCCAATCGAGCTCGATGACAGCTATTATTGGCCAAGTGGTTATGAAGTTTATCATAATGCCATGACCAATCGTATCGGTGGTGCAGCTTCGATCCGTGCTGGCACGCCAGAAGGTTTGGAAGTGCTCAAACACTGGCTGCACAACCACCTCGAAGGAGATGAAACAGGAGGTGTTGCTAATTTTTATGCCGGACTGGCTTATTGGCTGCAAATAATTCCTGATGATAGTCCCGAGGCAGGGAAACCTGCTTTCATTCGTTTTGGTCCCGAAGCAACTCACGCCATGACTATTGTTGGCTATAACGATTCCATCCGGTTTGATATCAATCAGGACGGTCAATACACTAATCACCTGGATATCACGGGAGATGGAATTGTGGATATGCGCGACTGGGAATTTGGCGCTTTGAAAGCTGTTAATTCCTACGGAACCATTTGGGGAGATTATGGCTTTTTCTATTTGATGTATCGTACTCTGGCTTTGGAATATGGTGAACAGGGTGGTATATGGAACAATAGTGTGCATGTGTTATTTCCGGAGCCGCAATGGCAGCCAAAACTTACTATCAAAGCAAGCCTCAAGCACAATTCTCGTGAAAAGATAAGATTAAGGGCAGGGGTGTCGCTAGATACCTCGCGCCATGTACCCGACCATAGCATCAGTTTTACCCATTTTAATTTTCAGGGTGGCGATTATCCATTGCGTGGCAGGGGGATTGATGCTAACGAGCCTCTCGAATTGGGGTTGGATATCAGTGAATTACTAAGCTATGTGCCTGCCGGTCAGCCAGCGCGTTTCTTTTTACTGATCGATGAAAAAGATCCCGACTATACAGGATCGGGGATTCTTCAAAACATGAGCCTGCGTGAATACGAGCAGGAAAACCTGATCTGGGAACAGGAGGCAGATTTTGTGCCCAAAACAATCCAAAATAACGGAACCACCTATGTTTCTGTAGTGCTCACTCCTGAAACAACACCTCCTTCGTTTTTACCGGACGAACGAATTATAATCAATGCTTTTGATGATACCCTTATCAATCTGCAAGCTGTTTCGGGTGAAGCACCTTTCAGTTGGCAAATCTTGCCGGAATATATTGAGACGGCTCAAATAAAACCTTATCCGGAAGTGCAAACTACAATACTTTTGGTAGCTGATGAGGATCAAGGTTATGCGACTGTTCCATTGCCATTTTCTTTTCCTTTTGCCGAGCAAAGCTATGATACGCTTTACATGCATGTGGATGGCTATCTGATGTTTGAACCGGAAGATATGCCGTATTATTATTTGTTGTACGACGAGCTTTACCTGCGTCAGCTGAAAATTATGGCCGGTTTTATGCATCAGGAATTGGGATTGCTAAGTGCTTCCGACAGGCTTGGCTATAGCGCCAGTGCTGATAGTATTATACTGAAATGGCAAATCAGCGGTGGTTCTCCGGCCTCAAGTCTCGAGTTTAGTGCAACACTTTTTCCTGATGGCAAAATCAAATTCCATTACAAAAACCTTCCATCTGATATAAAATTTACACCAGTAATCGGATTGGGTTTTGCCGTTCTTGAAAATTCACGCCGGTCAAAGCCACTTTTTTCAAAATATTCCGGACAAATTCCTCCGGAAAATTTGTTGTTAACATTCACTCCAGGAGCAGATTTGCAACGGCTTGCCGTCAATCACAATCAGCAATTAAGCTGGTTAGGTGGCAATGCCGACTTTGGCCAGGCCAGGCTACGGATGACTGATGCCGAAAGAGGATTTTCAGAGCAAGTTCTATTTGTTTCATCCGGCCCTGATTTTAAGCTGTCAATTGCTGATGGTGAATCTTATGTAGCTACCTCATTGCCAACAACTTTGGATTTATATCTTCAAAATCTTGGCAATCAAACTATCGAAATCAATTCACTTCAATTAATTGGAGCCAGTACGGGGTTTCAGCTCCAAAACTCGCTTCCAGAAGAGATTATAATGGAGAGCGAATCAGATCTCTGGATACGAAATGCTGCGGTTATTCAGCCGGAAGATGCTTCGATACAAAATGTTGCTATAAACATTGTGGCTGAGATAGATGGAAGGGAGATTCTCGCACAGGCATCCTTCGAAACAGCTTTTACATCGCCGGTGCTTTATCCGCCGCTGGTAATAGACAACAATAACTTATTACTCGAAGCCGGTGAACAAGCTAAGCTGGTTTACGAATTGCACAATCTAGGCACAAAAGCCATTGAAAATATTGAGCTTGTCCTGCATCTGGATGATCCTTTTGTGATGTTGATAAGCGACAGCATTCAGCTTGTTGAAACCCTAGGTGCCCAGCAGCTCATCCGCGTGGAATACCTGATACAAACCACAGCTGCTGCACCGCACGGCAGGTTATTTGAGGTCTTCGCTGAATTGCTTTCGGGTCAGCAATTAGTTTTATCCTCTCGCGATTGGCTTCAAATCGGAATAAGCGAAATTGCCCTGTTTGATATGGATCGAAATCATAATTCAGCTTCAATTCTGGAGCGCGAACTTACCAATAATGCCATCGATTACAGTCGCTATGAAGCCATTGATTCAGCGATTTATAATTATGAAATTGCTTTTTTAACCCTGGGCGTAATGCCCAATTATTATACAATCACTTCGGCTGAGGACCAATTATTATCTGATTATTTGCGTGGTGGAGGTAACCTTTATCTTGAAGGAGGATCATTTTTCTTTACGAGTCCTCCTACACAGCTCAGGGAATTACTTCGCATAGAAGGATTTATGGATGGTGTGCAATACCCCGCAGATACCTTGGTCGGTTTATCCGGAAGTCCGGTAGAGGAGATGCTATTTACTTATCAGGGCGATCAAGCTTTGTGCGAAAACCTTTTGCCGCTTGAGCCTGCACAACCCTGGTTTGTTGATCCCCAAACAAATTTGAATTTTGTAGCTGCAATCGATTCCATCCGCTATAAAGGGATTGCTACTTCGATGGAGTTTGGTGGTTTGACGGCGCAATCCGGAAGTAGTCTTACCCAACTGATGCGCACTTATCTGGAGTTTTTGGGGTATGCCCAGGCTCCTGTATCTGCACGTTTTAGCTCTGATAAACGAACCATTTGCATGAATCAGAATGTTCAATTTAGTTTTGATGGAATTGGTGATCCTGAAACATTTTTGTGGACATTTGAAGGTGGGCAGGCCAATTCAATTACAAGCAGAACTCCGGTAGTAAACTACTCCACTCCAGGCAATTGGCCGGTTAGTTTGAAAGTGAATCAGGGTAACTACAGTGATAGTGTTCACGTGCAGGAATATATTGTCGTAAATAATTGTAGTTCAATAAGTGAATCTGTTATTTCTGAACTTTCAGTTTATCCTAATCCGGCCTCCGAATCTGTGAAGATTGCTCTTCCTGAGGCTCTTTCTGAGAATTCCATGCTTTCATTGTTTGATCTTAATGGAAAATTGATCAGAGAAACGCCCTGGCCTAAGGCTCGACAAATTACTGGCATGAAGATTGCTAACCTGAAGCCAGGAGTATATGTGTTACGCCTCAAAAGCCTACAAAAACTCTATTTAGGCAAATTAATCGTTAATTAGATTATCATGAAATTGATTAGCAAAGTCGTTGTGGTTTTGATGTTTGCATCAATATTGTCGTGCAAAAGCAGCAAAATGCCTTCCTGGGATGAAGCATCCAGGAAAGAGGTTGCAGTTGTTGTAGCCAATAAAGAGGTCGATATCAGATTGTACAACATTTGGTTTCTGGAAAAAATGGGAGAGAGAGCTTACAAGGATGCAGATTTTGCAAATGACTTACCTCGGCTTGAAATTTTCGTAAGAGAACCTAGAATTTCAGGGCATGATGGCTGTAATATGCTGATGGGATCGTTTGAGATCTGGAGCGACATCTTGGTTTTTAATTCATTAGCTACAAAGATGATGGCGGGTGAGAACATGTAAGCTTCCGATGATTTTCGTGCCCGTTTCGATAAGCAAAAATTCAGTTTTGTGATTAAAAGCAACAAGTTGATCCTGGATTCTGAGGATGGTCAATCATTAATCTTTAAAAAGATTGATTAGCAATATCGGGCAGGCTGATGCGTTAACTTTCGGAGTTGATTTCCTAAAAACCTTTTATATTCGCAATATTGCAAAATAGTTACATCTATTTTTTATGACAACAGTTTCACTACATCACATTTCTCGTCACAATCAAATCCTTCTTCTCAAACTGGTTATGTTGGTTTGGCTGGTGTCATATAGCGCTTTTGGTGATGCCAGGGCACAATTGCGACAACATCCCAATAATGCTTTTGGAGAGGACGAGCTCACAAGTTATAGCGTCTATTACAGTTCTTTGCTTACAGGTAATGTGATTGCTGGTGAAGCTACAATTTCTGTAAAATCACATCACAAGCAATTTTTCGATCGGGATGTTTGGCATATTGTAGGTGAAGGAAAAAGTAAAGGGGCTTTCAATTGGTTTTTTAAAGTACGTGATCGTTTTGAATCTTACGTGGATAAAGAAGCTTTGGTACCCTACCTGTTTGTGCGTCGTACGCGTGAAGGAGGTTATATAAAGGATGATGATGTGTATTTTTATCATACGGAAGGCAAGGCAGTAAGCCGGACAGCCACAAAGGAAACTCCCGAAAATGTTCATGATTTTGTTTCGGCTTTGTTTTTTATGCGGACATTAAACTTAAGCGATTTTGATGCCGATAGCAATTATTATGTAGATTTTTTTCTGGATGATTCGGTTTATGTGAGCAAAGTTAAATACAAAGGCACAGAATACATCAGGACATCATTAGGCACTTTCAGATGCCTGAAATTTGCTCCTATGATGGCCACGGGTAATGTGTTTGCTGATGCCTATCCGCTTTTTGTCTGGGTAACAGATGACGAAAATCACTTGCCCATTTTGGCTGAAGCAGCGGTTATAGTTGGAAGTGTAAAAATGGAACTGATAGAATATCAAAATCTTAAGCATCCAATACGCGCTCAGATCGTCCAAAAGAAAGACTAATCTTTGTGTTTGTTATTCAAAACACAAGGTTTTAGAATTCTCCCGTAACGGTTTCTACTTCTTCTTCAATTAAATCCGATGAGTGTTATTTAGAATCAATTTATCGTGATACCAAGCAAAAAATCTGCTACTTTTACGGGTTTCAAAACCGTTTCAGCAAAGCTTAGCACGATATGATCAAACCTTTTGATGCCAAAGCCCATTACGAACAAACCCGTCAACAGGCTGGTTATGTGCCTCGTAAACAGGCAACGCAGCAAACCTACGACCGCATTGGATTTATGTCGGGTCTGGAGGTTCACCAACAGCTGCTCACCGATAAAAAATTGTTCTGCCATTGTCCGGCAGGTGTTTTCAATCACAGCAACGATTACGATGCCGAAATCATCAGGCATATGCGCCCCACGCTCAGCGAACTCGGCGAATACGACGGCACCGCCCTGATGGAATTCAAAACGAGAAAAGAAATTGTTTACCGCATCAAAAATCCAACGGCATGCACTTATGAAGTGGATGATACGCCTCCTTTCCCGATTAACAGACAGGCTTTGGAAATTGCGATTGAGATTTCCCTACTTTCTAAGCTCAACATCGTTGGTGAGGTGCACATCACCCGAAAGCAATACCTCGACGGCAGCATCCCGACGGGTTTTCAGCGGACGGCTATCATCGGTGTGGAAGGCGAAATTCCGCTGCCTCACAAAAAGATCCGACTGATACAATTGAGTATTGAAGAGGATTCCTGCCGTGAGATTTCTGATATTGGCCACACACGTGTGTATAAAACCGACCGGCTGGGTATGCCGCTCATCGAAACGGTTACCTATCCCGAATGTGTGAATCCGGATGAGGTGAAGCAGACCTGCGACTACATCCGCTTCCTGAATCGCAGCACAGGCAAGGTGCGCACTGGTATGGGTGCCGGCAGGCAAGATGTGAATGTGAGCTGCAAAGGCGGCACACGTGTTGAAATTAAAGGAGTGGCGCATACCAAATGGATCCCCGAACTTACCCATAATGAAGCTTTTAGGCAATGGGCGCTTCTGCTTTTACGCGATCAGCTGTTGAAGCAGATTCAAGATCCAAAAAACTGGAAAATCAAAAATAAAAATATTTTAGCTGCTGATATTCCTGAAGTAAATGAACTGATCAGTCATGCCGAAGCAAATGGAAATTGGTTTCAACTGATTTGTTTGCCAGGATTCAAAGGGGCTCTTTCGCATTTTACTCAGCCCGGACAAAGCTTTGTAAATGAGTTGAGCGACAGACTGAAGGTGATAGCCTGTATCGAAAAACCTCATCTGTTGCATAGTGAAATGATTGAATCAGGGCTAGCTATTGAAAGCTGGCAAAAACTCGGCGGCTTGGTTGAGGCCGGCGAAGATGATGCTTTGCTGTTAATTTGGGGTCCTGAAGAAGATATAGCAACAGCTCTCGAAACCATTGAAGAACGCTGCAAAATGGCTTTGGAAGGTATTCCGCAGGAGACCCGAAAATCGCTTCCTGACGGTACTACCATTTTCGAAAGGGTGCTGCCCGGTGCTGATCGTATGTATCCCGATACCGACAGTGCGCCAATTCCATTGGAAGATGCTCAAATTGAAAAATTGCGCAGCCAGCTTCCCGAAGAGGTTATCGATCATTACAACCAGCTTAAGGCCTGGGAAGTGCCGGAAGATACTTACACTTTTATCTTTTCAAAGAATTTGTTTCCGCTGATTCGCGATCTGACGGAAAAACTACAAGTGCCTGCCCGCTATGCCGGAACATTTGTTGGTCAAACTTTGAAACATGCTATGGGTCAGCATAAAAATAGTGCATTAAAATACCGCACGATCTATCATTTGTTCGATTTTCTCAAGCAGAAAGGATTGGAATACCGGCTGGCCGAAAAGATGATTTACGAGTTGGCAGCACATCCGCGCATGGAGTTTGAATCGGTGCTCAACAGCATGAAGTTCAAAAGCCTTCCGGAAGCGGAAATTATTTCAAAGTTGCCTTTTATCGCAGGGAAATTTAATCCCAGAAAAAATGGAAAGCCCGAGGACAGGTTTAACTGGATCATGGGTCAACTAAGGAATACCGCAACAGGTAATATCAATTTAACGGATTTGGCAAAAACAGTAAAATCACTTTAGCATGAGCGAAGATATTTTTCAAGGATATAAAGGTGCAGCACTGGAGTTGCTCAAAAAATACAACACACGCGTCTGGGGGCAGGCTACCATCGAAACCAGCAGAGGAACTTTTACCGGAACGGTTTTGCCAAGATCCGAAAATGATGATGATCAGCATATCGTCCTGAAAATTATCACCGGTTACAATATTGGCATCGATGTGAAGACCGTAAAAACCATGAAGGAAACCGGCTATAAAAAGGCCAATTACAAAATCCCGGAAAAGCAGTTTCCTATAACGCCAGGCTTACCAAAAGTAAAGCTTTTTGGCACTGGAGGAACCATTGCTTCCCGTCTCGATTATCGTACCGGAGCTGTGATTCCGGCCTTTTCGCCCGGCGAACTTTATGGCGCTGTGCCCGAACTGGCCGACATCTGCAACCTGGAAACAGAAAAGCTTTTTGCCGTTTTCAGTGAGAATATGGGGCCAAAACAATATATCGCATTGGCCAAGGCTATTGGGCGTGAGATTGAAAATGGCATCGACGGCATTGTGATTGGCCATGGAACTGACACATTGCATCATACCGGAGCCGCGCTTACTTTTATGTGTCAGAATTTGCCTGTGCCTGTTGTGCTAGTGGGCTCACAGCGCTCCAGCGACAGGCCAAGCTCCGATGCTGCCCTCAACCTGATGCATGCCATGAAGGCCGCCGGACAATCGGAAATTGCCGAGGTGATGGTGTGTATGTTTGGCCCCACTTCGGATGAGTACGGATTGCTGCACAAAGGCACGCGGGTGCGCAAAATGCACTCGAGCTATCGCTCTACTTTTCGCACCATTGGAGACACCCCGCTGGCTATGATCAACCGCAAGGAAATTACGCCGATCCATAAAACCTTTAACAAGCGCCGGCAGGACAAAAATGTGGTAATCAAGCCCTATTTCAGCGATAGGGTAACGATGCTGTATTATTATCCAGGCATGAAGCCCGATACGCTGGACGCATTGGTGGATGCGGGTTACAAAGGGATTGTTATCGTAGGAACCGGCCTTGGACATGTGAATAAGGAATTGTATCCGGCCATCGAAAGGGCTCATGCCAAAGGCGTTCATATGTATATGACTTTACAAACCATTTGGGGTTATGTGCATATGTTTGTTTACGATACAGGACGCGATATGATGGCTAAGGGTATCATTCCGGCAGGAAATATGTTGCCCGAAGTGGCCTTTATCAAGCTGGGCTGGGTTTTAGGACAAACCGACGATCCGGAAGAAGTAAAACGCCTGATGCTCACACCGATAAATGACGAAATCACTGAGCGTGAACCCTATAACGGCTACCTTGTTTATCAGGGTGGCGTGCCCGAAGTGGAAGCCTTTATCCGTAAGGTGCATAAGTAGGGTTTGTATGCTGGTCTGAATACTCCAGTAACAACAGTTTATGCAAAGAAAATTGTATTGTTGAAACGAAGGGGACTGAGGCAACTTCATAACTTTAAAAAAATGTTGATAACTCATGCTGCCCTCCTGTAAGCCTTTATTGGCGGTATATCCCCAATGGATGAATGATCTCGTTTTTCATTATAATAGTTGATAAACTGTGCACAAAACTTATGAAGTTCATTTCCGGTTTCCGGATTAACCAGGTAAATATCTTCGTATTTGATGGTACGAAAGAATCGTTCAATGAAAACGTTATCAATAGCCCTACCTTTGCCATCCATTGATATTTTTACCGTTTCAAGACTTTTTACGTAGTTTACATATTCATCTGAGGTAAATTGGCTGCCCTGATCTGAGTTAATGATTTCAGGCTTGCCATACTTGGTAATAGCAGTTTTCAGGATGTTTACAACCCACCCGGCTTCCATGGTGTTAGATAAACTCCAGCCAACAATTAGCCTGCTGTAAATATCCATAATGGCTAATAGATACATGTATCCTCTTTTCATAGGAACATAGGTTCTGTCAGGTGCCCAAACCTGATTAGGCCTGTTGATATCAAGGTTACGTAATAGATTAAGGATATTTATTAGAGTTATTTTTCATAGCTATTTCCGAATTGATCTATTAGTTTCCTTTGTCTTTCAATTCATTGTAAGGTTTTTTATTTCAGCTTTTCTCTTTTATCATCAAGAATAAATAGAGCTGTTTAATCAAGGCATTATTACTCACCCAGGCTCCTTTGAGTTTAGTAATCCTTCGCAGAATGAGATGCTTCAATTGTAGTAAATGTGGTTGTAAAAATAGGGGTCAGCTGAAAATGTCTGTTGTGTGGCATGCTTCGGCTCTTAGATCAGCACAGTTATTCGAGGCAAAACGATAAAGATGAGCAGACATACTTCGAGTTGCAGAAAACCTGAATGCATCTGGCAGGCAAAGAAGATGACGTGCGACAGTCTATCTTACACATGTTCCATAACATATTTTAATTCGAATTAAACTTTGTTGAAATTATTGGGTTCAAAAACTTTTAATGCACAGCAAAAGATTGTGAAGATTTCGCTCAAAAAACTCTGCAGTAAGTTCTGTTCTATTCAAGTTCAAACATATCAATGGATTAGGAGATTTTCTATAGCCTCTAACTATAAACATAACATAATTTAATAATGGGTTAAAGAACAAATATGTTTTACTGCCCCAAGGCCATCAACCTACGAATGGTTGCCAATTTGGCATATCCAACGAGGGAAAGCACTATACCATTTGGCTCTTTACAATGGAGCCATACTCGACACAAAATATGTACTTATCTGCTGAGCTATAATTATCTAAATCAATACTTTCCTTTAGATCAAAAACCTGCAGAATTTTTTTGTTGTTCAAAGTAGGCCAGACCTTCAGTCGTTGCAACACTTCTCACCAGGCTTTCAAACATCTGATCGAAAAGGGTTTGAAAAGAAAATGCTTCCGGCGGGAAAAAGTCAGGATTGTGAATGTCTATCAATCTGCTGATATAGAGTCTGGCGATCAGTTCTATACTCAGATCATTGCGATACATACCCTGATTAATTCCTTTAGTGAGGTTGATCCTGATTTTATCGGAAATAAAACGTATGCGTTCTTCAAAATGATGCTGATAAATTTCGGGGAACAATCCCTTGAGTTCATGTGTGATAGAAGGAGATATGTCGTAAAACTTCAGAGCCAGTTCTCGCGAAACGATCAGCAAAATGTCAATGGCATTCTTGTCTTTAAAATCGTATTCGAGAAATATTTCGGCAAACTTTTCTCTCTCAAGCTCAAGGGTTTTGGTTACCAGGTCTTCATTGGATTGCACATATTTTTTCAGGATTGAATAATCCCTGCCAATCATTGGCTCAAGCTTATCAACAGACAAGTTTCGAATGCCCACTTCAAATGCCTTACGCCTGATGGTTTCCAGTATGGGTTTGAGTTCTTCCTGAATCATAATTTTATTTGGGTGCGATCCGCAAAAAACAAATTCGGGCTCAAAGGTAAAAAAAATCTAAAGATGCAGATAAAATTCTAAAATACTTTGTTTCAGTCGTTTGCAATCACCATTTTGCGATGTGTACTAAAGCTTCCGGCCTGAAGTTCGTAGGCATAAACACCAGCTTTTAACTTATACAATTCATTTTGAAAAACAAATTCATATTTTCCCCTATCGTGCCATTTTTGTTTGATAGGCCGGGCAACCATTCGGCCTGTTTGATCGTAAACGGTAAGGCTAACCTGTCTGGCTTCTTGTATTTTGAAGCTTATTATAGTGCTTGAATTAAATGGATTAGGATAATTTTGAGTGATGCTAAATGGTATAGCAGCTTGTTGTTCCAAACCAACAGTCATATCAATAATTGCTGTGTAAATGCTGCGAACACCGTCATCCATTCTGGTCCAGATAGGACGTACCACATTGTTATGAGCCGAGATATTGCTGTAATCACCAAAGAAAATGCTTTCGGCTGGTACAAACGGATTTTCGCTGATTTTAACATTTGTAAATGTTTCGCCCCCATCACCTGACCAGGCCATATAAACATCAGTTTGATTATCATTATACGCCCTGCGATCGTAATAAACGAAGTATAAATACCCATTGGTTTGATCGATTGTCATCCAGCTAAAGAATTGATGCTTGCCTGGTGGATCATCATTTACCCTTATGGGCTCCGACCAGTTGTTTCCCTGATCGGTTGATTTGGTAAGCCAGATGTCAGTATCATCGGTGCCATTGCGTTGATCAGCAAAATTAATGTAAATAGTGCCATTATGGGGCGAAGGACTTAGGTCGCAAACTGTTACTGGCATTCCGTTTGCCCTGTAGATGCCTGGAATGTTAATGTCCCAGCCACCAATATGCGGGTCAACAGGAATATCTTCATCAAGCCAGGTTTGCCCGCCATCCAGCGAACGATCAAAAACGATGCCTTCGGGTCCCGACCAGGAAACATACACTTCACCATTGGGACCAACAGCTGGCACGGCACCTTCGGCAGTTTCATCGCTGTCGATGCAGTTGCCTGATACCTGATTTATGCTTATAGCCTCCGACCAGCTAAGGCCTGCATCTGTTGATTTACTGAAAAGGATGTTACTTTCACAGCCAGGATCGGCTGATCCATAATCATCAAATTGCGTCCAGGTAACATAAATTGTATTTGTTTGCGGATCTACAACGGCCCAATGTTTGTCTTGTGCTTTGGTTCCGTTTAATCCCATATAAGTGCCGTTATTCCACTGTACTGTTGTTTTATTATATTTCTGGCAAACGATGCGATCTATCCAGTTTCCAACGGCAGGATTGGACAGGTGAAAGAAATAAAAATCGCCGGCAGTATCAGCGATAATCACCGGATCGCCCCAAACGCCATAAGAAGGTGATATCAGTTCGGAAGTCTGCCAGGTATAGCCGCCATCTTCGGAATAATACCAGTAGTTCAGGTTGGAGCCTGCCATGATCTCCAATGTATTTTTCGGATTGATGAAGATGCTGGGTTCGTTGGCACTAGTGTAATTTCCTATTTTGATGTTTTGATACTGTGCACTTAATGCAAAAGGCAGTATCAAAGCTATCATCAATAATTTTTTAGCTTGGTTCATAATCAAAGGTTTTCTTTGTTTTCAATAATCATAGCTTCATCCAGTTTGTTTTCGGTATGTGCAACAACACAGGCAATACTTGAGTCGCCGGTAATATTCACAACGGTGCGAAGCATATCAAGAGGCCGGTCAACAGCAAAGATCAGGGCGATGCCTTCGGTGGGAATGCCAACTGAACCCAAAACGATTACCAGCATAATCATTCCGGCACCAGGAACGGCAGCTGACCCTATTGATGCAAGCGTGGCAGTAAGTATTATGGTGAGTTGTTGTCCAAGCGTTAAATCCATGCCATAAATCTGAGCCAGAAAAACAGCTGCTACAGCCTGATACAAACTTGTGCCATCCATATTAATCGTGGCGCCCAAGGGCAATACAAAGCTACTCACTTCTTTTTTTACACCCAGATTTTCTTCGCAACATTCCATAGTAACAGGTAATGTGGCAGCGCTTGAACTGGTTGAAAATGCCAGTAACTGGGCAGGTGCAAGCCCTTTGATAAATTGTTTAAATCCAATAACGGTGAGCGAACTGATAATGATAGGGTATATTACAAAAACCATTAAAAGCAGGCCCATCACCACTGTTAAAGCATACAAACCAAGCGAACCAAAAAGTGCTGCCGTATCGGCAATCTGATCGCCGGCTACCTCAACAGTAATTGCTGCAATCAAAGCGAAAACACCGTAAGGAGCTATTTTCATGATCAAATGGATCATCTGCAAAACAATTTCGTTTAAGGATTCAATAAAAGCTTTGATAGGTTTTGTTTTTTCCTGTGGGATCAGAATCATTGAGATTCCAAATAAAATTGAAAAAAAGATGACCTGTAGCATACTGGTATTTTCCGTCATAGCTCTGAAGATATTGTCGGGCACAACATCAATGATAAATTGCAGTGGTCCATCATTTGTTTGTTGGTCGGGATTGTTTTGCACATTGGCAGCATAACGTTGTTGAAACTCAAGAGCTTTTTCGGCCGGGAGTATTTTCCCTGGTCGGGTAATATTAACAACAAGCAATCCAATCGAGATAGCGATTACCGTTGTTACAAGGTATAAGCTTATGGTTTTTAAGCCAATACGTGAGAGCTTTGAAACATCATTAAGGTTGGAAATGCCATTAATTAGGGAAACAATAATCAGTGGAACGGCTATAAGTTTCAGCAAACGAATAAAAATAGTTCCCCAGGGTTTGATCCAATCGATTGTAAAAGTATGCCAGCCCAATAATACTGCCAGAAGTCCGAAAACAATACCAGCACTCATTCCGAAAAGAATAAGCCAATGAAGCGCGATTTTGGTTTTAATCATAAGCTTTAAATTCGCCTTTTGTATCTGATTTAGCAATAATTAAAAGGTAAAAGTAAAGATTTTTGATCTTCCTGTTGTTTTTTGGGAAGATTCAGCAAAGGAAAAATTCTTACTTTGCAGCACAAATTAAATAATATGGGAAAACCAAAACGTATTGGGATTTTAACAGCCGGAGGTGATTGCCCGGGCATTAATGCTGCCATCCGCGGGGTGGGGAAAACTGCTATTGTGCGTCACGGCATGGAGGTGATAGGTATTTCAAGTGGTTTTGCAGGACTGATTCATAAAGAGGTGATGCCGCTTGGAGAGGGGGATTTGTCGGGGATTTTAACACTTGGCGGCACTATTTTGGGCACATCACGTGAGAAACCTTTCAAGAAAAAAGGTAATGGTGCTGTCGATAAGCCTAAGTTGATCAAAAAGAACTATAAGGATCTTAAGCTTGATTGTTTGGTTTGCATTGGTGGAAATGGCACTCAAAAAACTGCCTGGCAGCTCAGCGAAGAAGGCCTCAATGTAATTGGCATCCCCAAAACAATCGATAATGACGTTTTCGGAACTGATTTTTCTTTTGGTTTTGATTCTGCCTTGACCATTGCCACAGAGGCTATTGATCGCCTGCACACAACGGCCAATTCGCATAAGCGCATCATGGTGATCGAAGTGATGGGGCATCATGCTGGATGGCTTACACTTTATGCTGGAATGGCCGGTGGTGGTGATGTAATCTTAATTCCCGAATTGGAGTACGATCCCAAAGCAGTAAACCGCTATTTGCTTGATCGTGCCTATAAAAAGAAACCCTATTCTATCGTTGTTGTTGCCGAGGGTATAGCACATCCCGAAGGGCAATCTGCAGCTGATTATGTGGCTCATATGATTGAAAAAGAAACACATATTGAAACACGAAAAACTGTTTTGGGTTACATCCAGCGGGGTGGTAGCCCTTCGGCAAACGACCGTATTTTGGCTACACGTTTTGGTTCACATGCTGTTGATTTGATTGCCAGAGAGGATTATGGCAGAATGGTTGTGAATACAAAAAATGAAACTGCCAGTATTCCATTGGCAGATGTGGCCGGCAAAACCCGCTTGGTTCCCGAAAATCATTCTTTGATTCAAAAAGCAAAATCACTGGATATTTGTATGGGAAGTGATTGTATTATTTTAAAATCTTAATGCTTTATGCCACCTTTTCTTATTCAAATCAGTGGAATTTTATTGGCTTCTGGGCTTGTTTTATCTGCCCTCGTTTCATGGATTATTTTGTTGCGGGGAAAATTTAAAAGCTGGTTTATGCTACCGCATAAATCTTGAGTTTGGATTTAACTAGATAAAAAAGTCAAAATATTTACACACTTTTGAC
>JACCQN010000023.1 GCA_015709215.1 Bacteroidales bacterium
AAACATTGGATAAGAAAATTTTCAAAATGACGACTTTAAAGACAGACTCTAATTATTTTTCATTTTTCAATTTTTGTCTTTGCCACACAGGTGGCAAAGACATTTATTTTTTGGTTTTACGAAAACCTTATCTTTGTCAAAAAACAAATACCTCTTGACCAAGAAAGAAAAATTTGCTGCATTGATTGCTCATTTCGAAGAGCATATGCCTGTTGCAGAGACTGAATTGCATTTTGGTTCACCTTACGAACTTTTAGTTGCAGTTATTTTGTCGGCCCAGTGTACAGATAAAAGGGTTAATCAAATAACACCACAATTTTTTAAACATTTCCCTGATCCTGAAACTTTGTCAGTTGCCTCTCATGATGCTGTTTACGAACAGGTTAAGTCTTGTTCATATCCCAATAATAAAGCCAGGAACCTGATTGGCATGGCGCAGACTTTGCTTAATGAGTTTAATGGAATTGTGCCGGATTCAGTTGAAGCGCTTCAAAAAATGCCCGGTGTTGGTCGTAAAACCGCCAATGTAATTGCATCGGTAGTTTACAACAAGCCGGCAATGGCTGTTGATACGCATGTTTTCAGGGTTTCGGAGCGCATTGGGCTTACTACAAACGCCAAAAATCCCCTTGATTCAGAGAAACAGTTGGTAAAATATTTACCGGAGGCAATAATTCCGAAAGCTCATCATTGGCTCATCTTGCATGGCAGGTATGTTTGCAAGGCTCGAAAGCCTGATTGCGAAAATTGTGGCATCACTCCTTTGTGTAATTATTTCAGGAAGCAGTATAAAACAAAGGCTACAACAAAATCATGAGATAATTTGTTGTTTAGGTCGTGAGTTAAAACTAAATTTGTAACCTTCAAAAAATATATTTATGCTTCAAAAAGGCGACAAAGCACCCGTTTTTAGCGGGACTGATCAAAACGGAAATGCTATAACACTCGATAGTTTTAAAGGAAAAAAAGTTGTTTTGTATTTTTATCCCAAAGACAATACACCTGGCTGTACAAAAGAAGCCTGCAATTTGCGTGATAATTATCAGGATTTGATCGATAAAGGTTTTGCGATAGTTGGCGTAAGTCCGGATAGTGAAAAGTCGCATCAAAATTTTGCGGCCAGGTTTGATTTACCTTTTCCTTTGCTTGCTGATCCCAAGCTCGAAATTATCAAAGCTTATGGTGCGTGGGGAGAAAAGAATATGTATGGGAAAAAATATGAAGGGCTACTGCGTACTACTTTCATCATCAACGAGGAAGGTGAAATAGATGAAGTGATAAAAAAGGTAAAAACAGACGATCATACCAATCAGATTTTTAAATTGTATAACTAATACTTCATAATAATGACATCAGAAAAAGCAAAAGAAAACGCAGACAAAGTTAAGCTGGAAAAACTAAAAGCGCTGGAAGCCACTCTGGGTAATATTGAAAAAAACTTTGGCAAGGGCAGTATCATGAAGCTGGGCGATAATGCCATCGAAAGTATAGAAAGTATTTCCACTGGATCAATCGGCCTGGATGCAGCGCTGGGAATTGGTGGTTTGCCCAAAGGCCGTGTAGTTGAAATATACGGACCTGAGAGTTCCGGAAAAACAACACTCGCCCTGCATGCCATTGCCGAAGCTCAGAAAGCCGGAGGGATTGCAGCTTTTATTGATGCGGAGCATGCTTTTGATCGTTTTTATGCCCAAAAACTGGGTGTTGACATTCAAAACCTGCTGATTTCGCAACCTGACCACGGTGAACAGGCGCTCGAAATTGCAGAGAATCTTATTCGTTCAGGCGCAATTGATGTCATTGTAATTGACTCTGTAGCAGCACTTACACCCAAAAGCGAGATAGAAGGAGAGATGGGCGACAGCAAAATGGGCCTACAGGCACGTTTGATGTCGCAGGCTTTGCGTAAGCTTACGGCAACAATCAGTAAAACAGGTGCTATATGTATATTTATCAACCAACTGAGGGATAAAATCGGTGTTATGTTCGGTAATCCTGAAACCACAACAGGTGGTAATGCGCTTAAGTTTTACAGCTCGGTTCGTCTTGATATCCGTAAGATCAGTCAGATCAAAGATGGCGAAAATGCAACCGGAAACCGTGTTCGTGTCAAGGTGGTAAAAAACAAAGTCGCACCACCATTCCGTAAAGCTGAATTTGATATCGTGTTTGGCGTAGGAATTTCACATGTCGGTGAAATAATCGATCTTGGCGTTGATTACGGCATTATTAAGAAGAGTGGATCGTGGTTTAGTTATGGCGAAACACGACTTGGGCAAGGGCGTGATGCAGTAAAAACACTCATTGAAGAAAACCCGGAACTGGCCGCCGAACTGGAAGAGAAAATCAGGTTAGCGCTTAGCACTGTTGCTGAGTAATTTTTTGGCCAACAATTAATCTTTTAATCTCCTGGCTCTGGTCTTTGAAGCCTGGATTAAATATGTTTCTATGCCCTATCGATTCATTGCTTTATTTGTATTTGCATGTTTTTTGTGGATCTCCTGCCAAAGTGACCCTAAACAGTCTGACCAACAGGTTAAAGAAAAATCTGCCTCAGTTGAGCAACAGACTGATCCTCTTGCTGATCTTAATCAACGGATTACAAATGACAGCACCAATGCCGCCTTGTATGTAGAGCGGGCACAGTTGTATATGCAGCGAGATCGAATTGACAGAGCTTTACGGGATATTAATCAGGCTTTAAGTCTTAATAATCAAATCTTGGAGGCATATTTAACACTTGCCGAAATTTATTACGGTATGGGACAAGCGGAAAGTGTAATTAAAACGCTAAATAAGGCTGTTGAAATAGCTCCAGACGACCCACGTCCGCATATTAAACTTGCTGAACTACATTTGTTGCAGCGCAAGCTGAACCTTGCGCTAGGCTACACTGATAAAGCTTTGGCAATGGAAAGCCAAAATCCTGAAGCTTACTTTGTAAGAGGTATGATCTTTTTGGCCAAAGAGGATACTGTATCTGCTTTGAAAAATTTCATGATTGCTCGCGATCAGGACGAGAACTTCTTTGAAGCACTTTACCAAATTGGCGTTATTTATACCGCTCAGCATAATCCACTGGCTGTTGATTTTCTGGAAGATGCGATTCGTCGTTTTCCTAATTCTGTTGTGGCACGCTACCAATTAGCGCTCTATCTGCAGGAGCATGATGGTGTGGAAGAGGCTGTGGCTCATTATGATACATTGCTGATGATGCAGCCCGATAACAGTCGGTTTATTTACAATCTCGGCTATGTAAATCTGGTTTATTTGCAAGATTATGAACAGGCCATTGCTTATTTTGATGCCGCACTCTCTATTGATCCTGATTATGTGGATGCCTTATACAACAAAGGTCGATCGCTTGAAGAAATGGAACAGTATGTGACTGCAAGAGATATTTATGAGCAGGTGCTCAAAAAGCAGGCAAATTACCCATTAGCAGTGGAAGGCCTGAACAGACTTGATCGACGTAAATAATTATTCCTCAAATTCCTGACGTAATTCCTTGAGGTCGTCAACCAGTTCGAGTGTGGCAGATTTAAGATCTTTAAAGAGGTTTTCAAGATCAGATCCGTCTTTTTCGGTGCCTTTTATTTCCATTGTTTTGGCAAGCTGATGAGGCTTTTCAGCTACAAAATTGGCAATGACGCCTTTGAGGCTGTGTGCATCAAACTTTAAAGTATCAAAGTCTTGATTATTGATGGCATTTTCGATTCTTTCGATTCTTTCAGGTTGCTCGTTGATAAAAATATCTATAATTTCAAGAACTATCGGTTTGTCGAAATATTGAAAAGTATCCAAAAATGCTTCTTTATCGATTACCTTCATAATGACGGTCTTTATTAATCAGATTTACCTATACAAAAGTAGCAGTTTTTTTAGAATGCTGATGAAATAGATTTTTGAGTTTGTTGGTCTTGTCTTATCAAAAGACCTAATTTTTCTATAAAGATTAGTACCTTATTGAAAATAAATACCTTATTGAGAAATGGAGATTTCTAGAATGCTACTTAATTAAGGATAATGTTCGGAAGTGATTCGAATAACCTTCAGTTTTTGAAAAGGAAAAACATTTAAAATCCCAGGAATAATCCTACTTGATAAACAGCAAAAGCTACCAACCAGGCCAGGCTTGTGGTATAAAATGATGTGAATAAAGGCCATTTCCAGGCACCTGATTCCTTTTTTATGGCAGCAAAAACTGCAACACAAGGAAAGTAGATCAAAACGAAAACTAGAAACGACAGGGCAACCAACGGTCTCATTACTTTTTGCCCTTTTTTTGAGCCGGATGTATAAGTATCATCCTGCAGCTTACTAATCAGGCTTTCAGTAGGCTCATCTTCCGAGCCGGTTTGATATAAAACTCCCATAGTAGAAATCACAATTTCTTTTGCAGCCATTCCGGCCACAAGGCTAACACCCATTTTCCAATCGAAGCCTAAAGGTTGAATACCGGGTTCGATGAATTTGCCAATGCGACCAATAATAGAGTTTTCTTGCTTTTTGCTTTGTTGTTCAAATTTCAGTTGAAGAATTTGTGCATGCATTTGTTCATTTAATGATGTTTTTGCTGCGACATTGCCAACCTCGAGCCTATTTATTTGATTTTCATATTGCGCTTCTGTCTGAGCAATTTTTTCATCATAAATACGATCGATATCACGTCCTAAAGGAAGGTATCCAAGCGCCCAAATGATGATGGAAGCAGCAAGTATAATTGTCCCCATTTTTTGTAAATACTGACGACCTTTGAACCATGTTTGCTTGAAAATGGCTTTGCCGGTGGGCATGCGATAGGGTGGAAGCTCCATCACAAAGGGCATTTCATTAGCCTGAAACAATATTTTCTTAAATACCCAGGCGAGCAAGCCGGCAAATAGGATGCCCAACAAATAGATACCAAAGAGAGTTGTGCCGCGATAATTATCAAAAAATGCACTGATTATGAGTATATAAACTGGGTAACGCGCACTGCACGACATAAAGGGAATTATCATCATTGTAACCATGCGGTCACTTTTGTTCTCTATTGTGCGTGTTGCCATAATGGCTGGTACATTGCATCCAAAACCCATTAAAAGTGGAATAAATGATCGCCCGTGCAATCCAACCCTGTGCATCAATTTGTCAACGATAAACGCCACGCGAGCCATATAGCCTGTTGTCTCAAGCAGTGAAAGGAAGAAAAACAGTATCAGGATGTTGGGTAGGAAAACGATCACTCCTCCCACACCACCAATTATCCCATCGACCACTAAATCGCGAATAAAATTGTTGGGCATAATACGATACATCATTTCTCCAAGCCAGCCCATTAGCAGTTCAATCCATTGCATGGGGTAGTCGCCTAGTATAAAAGTTGCCTGAAAAATCCCCCACATCACACCGATGAAAATGGGATAGCTGAGGTATTTATTTGTCAAAATACTATCGATATGTCTGCTTTTTGTTTTAACAGGTTCTTTGGCTGGATTAAAGGTTTCTTTGAGTGCTCCCTCAATAAAACCATACTTGGCGTCGGTAATAATTGTTTCTGGTTCATCAGAATAAATTGTGGCAATTTTCTCGGTTTCCTTTTCAAGAAAAGAAATTATGCTTGTATAATTCACACAGGATTTAATGCGATCAAGCTCTTCCAAATCGCCTTCAATCAGTTTGATAGCCAGATATCTCGGCGAAATGACATTAATAATATGCTGATTTCCATCAATTTTAAGTAAATCCTGAAGTTCACGGATAGTAGTTTCTATTTCTTCACCATAATTTATATGAATATGTCTAAGATCAGGATCACGATCTTCATGTACTTTTATAATGCGTTCAAAAAGTTCAATAATCCCTTTGCCTTTTGATGCCACTGTTGGTACAAAAGGAATACCCAGCATCTTCCCAAGGTGATCGTAATCGAACTGGTCTCCTTTTTCGAGGAATTCGTCGTACATATTCAAAGCCATTACTACCTTGATGTCCATATCAATCAGCTGGGTAGTAAGGTAAAGGTTGCGTTCCAGGTTGGAAGCATCTACCACATTGAGCACTACATCGGGTAATGCTTCAAAAATATGATTCCTAACATAAAGTTCCTCAGGCGTGTAGCTTGTTATGCTGTATGTTCCGGGCAGATCAACGAGCTTAAAAGTATAATTGTTTAGCTGAAAAATTGCTGACTTTGCATCAATAGTCACGCCAGAATAGTTGGCAACTCTTTCTTTGGAGTGTGAGGCATAATTGAAAAGTGTAGTTTTTCCCGAATTGGGATTGCCAACCAAAGCAACAGAAATAGTTTTTGAGGTATTTAAAGGTCTAAGATTGAGTGATTGTTCAAGAGCCTGCACACCATGATAGGCTGAATGGCTAGCCAATTTGATTGCGTCTCCGTTCAAGACTTCAATCAAGGCGGCTTCGCTGCGTCTGAGCGAAACTTCGTAACCCATGATATTATACTCAATTGGGTCGCGCAATGGAGCGTTCTTTACAACTATAACAGCTTTGCCAACAACAAAGCCCATTTCGATGATTCTTTTACGAAAAGCACCACGACCTTTCACCTTGGTGATGATACCTTTTTCTCCTTCTTTGAGCTCCACTAGGGTTTTCATGTCAGACTACTTTTGCTAATAAGCAAAAAACGACATTTTACGAAAGTGAGAACATACCTAATGTTAGGTATTCATTAGTCAATGAGGAAATCGTCTTGCTGATCGGCGGGTTTTTCTTCAACAACGAGGGCATGAAGGGCGGGTAACAGATTGGCAAGTCGGGCGCCCCAATGCGGAGCGTAATTGGCTTTGCAACTGGCAATGGCGTTTTCTCGAGCTGCCAGTTGCGGTTTTTTAAAGAGCATTATAAAGTCTTTAAGATCCTGATATACATCGGCTAAATGCTCGGCAAAACTTCCTTTGAGCGTTTCGGTGATATGCGTACCGCTGTGATCGATATACCAGAATTCATCCAAATCGCCGGTTAGCTCACGCAGTGCATTGAACAGGCCTTCGTATTGTTCTTCGGTTACAAATCTTTCGTTTGCCTCCGGAAATTCGGGTTCGATATCCGGCAGAAGCGTTCCGCGCAGATAGAGCAGGGGTACCAGAGCTTGTAAGGAATTGAAAAAGGCCTGTTGCCTGAGGTTTGATGTGTCTTCGATAAAGTTGCAAAATTCGCTTGCTACTGTAGCCATTTCCAGTATGTTACGTGACAAAGTAGGATCAGATGAGCTCATGGTTTCATTTGGATTTTTAATCGGCAAAGCTTAAATGTGTTTATTGCGATTGCAAAATTAAACTATCTGATGAAAACACCTGAATTTGAGGCTGAACTTATAGTACATTTGATACAAATACAGAAACAAGCTATAGCAAATGCCAGCAAAGCAATGGATGATGCGCAGGTAGAAGCACATAATTATGGAACGCCAAAAGACTGTTATGATGGTTTTCGGAATCAACAACTCAGAAAAAAGGATATGTTCGCCAAACAGTTGAGTCGGGCAATGGTAAATCTCGTCTTGCTTCAAAGGCCTGAATTAAAAAAAACGCACAGTGAAGTCGTTTTTGGAGCGTTGATTCAAACAGATTCTGATTTGTTTTTGATCGCAATAGGGATGGGAATTATCCATTTTAAAAATGAAGATGTAATTGTTGTTTCGGTCCAGGTTCCTATATTTGAGGCTATGAAAGGAAAAAAGATAGGTGATAGCTTTAGTTTTAATCAGCGTAATTTTAAGATTTTGCAGATCATTCAAAAATAAGCTCACTCGGTTGTTGGGGTTCAAAATCGAATATTTCCCAGCCTATATTATCAGTGAGATCAAATGACCATGACGAGGCGCCCCCCGGGGCATAGGGATAATACATCAGCCTTAATTGTATGGATGAAAAAACGAGGTATTTGTTTCGAAGCCTTAGCCCAATTCCTAAAGCTGAAACAAGTCTTTTATTGAATAATTGTTCGTTTTCTTCAGCAATGAAGCCGCTTTCGGCTATTAGATAAGGTGTAAAACTAAAACCAAGCCATTTCCAGGGAGTGTAAAGTATAAACTGAAATTCTGAATTGATACGCTTCATTCCCCTGATCACATCTGTTTTTAGTCCGATAATACCATGTTCGTTGTTTAGATAGAGGCTGTCGTAAGATAAGCGGTTTATTCCTCGCGTATAGTTTATACCACTTAATAAACGAAAGGAATAGTCTCCAACAGGCATTAGTGTGCTAAGGTAATAAAGCGATCCTTTAACCACTCCCTGATAAAGTTTTTGTCTGTGAATATAACTACCAAATCCTGCTGTAAAAACCCAAAAATCAGCAGGTTTACCAAGTTTGCTCCAGCGAAAATCTATGCCTGCATAAGGCATTTTTGAAAATTCTCCCCATCTGTATCCCAGCGTAAGCCCTGCCCTAAAACCAACAGGCAATGCCTGCGGATGATCCTGAGCAAAGAGCTTGTCGCTTTCGGCAAAGTTTTGATTTAGCCAGTTCACAGAAGCAATCAAGCGGGTGCAGTTGTTTAACATATAATTGGAATCGGCACTGGTAAATGGACGTTTTTGGAAATAGGTATTATAGATTCCAATAGCTGGAATGAGGTATTCAGGCCTCTTTTTCTCTGTTTGAGCTTTAATTTCATATTGATAACCAAGCCAGACATTGCCTTGTAAATAGCGCATTTCGGACTGAGCTAAGATATCTGTAGAAAACCACGAAGGAAGTGTTTCCTGTTTTCGGGCAAGTTCAAGTCCGCCTGCAAGTTTGTATGCGCCGGGCTGATATAATCTCCTCAGAGAAAGGGTGTAGTATTCGTTTTCGAGCGAACGCTGGTATATCACACTGTTTTGAATGAATTTTTTGTTCAAGTTGCTGAGTGTAAAATAAATTTCAGACATATAAAACTCTGGTTTGTCGTTGGCAATCCTGAAACCAAATTCGTTACCATAGCCCATAAAATTAGAGTTCCAGATCTTCAGACTTTGTTTGTTGGCAGAATGAATAGTGGGGAAGACTCCATAGGGAATTTTATCCTGCACAACCAGAATTAGCGTAAGGGAATCCTTACTGACCGATTCGACATAAAAACGTGCGTTTTCGATATAGGGCAGGTTACGAATTAGTTTTTCATTATCAGCGAGTTTCCATGGGATAAGACTATCGCCAGTTTTGATGAAAAGGTTTTTTTGAATTACAGCAGGTTTGGTATAAATGTGAAGCCTATTGATCAGTTGATTGATTTTGCTGCTATCGTTTTCAATTACATTGGGTAGCAAAGCGCTTCCAGGTGGTGGTTGTTTGATAATTATATTGCTGATAATCAGTCCTCTAAATGGTATCCATTTTTCAGTATTGTCTGCAAGTTCGGGTTGCGATTGTGTTTCCTGATCTTTTAACGTGATGTTCAAAAGTTCCCTTAAGAATTTGCTGTCGTTTCCTTTTTGATTCAACCGTTGGTAAAAAACAGAATCGGGTTCGTCGAATAATTTTTGTTTGAGGGTGTCAGTTTTGCGGCTCAACTCTTGCTGATTTTCTTGCCCCTGCAGAAAGTTATGCATAGCAAGCATTGAAGCTAAAATGAGGAATTTGATCGTAAAAATATGTATTGAAACGACTTTGCTATTCATCTTATCAGGTATAATAAATCATGATTGCCAGTCTTGTTCTTCCAATTCAAAAATGTTGTGTAAATTTTGATCGAAAACGTAAGCAATCTTTAAAGCAAGAATTGTTGATAAGTTATATTTACCTAGTTCGATTGCATTAATTGTTTGCCGGCTTACCTGCACCATTTCAGCAAGTTGAGCTTGAGTGATATTTTTTTTGGCTCGTTCTACTTTGATATTATTTTTCATCACTGATCAGGTTTTTAGTTTTTCGCTAAGCCCAATTAAAGCGAATAATAAAAAACAAAAGTAAGGTAAACATATTAAAAACCAGAACCCCAAAAAATGACATGCCATAAACAAAAATAACGGACAGCATCAGGATGGCATAATTGAAATAAGTTGCCCAAACCAGGGATCCAAGTCTGATTTTGGCAATGAATTCATCTTCTGTTTCTTCTTTTGAAAACGCGATAAATAACCCACCTGCAATAAGCAGTAAACCGATTAGTTCGTCAAAAACATTATTCTTCACAACTGAAAAGAATACAGTTTTACTCAGAACCTCTTCATTAGCAATTGCAAAGACTGGTAGATCAAGAAAATGGATTTCGTCCTCTAAGATTAAAAATACTATCCCGAATAATATTCCAAGAATGAATAACAGCCATCCAATTTTTTTAAAAACTTTGGGTAAAAGAAAGTATTGCTTCATAAGAGATGATTTTTAACACATCCTATGTAATGTAAGGTTATCAAAAAGTCAAGTAAACATTACATTAATTTTAAGAATTTAACTCTAATTAATTACAGGTCAATAAATTGAGTTTAAAGTTTTTTAATACCACTTAACCTTAGTGGCTAGCAACATTTAAATGTTAACTTATATGGAATCCAACAGCTTGCGATTCAAAAGCTTTGTAGATATCATATTGTTTTTGCAAAAGAGGATAATCCCAGCATCCGAGGCTGTGGAAGAGTTTTCCTCCAAATCCACTTTTAAATTTGTAAAGACCATACATCGGATGGGAGGGATCTGGAGTTGGAGATGCACCAAACATATCGTATTCTGTGCAAGCTTTTGCTTTAGAGAGTTGAATGGCTTCCCATTGCAAAGCATAAGTGGCCATCACATTACGGTGTTTTGCTGAAGACGCGCCGTATAAATAGGAACTTCTTTTTTCGGAAATAATCAGAAACATTGCTGCCAGCGGTTTATCTTCCCATTCGGCAACAAGTAAAAATACCTCAGCAGGTGAAAGTGTATCGTTAGCTTTGGTCGTAAGTACGTTTTCGAAATAGTGCAGGTCATTAACAAAAAAACGATTGCGATCAGCTGTTTCCTGGTAAAGTTTATACCAGATGTCGATTTGGGAAATATCTAATGCCCGTACTTTAACTTCTTTGCGTTGAGCCAGTTTGATGTTGTAGCGCGTTTTGGGTTTCATTTTTTGTAACAAACTCTGCTCCGGCAAATTCAGGTCGATAAAAAAGGTGTGAGAGGGCAGGATATTGGTTTGGGCTTTTTCAAAATTCCAGTATTGCGTACTATAATTAAATCTGAATTCCTGTGCTCTTGCAGCGGGTTCACCAAGCCAAATGCCATTATTATCAAAAAAGGCTGCGTCTTTTGCCCAATACGATTCCCATTGCAGATCGTACCTGATGGTGATGCAATTTTTAGGCAGGTAAGGCCTTAGATTTTCGGAAAGACTTTCCAGAAATGCGCCCTGATTTTCTTCAGAAGGTTCAAGTTCAGGCCCGTAAGGAGCATAGGCAATGCAGTAATTGGCATTTATCGGCTGCAAAATGAGGAGCATATCTGATTGAATCATCTGATTGTTGGCGGCCTGATTAAAGAGTACTTCCGAGTTGGATTTAAAATCCAAAGCCAGACTTTTCAAACCTGTTTTTTGTTTCAACTTTGACCAAAAGGCCGTTTGCTGAACAATTGCTGAGGGATATAATTCTTCAATGTCTTTTTGCAGCAAGTCGGATATCATTATAGCAAGTTTGATTTTAGCGCTGTGCGCTGATAAAAAAGTGCAAAGGTAAGAATAAAGACCTGAATAGCAAATTGTTGACTTGCAGTAGGTTTTAAAAAGAATAGTCCTGACAATTTGCCAGGACTATGTAAAAGTTTAAGTCTAAAGAAAATTAATCAATCTTTAAAGATGCTTTAAAGGCTTCTATTTTTTGCTCAAGTTGCTCATCGGTTTGATCGTAATTTTCAACCGAATCCAAAGGTGCTTTTGCACCAAAATAGAATTTAATTTTAGGTTCGGTTCCCGAAGGCCTAACACTTATTTTTGATCCGCCGGAAGTGATAAACTGCAGCACATCTGATTTTGGTAATTCAATTGGTGTTACTTTTCCAGATTCCAGATTACGAATTTCACTCAGTTTATAATCTCTGATTTCAACCAGTTTTTCATCGCCTATAATAGCAGGAGGATTTTCTCTGAATCCATCCATCATTGCTTTGATGGCTTCGGCTCCTTCTTGGCCTTTTTTGGTAACTGAAAGCAGCTTTTCTTTATAAAATCCAAATTCCACATAAAGTTCTTTTAGTACTTGTAGCATGCTTTTGCCTTGATCGGCAGCCCATGCAGCTGTTTCGGCCAACATCACGCAAGAGCTAACGGCATCTTTATCGCGAACAAAATCGCCAACAAGATAGCCATAGCTTTCTTCGCCTCCGCCGATAAATTGTTGTTTTCCTTCGAGGGATTTGATCAAGGCAGCGATGTATTTAAATCCCGTGAGCACATCATAGCGTGCAACCTTAAACTTATCTGCAATGTCGAAAAGCAGTTCGGAGGTAACGATTGTTTTTACAATAAATTCGTTACCAGTAAGTTTGCCGTTTTCCTTCCATTTATTCAGAAGGTAATAAATCAAAAGACTGGCAGCCTGGTTGCCATTTAAGAGCACGAATTCATTGTTTTCGTTGCGTACAGCGAGCCCTACACGGTCTGCGTCCGGATCGGTAGCCATAACGAGATCGGCATCAACTTCTTTAGCTTTTGCAATTGCCATTTCAAGGGCAGCAGGCTCTTCGGGGTTTGGAGAGTGAACCGTTGGGAAATTTCCATCAACAACATCCTGTTCGGGCACATTATAAACTGCCCTAAAACCAGTTGCTTTAAGTGCTTTTGGGACAAGCTTAACACCGGTGCCGTGGATTGGAGTATAAACAATTTTCATGTTTCTTTGCCGCTTAATGATATCAGGTGAAAGGCTGAGTGCAGCAATTTTTGCGATATATTTTTCATCAAAATCGTCTTCCAGGTAAGTAATGAGCGACTCATTAGCCTCAAATTTTACTTCACTCAGGCTTACAATTTTCTCAACTTCGGCAATTACATTTTTATCATGCGGAGCAATCAGCTGTCCGCCATCCTCCCAATAGGCTTTGTATCCATTATATTCTTTTGGATTGTGCGAAGCTGTAATCACAACGCCGCTTTGACAATGCAATTCGCGAATTGCGAATGAAAGCTCCGGGGTGGGCCGAAGACTTTTGAAAAGGTACACCTGAATACCGTTAGCTGACATCACTTCGGCAGTGATGCGGGTAAAATAGTCGCTGTTGTTGCGGCAGTCATGTGCCACAGCCATAGAAAGTTTCTGGCCGGGAAACATTTTTTTCATATAATTGGCCAATCCCTGTGTAGCTTTGGCAACGGTGTATTTATTCATGCGATTGGTGCCGGCGCCCATTATGCCTCTTAATCCTCCAGTGCCAAATTCGAGTTTTCTGTAAAAACTCTCCGTCAGCTCTTTAGGATCGTTATCAATCATATGCTGAACAGCTTTGATAGTTTCTTCGTCGTAAGGCGGTTGCAGCCATTCTTTGGCTTGTGCCATAACTTGAGGATCAATAGTATTCATAATATTCGTTTTATAGGGTTTTGTATTTTTTTGAAGCCGTCGACCAGCTGTGTTTTGTTAATTTCAATAACAAGGCCCATTGGAATTTCATTCATGCGAAGCAAACTTGACATTGCTTCGGCTGCATCTTCTTCTTTTTTATTTAGGTTTAGGGGTAAAATATCTTCGATCAGAAAATCAGCATTAAGGGTGTGATCAAGTTTCATGTTTTTATATACAACCGGAAAAGCTGCATTCAACCTAAATCTTAAACCTTTAATTCTGAGTTCGTGAGCGAAACAGGATTTGAACACGTTTATGGGAATGCCATTTCCGCATTGTTCGTGTACCTCACGGGCTGCTTCGTAAACTTGCATAACAAGGCGATTAATCTTGCTTTTTTCCATTCATTTCCTCCAGACATTTTTTCAAACTGTCGCGCCAGTAAGGAACTGTAATATTAAAAGTTGATTTAATCTTTGATTTATTCAATACGCTATAATATGGTCTAATGGTTTTTACTGGATAATCTTTTGACTCGATAGGAATTACTTTACAATCAAGCTTTTCCAACTCCATGATTGCCTGAGCAAAATCATACCAGCTGATTGCTCCTTCATTGCTATAATGATAAATCTGCTTGTTGCTTTTTATGTTTTGGTCTTCGGCCATAAGCAAAATTGTTGCAGCCAGGTCGAATGCGTAAGTTGGTGTTCCAATCTGATCAGCAACCACATTGATAGAATCTTTTTCTTTTCCCAGCCTGATCATTGTTTTTACAAAATTGTTGCCAGTTTTGCTGTAAAGCCACGATGTTCTGATAATCATATAATTAGCTCCACTAAGCATAATATTTCGTTCGCCATCGGCTTTGCCTGCTGCATAAGCCGATGCTGGTGCAACAGGATGATCTTCGGTATAGGGCATATAGTGTTTGCCGCTAAATACATAATCTGTCGAAATGTGCATGAGCAGAGCATTTGCCGATTTACATGCATCAGCTAAAAAAGCCGGAGCCTGTGCATTGAGCAGTTGGGCTTTTTCTTGCTCTTCTTCAGCTTTGTCAACAGCTGTATAAGCAGCGCAATTGATGCAAACTTCGATATTTTCGGCATTGATGTAGTGCTTGAGCTGTGTAGGATTTGTAATGTCTAATTCTTTTACATCCGTAAAGTACCACACATGTTTACGATCAGCCTGAGCGATTTTCTGAAATTCCTGTCCCAGTTGGCCGTTGCTTCCAGTCACTAAAATATTCATCCTACGATGGTTTTAAAGTAAGCAATAGTTTTATCCAACCCTTCATCCAGTGCTATTTTAGGTTCCCAGTCGAGTACTTTTTTAGCCAGGCTGATATCGGGCTTCCTTTGCATCGGATCGTCGGCTGGCAAAGGCATGTGCACAATTTTGGATTTGCTTCCGGTTTTTTGGATAATCTTTTGCGCTAGCTCGAGCATTGTAAATTCTCCTGGATTCCCAATATTAACTGGTCCTGTGAAGTCGTCTGGAGTAGCCATTAGTCGAATCATACCTTCAACTAAATCATCAACATACTGAAAACTACGTGTTTGCATGCCATCTCCATAAATAGTGATGTCTTCTCCTTGCAAAGCCTGAACGATGAAATTAGAAACAACACGACCATCATGGGGGTGCATGCGGGGGCCATAAGTATTAAAAATCCGGATAATTTTTATCCTTACATCATTTTGTTGATGATAATTTACAAAAAGGGTTTCAGCACAACGTTTGCCTTCATCATAACAAGCGCGAGGTCCAATAGGGTTCACATGTCCCCAATAGGATTCTTTTTGCGGATGTTGCTCAGGATCGCCATAAACCTCTGAAGTAGAAGCTTGTAAAACCTTTGCTTTGATGCGTTTAGCCAATCCCAGCATATTGATAGCTCCCATCACGGAAGTTTTTACGGTTTTGATGGGGTTATACTGATAATGTATTGGCGAGGCCGGACAAGCCAGGTTATAAATTTCATCTACTTCAACGAAAAAAGGAGTAGTCACATCATGCCTAACCATTTCGAAATAAGGATGGTTCATCAGATGAACCACATTGCTTTTTTGTCCGGTAAAGTAATTATCAAGACAGATCACTTCATTGCCTTCGTTGAGCAAACGTTCGCAAAGATGTGAGCCTAAAAAGCCAGCACCACCAGTAACAAGGATACTTTTCATAGGTTGTTTTTTATAATCGGGACATTCCTTTAAAAGGTCCCGATTAAAATTAATTTGCACGATTAGTTAAAGGTTCTGATACCGATTCCAAAATAGTCAAAACCTTCAGCTTGCATTTCTTTGGCATCATAAATATTACGTCCATCAAAAATTGCAGCTTTTTTAAGGAGTTTTTTCATTACCCTAAAGTTAGGAAATTTAAACTCAGACCATTCTGTAACAATAATCAGGGCATCTGAATCTATTAAAGCATCGTATTGATCCTTAGCAAATTCAATTTTATCATTGAAAATACGTTCACCTTCTTCCATAGCCACCGGATCGTAAGCTTTAACCTGGGCGCCGGCTTCAAGTAATTTGGCGATAATAACTCTTGAAGGAGCTTCACGCATATCATCGGTATTGGGTTTGAACGAAAGGCCCCACACGGCGATTGTCTTGCCTTTTAAATCGTGATTATAGTAAGTGTTGAGTTTGTTAAACATAACGGATTTTTGGTCGTCGTTCACATCCTCAACAGCTTGCAGCACACGAAGATTGTAATTATAGGTTTTTGCTGTTTTAATCAGCGCTTTCACATCTTTTGGGAAACAAGATCCACCGTATCCTGTACCGGGGTAAATAAAATATTTGCCAATACGACGATCCGAGCCAATACCTTTACGCACCATATTTACATCGGCGCCAACTATTTCGCATAGATTAGCGATGTCGTTCATAAAGCTGATTTTAGTAGCCAGCATGGCATTGGCGGTATATTTGGTCATTTCTGCAGAAACGATGTCCATAAAAATCACCGGATGACCGTTCATGGTGAAAGGTTTGTAAAGCTTTTTCATCAGATCTTCAGCACGTTCAGAATCTACACCCACAACGATGCGGTCGGGCTTAAGGAAATCGTCAACGGCAGCACCTTCCTTCAAAAATTCGGGATTAGAGGCTACATCAAAAGGAATATTTACACCTCTTTTGTCTAATTCTTCTTTTACGGCTTTTCTTACCTTTTCGGCTGTTCCCACAGGCACTGTGCTTTTGGTTACGATGAGCACATAATCTTCCATATTCCGACCAACTTCGCGTGCTACATCGAGCACGTATTTCAAATCGGCGCTGCCATCTTCATCTGGCGGAGTGCCTACAGCGCTGAAAATTACCTGGCAACCAGGAAGGGTAGAGGCCAGGTCGGTGGTGAAGAACAACCTTTTTTTCTCTACATTACGTGCCACCATTTCTTCGAGGCCGGGCTCGTAAATAGGGATGATGCCGTTGTTGAGGTTATCTACTTTTTTCTTGTCAATATCAACGCAATGTACGTCAATACCAACTTCCGCAAAACATGTTCCGGTAACCAATCCTACATAGCCGGTTCCGACGATGGATATTTTCATGAGTTAAGTTGTTTGTTAGGGATTAAACTTTACAGCAAAGTAAATAGAATTTCATCTGCAAAACAAGGAATATCTTGTTAAATGAAGTGTTTAGTTTAAGGCTTAGCCAAAATTATATGTTATACCAATTCCCATAGATTCTTTAAACTGAAGCCTTGGGCCTTCGCCAACCTGTATCTTCTCCCCGTCAACCATATCATAAACAGGTAGTTTTACGTTGTGATCGTATTTTAATTGCATAAACAGCACTGTTTGAATTCGTTTGTTGATAGTAAAATTTACAGTGGTTTCCCAGTCCACATCGATGTTCCATCTGTTACTGTGGTTGTCGTCGAGATAGTTGTTGTAAAGATTTAAGGTTGAGGATAATTCAATGTTTTCACTAACTTCTTTGGCAAAATTGGCTAATACGTTAAAGCCAAACTCACTAAATAGGTTTTTACCCGGAACTAACACAACACCATTAGAATCGCGCACAGCAGGGCTAACGCCAAAAGCGCCTTTGTTGGCAAGTTCCTGATTAAGCACAAAGGTGAATTTTCCGGAAGCAGGGCTTAGGAACAGCTCAAAAATATCTGATTCTTTATACCTGTAGCCAACAGATGCATTTATCACGCCAGGTGCAAAAAAAGTTGATATAAGTGTGGAGTCGTTTGGGTATTTATAGCCGTTTGCAAACTGAGATTTTAAGGAAAGAACAGAAGAAAAAGCCCAATTTTTATCAGAATTAATGGTGGCCGAAGTGGCCAGATCAATACGGTCTTCGGTTTTTTCGATACGATTTCCTCCATAACCAACGACGCCAAATGTCAATTTAGAGATCGACTCGAACTGAAACCTGTTTTTGTTGTAAACGATCTTGGTGTTAGTATTTACTTTTCCTGATGCTGAGCTTTCGCCGCCTGAAGCCCAGTTTGTTAATGATAGCTGGTTGAATGTAAGTCCTGTTTTTCCACTAAATTTCCAATAGCGAACCGAATCGTGTTTTATAGTTTTTGAAGTGTCGGGCTGAGCCATCATAAATAGTGGTAAAAATACCCAAAGAGCTGGCAAAAAACGGATCATTGTATTTTGGTTTTCTTGAATTACTGAGGATTGGCAAAAATATTAATTTTGGATTTTAATAAAATCAATAAAAATCAACAACTATCCTATGACTGGAAAAGTGCCCACAGCAGCAAAGCTATTTATGCTGATTGTTTTTTCTTTTGGAATTAATTTTACATCTGTTGCCGACACCTTAGCTATAGGCATAAAAGATTCTCCTCCTTTCATCATTTTAAAAGAGAACGAAACACCAGAAGGACTTTGTATAGATATCTGGAAAAAAATTTCAGATTCCATTAGTCAGCCCGAGAAATTTGTGAAATATACGCTACAGGATTTGCTTATAAGCCTTGAAAATGGTGAATCAGACCTGAGTATTGTTCCACTCACAGTTACGCCGGAGCGTATGCGGCGTTTGTACTTCAGCCAGCCTTTCTACATTACCACGCTAAGTATTGCAACTTTAAATTCGCCTGACCAAAAGTTGTTTTCGATGATCCGAAATTTTTTCTCGCTTGATTTTTTCAAAATAATCTTGCTGCTTTTTCTGGTAATCTTGTTTTTTGGGTGGATCGTCTGGCTCTTTGAGCGGCGATATAACCATCAGCAGTTTAGAAAAGGTATTCCCGGAGTTTTTGATGGAATTTGGTGGGCGGCTGTAACGATGACAACTGTAGGTTATGGTGACAAGTCGCCTGTTAGCTTTTGGGGCAGGTTCTTCTCTATCATCTGGATGTTTTCAGCGGTGATTATTATCAGTAGTTTCACGGCTACTATTTCATCCACTTTAACGGTAAACCGAATTCAGTACAGTATAGAAAAACTATCAGATCTCCATGATGTTAGAGTGGGTACCGTAAGTGAAAGCAGTGTGGCTGAATTTCTTGAGAGCAATGGCATTGAAACAAATCATTATATGGGGGTGGAAGATGGTTTGGAAGCATTAAAAACAGGAAAAATAAAGGCGTTTGTTTACGATCAGGCTATACTGGATTACTACTTTAGCAAACCCGAAAACCAGGAATTGTTTAAAGGTATTTCGATAGGAGCCAATAAAGAATATTTCAGTTTTGCTTCAAAAGATCCTGCTATTATCAATAAAATAAATCCTCTGCTGATAGAAGTGATTGAATCGCCAGAATGGCCAAAAATGCTGCGAAAGTATGGTTTGAATGTTGATTAGCTCGCTTAATTTATTTGGATAAGTTGACTTCCGAAATTTTTGGTTTTTAGGAGATAAAGACTTTTGGGCAGCCAACTTACGTCCATGTATTCAACTGGCTTACTGCTATGTATGAGTTTGCCATTCAGATCGTAAAGCTTAAAATTATCACGTATTTTAAAGTAAATCCGTCCTCCAGTCACTGGATTAGGATAAATCATGTTGCCATGCGCTGACTCATAATCAGTTAAACTGCTGTGTTCATTTGATTCTCCGGGAGTTGCCTGCTCAAAAAAAGTCCAGTTTAATGCGCCGTCAGTTTCACGGCCATAGCTTACATCTGTCGTTTGAGCGGAAAATGTTAAAGTGTCAACCACTCCTTCAAGGCCATTAAATATACCAATAGATTCTCCGTCTTTACTCAATTTGAAGTTCGTGTGTCTCTCGCCCGGATTTTCTTCGTCATCGGCCCAGAAAAGTATAAAGGCTCCCGGCTGCAGAAAAACCTCCGGCATTTGCCATTTGTCTGGATTATCCAACTTATCAGTAAGAAAATAATCGGCCAGAAAAATGGCTTCAGTGTCTCCATTATAAAGCTCTATCCAGTCGCTGTAATTGCCATATTCATCTGTGTTGAAGTGGTCGTTATCGGCCATAAATTCATTGATAAATAACAAAGGCCGGTCGCCCGAAAGTGGTCTGACATGAATATAGTCGCAAGGTTTAATAGTGGTTTGTTGTAGTGTATCAATGGCAACAATGTGATATAAGACACTGGTTTCCGGAAAGATATTTTCCAAAATAGCTCCATAATAAAGGTCGCCGGCTGCTCCATCGCTGTGTTGGCCGTCATCAAACATTACGGCATCATCACTGATGTCTTCATCAATAACTAGCTGTACACCAAGATTGAACGGAAACTGCGCATCAGCCCAGGCGCCAATAAAAAGACGATTACCAACTAACCTCGTGTGGTTGATATGATTGATCAAAGGTGTTGCCTGAGTGTTTTCCAGCTGGTTTTGCATGCTGCTGAAGCGATTTGTGAGAAATCCAAAAACACTTGTTTTTACGTGATCACCAATCACTTCGGTTAATGATCGTTCAAAATCATTGAAAGTATATCCATAATCGAGAGGATAAAAGGGATCGTTTATAACAAAAGGAGCGATTAGGGTTTGCCTTTGCTGCAATGATTGAATTAACGAATCCATATCAATTTGATTAATAAGTTGTTGGCTTATCCATGTGAATTGTTTGCGCAAAATATCATCTTCCATAATGCGTGTATAAAGTGGTCGCTTTTCGTTGCCGTCCATTTCCCAGTTATAAGGATTGCGGTTGGCCCAGTCGATGTTGTACCAATCTATTCCAAAGGTATTATCGGGGTCGTAAATCAAAAATTCAAAGCGATCCGAGAACTCATTGTGATAAAGGTAGTAATTGTTTTTGTTGAAGATATAGCCATCCCAGTTTCCGCAAAGGATATCAGCGGCAATCACCTTAAGGTAGTCAGTAGTGTTGAATACCTGATCAATTTCACAGCTAAAGCTGGCATCATCACTATTATTTAAGATGGAAATAAAATTTGCCAGATCACTGTAATCATCAGCTTCCTCGTTGCGTTTGAGTTCATAAACCCGACGACCGTTTTCTTCAAGTTTGTATAAATCTGGATCGCTGCCCAGATAATCCAAATCAGCAGGGTAAAGACATTTATATATATTGCCATTTTTGTTTCCAAAACGTAAATCCACAAATTCTTCGTCAATATGTTCCACATTGAGGTAAAGACCATGATAGTTACCATTTATATACAGTTCCACATGATTTGCTCTTGGTGCGGGAATTCCCCATTTATACAAAAAATCCCACATCAATTTGGCGCGCATAATCGAAGGGTCATTGTGTTCCCCATTCAGGTTAAGCTTCTCAATGCCTTGATAATTACCGCTGTCTGTCCAGGTATTAAAAGATACCTTAAAAGATTTCTTCTGACTATAACGTGAGGTGTTTCCCCTCAATCTGAAACCGACAGGGTTAATGCTGTCAATGACATTTCCGTCATTAAAAACAAATGAAGCATGAAATTCGATATCACTCTCAACATTTTCATAAATCCAGTTTAAGGTATCGGGATGTATCGTGATATCGATTCGTGGCACAAGTGTATCACAATAAACAATTCCTTTTTCGGGATTAATTGATTGAGATATTGTGATATAGGGTATTAATAGAATGATCAGAGTGGGTAATGGAAATTTCATACTTTAACTTTTTTGTAAAAGTAATGATTAAAAGAAAGCTTGCCTTAACACTAGGCAAAATGTTTATTTACAATCACTTTTGTCCGATAAAATATAATGTCGTCCCTACGGAATTTTTTCTTAACATGTAACGCACTGGCTACCAACATTTTGTTCCTAACGGGACTGTCCCGCCAGGAACAAAATATGGGTAGCATAAAAGCTTACCCCTGATTATCCCAAGTCCATTAGGGAAGGCATTATTACAGCGATTGAGCATTTTTATTTGAATTATACCGGACAACAATGATTTACAATTCATATTGCTTTTTCACACGTTTGTTGCTTACTGACTTAATGTAACCTTAACATTTTTGTAAAACCTCCTTAATTAGCAGGTCGGATTTAATAGATCACTTTTGCAGCAGAATTTTTCACCTAAACCTTTTATAACATGAAAAAACTATTAATGTATGCTCTGGTTGCTTCAATGGCAATCTTTTCGTCTTGTAACGATGACGATGACAACAACATCGATTTGAAACAAGCACCCAAGGTAACTGCACCTTCAGCAATTGAAGCTTTAACCGGTGCAGCTGTGGATGTAGAATTTAGTTTTACCGCTCAAGCAGGTTTTGCTTCTTCAACAGTAACTGCAACAAATGGTACCGCAGTTATAAAAACTGATGGCACAGACAATGCTACATCTGGTACTATCGTGGTGACTTTCACTGCTGGTTCTACTGCAGGTGCTGGTTCTGTAACACTTAGCGTTGCCGATAAAAGTAATCAAACTGACGATGCAACAGCTGTTGTAAACGTAGTAGCCGAACAAACCATTTTCCGTATCAATAGCAATATTACTGAAGATGCTGTTTGGGAAACTGGTAAAATCTACATTCTTGAAACCCGTATTGCAGTTGAATCAGGTGCTACTTTAACTATCCAACCTGGTGTAGTTGTTAAAGGTGAGGCTGGTACTGGTGCAAATGCTACTGCTTTGATGGTTGCCCGTGGTGGTAAACTTATGGCCGAAGGAACTGCCGACGCACCAATTATCTTTACCTCGGTTGCTGATGAGATCATTCCCGGACAAATTGCCAGTCCCAACCTCGATCCTGATCTGAATGGCTTATGGGGTGGCGTGATCGTTTTGGGCAATGCCCGTATCTCAGCGTCTAATGAAAGCGGCGATGTGAGTCAGGTTCAAATCGAAGGTATCCCTACTTCTGACCCTAATGGTCTGTATGGTGGTGATAATGATGCCGACAACTCTGGTGTGATCAAGTATATCTCTATCCGTCATGGTGGTACAAATATTGGCTCCGGAAATGAAATCAATGGATTAACTCTTGGCGGTGTTGGTTCTGGTACTGTGATTGAAAATGTAGAAATTGTTTCTAATCAGGATGATGGTATCGAATGGTTTGGTGGCACGGTAAGCGTTTCAAACGTTGTGGTTTGGAATACCGGTGATGACGCCATCGATACCGACCAGTCGTGGGCTGGTACTCTTGATAATTTTGTGATCATCGCTCCCGGCGATCATAATTTTGAGTTGGATGGCCCTGAAGGTTCCTATGAAGCCGGACATACCATTCAAAATGGAATTGTAATTGCCAATGATCCTGAATTAGACCGCTATTCGTCTGATTTGATTAATGTGGATGCAAACTCGATTGTTACACTCAGAAATATTTACTTCACGGCCATAGTTGAAGGACAAAAAATTAACCGTGTTGATGCTGTTGGTGTTGTTTTCGACAATATTATGCTTGATGTTCCTGCTGCCAATTTGGTTGACTATGTGGACGGTGATGTTGTTCCCACTGGCGTTGTTGCCGGCGGATCTTCAACTGCTAACACTTCAGTTTTAGGTTGGACATGGGCTTCAAATGCAGGTGCTTTGGCTGGCTTATAATTATTTGATCCGATTGAAAGTATTCTTAAAAACTTGTGCCTGAGTATCGAACAGATCCATTGCTAATCAGTGGATCTGTTCTTTGGTTTTCAATAATTACAAAAAGATTCATATCCATGAAGCGTATTTTTCTGATAATCAGTTTTATAATTTCAGTTGTGAGTTTGCAGGCTCAAAACGGAAAAATCAGGGGAACCATTTTCGAAGACCTGAGTGGTGAAACATTGGTTGGAGTTACGGTGCTTCTAGTAGGCACAACTACCGGCACAATGTCTGATCTTGATGGACAGTTTACTCTTGAAGTAGCTCCAGGGAAATATACGCTGCAATTGTCCTATATTTCATATCAGACCATAGTGTTGGAAAATGTTGTTGTAGAAGCAGATAAGGTCACTATACTTGATAATCTGATCATGAAAGAAAGCAGCCAGGAGCTGGCCGAGGTTGTTGTTTCTGCCGAAGCCATTCGCACAACAGAGGCTGCCTTGCTTACCGTTAAGAAAAAATCAGCTTCCATGCTTGATGGTATCTCATCAGCCAAAATACGACTTACCGGAGATGGGAATGCTGTGGAAGCGGCCAAGCGCGTTACAGGGGTTTCCATTGAAGATGGTAAATATGTTTATGTGAGAGGTTTAGGTGATCGCTATTCAAAAACTACACTCAACAATGTTGATATCCCGGGCCTTGATCCTGACCGAAACTCTTTGCAAATGGATATTTTCCCTACCAATTTGATAAACAATATCATGGTTGTGAAAAACTTTACTGCCGAGCTTCCGGCTGATTTCACCGGTGGCCTTGTTAATATTGAGACCAAAGATTTTCCCGAATCCAAAACAATATCGGTGTCAGCTGATATGGGTTTTAATCCTGACATGCATTTCAATCCTGATTACTTATCCTACAAAGGTGGCAAAACTGACTTTTTAGGCTTTGATGATGGAACACGGGCCTTGCCTGACGGAGCCAGGGGAAAAACCATACCCACTCCTTACAACGATGCAGCCGAACAGGAAGTGGTCGATTTTGTCAGAAGTTTTAATCCAACGCTTGGTGCAACAAAACAAAGAAGTTTTGCTGACTACGGCCTTAGCTTATCAATTGGAAATCAAATTGATATGCTGTCGAAGCACGGGAAATCGCATAAGCTGGGTTATATTTTTTCGTTGACGTACAAATCAGAGCAGAAATTCTATGATAATAAGGTTTATGGTGAATATCAGCGATTTATTGATCCTGAAAAATATGAAATGCGCTATGCCACCATTCAAAAAGGTGCATTGGCCGAGCACAGTGTTCTGATCGGCGGACTGGCGGGTATAGCCTACAAATCTCAGTTTTCAAAGTTAAAATTTACGGCGATGCGCTTGCAAAACGGCTTAAGCAGTGCTGGCAAATTTCTTATTGATAATGACGGAGAAGCGGTGGGTCAGTCAGGTTATATTGCCGGATCAGATAATCTGGTGTATAATCAGCGGGAACTGACAAATATGCTGTTAAACGGAACCCACCTCCTGGGAAGTTCGGGCTGGGAAATCGACTGGCGAATATCACCCACAAAGTCCGGCTCGGATGATCCGGATATCAGAAAAACAGCTTTTACATACAGGGAACGTGATACCTTATTTATGGCAGGTGCCGGGGGCAATCCTTCGCGAATCTGGCGTTATCTGGATGAAGTGAACAATACCACAAAGATTGATATCACAAAAAATCTGGTGATAAGAAAAAACCCTGCTAAACTGAAATTTGGTGGAAGCCATAACTATAAGATAAGGGATTATGAAATCCTGTTTTTCGATATTCAGTTTTCGGCCGGACAAAGCTGGGGAAGCTCTGATGCTAACGATGTTTTGAACAATCATAATTTATTTCCCAACCGACCGAATGGAATTTATTATCAAACCGGAAATAATGATCCAAACTCAAACGAATACAGCTCGAATGTGAATAATCTGGCCGCTTATCTATCGATTGAATTTCAGCCTTTTAACAGGTTAAAAACAATAGTGGGTGCCAGACTGGAAAATTTTGTTCTGCGACATACAGGTCGCGATCAGGAGTTCTCTGGAAGCGGCGGTATTGCAGGTAATAGCCTCGACAATGATATTGTACTTGATGCCTCAGATTTATTCCCTTCAGTTAATTTGATCTATAGCTTAACACCTGATCAAAACCTTAGATTAGCTTATGCAAAAACAATTGCCCGACCTTCATTTAAAGAGCTTTCTTATGCACAGATTATCGATCCAATCACCAATCGCATTTTTAATGGAAGTTTACACAAATATCCCGATTGGGATGGTAATCTGGTTGAGACAAGGATAGATAATCTGGATGTGAGATGGGAATGGTTTCTGGAAAGAGGCCAAATGATTAGCCTGAGTGGATTCTTCAAAAAATTTGATAATCCAATCGAATTGGTTCGTATTCCAACGCAACAAACAAGTACTGAATATCAGGCTCGTAACGTAGGCGATGGACAATTATTTGGATTTGAATTCGAATTGCGTAAAGACATGAGCTTCCTTGCTCCTTCTTTACAAGCTTTGAGCTTTAGTGGAAACCTGACACTGGTTTATTCAGAGATTGATATGACGGACGCAGAATTTAATTCGCGTAAGACCTATGAAAAAGCAGGGGAGACAATCAAAAAAAAACGAGTTATGGCAGGGCAGTCGCCTTATGTGATCAACGCAGGCTTAACATACAGCATGGCAGAATATGGCATGGAAACAGGCTTGTTTTATAATATGAAAGGTTCTACACTCACCATAGTAGGAGGAGGGCTTTTCCCGGATATCTATGTTGAACCCTTTAATAGTTTAAATTTTAGCATCAATAAAAAGCTTGGTGAATCTGGTAAAACAATGATTGATCTCAAGGTTTCTAATCTGCTGGGAGAGACTTTCAACGAAGTTTATAAATCTTTTAAAGCTGAAAACCAGCCATACGAAGTTTATAATCCGGGCAGGTCATTTAGCCTTGGCTTCAGCTATAATTTCTAAAATTTGCTCCCTTTTAATTATTAAATAAAGAGGTTAAACCAAATGTTGAAACAGCTTCTTTTTATTTTATCTGAATATTGAGTACCCCGCCTAACCACAAAGCCTTAACCCATAAAAAGCAATGACCACCACCGCAATATGGTATGAGAAGAAAAGCAGTAGTAACGAATGGGCTCGGCCGATGATTACCGCAAAGCTGCATGGTTTCATATCAACTTTATCGAAATAACTTCCAAACCAGGGCAAGGTGAACGCACTACCAATTGTGGCCACACTGCATAAATGCTGCCAAATTCCGTATGGCTGATTTGAAACACGGCTTCAACTGCCGGAACATAAAGCAGACAATAGAAAAGGTTGTCTAAAACTTGAAAAAAAGTCAGCAGAAAATCAAATAGCAAAAGCGGGAAAATTGTACTTTAAAAATGTTTCTTTTTTAGTGTTGAATAATATCAGGATGTTTTAACAACCGGCAAAGGTCATAATAATTTCAGACAGCCGAGAAAGCCCTGACAATACCGTTCGCTACTCCGACAGCCTCATCCCGCCGGCTCGCCCAACGGCTGTTTTGCCATAGCGTCTTCGAATTTGATCCATGGTTTGATACAGTTTGGTAATCTCGGGTTTATCATCGAAAAGGTCAAGTTGTTGGGAGCCTCCTACAAGGTGACTAAACCTCACGCCAACCAGCCGGATCAGCATGCGTCGGTTGTAAAGCTGAGTAAAAAGATCCATCACGGTATTGAGCAGAATATGATCAAATGCGGTGTAGGCAATGTTTTTTTGACGACTGTGCGTGTCGAAATTGGCATAGCGGATTTTTATGGTAACGCAGCCGGTAAGTTTTTGTTTGTTACGCATCTCAAAAGTGATTTTTTCCACCATATGGGCTAAGGTTTGTTTCAGCAAAGCCATATCTGTGGTGTCCTGTTCAAAGGTGTGCTCGCTGCTGATTGATTTTTGTTCGCTGTAAGGCTTAACCGGACTGGGATCGATGCCATTAGCCTTTTTCCACACCACCAGGCCGTTTTTGCCCAGTACCTGTTGCACCATATCGGGAGGCATCAGGCGCAGGGTGCCGATTTTAGCCACGCCCATAGCCCTCAGCAAGCGATAACCCACTTCGCCTACCATGGGGATTTTTCTGATCGAGAGCGGATCCAGAAAAGGATGCACCTGATCGGGAAGCACGTGCAGCTCTCCGTTGGGTTTGGCCTGTCCGGTGGCAATTTTCGAAATGGTTTTGTTTTGCGAAAGCCCGAAAGAAATGGGCAGACCGGTTTCACGAATGATGCGCTCACGCAGCTCGTGAGTCCATTTATAAGTGCCAAAAAAACGATCCATCCCTGTGAGGTCGAGGTAGTGCTCGTCCACAGATGTTTTTTCGTAAAGCGGAGCACTGTCGGCGATTACATCGGTTACCAGGCGCGAATAGCGACTGTAGAGTTCCATATCGCCCCGGATATAAACAGCCTGGCCGCAGAGCTGTCGTGCCATGCGCATTGGCATGGCCGAATGCACGCCAAAGCGCCTTGCTTCATAGCTGCAACTGGCCACTACACCTCGGTCCGAAACCCCTCCGATAATGACAGGTTTGCCTGTCAACGATGGGTTAACCAAACGTTCTACCGACACAAAAAAAGTGTCGAGGTCAAGATGTGCTATGGTGCGTTCGGGCATATTGTTAGCTTGCATTTTGGTTTTAAAAAGGTATCAACAAGACCTTAGGATGTTTGCGCAGAAAGGTTTGTATGATTTGTCGCACATCACGGTTATCAGGATAAGGCCGGATAAAGTCGTCAGCTTCGGCTATGCCATTATTTAAAAGCGATGCCGGCACATAACCAAATCCCCGATAAACGCCCTGTTCAATTTTGACGATGGCTTTTTGTTCTGGTTCAATACCTTTTTCGATGATTATAAAATTTTCGTAATCAAAATGGTAGCGTTCGAGGGCTTGCTCAACACGTTGGTTGTAATCGGTCGGATTCTCTTCTCCACAACAGGCTCCCAGGCATTGTCCGATCTGATGGTGAAAGCAGGCTCCCTTGCCTGGATACAGCCCGTTGAGCCCCTGGCAAAGCTTGAACTGTTCGGTGAGTAGAAATAGGTGATTTCTGGCTTCGGCCTGCGAAGCATAAGTGTAATGCGGAGGCAGTGCATCAATCGTTTTGGCATATTTGAGGCACTGATAGCCGGCTTCATTTTCGTAACTGTAGAGCCCGTAGTTGAAAAGGGAGCGTCGTTGTGCGCGGTTATAAACGGGTTTGTGTTTTTTAATTTCATCCGACTCGAGCAGCAAAGCCACCAGCTCGTTGCCGGTGAGTTTGTAGCTTACATCGGCAATATTGTTTTTCATTTCAATGGCTTTTCGGCTGCTGTTGTTGCTTAGATGCTGCATCACCCGGCTTTTGATATTCACAGATTTACCCACGTAAATAAGCTTTCCGCTTTGGTCGTAAAAGTAATAAACGCCATGTGCTTCGGGCAGCTTTTCAATCAGGTGGTGATTCAGGTTGGAGTGCGTGCCTTTAAGGCTTAGCTTTTCGGGCTCGGCTTCGATTGAGCAAAGCAGCTCAAAAAGACGGGTGGTGGCCAGCGCATCGCCCAGTGCGCGATGACGGTTTTCGATCCGGATATTCAGACTATGGCATAGCTTTCCGAGACTGTAGGAGGCTTGCCCGGGAATAAGCTTGCGACTCAGTTTTACGGTATCCATTGTTTGCCGACGAAAATCGTATCCCAGACTTTTATATTCAGCCTGTATGAAGCGATAATCAAAACTAACGTTGTGCCCTATCAAAATGGCATCTTCTGTAAATTTGATAAATTCACGGGCTAGCTCGTAAAATTTGGGCGCTCCGGCAACCATCTGATCGTTGATGCCGGTGAGCTGTGTGATGCGGTAAGGAATCTTCTTCTCGGGATTGACCAGCGAACTGAAACTGTCAACTACCCGATTCCCATCGTGGAGTATGGCAGCAATCTCGGTGATCTTTTCCTGACCGGCTTTCAGTCCGGTAGTTTCTACATCAAGGATGACATATTTTTTCTGAGGCTGATTCATGCTTTTCATTCCAAAAACCGATCTACAAAAGTAAATCATTTTTACATATAACGATTAAAAAATGATCATTTATTTTGATTAGAAATTAATCAAAAATAGTAATCTTGTTGATTAACAGCAAAGGAAAAAGCTGTAATTTTGCCATCTTTATGACACAATCCTTGATCACATATTTTAGTCAGGTTTTTGAAGTTCGTTCCGGGGGAGGGATTTCAGATTATCAGCAGATAAAGGATAAGCTCATGCAGATGGACGAATCGCTTGGGATGGCATTTGTACAATTGCAGCAGAGTTTTGAGGCTTTGACTTTTGTGCAGCGTGACATGGAAATGCGCACAAAAATAAAAGACATCTGGGAGGTTCAGTGCCGTACGATGAAAAGCAGGGTTACGCAAAACTATCAGCAGTTTGTTGAGCTTTGCCATCTTCATGGATGGGAAATTGATGCTGAAATGGAACTTTTTGACAAAAATTAAGGTTTTTTTAGGCATAATACTTGTGAATCAGAAAAAAATGCCGAATTTTGCAGCCCTGAAATAAAAAGTTTAATACTCTAATTATCAATTAAAATTAAAGCTCATGCCAGCAAGAATCAGATTACAACGTCATGGTAAAAAAGGAAGACCTTTTTATCATATTGTAATTGCGGATGGTCGTGCACCACGAGATGGAAGATTTATTGAGAAGATTGGCACCTACAATCCCACTACAAACCCTGCCGAAATCATTCTGGATTTCGACAAAGCACTTACTTGGTTGCAGAATGGCGCACAGCCTTCTGACACTGCCCGTGCGATCCTTTCTTACAAAGGGGTTATTTACAAAAGTCACCTTTTGAAAGGCGTTAAAAAAGGCGCTTTGACCGAGGAACAAGCTGAAGTTAAGTTCCAGAATTGGCTCAGGGAAAAAGAAGAAAAAATTGAAGCTAAACGTCGTGGCCTTACCGAAGCTGAACGTGTAGAACGCAAAAAAGCACTTGACGAAGAAGCTAAGGTAAATGAAGCCCGTGCTGCCGAACTCGCCAAGAAAAGAGCGGTAGAATTGAAAGCAGAAAAAGATGCCGCAGCAGAAAAAGCAGCTGAATCTGCAACTGAAGAAACTGTTGTTGAAGAAAAAACAAAAGTTGTAGCTGAAGAAACAGCCGAAGTTGTAGCTGAAGAAACAAAGGAAGCTGCCGAAGAAACTAAAGAAGTTGTAGCTGAGGAAACAACAAAAAAAACTTCTGCTAAAGATACCAAAGTAGATAAAACTGAAGCTTAAAAGCGCTTTAGCTTAAGCTACAAAAGCAGCATCTGATTCAGGTGCTGCTTTTTTTTTGCGGGTTTTTTTTAGTTTTTGGTTAAAATGTTTGAAATGAACCCGCTAGTTGCAAATAAATTAATTGCTTATCTTTACAGCATCATTCAATTAACCGGTTACCATGATTTCTTGTACTTATGCTAAATTCAAAAAAGTTAAGTGCCTTTTGTAATGAAGTAAGGCAGCAAATTACGGTTCATCCAGTTCAGAATATCGAAACTGTGATCAATGCCTTGCATCATACACTCGGGCTTAGCGCAATTTTTACGGGAACGCTGGATGGATCGAAACAACAATTGGATTATCGTGCTGCTTTTTTGCATGGTAATTTCGTAAAAATTGAACAGCTTCACGATACATCGCTGTGCCTTAAGATATTAAAAGAAGCAAAGGGAAACTTAATCGTCAAAACCGGTGCTGAGCTTAGGAAATTTATCGCAAACGATTTGCTTTTTGAAAATAAACTTATGCGATATTTCGCCGGAACGAAGCAATTGATCGGTCAGAATAAATGGTTGGTTTTGTGTGTGTTGGATTATAAAAACAGAAATGATTCAGAAGAGCTGAGCATGATTATTGGTGAGGCTTCTAAGTTGCTCGTTCGAGAAGAGCTGCAATTGCGTAAAGAACAACAGATGAGTGAGGAACTGGAGCGTTATAAAACAGTTTTTTTGAACGCCAATGATGGAATTATGCTTCTCAATAATTCCAATACCATTGTTGAAGTTAATCAAAAAGTTTGTGAATTATTTCTTTGCGAACGACAGGAAATCATTGGGAAAAAGCCTCATGAACTATCACCTAAAACGCAGCCTGACGGTTCATTGTCATCCGAAAAGGCACTTGATTTAATTCAAAAAGCTTTGGCAGGCGAACCACAACGGTTTCATTGGCAGCATATGCGCATGGATAATAGTCTCTTTGAAGCAGAGGTTAGCCTTAATTCCTCAACTTTACAATCGGGTAGGGTTGTTCAGGCGGTGGTGAGGGATGTTACAAGTGCCAAAAAAGCAGAAAAAGCCCTCATTGATGCACGACTTAAAGCTGAAGATGCGGATAGACTTAAGTCAGCATTTTTGGCCAATATGTCGCACGAAATACGTACACCACTTAATTCAATCATCGGTTTTTCGGAAATTATGCTCGATGAAGAAACTGATCCAGACGAAAAAGAACAGTATTTGCAACTCATCAGTTCGGCCGGCAAAACGCTGCTACAGCTGATTGATGATATCATCGATATTTCGAAGATTGAAGCCGGTCAAATCCGGATTGCACTCTCAGAATTTGATTTGCATCAGGTGTTGGACGAGATTTTAATCAATGCCTTTAATGAACGTAAAAAGCGTGAAAAAGATCATATCGAAATCCGTCTTCGCAAAGGCCTTACCCTTGATAATTTCTTTATTGAATCAGACCCTTTTCGGTTTAGGCAAATTATGATGAATTTGCTTGTGAATGCTCTGAAATTTGTGGATTCAGGATTTATTGAGTTTGGATATACGCAACCCAAAGGAGGATTGATTCAGTTTTACGTTAAAGATACAGGAATAGGTATTGAACGTGATAAAAGTCATTTGATTTTTCAACGCTTTGGCCAGATCGACAGCACCTACAAGCGTAATCTTGACGGAACTGGACTCGGATTGGCAATCTGCAATAGCCTGATTGAATTGCTTGGTGGTAAAATCTGGTTCGATTCGGAAGAAGGAAAAGGAACTACTTTTTATTTCACCTTACCGGCGCCGAAAAATTTAGTGCTCAACAATAAAGATGAAGTTGTTCGTTTTGGAAAAATCAATAGAGATTGGTCGGGTTTAAAGTTTTTAATTGCAGATGATGTAAAAGCTAATTACCTCTTTCTTAAAGCTGTAATGAAAGAAACTGGTGCTCAGATTCTTTGGGCACAAAATGGTGAAGAAGCTATTAGTATTGCAAAACAACACGCTGATCTTTCATTGGTTTTGATGGATATTAGGATGCCTGAAATCGATGGCTACAAGGCTACCAAAAAGATCAAAGCTTTATTTCCAAGATTGCCAATTATAGCACAAACTGCTTTTGCTGAAACTGAAAACCAAAAAGCCGCGCTCGAAGCCGGATGTGATGATTATATTACTAAACCCATCAGCATAACAGAGCTTTTATCCGTGATCAACAAATTGCTGTAAACCGCGGGAGTTTTACCCATGAGCAAAGTAAGCAGAACAGCACTTTTAAAATATTGGGGATTTAGCAGTTTCCGGCCAATGCAGGAGGAAATTGTGGATCATGTTATTGCTGGCGAGGACACCCTTGCACTGCTTCCTACTGGTGGAGGAAAATCTATATGTTTTCAGGTTCCTGCCATGGTAATGGATGGTATGTGTCTTGTAATCACACCTTTAATTGCGCTGATGAAAGATCAGGTGCAGCACTTAAAAAAAAATGGAATAGCTGCTGCCGCAATTTATTCGGGGATGCATTATCAGGAAATGGAGTTGGCTTACAATCAGGCAGCATTTAATAAGCTGAAATTTCTTTATCTCTCTCCCGAGCGATTGGTTACAGATCGTTTTATCGATATGGTAAAACGGATGAAAGTCAATTTGCTGGCTGTTGACGAATCGCATTGTATTTCGCAATGGGGCTACGACTTCAGGCCGCCTTATTTGCGGATTGCAGAAATAAGACCATACATTCCTGATGTGCCTGTGCTGGCACTTACAGCAACTGCAACTCCTGAAGTGGTAAAAGATATTCAGGAGAAGCTTCATTTTAGGATGCCGCAGGTTTTTCAAACCAGCTACGAGCGTAAAAATATTACCTATAGTGTGATCCATAATGCTGATAAATATGGGGTTTTATTTAGGCTTTTCAGAAAACTGGAGCAGGGTAGCGGCATCGTATATGTCAGAAACCGAAAAAGAACACGAGAAATTGCCGATTGGCTTACTGGCCGGGGAATTAGTGCTACTTACTATCATGCCGGATTGGATGCCAGGCTTCGCGATCAGCGTCAGCAAAGTTGGATGAGTGGCAAATTCAGGGTGATGGTTGCTACCAATGCTTTTGGAATGGGAATTGACAAACCTGATGTGCGGCTGGTGGTTCACATGGATTTGCCCGATAGCCTTGAAGCTTATTTTCAGGAAGCCGGTAGAGCTGGCAGAGACGGCAAACAGGCACAAACTTTTTTGATAGTCTCAGAAATGGATGTAAAAAATCTCAAAGAAAGTTTTGAAGCTTCTTTTCCTCCCTTAAAACAAATCAGGTCAGTGTATGAAGCCCTTGGAAATTTTTTGCAAATCCCTGTTGGTACGGGTAAAGATCAACGCTTTGATTTTGAATTGGTAAAGTTTTCCAAGACCTATAATTTTGATGTTTTGGAAACGTACAACAGCCTTCGTTTACTAGAAAAGGAAGGATTTTTGGCAATGTCGGAGGCTGAAAATGCAGCAACGAAAGTCTTTATCAAAGCCAAACGGGAGGATTTGTATCGTTTTCAGGTGGAACAGCCTGCATATGACGGTTTTATAAAATATTTGTTGCGTAATTTTCCTGGAATTTTATCGGATTTTGTGCCAGTTGATGAGATGCAATTAGCGTCGAAATTGCAGATTTTGCCTCAACAAGTATCAACAATGCTTCAGAAATTGCATGATCTGCAGTTTTTATTTTATTCTCCACGAAAGGAAATACCTCAGCTAGTGATGGTTAGTGAACGTTTGGCATCTAAGGATTTGCGACTAAGCAATGAGGTATATGCGGATCGTAAAAAAAGTGCTGCGAAGCGGATTCAGGCTGTGATTGATTTTGTGCGTAATGATGAAGTATGCCGAAGCGTTCAGTTGTTGGCTTATTTTGGTGAAACTCATCGTAAACGTTGTGGAAAATGTGATGTCTGCATCAAACGAAACAGCGTTTCGGTTTCGGATGTGGTTTTTCAAAAGGTACGCAACAAACTCTTTCAATTAATGGCAAATCGGCCTGTTCCGGTTTTTGAGGCTGCCGGATCAGTTGAAGGTGTATCAGAAGAAAAAGTTTTGGAAGTTATCCGGTGGCTTACTGATAATGGCCTTATTATAAAGGATAAAAACGGATATTTAAAGAGCAAAACGCAATTGGATATCGATGACTGAACCGGTTTTGGTAGATCAAACATTTTTACTACGCGATGATGTGGTTGCTATTGCGCGGGAGTTGATTGGGATGTTGTTGATCGTTAAAAATCAAAGTGTTGTAAAAGCAGGTATAATCGCTGAAACAGAGGCTTATGCCGGCATTACCGATAAGGCTTCTCATGCTTATGGTGGTCGCCGGACTATACGAACAGAAACCTTATATCGTGCTGGCGGTACAGTATATGTTTATCTGTGTTATGGAGTTCATCACTTGTTTAATATTGTCACGAATCAGGAAAATATTCCGCATGCGGTGCTTATTCGTGGCATTTTACCTGTGAATGAGAAAGCTATTCCGGAAAATTTTCGAGATGAATTTGAAGCCTGGAAAGGGATTGCTAATGGTCCAGGAAAATTGACTAAAAAGCTTGGCATACGTGCATCGCATAATGCTTCAATGCTTAATTCTGATGCGATCTGGTTATATAAATTTCCGGAATATCACCCTGTTGAGATAGTAAAAACTTCTCGTATAGGCGTTGATTATGCAGGCGAAGACGCTTATCTGCCGTATCGGTTTTATGCAAGACAATATAAGCCGGCAAAAATTTAGTTTTTTTAATAGCGGATTATTTTATTTAGAAAACTGTTGAGGCATGAGTTTCTTATATTCAAGAATTCCAACTATTTTTGAAGGAGATTTCAAAAGCCTTAAATTTAACTTTACCATAAAAATTAATGGAATTACCAATTTTAAAAGATGTAGTAATAATCCTTGGCTCCAGTGTTTTAATAATATTGCTTTTTCAGCGGATCAAAATGCCTTCGATTCTGGGATTTTTATTTACAGGAATTATTGCTGGTCCTCATGGCTTGAGTCTGGTTAAGGCTTCTCAGGAAGTTGAGATTCTAGCTGAAATGGGAGTGATTTTTTTGCTTTTCGTAATAGGTATTGAGTTTTCGATTAAAGAATTGGCTCGGATAAAGAATACCGTTTTGATTGGTGGATCAATACAGGTTGGTGGGACAATATTGCTTACTTTTCTGTTTGCCCGTCTTGCGGGATTGCCTGCTAATCAGGCAATTTTTATGGGATTTTTGCTTTCTCTGAGTAGTACGGCAATTGTATTAAAGCTTTTACAGGAGCAAGGAAAAATGAGTAGCCAATATGGCAGAATAGCACTTGGAATATTAATTTTTCAAGACATCATCGTTGTTCCAATGATTTTGTTTACCCCAATTCTTGCCGGAAACGGAGGAAATGTGCTTAATACAGTTCTTGTTATGCTGGGAAAGTTTATTCTTGTTTTGGGCATATTGTTTTTGTTGGCACGTTATATTGTTCCAAAAATACTGGAGCGAGTTGTAAAAACACGGAGTCGTGAATTGTTTATTCTTACAATCGTAGTGTTGTGCTTTTCAACTGCCTGGCTCACCTCATCAGTGGGCTTGTCGTTAGCATTAGGGGCATTTTTTGCAGGCTTGATTATTTCTGAATCTGATTACAGTCATCAGGCTACTGCTAATATATTGCCTTTCAGAGAGATATTCATCAGTTTCTTTTTTGTTTCGGTCGGAATGCTGCTTGATGTTTCTCATTTCCTGAACCATTTTTGGTTATTGCTTTCGCTGACGCTTGGCGTAATTGTTTTGAAAATGTTCGTCGTTTTCCTAACAGTATTGATTAAAAAGTATCCACTAAAAACGGCTTTTATTACAGCTTTCACGCTTTTTCAGGTAGGTGAGTTTGCCTTTTTGCTTTCGACAATTGGCATGCGAAACAATCTTATATCCGAGACGCTTTATCAACATTTTTTGGCCATTTCAATCCTTTCGATGGGTATTACACCTTTCCTGATGAATTATGCCGAGCGAATCACTAACTGGTTGTTTACTATTACTTTGTCAGAGGCAGTTAGAAAACGTTTGTCAATATATCAATCGCAGCATATGGAAAAATTGAAATTGCCCGATATAGACGCAATGAGCGATCATTTGGTAATTATTGGTTTTGGAGTTAATGGGAAAAATGTTGCCAAAACTGCAGCCCAAGCCTCCATTCCTTACCTTATTGTCGAACATGATCCTGAGGTTTTTGAGGAAGCAAAGGCCTTGGGAGAACCTGTTATTTTTGGTGATGCAACTAATGGTGTAATTCTTCAGCATTTGTTTGTTCAAAAAGCCAGAGTTGTGGTTTTGGCTATAGCCGATCTCGAAACGACAAAAAAAATACTGAGTATTATTCGTTTGCTTAGCGAAACAGCGCACGTGATCGTAAGAACGCGATACGTAAAAGAAACCCAGGTAATTCTGGATATGGGAGCCGATGAAGTGATCCCGGAAGAGTTTGAAACTTCCATTGAGATTTTTACGCGTGTACTTAATCGTTATTTGGTTCCATTTGACGAAATACGACGCTTCACTAATTATATCAGGGCTCATAATTATGAAGTGCTAAGCGCAGCAGGAGAAAGTCAGAAATGTCCGCCGCAATTTGAGTTGCATATTCCGGATATGATGATTGCGGCTTTGCCAGTTCAGCAGGATGATGGACGTATTGTTGGCAAAACCATTCAAGAAAGTAAAATTCGTGAGCAGTTTAACCTGAATGTTTTGGCAATCAGAAGAAATAAAAAGTATATCACAAAAATTAAGCCGGATACCAAAATAGAAACTGACGATATGCTGTATCTTTTTGGCTCGCCCGAAAATATTACAAAAATTAATAAATACATTGTTCTAAAAGAAGAAATCGTTTAAGCGATGCACCAGGATATACTTTTTGCCTTAACTACTTTTATGTTTTTTTTGCCATAATGAACCCAATAGCCAACACACCTGTTTTTGTTGGATTAACAGCAAACCTGGCCCAGTCGGAACGAAAAAAGACTGCTTTCAGGGCAGTGTTGATTGCTTTTATTATCATCGCTTTGTTTAGCTTTATGGGTAATATCATTTTTAAACTGTTTGGCATTACCTTATTTGCCTTTAAGCTTGCAAGTGGAGTGCTTTTGTTTTTTGTGGGTTTGATTTGCTTCAGGGCAAACAATCTCAGGTTCATCATCCTGGGAACAAGAGACGGCAAATCAGGATCAAAATGCTGGTGATATAGCCGTTTCGCTACTTGCTTTGCCAATTTTAGCTGGACCCGGCACGATTGCAACGGCCATGAATTTTATTAACCCGAGCAATGATTTGATTCATATTATCACTATTTTTATTAGTTTTGCAGTTATTTGCTTGATCACCAATTTGTTGTTTGTTTCAGGAAATTGGATTGTTAAAAAACCAGGATCGAATTTGATTAAAGTAATCACACTTAATATGGGGTTAATTATAACTGTTATGACTTCTCAGATGTTAATTGAAGGGATTCAGGGTGCCTATAATTTGAAATAAACGTGTAACTGTTTATGACCAGGCCAGTACTTTTTTTTGATGGTGATTGCTCGCTTTGCAATGGAGCTGTACGTTTTATTTTAAAACACGAAAAAAATCAGGATTTATATTTTGCTGCTTTGGAATCGGATTATGCCCAAGAGGAATTGGCCGGCCTTGATTTGCCTGATAGTCTTGTTTTTAAGATCGGAAATCAAGTATTTATTAAGTCGGCAGCAGTTTTTAAAGTGGCAGAATATTTAAAAGGCTGGCCCAGATTATTTCGTGTTTTCAGGTTTCTGCCAAATAGCCTGCTCAATTGGAAATATGATTTTGTAGCCCGTCATCGTCAAAGGATTTTTGGACATTCAGCGCATTGCGGCCTGAGCCTGGATAAAGACCGATCAAGATTCTTAGATATATCACACTAAAAACCATAGGAAATGCTTAAGCATATTGTAATGATGCGTTTGAAATCTACTGAAAATGAATTGAAACAAAAGCAGATGAATAAGTTAAAGTTTATGCTCGAAGGGCTTAAAAATTCAATCGATGTTCTGGACTTTTTAGAAGTGGGTTTAAACATCAGCACCAGGCCTACTGCATTTGATTTGGTGTTGGTTACGCATTTTAAGGGCGAAACAGAACTTGATTTGTATCGTGATCATCCTGAGCATCTTAAAGTACTGGATTATATCCGCGAAGTGGTTTCAGAAACTGCCGTCGTAGATTATCTTGTTGATTGATCAATCGATTTTTTATGAATAATTCCACTGATAACCAGTATTTTATTTCATGCTAAACGCTACTATTTCACGTCATAACTTTTGTTCACTAATATGCCATGCTCTCTTTCTGACTTTTGCTTAGGTATTTATCGATGTGGATACCGTTGTTCCGGCCATGTTGATCAAAGCTGGTGTTTCCGTTTTTAATAGGCTGGTTGATAAATAATTATGGATTCACCTTGTTTTTTATACTTTATCTTTTTGCAGTTCTTCTTTCAATAGTTTTTGCCTTACAAATAAAGCGTCCGGATTAGATTCTACGTATTTTTTTACTGCTTATTTGTGTTTTTTCAGAGCAAAATTCAATTACTTTTGTGGTAAATTCTACTGTTTATGAAGTCGAAATATCTTATTTACAATTCTTTAGTTTTCTTGTGTGTTTTGATTGCTTTTCAAGGGATTGCACAAAAAAGTGCTTTCAAAAAAGCAGATCCTCATAACAAGGTAAAGTCGTTGACAGAGAAGCATTTTTTAATTGAGGTGAATCATGAGGCCGAACAACAGTTGGTTTTGTCACATTATTACGAAAATACTTTCGATAGTTTTGGAAACCGGATCAAAGACCTGGAATTTGATGCAGAGGGCAACTTGATCAAGACGTACACCTATTATAATACTGGAAATCAGCGTAATAAGATGGAGATGACTGACGAAAATGGAAAACTTATCCGAACAATCGAGTATGCTTATGATGAAAATGGCTTGCTCGATTACGATCAAAGCTATGATGGAAAGGGCAATCCGGAAAAACGGTTTGCTTACAGTTATGATGATGAAGGAAAAGTTAGAGAAGATTACAGTTATTTTGGAAGTGATTTTCATATGAGAATCACCTACACTTATAATGACAAAGGTGAAGTAGAACGAAATTTTAGATTTGATAGCACCGGTAATTTACAGGAAATCAGGTATTACACTTATGACGCAGAAGGGAATGTTGTTTCAGAAAAGATCACAGATAAGAATGGAAAACTAAAAGAAACAACAACATTTCAATACGTTTATGACAAAAGGAATAATTGGGTTGAGCGCACTATACATAAAGATGGAATACCTATAAAGCTGATTAGGAGAACCTTGGTATATTGATTTTCAGGCTCAACGCAGTTTTTGTGAGATCAGGAGGATTCTTTGGTTGTTTCGTACAAAGCGTTTTGCAAGACTTTGTGTAACCTGTCTTTTGGAACTATTTTTATTGAGCCACTGTCAGCCAGGCTAATACTACCGTTTTCTTCAGAAACAATAATTGCAATAGCATCACTTTGCTCGGTCATTCCAAGGCCGGCACGATGACGAAGGCCCGGCCGGCCTGGAAGATCAAGTTTTCTGGTTACGGGTAATATACATCCGGCTGCTTTGATTCTGTTGTGAGCGATAATGACGGCTCCGTCGTGTAAGGGAGTGTTTTTATAAAATAGCTGTTCCAGAAGTGGTTGACTGATTTCAGCATCAATCAGAACGCCGCTTTGAGCAGTTTCAAACAATTCGTTCTGTCGGGTGATTACAATTAATGCTCCAACTTTATTTTCAGCCATTGATTTGCAGGCATTTGCAATGATATCCAAATCAGTATGTTCATCGTTTTTAAATTTTAGAAATCCCCATGAAAATCCGGGATTAATTCTTTTCACAAATCCCGGTGTTCCCAAGGCAAGTAAAAACTGCCGTATTTCAGGCTGAAATATGATGATCAAGGCAATAAACCCAACACTCACAAAGGCTCCCAATATATCTCCGAGCAACTCCATTTGCATGGCTGTAACTACTTTCCATATCAGGAAAACAGCTACAATCCCCAAAAAAATATTGATGGCAACAGTTCCGCGTAAAAGGTAATAAAGACCATATAGCAGGCCTGCGACAAAAATAATATCAATCACGTCGATAAAACGCAAATCTATAAAGAGGGGATAAATTGTGTTTAGCATTTCAATTTGTTTTGCAAGACTGCCTGACCTAATTATTGGAAAGCAAAGTTAATCATTCTCTTCTTGTATTACGCCTAACATATAATGCCATAACCTGATACATTCTGCAGCCGCTTTTACATCATGAACCCGCAAAAAAGTTGCTCCCTGCTGTAAAGCCCAAGTGTGGAGAATTGTTGTGCCATTCAGTGCGTTTTCTGGTTCAATGTCTAATACTTTTCTAATCATAGATTTTCTTGAAACACCTGCCAATAGCGGAAAATCCCAGGGATTAATCGTTTCAAAACCAGTAAATAATTTGTAATTGGCTGCCAGTGTTTTGCCAAAACCAAAACCAGGATCCAGCATAATCTGAGATGCACCCAAACTCAATAATTTATTGACTTGTATTTCGAAAAACGCTTTCACCTTTGTGATAACATTGCTGGCTTCGAGCATTTTTTTATGCATAGTTTCCGGTGTTCCAAGAATATGCATTAAAACATAAGGAATATTATTTTTTGCAACTAAGGATAACATATTTTCATCGAAAGTTCCACCCGAAATATCGTTAATCATATGGGCACCGGTTTCGATGGCCTGTTTTGCGATTTGCGACCGATAAGTATCGACAGAAAGCCATGCGTCGGGAAAATTTTTGCGGAGTAATTCTAATGGTTCGAGTAATCGATCAGCTTCCTCATCCAGTGAAACAAATTCGGATCCCGGACGGGTTGAAACAGCTCCCAGATCAAGGCAGTGCGCACCTTCTTCGAGCATTTGGTTTGCTTGATTCATAAGATGGTCAAAATGCTGAATGCGACTGTTTTGGTAAAAAGAATCAGGCGTAAGGTTGAGTATTCCCATGATTCTTGGCTGGTCTAATTCTAGCGTTTTTCCTTTAAAAACGAATCTTTGTTCTGGTAAAAATTCGCTATTTTTACCGGCGATTTGCCGAAATGAGAAGGCTGTTTGCATTCTTTTTTTGGGGCAAATTTAAGCTTTTGTAAAATAGACTTATTCAATTCTTATGCCAGATACTGCTAAACAATATCAGCAAGTTATAGAGAGCTGTTCAGCATTGTTTGAAAAAAAATTACAGGATTATGGAGCTGCATGGCGTGCGCTTCGTCCTCCGTCAGTTACTGATCAGCTGTATATAAAAGCAAAACGTATCAGAAGCATTCAGGAAAAAATGACACGCAAAATAGATGATGACATTGCTGACGAATTCATTGGTATCGTTAATTATGCAGCAATGGCTATTATCCAGCTGGAATATAAATCAGTAGTAGAAATTGATTTTTCAGTGGCTCAGGCCATCGAGGCGCATCAAAAAGTTTTAAATGAGGCTTTTCAGCTTATGCAAAATAAAAATCATGATTATGATGAAGCTTGGCGTAAAATGCGCATCAGCTCATTGACGGATATTATTTTGATGAAATTGCTGAGAATCAAGAAAATAGAAGATAATGAAGGTGTTACAATTGCTTCGGAAGGTATTGCTTCTAATTATTTTGATATCATCAATTATGCAGTTTTTGCATTAATCCTCCTAAACGAGAAAATTTCCTAAAAAATTAATTATGAATCGTGTATTAAGGAATATCAGCCGTTGGATTGTTGGGATTGTTTTTATTTTTTCAGGTTTTGTAAAGGGAGTTGATCCGCTGGGGACGGCTTACCGTATAGAAGATTATTTTATTGCTTACGGCACAGAATGGGCGTCATTTATGTCGCTCGGTTTATCTGTCCTGCTCTCAGTAACTGAATTTGTGATCGGCCTTGCGTTGATTTCAGGAATTCGTATGCAGTTCGTTTCTAAAGTGTTACTGTTAATGATGATCTTTTTTACTGGCTTAACTTTTATTGACGCTTTGTACGAACCAGTTCCTGATTGTGGTTGTTTTGGCGATGCCATTAAGCTTACGAATTGGGAAACTTTTTACAAAAATATCGTGTTAATGGTTTTTGTCCTTATAATTTATACAAGTCGTAAGCGATTCACAATCAAGGTTTCAAAAGCATTTCAGACTATTTTACTTGTGGCTTATTTCATTGGATTTGGGTATTTTTCGCTGTATAATTACAATCACCTTCCGATGATGGATTTCAGGGCGTGGAAAGTTGGAAAACAAATGAATCCGGGCGGAGAGCAGGAAGCGCGGGTTTATCTTACCTATCGTAACAAAGCAACTGGCGAGGAGGAGGAATACCTTTCGCCCAATTATCCATGGAACGACAGCATTTGGCTGGCTAATTGGGAATTTGTGGATCAGCGCACAGAAATTGTCGGCGATATGCCCGATCATGGGTTATTTGCAGAAGATGATGAAGGAAATGATAAGACTTCGGTGATATTTGATTCTCCTGATTTATTGATGTTTGTCGCTTATGATCTTTCAAAAGTGTCGCAAGAGGTATTCGAAAAAATTGCTTTGATAGATGAATTTGCTTCATCTGAAGGAAATGGAATTGTTTGGCTAACATCTTCTTTACCAGATGAAGTAAGTGCATTGAATGAGCAATATCCTACACTTTACGAAGTGTATTATGCAGATGATATTGTCCTGAAAACCATGGTGAGGTCTAATCCCGGCCTAATATGGATGGATCAGGGTGTGGTAAAGAAAAAATGGCACTATAACGACTTTCCGCAAGGAAATGAATTGGAGCAACTTATCAAAGAATTGACACAATAAACTACGGATAATCCATGGGATCCTATATCGTGAGAAAATTGATATATGGTTTGGTAGTCCTTTTTGGGGTTGTAAGTCTGGTTTTTGTTTTGTTCACGATTTTGCCCGGCGATCCGGCCCGTATGATGCTTGGCCAGCGTGCAGATCAGGAAGCGGTAGATGCAATTCGTAATGAACTGGGATTGAATCAGCCACTTGTTTTGCAGTACCTGAATTATTTAAACGATCTGTCGCCGCTTTCGGTTCATACCAAAAAGAATACGCAATCTTCGTGGTATTACGATAGTGAAAAATACAGCCCATCAATTGTATTAATTCATTTAAAATCAGTCGTTTTAGTCTTAAAGTATCCTTGGTTAAGGGAGTCGTTTCAAACACGAAAAAAAGTAACCAGCATGCTTGCCGAAGCCTTCCCAAAAACACTTCTATTAGCAGGTGTTGCAGTGGGTTTGGCTTTTAGTGTCGGGTTGCTTTTAGGATTTTTAACTGTCGTTGTTGATAAGGCCTGGTTTAACCAGTTTATTCTTGTGATCACCAGTCTGGGAATGTCAGTTCCATCTTTTTTTGCAGCTATTTTGATGGCCTGGGTTTTTGGTTTTCTCTTGTCTGATTTCACGGGTTTGGATATGTTTGGAAGTCTATATGAAGTTGATGATTATGGAACAGGTTCTAAATTACAGCTTAAGAATTTAATTTTGCCTGCCATTACATTAGGCATCAGGCCATTAGCGATTGTTACTGAACTCACCCGAACTTCATTAAATGAGGTTATGGGTATGGATTTCATCCGCACGGCAAAAGCAAAAGGATTGTCAACATCCCGTGTAATGGGATTTCACGCTTTGCGAAATGCCTTGAATCCGATAGTAACAGCGGTATCTGGTTGGTTTGCTTCCCTTTTGGCCGGTGCGGTCTTTGTCGAATACGTTTTCGACTGGAAAGGCATTGGTATGTTGATTGTTGAAGCCCTCGAGAAATACGATCTTCCGTTAATCATGGGAGCCGTATTGTTGATTGCTGTCATCTTGATTTTTATTAATATTTTTGTAGATATTATTTACGGGATTTTAGATCCCCGAATTCGTTTAGCTTAAATACTTTAACAACTTAAAAAATTGGTTATGCGTAACAAAATTGTAGCCGGTAACTGGAAGATGAATCTTTCGTTTCAGGAGGCTGAAGACCTCATTCACGATTTGATGGATCAGCTCGAAGAAGAAAAACCTACGGCAGAGGTTATTATTTGCCCCTCTTTCCCATTTATTGAAATGGCAACAGATTATATGGAAGAAGGTCTTTTTAAAGTAGGTGCACAAAATATCAGTCCTTTTGATTCAGGAGCTTATACGGGTGAAGTTTCAGCTGCTATGCTGGCCTCAATGGATATTACCCATTGTATTTTAGGCCACAGTGAACGCAGAAAATACTTTAATGAAGATGATAAAATGTTGACAATCAAGGTAAATCAGGCGCTTGCCAATAAGCTGATTCCGATTTTTTGCGTGGGAGAATCGCTACCTGAAAGAGAATCCGGAAAACACCTTGAAGTAGTCAGAAGACAAATCCGTCATGGGCTTTTCCATCTTGATACCGATGAGTTTGCTAAAGTTATCATTGCTTACGAACCGGTTTGGGCTATTGGAACTGGAATGACGGCTACTCCTGAGCAAGCCAAAGATATGCATGCTTACATTCGTACCCTGCTGGCAGAGCGCTACGGCGATGAAGTTGCTAAGGCTACTATGATTTTGTACGGCGGTAGTTGTAATGCAGAAAATGCAACAGAAATATTTTCGCAGGAAGGTGTGGATGGTGGATTAATTGGAGGCGCCTCACTCAAAGCCGAGGAATTCATTTCTATCTGTAAACAGGCTTCAAACTAAGATGCCTAATTACCTCGAACTTCAATTTACACTTCCCCAAACGGAAGCTAAAACAGAAATGCTGACGGCTTTGCTGGCCGAAACCGGATGTGACAGCTTTATGGACGATGGAATGTTTTTCAGGGCATATTGTCCTGAAGAACATTTTGTTAAAGCTGAAATTGATCAGATTCTTTCGAAGGATGAGTTTGCAGATATAGAATTGATTACCACAAACAATATGCCCGAAGAAAACTGGAATGCCAACTGGGAAGCGGCATATGAAGATGTTGTGATTTTGGATAAATGCAGGATACGTGCACCCTTTCATCAGCCTTCCGATCAATTTGATTACGAGCTGATTATTTCGCCTAAGATGTCGTTTGGTACTGCGCATCACGAAACTACGGCGCAAATGATAGCCTTGATGCTTGATCTTTATTTCAAAGGTAAAACAGTTCTCGATATGGGCTCAGGCACCGCAGTATTGGCTGTTTTGGCAGAAAAAATGGGAGCAGAAAATGTAGTGGCTATCGATAATGATGAGTGGGCTTTTAATAATGCCCAGGAAAATACTGTATTAAACGATTGTCGTAAAATCACAGTGGAATTGGGAGATGCAGCCTCTATCGGAAATAGAAAATTTGATGTAATTCTGGCAAATATCAACCGAAATATTTTGCTGGAGGATATGCAATCCTATAAGCAAGCATTAAAAACAGGAGGAACAATTTTATTGAGTGGGTTTTATCAATCCGATTTGGCCCTTATTCAACAAAAGACCGAAATGTTGGGTTTGACAATTCAAAAGTTTTTAGAAAAAAATAATTGGGTGGCCGTTGAGTTTAAGAACTAACACCTTACAGCTATCGTTGCTTATGATCAAACGCTTCATAAGAAGCTTTTTATTGTTTTTTTTCTTGCTATCTGGCTTTTATGGCTTTGGGCAGGAAGAAACTCATTTTAGTTCGGATTCAGATATTTTCATTCAGCAGATTGCTGCCATTTTGGATGACACACCCAACCGAACATTCATGAACAATGGAAAATTACTCATACAAGCCTTTATTCCCAGGTGGCAGGCGGGTCGTTTTTCGAAAGCAGAGAAGGATTTGATCAAAGATATCAGTGAAGAACTGTTTCAAAAAAAATACAGAAATTATCCTTTTTTTTATGACTTTTATGTCGCTCTGAATGAATTAGCCTTTAGTCAGCAACCCCAACAAAGTGTTTTAAACTGGCTAACATTTACAAAACAAATACTTGATAATCAATCGCAAAGAAATTTCAGTACGCATTTAGCAGTTTCAAATCAGTTGTTACAAAATCAGGTTATTTCTGAACGGGGTTCTTCGTCGTGGTTTTTGAGAAATGCCGATTATCGGTTTGCTTCAGATACCGCTTTGATTATTCAGGTTTTAAAGACTGATCTTGTTTGCGCCACGCGTCGCGATAGCTCGCTGATAAGGAATACTTCAGGGATTTATTCTGCTATCACAAATCAATGGGAGGGAAGCGGAGGACAAATTGACTGGTGGCGTTTCGATCTGAGTGAAGAAGTGCAGCTAACTTTGAAAGACTACACTATCGACCTGAGCCAATCTGAATACAGTGCTGATTCCGTTACATTCTCGTATAAGAAGTATTTTGATTTCCGGATGCTTGGCCGATTTGAAGATAAGGTATCTAGCAGCCCGCCCGGAAGCCGTACATCTTACCCGCGTTTTAAAGCCTATTTTAAGGATTATGAGTTAAAGGATATTTACAAAGATATTACCTATCGGGGTGGATTTTCAATGGAAGGTGCAACAATAAAAGCGGTTGGAAATGGTAAAACAAAAGCTAAATTTTTGTTTTTTCAAGACGAAAAATTACGAGCCACTTTGCAGTCTTCCGAGTTTGTTTTGTCGGACGACAGAATTATTTCGAATAATGTAACGATGATGATTCCGATGGAAAGCGATTCTATTTTTCATCCGAATGCCAATATGCGTTATGATAATAATCTACGCCAGATAATTCTGTTCAGAACGGAAACTGGATTGGCCGATAGCCCTTTTTTCGACTCTTATCACATGCTAGACCTTTATTTCGAGGCACTTTACTGGTCTGTTGATAAGCCCGAAATTCATTTCAGACAATTAGAAGGCATGCGTTCAGAAAACTCAGGCTATCTGCAATCCATGAATTATTTTTCTTATGCTGATTTTGATCGCTTGCGACTAATCGATAATCAACATCCTATGTTTTCAATTGAAAACTATCTTAAAGCATATGACAAAGAAAATGAGATAATGTTGCGCTGGTATGCAGAATTTATAAAAAAACCTGAGGAACAGGCACTTACCCAGATTTTGAGATTGGCAGCTGAAGGATATTTGGTTTATGACCCAGATCAGAGAATAGCTATTGTTAAAGATCGTTTTTTCAGCACTTTAAGTGCCAGAAGTGGTGATAAAGACTATGATGTGATTCAGATTAACAGCACTACTTCCTCCTTGAAACCAAATATCGTGATGAATCTTGACAGTCTGATTTTGAATGTTTTCGGCGTTGATGAAATTATATTGAGCAGCGCACAACATGTTCGTATTGTGCCTAACGAAAAGCAGATTGCTATCAGAAAAAACAGGGATTTTACATTTTCCGGATTTGTTGGTGCAGGTTTATTTGAATTTTACACCAGGGAATCCAGTTTTGATTACAATCAGTTTAAACTTAATTTAACCCAGGTTGATTCCTTATCTTTTTTTGTTCCGCTTTTTGATCAACCACAACGAGCAGATGGAAGCCGCGATTATACCAGAGTTAGAAATGTTATTGCCGATATGTCAGGAACACTCTATATTGACCAGGCTGATAACAAATCCGGTAATAAATTATCCCCGCAATATCCTGTTTTCGAAAGTAAAAACGAGTCTTATGTGTATTTTCAAAAGCCTTCGATAAATGAAAATCGCTTGCTAAAAGAAGATTTTTATTACGTTGTTGATCCTTTTGAAATTGATAGTCTGGATGATTTTAGCACTGATAACCTGCGTTTTGGAGGCTATTTAAACTCAGCCGGGATTTTTCCGGCTATTCAGGAACCACTTATCGTTTTGCAGGATTATTCTTTAGGATTCAGGCATCAATTTGAAAATCCCAAGCCAATGTATGCCGAAAAGGCACTATTTGCCGATAGTTTGTTTTTAAGTAACCAGGGTTTTTGGGGCAGCGGGGCATTGGAATATGGACCTTCTGAAACTCGGGCGGATACTTTTGTGTTCTTCCCTGATGAGGTTAGAGCACTTGCACAAAAGTTTTCAATGGCAGGGCAGGATTTGCCCTATTCCTTCCCTCAGGCTCAAGCCGACTCCATTCATTTTTCCTGGTTGACAGATACAAATCAGGTGATTTTAGAAACACTCTACAACCCTTTGATTTTCTATAATAATGCGATTTTCAAGGGAATAGCAAGGCTTGATCCAACTGATTTAAAGGCTGAAGGTGAGCTTTCATTTGGACAGGCCTTTATGAAATCTAATTATTTTGATTTTGATCAGCAGGCTTTTGCAGCAGATACTTCTGATTTTACACTGCTAACAGCCTTAAGTGGAGAACCCGCCTTTGTGGCGCTGAAATACAATTCGGTAGTTGATTTCGCCAAGAGAGAAGCTTTGTTTGATCGAAGTAATGGAGGTAGTTCACTGTCCTTTCCTTTTAATAATTATATTTCTACGCTGGTTGAGGCCAAATGGCTGATGGATGAAGACAAAATAAATTTGGAAAATACAGTTTATGAAAAACAAATCGATTTTGATTCACTTTCCTTTAATCAACTGATTGATCTGAAATTGATTGGTTCTGAGTTTATTTCTGTTCATCCTGATCAGGATTCACTGTCCTTTTTTAGCTTACAGGCCAGCTACAACATTAAAACCTACGCAATAGAAGCTAATGATGTAAGAATTATTAAAACGGCTGATGCGGCGGTTTTTCCAATTGACGGAAAGGTACGTATTCACGAAGGAGCCCGAATGGAAACTTTAAAAAATGCCTATATCATAGCGGATACTGCCAACCGACAACATCATTTTTCAAATTCAACAGTAACCATCTTTGGCCGTAAACAATTTGAAGCTTCAGGAGAGTATCAATATGTTGATTATGAAGAAAATACATTCCCTATTTTGTTTTCTGCAATTTTTCCGGATGAAAATGGGATAACTACAGCTTCTGGATATATCGAAAAGGAACAACAATTCAAGTTGAGCCCAAATTATAAATATGCCGGAAAAGCCTTATTGAAAGCCAACCAATCTTTACTTAATTTTGAAGGTGTTTTTCAAGTTGAATATGCTTGCAATCAGCAAGATATACCATGGGTAAGATTTAATTCGACCATAGATCCGCGCGATATTAGCATTCCGCTTGATACCTTATTACTAGACGAATCTGGACAGAGGCTTCACGCTGGTTTTTATTTTGATCCTTTGGATCGTCAATATTATGGAGCATTTTTAAACAACAAAAGATCAAGCACCGTTTACAGTGTGAATACTGTTTCTGGTACGCTTCGCTTCGACCGGACGAGCAATGCCTACAGGCTTGAATCAGCATCGACAAACGGTAATTCCTCAACACTTGACCTTGCTGTAAATCGCTGCTTGATAAAAGGTAAAGGAGAATTGGATCTTGGTTTGGATTTGCCTCTTGTTGATTTAAAAGTTGTTGGAAATTATGATTATCTGATGATTCCTGACAGCTCGAACATCAATGTAACCGTAATCTTTGATTTCATGTTCGACGAAAAGCTCCTGCAGATGATGTCGGACAGCATTAATAGATCTGCAAAAACAGGGGCTTTGCTTAGCCAAGGTAATTATTTGTACACGCTTGGATTGCTTTCCGGAACAGATGAGTTGAGAAGAGTACAATCAGAATTAAGCCTCTACGGCTCACCTCGGAGGATACCTGATGTTTATCAGAAAAGTCTGGTTTTTAACAGCTTGAGTATGAGTTGGGACAAGGCTCGGAGCGCTTTCATTTCACATGGGGAACTACGCTTGGCGAATGTATTGAGAAATCAGGTGAATAAAAGTTTGAATGGCATAGTAGTATTTGAAAAGGGCAGGGCAGGTGATGGAGTTACCATTTATATGCAACCCAGTCAATCGGAATGGTATTATTTTCATTATGAGAATGGTATCCTGCAAGCGATTTCTTCTTCGCAAGAGTTTAACGACAGATTGTTTGAGTTGAAACTTGAAAAACGCGTCTTTGAAGATCCTGACTCAGATTTTGTTTATGAATTTGTAATAGCCTCTAAAAGAAGTGTTGTTGATTTTGTAAGACGTTACCAAATAAATTAATTATGAATACCGAGATACTTATTAGCAATGTTTTACCGATAATTGTCGGATATTTACTAGGATCGATTCCTACAGCTGTATGGGTCGGAAAGATATTTTACGGAAAAGATGTACGTCTCGAAGGATCAGGTAACGCAGGCGCCACTAATACCATTCGCGTTTTAGGCCTTACAGCTGGTATTCCGGTATTATTGATCGACGTTTTAAAAGGCTTAGCAGCAGTTTTGCTCATAGAACCCTTAAACAGATTCGTTGGCGGAACCGAGATTACTCCCTTGCTACAATTATTGGTTGCTGTAGCTGCAGTTTTAGGACATACTTTGCCGTTATTTGCCGGATTTCGTGGTGGCAAAGGCGTAGCAACATTACTAGGAATAGGCCTGGGCTTATATCCGTGGGCTACACTTCTTTCCTTGATTACTTTTATTATTGTATTGTTAATAAGTAAGTATGTTTCCCTTTCCAGTATTTCTGCAGGTGTTGCTTTTCCGTTTTTTGTAATTTTTCTTTTTCCCCCGGATAATATCGTGTTTATGATACTGGCAGTAGCAGTAGCCTTGTTTTTACCATTAACGCATCGAAAAAACATCAAACGATTACTAAATGGAACGGAGCCAAAATTTACGCTAAACAAATCAAGCAAAGAAAATTAATAATTTGTTGGTAAATGTTTTTGGATAAGCATTAACAACGCTATCAAATTTCTTATTTTTACACTTTAAAAACTATCGACAATATGAAATTTATAATTTCCAGCTTAAACTTATTGAAAAGTATTCAGGCACTCGGTGGAGTAATAGGATCAAATAACACTCTTCCCATTCTTGATGATTTTCTGTTTAGCCTTACTGAAGGCGAGTTGCGTATTACAGCTTCTGACCTTGAGACCACTATGATGATTAGTTTAAAGCCTGATATGCAAGAGGGTACGGGAGAAGTTACGATTCCTGCACGTTTGTTATTAGAAATCATGAAAACTTTTCCAGACATTCCTGTAACCATTAACGTAAAGCCCGAAAATTTGATGGTAGAGCTTATCGCCGGCGAAGGTCATTATAAATTATCGGGTCATAAAAGTGATGAATTCCCTCAAACTCCTGTGCTGGAAGATCCCACTGTAATGGATTTATCAGCCGAAATCTTGGCCAATGGTTTTGAAAAGACAATTTTTGCTACCGGAAATGATGAACTGCGACCCGTAATGTCGGGCGTGCTGATAGAACTTTCTGAGGATTACCTTACTTTTGTAGCAACCGATGCACATAAATTGGTTCGTTACAGAAGGCTGGATGTGAAGACAGAACAAAATGCTGCTTTTATACTTCCCAAAAAGCCTATCAATCAGCTCAAAAACCTGCTGTTTTCTAAAAGTGAAGGCGATGTAACCTTAGCATTCAATCAAAAAAATGCTATGTTTAGTTTTGATAATGTGAAATTGGTTTGTCGGTTAATAGAAGGAAAATATCCTAATTATGAAGCTGTAATTCCCACTACAAATCCTAATAAGCTTAATATCGATCGTCTTTCGTTGCTCAATTCGATTCGCAGGGTTGCAATTTTTTCTAATAAAGCTACACACCAGGTGCGTTTCAAGATTACAGGTCAGGAACTTATACTTTCGGCTGAGGATCTTGATTATTATAATGAAGCCCGCGAACGACTGAGTTGCAGCTACGAAGGTGATGATATGGAAATAGGGTTTAATTCCAGGTTTTTTCAGGAGATGCTCAATAATATGGATACCGACAATGTGCAGCTAGAAATGTCAGCACCTAACAGAGCTGGAATTTTGATTCCGGTAGAAAATGAAAATAAGGAAGAAGATATATTAATGTTGATCATGCCTGTTATGCTCAACCAATAATTTTCGGTTCTAGTCGTGATGCCCCCGGAATTTTTCGGGGGTTTTTTGTTTTCCTTCATTGTATTTTCAGTTTTTGCGAACCCATGCACACAATTAATTGTTCATTGGCAACTGTCGTT